>JAFZSP010000090.1 GCA_017619335.1 Bacteroidaceae bacterium
AGCAGGGAACAAGGCTATGGCTCTTCAGCCATCTCGTCACTTTGTCCTGGTTGATGAAGGTATTACCGCTATGATCATACAGTTCCGGCAGCTCCTTCCTCGTGCCGTTCTCTTTGTAGTACAGCTTCCAGGATGGATTCTCCATTACCTGCATGTACCATTCATACACTTTCGCATCTTTATAGTCCGTAGCCTTGTCGTGTACGACCATGTCATTGAAGGCATCGTTGGCATCGTCGCCGCTGCCTTCTGCGATGTATTCTGTCATGTACTTCTGCTTGCAGTCGAACTTCGACACCAGACTGTCACCGTCCAGAGGATCATCTATCAGCGTCTCCACTTCCTCACGTTCGCAGGTCACGATTACCTGATTCTTCACCTCGCATACACTCAGCGTCGTATCCGTGTCGGCCACATTCGCCAGGGTGATTTCCTGGTTAGTTCCCGTTGTCGATGTCGTACCGCCGCCATTCAGTTGATGCCAAGATGTGGAACCGCCATTCTTCACCGTATCCCAGTTGAAGATCCATAGCGCTCCGCTATCCTCCACTACGTGCAGGTTCAGCCACCGCAGCAGCTCTTCTGCTATCACGTCTTCTGTCCACACGTCGTCTTCTCCGTCACCGAGGAACAATAGCGTGCTCACCTGAAGGTGATTCAGGGTGTCGTAACGGTCGCCCACCGTCTCGGAACTCAGTGCCATGCTGCCGTCATACCATATAGGAAGAGGGGATTCGGGACTATCCAGGTTGAGTCCGGTGGTAACCTCGTTGAGCATCTCATTCAGAATCTCACGGAAGCTGCATTGGCCGGCTTCGCGCTTCACCGTGGCATAGCTCGCAGATTCGCCTATACCCTTGTAGTTCCGGTACTGCAGGGCACTCAGGGCATCCACACAGTTCAGCTCCAGCTCGTCCAGCTCGTTGTTGTAGCCCTGCTCATAAACCTGAGGCTCCAGATAGCCGGCAAATACAAGCGAGCCCCCGCGCTTCACGTTCACTACCGCATCACGGCAGTTACGGCAGAACAGGTCGCCTAAATGGTCGCGGGTCAGCAGCCTGATCGTACAGCTGTGCCGGAGCAGAACGTCGCGAGTATCGTTCACGCTCGACTCAATCACCACTGCGTCGGCACTCTGGAACCACACGCCGCCTTCCTCCGTACCAATCTCTACATTTGGAGTGCGGGTACCACCGGTCACGATCTCCACCGTCACCCGTTGTCCCTCCCTGTCAATGAAACTTCCGTGCAAGTACATATCTCAATATCATTGTTATTGTTATCGTTATCGTTAACGTTAAGGAATGTCCCGTCTATTGTAGTTGCGATTGTATCGCAACCATCACTCATCCCAGGATGTTCGTCCGTCGCCCGCTCTTCGCCCCAATCTGGCTCTCGTTACCGGCCACCAGCACAATGTCACGCCCGCGTATCTTCCCTAAAATGGTACCAGGAGCCATCGACACCTGCTGCGGCTGAATCATTCTCTTCAGCTTGTCCAAAGGCGCAATCACCTCGGGGTTGCTGCTAGCACCCGGATACTCACCGATAAGACCCAGTGTCGGGCCGCTCACCAGTCCGCCATCCGCAAACTTACAGACCGATGAAAGGGCTGCTATCACGCCAACTGCCGCTCCGGCAGCCATAATCCAGCCCACAATAGGCGTCTCGGCTGCACTCGCCGCACTCTTCGCACCGGCCAATGCTATGAACGCTGCCACGCATGATGCTACGGCACTCAGCGTCTGACTTGCCCATTTCGTAATGCTGGCAACCGAACCGTCCACCTCTTGGTTGAAGGCCTGCATCACACCCGTCAGACCGTCAAACGCACTGCTCAGGTTTTTGGTAAAGTCGGTGTCTACATTGCTCGTGTCCAGATTCACGGGAATATCTATGCCAAGGTCGCGGAACATCTGCTGCAGCTGATTCATCTGCTGCTCGGCATCTTTCTCGCTTATCTTGCCGGCTTCGAAGTCCACCTGTATCTTTTCCTTCATACCAAACAGCCCGTCAATGAATTTCTGACGTTCGTGGTCATTAGCTTTCGGTCCAAGGGCGTTAAGACGCTCGCGGATGGCTTTCTCTTCTTCTAGCTCCCGAAGACCTTCCCGCTGACGCTCCCAGAATGTTCGGCTCTTGTCATCGGCTTTCTTGATCTGATCTTCCACATACGATATCTTCTCGCCCAGTTCGTCGTAGCTCTTGATGTCTTCGGGCTTCAGAGTGGCTATGCGGGTACTCTCCAGGGCCTCGCGCTCTTGCTGCAGATCTTTTATCTGGGCATCAATTGTGGACAGGTTTTCCTTCGTCGCACTGCCGCGCTTCTTCTCCAGCAGTGAGATGGCTTTGTCGTATTCCTCTATAGTCTTCGGCGTGGCAGAGACCCCGGCTTCCTCAATCATCATGCTGATAGCTTCCTGGGCCTTCTCCGATTTCTCTTTCAGGCCTGCAAGCAGTTTGATACGCTCTTTGTCGGCGGGGTTCGTTTTCTCCAGCTGCTTCTGGTAGTATTGTATATTGTTTCCAAGCTCTTTGTATGTCTCGGCATTCTCTATCAGATTCGTGCCGTCATATTCATGCTTGTTATTATTTTTGTTCTTATTCTTGTCCTTTGCGAACTCATCGGCCAGTGCATGGTGCGGTGGCACTGGATCTTTCTGCGGCGACTGTGTTGCGGCCTCTCCCTTCACTTGTTGCCCCGTATAGTATTCTGCCTGGCTGTTCAGCCTGTCTGTCAGCTTACTTTTTGTGTCAATCTTCACCTTTGCGTTATAGTAGCGTGCATCGCGTTGTGCCAGTGGTACTTCCTGGAATTTCTGCCGCAGTTCGCCAAGCGTCGCGTCTCTCATCGTGCCATCGGGGTTGATTATTTTCCGGTTCCCAACAGCCCCGATAATCGTCTCGCGTTCTTCTTCCTCGCTCTCTACGGCTTTCTTCGTGTAGAACTCGGCCTTGGCTGCTATCTGCAGCAGACGGATACGCTCCCTGATGGCATCGTTCACCATGTCTTCCTTGCCCTTCAGGGTGGCTGCTGCGTCTATGTTCAAGCCCAGCGCTCGGGCGGCACGGTTGATAAAGGCCAGACGTTCGGCGGAACCTTCCTTGGCTTTCTGTATCTGGCTCTGGAGTATCTTCAGGTTCTTGATCTCTTCCGTGTGGGTTGCCTTCTCGGCTTCTGCCTGGTATTTTCCCCATTCCTCTTTCAACTCGCCCACTTTGTCCTTGGCCTCCTCGCCCTTCCCTATCAGGTGGCTCAGCAGTTCTATAACACCGCTGATAGCCAGCGTAAGACCAAGCGACATCGCTCCGTAAAGGGCTATCGTTGCAACACGCAGTGCCGTGAATCCGGCCCGTGTGGTCAGACTGGTTGCAGTGAGCATCTTCAGGGCAATATTTTCCATCCGGCTCCATCCTAGCAGGCCACTCATGGCCGACGTGATGCCAAGTCCTTTCAGCGATAGTGCCAAAACACCAACCGATGTGATGGTCTCACCAATCTGCGAACTCATGTTCAGCAGGGGCAGTGCCGGGCCTACTTTCTCGTAGATAGCATCCGATATCGCACCGAGCTTATTGGCCAGCAGTTGACTCTTCGCCGCTCCTGTTTCACCTATCGTATCGAAGGCTTCTTCTATCGTTCCGGCACTGCCACGCATATTGTCCACATTCTTGGCAAACGTGTCTGCCAGATTACCGGTCAGCGGACCCAGCGCACGGAGGCTCTCCGCGCTGCCGAACAACTTGCCGTAAACTTCTTCGCTCAGCACTTTGTGGTTCTTCGAATACTGCGCTACGGCAGCATCCAGTTGGGTCAGGAACTGACGCATGCCACCGGCTGCCTTAATTGAGGCTGCATCAAACTGGATTCCCATCTTCTGCGCCATCTCCGTGGCTTCCGAGGATGGCTTTACCAAAGCTGTGAATATGGCGGCCAGCTGCGTACTCACCTCGGCGGTGTTACCACTCACACCGGTCAGCGTCGAGAAAGTGGCCATCAGTTCATCTATGGTCACGCCAAGCGTCGAGGCGTTACCCGTCACGCGGGGAAGGGCTTGGGCCAACTGCTCAAAACTGGTCACACCGTTTTTGGCAGTCAGCTGGATCTTATCCTGGATCTCCTGGGCTGCACTCCATTCCAGACCGTAGTTCTTGATTACGGTCGAGGTCACCTTCACCACTTCTTCCAGATTAGCCAGTCCGCCCACACTCGCCTTGGCCGACTTCTCCAGGAAACTAACCCAGTTGTCTTCAGGAACCCCGTTCGAAATAACCTGATACAGACCGTTGGCCAACTGGTCTCTCGCCACAGGAATCGTCTTGCTCAGTTCCGCCACCTCATCCTTCAACTGGGCAAATCCGGCAGCATCCTTTCCGGCCATTGTATTGGCAGCGGCCATCGCCTGGCTGAAACTCTGTGCGTCAGCAGTTGCTGAATTCAACACATTGCAGAACTGTGAAACAGCACCCGTAAGGTTTCTGAAAATCTCAATTCCTTGGTTAAAAGTAATGAAAGACTCTCTCAATTTGGTAACACTGTCCTTTGTCCCGTTCAATGCTTTCTGCATTTCTTTAGCATTGAGAGTTGCACCGACAAGGCTATCCTTGCCGTCAACGTTTAAACGGATGTTAATTTTTACGTCGTTCATTTCTTTTTAACCCGTTTTTTGATGATTATTCCCGTTTTTTTTGTATATTTGTAGCGGATTTAAAATGTGAATGATATGAAGAAGATTCTCCCCAGTTGGCTCGTTGCCCTCATAGGCTTCATCGCATGGATTGTGATGGCGGTAGGATTCTTCACTTATGACGCATGGATGATCTTTTGGTCGGCCATTGTAGTAACTATCACAGGATCCATACTTGTTTATCGAGTGATTAGTAAGGCTATGGATTCAAGCGCCAGTGGTCATCTCCCTTGGTGGTACGGAGTATAGCCTTTCCCATTTGCCCCATGTCCCGTCTCTTATATGTTGCTATTGTATAGCAACCCCTTTCCGCTTCATCACCTCCAGCAGCCGTGCCTTCTGTGCTTCAGCGCTAACAGGTTCTCCTTGGCTCTTTGAAGTCCTGGCTTTATTTTTATCCCATGGCAGCGGAAGAAGTCGCTCCGGCTTCATCCTGCCTTTCACATGCGGCAGGATGACGATGCTTGCCAGGACACGCATACGCTCCCATTGTCCACGTTCACCACCGTCGCGCATCTCGCTCCAGGCTTTCGCAGCACTGTTGAAATCGTCCACGTCCAGCCGGCACCAGTCATCCAGCCGCATACCCATACAGCCAAGGGCGAACCCTAGCAGTTCTTCTATTTCCGGCGCGTTTTTTTTTCGCCGTCAGTAGCTGCTGCTCCGCCACCGGATTTCCCGGCAGCATTGAGTTGGTCTGCCCAGCTGCTCACGTCGTCCAGACCTACGGCATCGGCAAAGTCCATGAGGCTCATGTCGAACTCCTTGCCGTCGTGCTTGCATGCGCTCACGATGCAGCACCACAGGAACGTGATGTTCCCCTCAAGGTCGTTGTCCGTGATTGTCATGGCATCACGGCCGGTCTCCTTCTTAAAGCGGAGCATCGCACCCATCGTCGGTCGGCAGGGTAACTGCTTCCCGTCTAATTCTATGTATATCTCTTTCATCTCGTAATCTCTAAGTTAATCGTCATGTAACGTCTTTTGTATGTTGCGATTGCATCGCAACCGTCAATCCTAAACCCCCTCCCCCTGGGTGGAGGAAGGGGCTGTTAAGATACATGTTATTTAGCCCTCTTGCGATGCTCCGCCCTTTCCAGGATAGGTCGTGGGCTCACCGTCATTCTCCAGACTGCCGGAATAGGTCGCATCGTCCTGAGCAGGAGAGGTCTCCTCCAGCGAGGCAATGATAAATTTTCCTGACACATAGGGAGTAGCAGAGTCTTCACGCTCGAAGGCCTCTACGTCAACGCTTTGGCCCTCTCCCCATAGATTGGCTATCTCGCTGAAGCCGTTCTCTGTCTCATCGTAGAAGCGCAGACCCTCGAAACTGATGGAGATGGACATGCCGGTTACTCCCTTGCCTTTCCAAAGGCCGGCACTCTTAGCTGCAGAGGCAACAGGCTTCACGGCTCTGTCCTTGGTCTCTGAATTGAACGTCAACGTGTGGCTCGTGCAGTGACCGATGGCCTTACCGCCAACTTTCAGCAGCAGGTCGCTGCCGTTGATGTAATTTCCGTTTGAGTTTGGCATAATGTTCAAATGTTGTTTAAATGGTTTTGGAATGCTTTTTAATAGTTATCTTTAACGTTATCGCTATCGTTATCGTTAAGATTAGTACCAGCAGAAGTGCGTCCCGGGCTTTCCGCCACGTACTATTGCCTTCACCGCCACTGGCTGACTGCTGTTCAGCGTAGGCTGCGGCTTTGCCGCTGCGCTCCCAGTGGTTCTCACCGCTGCTGACCGCCTCTACATCAGGAGCCGTCCCGCCGCTGCCGTCAGCTTCGGCCTCAATCACCAGCCGTGGCTGGTTGGTGAGAGTCATGACCCCCTCCCTTGAGGGGAAGGCTGGAGAGGGGCTGCTGATGTCCGGGGAGGGACTTGGTTCCAGCATGATCCGGATTCGTGCGGTCCCCGTTCCGGGGGTTCCGCCCGCGGTCCTGATGCTCGCGCCGTGAACTGCGCTTGCCGCCAGGCTGTCTTCCGTTACTGCCGTGGAGTCCTGCGTCACACTCTTCGCTGACTTGCAACTCACTGCGCACAGGACAAATACGGCTGTAATCACATGATTCAATAGCCTCAATCGCTCGGCTGAGCCGGTTGAGCGCACGCCGGGTGCGCAGGTGCTCGGCCGTAAGTTCTTCCAGTTTCTCATTGGTCTCTTCGTACTTCTGTTGTAGTATCACAAGCGAGGACGAAACGTCTTCATACATCTGCTTGTACGTGTCATGGATCTCTTTGGCCTCACGGGTACGCCTGAGCGTACGACCGAAAAACCACGTCACCACCGAACCGATGGCACCCGAAGGTAAAGCCCATTGCAGTATGTCAAGCATTCCGTCCATCTCTCGTATTATAGTTTAGGTATGCTGCTGTTCACAGCAGCCCGATATCTTTCAGCCACCTCTTCACGTCGAAGCAGGGACAGGCCTTCTTCACGCCGGGCAGGTCTCTGTGTCCCACGATCGCCACGTCCGGATGCTTCCGGTGGAAGTTCTTCACGTACTTCGCCATGGCTTCCTTCTGAGCCTGCGTGCGGGTATCCCTATTGGTCTTCCCGTCCTTGCTCATACCGCCCACATAGACGATATGACGGCTCACCTGGTTATAACCGGCAGCACCGTTAGTCACTTCCCATGGATCCACCCAGGCATCTTCATTGTTGCCCACCAGCCGCTCCACGCCGCCGTTCAGATGGATCATGTCAGTGTAGCCTACCTGCTTCCAGCCTCTGCCACCCTTCTTCACGGGGTCGCAGTGCCAGTGCCGGATCTCGGCACTGGTCACCTCGCGACCCTCTGGGGTAGCAGTACAGTGGATGACAAGATATCTCAGAGACTTACTCATTTTCCTTTTCCTTCAGACTTGGCTTTCTCACCACCGTCAGCAGGCTCTTTAGAACCATCGGCTACCGGATTATCCTCCGGTTTCTCAGCAGGCTGCGGCTCAGCCGCGGCCAGAGTCACGTTGGTGCCTTTCCGGCCTTTGTACTCAGCACACAGACCGCGATTCACAAGGTCGTCAGCACGCTCTTTGTCCTGCACGTCAAGGATGGTGTCCTTGGGGTATTCCGTCACATGGTCGTTCTTGTCACGGAATTTGTTCTTCACAATCAGTTTCATTGTCAATCGTTTTCGTTAATGTTATCGTTATCGTTAGCGTTATCGTTAGGGATTATCCCTCAGGAACGGTTGCTGATGCCTGATAGCCACTTCTGATCACACCGCCTGCATCGGCCTTCTTGGGAAGGGCAATAAACATGTGGCGGAAGTTAATCTTGTTGCGCTGATATTCGGGATCCGTGGCAGCCTCGCTGAAGTACATCTTCGTAGAACCGGTGGCTTTGAACACACGGGGAACGTAGAAGGCAAACGAGCACTGGAACTCGCCAGTCTCAGCTGCTGCACCCACGGCTTTCTTCACGCCTGCGGTCGTGTAAAGCGGGTTATTCGCAAATTCGTAGATGTTGAAGCCGAACAGCTTGCCTACGGTACCGTCGGCGCGGTTGATGTTGTACTGTTCCTTGAACACCTGGCTTGTCTCCAGCAGGTCGTTCACATGGTCGGTACACAATACCAGACGGCGGTTGTCGGCTGGCACCTTCAGCTTGTCCATCGCGCGCTTCAGGTTGATGATGTCCTGCACGCACAACTTCAATCGGCCGGTGTCGGCATCGCGCTCGCCGGTGGTGACCAGTACCGGGGTGGTGGCACTGTTCTGCTGAGCACACAGGGCATGGGCGGCTTTCTGGAACTTCGAGTCGTTGATGGCGTTGCCGTGGCTTTCCTTCACACGCTGCATCTTATCATAGCTGATGGCATACAGCTCATCGTCGGTAATCGGGGTCACCTTCGTCTGGAACTTATCCAGCTGAATGGCGATGTCGGCATCATCAAGTGCCTGCAAGGGGATGGGATAGGTCGTGTTGTTGATCAATACGTCAGGGTCAACGCCTACCTCTACCAGGTGAATCACGTCATTGTTCACAATGCTCGAACTGTCGGGGATGCCGTCAAGCCAGGTGGCCTCCAGGCCACGGCGAAGATACTTCACCAGCTCACCCGTCCAGATCTCCGTATAGACACCGGCGCCTAAACTGCCGGCAGGGACTACGTTACCCATTGCAAGGGCAACCACATTCAGGCCGACGGCACCCACGATCGGGGTAACACCAGCCACGGCAGCAAGCGTGCTGCCCATCACGCAGTTCACCAGAACTGCTAAAATCACTCCAATAAATTTCTTCATGATCTTTCTGTTTTTATGATTCGCAATTGTTCTGTATGTTGCGACTCTGTCGCAACTTAAATCTCACAATCAATACCGTACTCGGCCTTGTACAGTTTCTTGTACTGCGCAGGGTTCTCGGCACGCATCTTGGCCAGTTCCTCGCCGGGCACGTCACTCAGTTTCTTCCACTCGCCAGACTGACCGGCTGGTGAACCGCCACTTACCAGCGTGCTCAGTTTAACCTGGGCTGACATGGCGTCGAAGGTCTGCTTCAACTCCTCGGCACCGATCTTCTTGCCGAGATCCAGGAACTGCTGCTTCTTGTCTTCACCGATCTTCTTTTCGGCAATGGCAGCGTTCACAAGGGTTTCGATACGGGCGGCACGCAGCGTGTCGCGTTCCTGACGAAGGGTCTCTGACTCCTGCGCAGAACCCTTCAGTTTGGCCAGCGCTGCGGTAATGGCCGCTTCGTCGGCATCCTTGGGCAAGCCCAGTTCAAGGGCTAACTTCTCTTGATCCATTTGTTTTTTTGGGGTTTGATTGTTAATAATATTTGTTTTGCCTAGCAGCGGCAACACGTCTGCCGCATCTTTTCCTAATGCAAGGCGCTTTCCGTCTTTCTGGAGAACAATGGCGTCGTCATTGGCACCGATGTCAACCACCGACACCTCGAAGAGCTTGCTCTTGCTGATCGTGGGGCACGTCTGGCCTACCACCAGGAGCTTGGGGTCTTCACTCAGTTCTAGGATGTCGATACCCACGCTCACCATCTTCAGGCTGCCGAACTCCCACTGTTTCTTGCATCGCTGGCTCAGTTCGGTGGCCTCGTCAAACATCAGTTCACCGGTAATCTCGTCTCCTTCCACCTTCAGGTCTTTTACGAGACCGATCACCTGGCCACGTTCGTGCATGTACAGCAAAACGGGGTTTCGGTTGTACTGGTCCACGTCCATGCCGCTCGTCAGTACACGGGTACCGTAACTGTTCAGGCGCTCGTTGCTGATTCTTACTCTTTTTGTCTTGCTCATGATTCTTTATTGCTTTATAATAGTATGTTGCGACTGGGTCGCAACGATGGAATGGCTCCATTTACCGGTGCAAGTTTACCCATTTTCCCACAAACCGGAAAATAAGTGTGCAACCCTTGCACACATCTATGCAACCATTGCACACTTTTTTCGTCGCGTCACCTATTTTTACCAACTTTGCACTTGATAAAACACCAAATGAAAATGAAAAAAGCAGAAATTGAAAGGAAAAAGACTGTGGCACGTTCCCTCTACCTCTCCGGAATGGAACTCTCACAGATTGCTGACCAGTTGGGAGTGTCGCGGCAGTCCGTCTCGAAATGGTCGGCTGCGGAAAGTTGGAAAGAGCAGCGTGCTGCAACACAGATAACACGACCGGAGTTGGTCAACAAACTGCTCCTCGCCATCGACAACCTCATCTCGCAGGTCAATGCATCGGGCGACCCTGAGGCCATCGGGACAATCGCCGACAAACTGTCGAAACTATCGGCCACCATAGAGAAACTCGACAAGAAGGCGAATGTCATCGATGCCATCGAGGTGTTCATGGCATTCAACAGATGGATTCAGGACCAGGCTTCCTATGACCCGGAAATCACACCCGAACTCATCAAGGCCATCAACAAGTACCAGAACAAGTTCCTTATGGATAGGATGACATCACCGTCATCTCTCTGATCCTAGCACCTCCTAGAATCTCCTAGAATCCCCTAGAATCTCCTAGATCCCTAGAATATGCCAACAATCACCGACCTGAAAAAGATGCAGGAGGAATGGCGAGAGCACTGCCGCCAGATCCAGAACCTGACTGATACGAAGAGTCTCGTACGGGAGAATGCCACGCAGCGGGAACAGCGCATCAGCCGACTCCGGCGTGACTATGCCGCTTTCTGTGAGTATTATTTCCCGCATTTCCTCACCCTGCGCGACAAGGTCACTGGCGAGCCGATACGTATCATCCACAATGCGCCCTTTCATAATGCTGCTGCTGCCAAGGTGAAGAACACACCTAACCTCAAGGCTGTATTTAAGTGGCCGCGTGGCCATGCCAAGTCCACTCACTTCGACATATTCATGCCGCTTTGGCTCATGTTCCAGTCCAAGCGGCTCATCAACTTCATGGTCATCGTCGGTAAGTCCGAGGACTCTGCCGACCGACTCCTGGGCGACATTCAGGCGGAGCTCCAGTACAATAAGCGCATAATTGCCGACTTCGGAAAGCAGATGTCCGTCGGTAGCTGGACCGAGGGGGAGTTCACCACAAAGGATGGCGTGTATTTCCTGGCTTGCGGACGTGGACAGTCACCGCGTGGACTCCGAAAGCGGGAGTCGCGTCCTGACTATATCGTCATCGATGACCTCGACGACGACGAACTCTGCCGCAACAAACGGCGCGTGCAGGAACTCACCGACTGGGTCAAGGAAGCGCTCTTCGGGGCCTTGGATGTAGGACGTGGACGCTTCCTCATGGTCGGAAACCTCATATCCAAGACTTCCGTACTGGCAAATATCTGTGCCACAAAGGGCGTTCACGTATCCACGGTATATGCCGTTGACAACGATGGAAACCCTGTCTGGAGAGAGAAATGGACAAAGGAGGAGGCGCGCCAGTACATGGAGTTCGTCGGCTACCGCGCGTGGAACAAGGAGATGATGCACAACCCCATCATCGAGGGTACCGTATTCCGTCAGGAGTGGATACGCTGGGCTAAGCGGCCGGCATGGAAGGAGTTCACCGAACTGGTGCTCTATATCGACCCGTCGTGGAAATCAAAGAAGTCCAACGACACCAAGGCTGCAAAACTCTGGGGAAAGCATAAGACCAATCTCTGGAACCTCCGAGCTTTCGTCCGAAAGGCGTCAGTGGCGGAACTTGTCCGATGGTGCTACGACCTCTACGAGTGGAGCCAGGACGTGGGCATTGCCATCCGATTCGCTATGGAGGCATCTTTCATGCAGGACATCCTCCTTGACGAGTTCACCACCGAGGGCAACATCCGAGGCTACCAACTCCCCATCACGGGCGACACACGCAAGAAGCCGGACAAGTTCCAGCGAATCGAGGCCATCAGCCCGCTATGGGAACGGGGCTTCGTCTTCTATGACCAGTCGCAGAAGGATGACCCCGATATGCAGGCAGGACTGGAGCAACTCCTGGCCTTCGAGAAAGGCATGTCAGGAAACGACGATGCACCCGATGCTGATGAAGGGGCCATCTACATCCTCCAGAAGAATACGCGTCAGCAGATTTATTCACCGAGGTTCGGCAAGCGCCCTACCTCTAAAAACCAATGGTAGTGCAAAGAAATATGTTCCAACTCATCAAAGATTCAATCTTCGCCTTCCGCTTCAAACGCGCTGTCAGGAAGGCTGACCAACTTCACCACATCACGCACCGCAAATACATGGTGCTAGTCATTAACAAGCGGCTTGAGGTCATCTCCAAGCAGGAACTCAGGAAGTTCGTAGCCAACGGCATCTTCCGGAAGGAAACCACCGTCCAGGATATCGAACAGAAGGCCTTATATGTAACCATCTAATCGTTTATTGGCGTATGTTTATCACAGATCAAGATTATAAAGTGGTCATCGGAGACCAGGCTTTGAAAGTCATATCCCAGGTCAGCCAGCAGAACCGCAACAACGCCGAGACGGAAGCCATAGAGGAAATAAGCGGCTACCTCCGTCCAAAGTACGACGTAGAGGCCATCTTCTCCGTAGGCGACGGCTCTGCAGCCGCTATGGAAGGCAGAAACCGTCTCATCGTCATGTACACATGCGATATCGCACTCTACCACATGGCCGCATCGCTGCCACAGAAAATGGGAATCGAAATCCGCCGTGAGCGTTATGAACGCGCCGTCAAGTGGCTCGAAGGCGTGCAGGCAGGGAAAATCGTACCGGATCTACCGCTCGCCATCGATGAGGACGGCAACCCGGTTGGATTCCCCATGGTGTACGGCTGCCAGAAGAAACTACGCCACAACTGGTAACCTTTCCACCCAAATTAAACCCTAAAACCCATTCAACCCATGAAAAAGAATAAAGAAAAAATGCTGGTGCGCACACCGTTCGGCACATTGCGGCTGGCAAAAAAGGATGCACAGCGGTTCAAGAAGACGGTCATGCAACTGCAGCGAACCACCGACTCACTCACCCGGAAGGATATCGGCGACTGGCGGAATGCATGGCAAATGGCCATCAACGTGGATAACCCGAATCGCCAGAGGCTCTACGACATCTATCGCGACGTCGAAGTGGACCTGCATCTCTCAGGATGTATACAGCAGCGAGAGGGATTCGTCATGGCTCGATCCTTCAAACTCGTCAATGACAAGGGCGATGAAGACCAGGAGGCCGTCAACTATTTCAACACGCCTTGGTTCAAGCAGCTCATGAAGTATGCGCTCGACGCCAACTATTGGGGACACTCACTCATCGAACTGGGTAACCTTGTCACCGTGCCCGACGGTTCCCCGTCGGGTTCTCGCCTCTCATACGATGGCGTGAAGCTCATTACGCGCAAGCATGTCATTCCGGAATACCACCGTGTGGTCACTGACCTCTCACAGGATTGGCACACAGGCATCGACTACCATGACACGCCGTTCGCTGACTGGCTCATCGAGGTCGGACAGCCTGACAGCCTCGGACTTTACCTCAAGGCGGCCACGCAGACCATACCCAAGAAAAATGCACTTGCCTTCTGGGACACCTTCGCTGAGATCTTCGGCATGCCCATGCGTATCGCACGCACAACATCGCGCGATGACAAGGAACTCGCCAAGATGGAGCGGATGATGGCCGACATGGGAACCGAGGGATGGGGAATCTTCCAGGAGGGTACCAACATCGAGGTCGTTGAGTCTTCACGAGGCGACGCTTTCAACGTCTATGACAAACGCATCGACCGAGCCAACTCCGAACTCTCTAAGCTCATCATCGGGCAGACAATGACCATCGAGGACGGTTCCAGCCTCTCACAGTCGGAAACACACCTGGAGGTCTTCCAGAACCTCATCGAGGCTGACTGCGACACCATTCGCGACATGGTCAACAATCAACTCCTGCCCCGCATGATCCGACACGGCTTCCCGCTGCAGGGCATTCATTTCGACTGGGACTACTCTACCGACTACACGCCCGAGCAGCAGAAAGCCTACGAGGAAATGGTACTCAATAACTTCGAAGTGGACGGTGCCTACTTCCAGGAGAAATACAACATGCCCGTGGGCGAACGCAGGGCTTCACAGTATGCTGCGACTCAGTCGCAGCCACAAGAGGAAAACGGGAAAAAGAACGCCAAGCCTTTTTTCGACTGAGCCCCAGTGATTACCTGGGGCTGCACCGCCGCTACTCCCAAATCATGTCCCGTCCCTTAAGTTGCGATTCAATCGCAACATTCGACAAAGGCGAAATCGGGCAGAAGCTCTCATCCCTCTTCAAGGGTATGATGAAAGCCCTTTTCAATGAAAAAGGCTCATCCCTGCGCATCGACATCCTTGCCGAGAAGCCCGCACAGGATTTCATCAACGCACATGCCGAAGTTCTCGACTCC
>JAFZSP010000091.1 GCA_017619335.1 Bacteroidaceae bacterium
ATAAGGATTGACGGAAAAGAAGTTTTAAACTATAAGTTAAACTTTACCATAAATTAGTATGAAAGAAAGATTAGTTTTTACATTAGCTTTGTCAGCAATCTGTCTGACATTGCATGCTCAAACAAAGCAGTTGGAGTATCGGTTGCAAAGTTGATGAAACATACATATACAAATATGGCGACTTCTATGAAGCAGAGATTTCCACTTCTATAGGCAGTGCCCTTGTCCCCAATAGCACTAATCATCACCCTTTCGACCTCTCCGGTCGCCGCCTCACTGTGCCCTCCACCTCCTCTGTGGGCTCTGTGCTCCCGAAGGGAGTGTATATTGAGAATGGGAAGAAGAGAGTGAGGAAGTGAGCTCGAGTGAGCTCAATTCTCCCGATGATACGGGCGATTCAGAAGAAAAATCTCCATTTATTTGGACGTTCCAAGAATAAGTGCTACTTTTGCAGCAGAAAACTGAGAAACGCAACGACAGATATCATCAGTTCTATGAAAAAGAGCCTGTTCTTATTCATGCTGGGATTGCTGCTCCTCGCTGCCTGCGGGGGCGGCAAGCGGTACCATGCACTGATGCACGAGGCGGATTCGCTGCTCACGGCGGGTGATGCTGTGACGGCCTATCGTCTGCTGGCGGAGGCCGACTCACAGAAGACGGGCTGGAGCCGGCGGGAGGAGATGGACTATGAGCTGCTGAAGGCACAGGCACAGAACCGGGCTTACGTGGATTTCCAGACAGACTCCGTGCTGCGCGTCGTCGCCCGTTACTATGACCGTCACGGCACCCCTAACCAGCGCCTGAAGGCCCACTACCTGCTGGGCTGCACCTACCGTGACCTGCACGAGGCACCTAAAGCCTTGGAATGTTTCCATGATGCCATCGAATGTGCTGACACGCTCTCTGTCGATTGTGACTTCAACGTATTGAGTTGTGTTTATTCACAGATGGCAGAACTGTATCATTATCAATTTCTTTTAACCCATGAAATATCAAGTCACTACTTGTCAAGCAAATATGCATTACAGGCAGGAGATACTCTTAACGCCATTTATGAATATGCACAAAATGCATCAGCCTATATACTGGCAAATAGAAGTGATTCAGCAGAACAAATACTTCTACATGCAAAAGAACTATATCTCCAGCATGGTTGGAAGAAAAGATGGGCCTGGACATCACCACCACTCATGTTTATTTATCTACGACAAGCTGGGAAGTTGGACAAAGTAAAGGAACTCATGGATTTCTATGAGAGAGAATCCGGACTTTTTGATGAGAATGGCATGTTGCCAGCCTCTAAGCGGATGTTCTTCCGTTACAAGGGCCAATACTATGAACAGAATGGACAATTGGACTCAGCTGAGTTCTTCTATAGAAAAATGCTACATTCCGACATGTCATATTCACAAGAGGACGCCATGTATCATGGTTTACTGAACGTGTTCGTCCAGCAAAACGATGTTGATTCCATTGTAAAATATGCGTTGCTCTACTGTCAATCTAATGACTCTTCTGTAGTTAAGAAAGACCGGCAACTGATGGCCCAAATGACAGGGAGTTATAACTATTCACGAATCAGGCAACAAGCAATAGAATTAAAAGCCAAGACGGCCAATGCCCGCTTTTTGATGACTGTTTTCATAGCACTATCTTTCTTCCTCGTCCTCTTTTCCGTTGGATTTTGGCTACGTAATAGGAGGAAACGATTACGGAAACAAATGGAGTTGAATCGTTTAAGGGAAGAACTGGCAGACGCTGAAAGCAAATATCAGGCTGAGATACAAGCTCTACGAATTTTAGAAGCAAACCATCAGAATATGATGGAACTTGCTCAACTCAAGTTACAAAGTTCTGATGGAGACGTCCAAGTGTATCGTACCAAGTTTGAAGAGGCACAACAAGAACTGAATCAACTTACCGCCATTCATGAGGAAAGCCTCTCCCGCCATCAGTCTGAATTGAATAGCCTGAGAATGAGGATAGCAGAGTTGAAACATTTTAGCACTTTGACAAAAGACCTTGAACAGGGACAATCATTCAAATCCACGGAAGTTGCCAGAAAGATTCTGAAAGCTGTGGGGAAGTCAAAGTTCGATTTACAGGAGGAAGATTGGAATAGTTTGACGCTTGAATTCAGTCAACATTACCCAACCTTGTTGTCCGACCTGCACAAATTGTACACCTCTCGTGAAGAAGTAATTCGGGTATGCATCCTTCTCATTCTCGGTTTGCGTGAAAGTGATATTGCCAATATTCTTCACGTTGGAAAGTCCGCAGTTTCAAATATCAAATCAGATATTAACAACACCTTCTTCAACGAAAAGTCATCCCGTTCTCTTTTCAAGAATCTGGAACAAAAATACGGATTGTTCTCATAATTCTTAATCACCACCATCTTAATACACCTTTTATGAATTATAGTGAACTTTTTCCTTCACTATAAAACACATTGGCTTTCTGTTAGATACGCTACAATTAACCTCATTTAACAAGCCTTTGGTGAATTTTGGTGAACTTTTTCTTACGAAAATGTTTGGCAGTACTCTTTTTATGCCCTACCTTTGCAGCGTTTAATCATAAAAGAACAAGAAAATGACTAAGAAAAATCTTTTATTCGTGTTGATGTTGGTTACAATGTTACCAATATCTGAAGTAGTTGCATCTCCCATTCTTTTGGATCTTCAGATTCAAATTGAGGATCCAAGCGAGGACAATGGACACCACAGAAGTCCTGTGGACACCCCTGTCTTCTATCTTGACGGCTACACGCTGACGGCCTCGTCCAACACGGTGGGCTCCACTGTGGAACTGAAGGATGAGACGGGCACTGTTGTCTTCTCCACCTATGTTTATATAGAGGGAGACATCAACCTGCCCAGCTACCTCAGCGGCACCTACACCATCGAGGTCACCCGCGATGGTATCACCTTCCAAGGAGAAATTGAGCTCGAATGAGCTCATTTCTCCCGATGGAATGGGTGATTTTTCTATTTAATCAATTTTACAAACTAAACAAATCACAACTCATGAAGAAGTCAATCCTTTTCACCATGATCATTAGCTTTGCAAGTATTGCACACGCACAATTAATAATGGACTCCATAGGTCATATCAGCATAAATACCAATCCGACAGAAAAATATGGGATCAAAATGTATAGTTCCACAAGCACAATGGGTACTTTAGAAGCAATCCGTTATCCAACAGGTGCAGAGGATCCCTCTTATCCTTGGTCTTTGGCGATTAATGCTCGAGCAGATCATATTAGAAACACTTATTCCTTTGGCGTTCGTGCCCAAGCCACTAATGCAATTAATATCGGAGTTGGGCGCTGTTTCGGAGTTTATGGTGAAGCTTGTGGTGCAACTAATGGATACAATTATGGCCTTTATGGTGTAATTGGAAGCGAAAATGGTGCTGGAGTGTATGGATCAACGGTTTATGATATGGGACAGGCTCTTGACCAACGCTATGCCGGTTATTTCCGTGGTCCTGTAAAAGTGCAGGGTAATCTCACCGTGACTGGAAATATCAGTGGTGTGATGGTGAGTGCTCCTTCACCTCAATCTGGCAGTTCATCCATCAATGTTTCGAGGAATATTACTTCTGGCCACCTTGCAGACCAGCTCACATCATTGGATGTCAGTACCTTCTACCATGACATTCCCACACCAGCCAAAAACCAGACTGCAACTTCTGATACAGCCGAAATAGAAATCCCTCTCACGTTGATGGAAGAACAAGTCCTCAGCAAGCAGCATTATGGCTTGGATGCCGAACAGTTGGAAGAGTTGTTCCCCGACCTCGTGTATGAGAATGAAGACGGAACAAAGAGCATCAACTATGTGGAGATGGTTCCTATCCTGGTGCAAGCCATCAAGGAACTGAAAGCCGATATAAGCGAGTTACGAAATGCAGGCGCAACCAAGAAAGCAAAAAAGACTACAGGTATCAGCAATGCCGTGACTGTTCAAGTGCTGTCTCTCGGGCAGAACAAGCCCAATCCCTGTTCTAGCTCTACTGCCATTGCTGTCACCATCCCAGAGAGTGTCCAATCGGCCGTTCTGTGTATCTATGACCTCAATGGCAAGAAACAGCAGGAAATGACCATTGATGTCCGTGGCAAGCAAACCGTACAATTAGATGCCTCCTCACTCGCTGAAGGAATGTACCTTTACAGCCTGATAGCTGATGGACAGGTGGTGCAGACAAGACGAATGATCATTGAAAAGTAAAAATAGAATATTGAATATGAATAAGCACGTGTTATCTTTATTATACCTATTACTATGTGTTGTAACAATAAGAGCACAAAAAACCATCTCACTAAAGACGCTGACAGAGATTGGAGAAGTGGGACAGGCCATAGCCTTGCGAGATATCAAAGAGACAAAAAATGGTGTTATTGTAACATACTGTTTAAACAATATCATTTTGCAAGATGACCCTTTATATAAGAATTCCAAATCTGTCAAGATTGAAGGTTTTTGGCCAAACAGTAATGTGGGCGAGCCTGCGGTACTATCTAGATTGGATACTTTTGTTATTCCAGAAACAGGGGCGACAATTGTCATAAGTGACAGTGCATTTGTTGAAATCCCCATGGAAATCTCTCCTGCAAGACCCGTACTTCCCAATAGCGGGAATGATTCATTTACACAGAATAATGTTTTACCAATAAGCGAATTTAGGGGGGTATTTCCTTCAAATCTAATTTCGACTACACGCAATGATAACTACCGTGGGCAACAACTATTAGAGGTCTGTATTACACCAGTACAATATGATTATGCTAATAAGAAAGTACGTGTGTTCACAAGGATTCAGTATCGTGTTCAATATGATGTTGTGAATTTGAAGAAATCCCTATTAAAGTTTTCTAAGGATAGAATTAATGGTAATACATTCCTTGATAACATAGCACTAAACATCCAATCACACGAACTGGAAGAAAATCAGAAGACATCAGAAAAATTAACAGGGGACATCTCTAGCAAGTATTTGATAATTTCTGTTCCTAAATACGCCACAGCTGTGAACAGATTTGCAGAATGGAAGAGAACGCTTGGTTTTGACGTGAGGATTTCGATGAGGGAGTCTTGGGATACAACAATGGTGAAAAATGTAGTTCATAATGCATACGACTTGGACAATATCGAATACCTGCTGATTATTGGTGGGCATAATGATGTGCCTGGTGTTATTAGAGACCAAATTTTTAATTTTGAACATCATTATCACCCTACAGACCTTTATTATGGATGTATGAGCAGTGGCTACACTCCAGATATTTTCCGAGGTAGGATTCTTGTAAGCACAAGTGAAGAAGCGATGACTGTTGTTGACAAGATTATCAATTACGAGAAGAATCCTGTAGATGATGTTTCTTTTTATAGGAGAGGGGTTCATTGTGCATATTTTCAAGATTGGAATTATTACAAAAATGATACAATTCTAGTTCAGCCTATTGATGGGTATGAGGACAGAAGATTTGTTCTAACTTCTGAAAGAATTAGGAACGGGATGCTCAACATAATAGATAGTATCAAAAGAGTATATTTTACAGAAGATACCATTATTCCGACCCATTGGAATCAACCTGATTTTGCAAATGGTGAAGAGATACCTGCAGAATTAAGGAAGCCATCATTTGCATGGAATGGAAGCAAGGAAGACATAAGGGATTATATAAATCAGAAAGCGTTATATGTTTTGATGAGAGGTCATGGTTCGGATTATGGTTGGTCGAAGCCACGATTTAGTAGCCTCACACTTCGCCATTTAAATAATGGACGGTTTTTGCCTATAGTTTTTTCAATTTGTTGTCAAACAGGGCAGTTTGATAGAGCCAAGTGTTTTTGTGAACGCTTTCTAAAAAAAGAAAATGGTGGATGCGTAGCCATTTTTGGTGCAACGGAATCCAGCCTTTCTGGCCCCAACGATGTCTTGGCAGAAGGTATGTTCGATGCTATATGGCCGTCTTTGAATCTGCGTCCTCAGTTTGGAATTATCAATGGTACATCTTATTCTCCAACACCAACTCCAACTTATCGCTTAGGGCAAATCCTTGACCAAGGAATAAAAAGAACAGACGAAGCATATTTGAATACAAATAGAGCATGGTATCCGCGATATACCTCGGAACTATTCCATTGTTTTGGCGATCCAAGTATGATGATTTACACGGAAAAACCAGGAACCTTCTCTAATGCCACTATACATAGACTCAATAATGGCATGATTTCTGTAAACACAGGTGGCCTTCTTGCAACAATATCGTTCTATAACAGAAGAACGGGTGAAGTGTATTCATATAGAGGTTATTCTGCATCTTACACAGGTGATTCTGAAACATCTGTTTGCATTTCTGCACATAACATGATTCCCTATTTAGACGAAGGGACACTTTACATTCAAAACCAAACGTTGGCAGATGGAGGATACTTTGAGGCGGAAACGATAAAGGTAGGTAAAAGTGTCACAAATACCCATCCACATGGGAACGTTAACTTCTTGCAAGGTAATTACCATTTAGAGGGTAAACAGGTCGAATTGCATCCAGGGACAACAATTTCTGTTGGAACGACAATGGAAATCAAAAATAAATAGTTATTTTTTTGTTCAAATATGTTTTTCTTCTTACCTTTGCAGCAAATTTCATTAAACACTGAGAATTATGAAAAGAGTATTATTGCTTTTGATTTTGCAAATATCCAGTATTGTAAGCTTTGCAGACGAATACAAGGATACTGTCTATAATGTGATATACACGTTTGACCCAGCAGGAACCTCAGCCGAGGTTAAGCCTGGAGAGGAATGGGATCCTACTGATGACGGTGCTACGGGGTATTCGATTCCCGGTTCTCCGGATGCCAAAGCTGAAATCGTCATTCTTGACAGGTTCTCTGTGGATGGAAAAGAGTACACCGTGAAAAAAATAGGTGACTACGCATTCCTAAAAATGAGGAACATCCTTTCAGTCTCCATTCCCTCTTCTATTGAAGTTGTTGGTGCTGGAGCCTTCATGGGTTGTACCTCATTGTCAAATGTTGTTCTGTCTGAAGGTCTAAAGTCAATTGGACGTGGAGCTTTCGAATGGACCGGTCTGTTGTCAATCACGATTCCATCTAGTGTAGAGAGTATTGAGTTAGCTGCTTTCTCGACCACACCCTTAAAGACCATTACATCTCTGATAGAATCACCCTTTGAAGTGCCAAACATTTGCAAACCATCTCAGCAGGAACAAATAATCCTACGTGTACCTGTCGGTACTAAATCCAAATATGAAGCGACATCTGGTTGGAATCAGTTTGGCACCATTGAGGAGTTTTTCCCAACGGGTATAGACTTCCCCGACTCCTTTAACCATATATCCTCCACTCAAAGCCTCTTCGACCTCTCCGGCCGCCGCCTCGTGGCACCGCCAGCCAAGGGAGTGTATATTGAGGAGGGAAAGAAGAGAGTGAGAAAGTAAAGAGTGAAAAATGAAAAGTGAATCCTTCGGGGCCATACGGAAATGTGCGACCTCTTTTGCTGCGGAAAGGATGGCCTTGAACTAACCCTTCATCGCGAAAAGTAGCCTTTTTCAACTTTTCTGTTCCTCATTCTTTAGATTTTCCGAAATTTATTTGGCAATTCTAAAAGCAGTCGTTATCTTTGCCCCCAAAATTGTGAAATGACATGAGAATAATAGCCAAGAGTACATTGGTGGAATACTATACCAAGAATCCTCAGGCAAAATCTGCCCTGGAGGAATGGTACGAGAAAACGAAGAAGTCTGAATGGACTTGCTTTGCTGATATAAAGAACACTTTTAACAGTGTTGATGCTGTGGGCAATCAGCGGTATGTGTTTAACATCAAGGGCAACGACTATCGTCTGGTTGTGTTGATACTCTTTACTCCCAAGACGGTCTATATCCGTTTCGTGGGAACACATAAAGAATATGATGCAATAAAGGACATTCAAAACATATAAAGGTATGGCACAGATTAAGAATGAAGCTGCCTATAGGGCAGCCATGCACAGAATAGACGAACTGCTTCCTTTGGTGAACGACCACACGCCTGAGGATGACCCCAACTATCTGGAACTGGATATGATTTCGGATTTGGTGGAAGAGTATGAGGATATTCATTACCCCATCAGCAAGCCGTCATTGATAGACATCATCAAACTGAGACTCTACGAGATGGGAATCACTCAGTCGAAGTTGGCAGAGATTCTCGGACTGAGCAATGCACGGGTCAGCGAGATTCTGAACGGCAAGAGCGAACCGTCCTTGAAAATCGGACGTGAACTGAGTCGAAAGTTGAACATCGACCCTGCAGTGGTGCTTGGAGTATAATATCCGGTCGCCGCCTCTCTGTGCCCTCCACCTCCTCTGTGCTCTCGAAGGGAGTGTATATTGAGGACGGGAAGAAGAGAGTGAGGAAGTGAAAAACTTGCCCGCGTCACCATTGATGACGCGGGCAAGTTTATGTATGGCACTGCGGCTTAGTTCTTGCAGCAGAGGGGCTTCAGCTGTTTGAAGAAGTCGTTGCCCTTGTCATCCACGAGGATGAAGGCCGGGAAGTCCTCGACCTCGATCTTCCAGATGGCTTCCATTCCGAGTTCGGGATATTCCACACACTCGATGCTCTTGATGCTGCTCTGGCTGAGGACTGCTGCCACACCGCCGATGCTGCCCAGATAGAAGCCACCATGCTTCTGGCAGGCATCTGTCACGGCTTGTGAGCGGTTGCCCTTGGCAATCATCACGAGGCTGGCGCCAAGACTCTGGAACTCATCCACGTAGGGATCCATACGGTTGGCAGTGGTGGGACCCATGGAGCCGCAGGGGTAACCTGCCGGTGTCTTGGCGGGGCCTGCATAGAGAACAGGATAGTCCTTGAAGTACTGAGGCATAGGCTCACCGGCATCGATGCGTGCTTTCAGCTTGGCATGTGCGATGTCGCGGGCCACGATGATGGTGCCCTTCAGGTTGACGCGAGTGGAGACAGGATACTTGGTCAGTTCCCGACGCACTGCATCGATGCCCTGATTCAGGTCGATGACGATGGTGTCTTTGCCTTCTCCAGCCTGTGCGTATTCAGCGGGAATCAGCTCGGAGGGGTTGCTGTCCATCTTCTCTAACCAGATACCGTCACGGTTAATCTTGGCCTTGATGTTGCGGTCGGCAGAGCAGCTGACGCCCATACCGATGGGACAGCTGGCACCGTGACGAGGCAGACGGATGACACGGATGTCGTGGGCCACATACTTGCCGCCGAACTGTGCGCCGAGTCCGATATTATGAGCCTCTTTCAACAGTTTCTTCTCCAGATCCACATCACGGAAGGCGCGACCTGTCTCGTCACCCGTGGTGGGCAAACTGTCATAGTACTTGATACTGGCCAGTTTCACCGTCAGCAGGTTCTTCTCTGCACTGGTGCCGCCGATGACGAAGGCGATGTGATAGGGCGGGCAGGCTGCTGTGCCCAGGCTCTTCATCTTCTCCACAAGGAACGGGATGAGCGTGCCCTCGTTCTGGATGGTGGCCTTGGTCATCGGATAGAAGTAGGTCTTGTTGGCCGAGCCGCCGCCCTTGGCCACCATGACGAAGCGGTATTCTGCGCCCTCGCAAGCTTCGATATCAATCTGTGCGGGCAGGTTACAGCGGGTATTCACCTCATCATACATATTAAGAGGTGCGTTCTGTGAGTAGCGCAGGTTGTCCTGTGTGAAGGTGTTGAAGACACCACGGGAGAGTGCTTCCTCGTCCTCGAAACCTGTCCACACCTGCTGGCCCTTCTCCCCATGGATGATGGCGGTGCCGGTGTCCTGACAGAAGGGAAGAATGCCCCGGGCTGCCACCTCGGCATTGCGCAGGAACTGCAGAGCCACATATTTATCGTTCTCGCTGGCCTCGGGGTCGTTCAGGATGGCGGCCACCTGCAGGTTGTGCTCACGGCGCAGCATGAACTCCACATCGTGGAAGCCCTGCTGGGCCAGCAGCGTCAGCGCTTCGGGAGAGACCTTTACGATCTCCTTGCCCTCAAACTCTGAAAGGGTCACGCCCTCCTTCGTCAGAAGGCGGTACTCGGTTTTGTCTTCGCCCAGTTGAAACATCGGGGCGTACTTGAAATCGGGAATGTTAGCCATAAATGGTAAAGATGTTATATGAGAGATTGATTATTTATTTCCTGAATTTGAAGCTGTTGCCGTAACGGTCAACCATATCCAACTCGCTGCCACTGATATTTTGCACTTCCAGTTTGGCAGCTTCTTTCTGGTCATAATCAAGGATAAGCCAGCTGACAATCTGTCCATTGCCCTTGTGCTCATATCTATAGTTACCCTTGCCGTTGTAGCGGAGTATATGGCAGGTGAAGCTGAACTTCTCGTCCTCGGTCAGAACCAGGACATCTTTAAAATTGTCTGTCTCGTGTGTCCAAGTGCCAATGAGCTGGGAGCGGACCTCACTCTCGCTCTTCTCACAAGCGGAGAACAGCAGGCCGCAGCAGGCAGAAAGGAAGCATGCAACCATTACAGTAAGAATCGTGTTTCTTTTTTTCATATCTAATTGATTTTAGGGGTTATCCAATTCCTTGAAAGCTTGAATGAAGCGGGCGTTATCCTCATGACTGCGCACAGCGATGCGCATATACTGCCGGCCGTCAAAACCCTGCTTGTCTGAGCAGTCACGTACGAGGATGTTGTACTTCTTCAACATCGTCAGCACCAGCTGGTTAGCATTCTTCGGCGGGAGGATTTCACAGAGGAAATAGTTGGCCTGGGAAGGCATCACACGCAGGAAACTGATCTGTCGCAACTGACGCTCGAAGTCTTCACGTTCGGCGATGAACCGCTCACAGGCACGCTGGTAGTCCTTCTCGTATTTCGTGAAGATCTGCATGAAGTACTCGGCAAAGGAGTTGATGTTCCAGATGCTGACCACCTTCTTCAGGCGTGCTATCATCGCTGTGTCTGCCGAGCAGAGGATGCCCAACCGGATGCCCGGGACGCCGTAGCTCTTGCTGATACTCTTCATCACCATCATCTGCGGGTGGGCTTCCAGAAGGTCATTGTGCAGCAGGGAGTTCTGCTCATAACCCACGCTGAAATCCACGAAGCTCTCATCCACAATCAGCCTTGAGCCTTGCTGCTGACACCATTCGGCCAGACGCAACACGTCGGCCTTCGGGATAAAGTTGCCGGAGGGGTTGTCAGGGTTGATTAACAAGAGGTTATCTGCATGATGCTGTCCGAAGAAGTCCATCAGATCCTGCGCCGTATAGCGGTAGTCGGGATGCTGAGGAATGAAAGTCACGAGGCTGTTTTTGTCCCGCCGATTGGGGTACTCCTCAAAGGTCGGGCGGGTGATACCCAGGGTGCCGGGCAGCTGCTCCATCAGTACCTTGATGAGCTCGGCAGCGCCATTGCCGGGGATGATGTATTCCTCCTTCACGCCCCAGCACTTACTGGCCAGCAGCGTGTTCACCTTCATGCCGGAGGGGTACTCGGAAATGAGCGTGCGGAAGTAGGCTTCCAACTCATCGATAAGGCGTGACTCGGCGAAGAAAGGATTCACCAAATAACAGTAATCCAGCATCTTGGGGAAGCGCCAGAAGCCGCCGAAACGACCATAGTACTTGCGCAGCACGTCCTTCTCGTCGGCAAACAACGCCTCGGCGATATCCAGATCCTGCTTGTCGTCTATCTCATACCATTTCTCCGTTGTCACTGGCAGGGCTTTCAGGTCGTGGCTGTTCAGGAAAGTGATGATGCGGAGCACATTCTCGTAATACTCATTGTTGCCCACGGCCTTCGTGTAGGCCTCCAGGAATGGCACGTACTTCGTCTGTGTGAATTCGCGGGAGAACTTATAAAGGTTGATAGTCTTGTAATAGGAGTCTGTCTCGTGGTAGTCAAAGGCGGCCTTGGGGACAAAGTTCACGATGTTGTTGTCACCATCTATGCGCACCATCGTGCCGTCCATCCAACTCTCATACTTAGCCACAAGGGCGAGGTTTGGATAGGGATTGTCTATCAGGAGGTTCAGCACACCGTCATCGAAAATCAGGTCGCTCTCGATGAGGAGCGTGTCATCCTCCATAAGCTCCTGCTTGGCCAGTGCCAAGGAGTAGATGTTATTGGTGCGGTCATAAATGGGGTTGTTCACATACTTGATGGGGAGTCCGCACCGTTCTGTGCCCAAGTACTCCATCAGTCGCTCACCTTCATAACCCACGACCATCACCACCCGCCGGATGGGAAGCTCTGCCAACTGACGGAACATCCTGTTTATCAGCTTTGTGCCGTTCACGGGCACCATGCATTTGGTGTTGTGCTGGGTATATTCGCCCAGCCTTCGTCCCATACCTGCGGCCAGTATTATTGCTTGCATGAAGTGTCTTTTCTTTAGTTTTGCGGCACAAAGATACTGCTGCTTCTTTGTTCTGCCAAATTTCCTGCGTTAAAAACTCTTACCAAGGGACTTTCGCGTCACTTTCTGTGTTTCACAGTTGCTCATCCGAACAGTGCCCTGAATGCATCCTCCACCCGTCGGCAGGGGATAATCTCGATGTCAAAGGCGTGAGGATTAATGGCTTTGACGTTGGCAGAAGGTATCAGGATGCGCCGAAAACCCAACTTCTGGGCCTCGCCCACTCGCTGCTCTATTCGTCCCACGGGACGGATCTCTCCGGAGAGTCCCACCTCGCCGCAGAGCGCTGTGTCATGCTCGATGGCGGTATCCACATTGGAAGAGAGGATGGCCGCGATGACGCCCAGGTCGATGGCCGTGTCTGTCACCCGCAGGCCGCCGGCGATGTTCAGGAACACATCCTTTTGTGCCAGCTTGAAGCCCACGCGCTTCTCCAGCACCGCCAACAGCATGTTTAACCTCCGGTAATCAAAGCCGTTGGCCGAGCGCTGCGCTGTGCCGTAGGCAGCTGTGCTCACCAGTGCCTGTGTCTCTATCAGGAAAGGCCGCACGCCCTCAATGGCCGCTGCGATGGCGATGCCCGAGAGCCCGTCCTGGTTATCGGTCATCAGCAGTTCAGAAGGATTGGCCACTGCCCGCAGACCATCCTGCCGCATCTCATAGATGCCCAACTCCGCCGTGCTGCCGAAGCGGTTCTTCTGGGCACGCAGGATGCGGTACAGATAATGTTGGTCACCCTCAAACTGCAACACCGTATCCACGATGTGTTCCAGCACTTTCGGCCCCGCAATGGTTCCCTCCTTATTAATATGTCCGATGAGGATGATGGCAGGGCCACCGCTCTTCGCATATTTCAGCAGCGCCGCCGCACACTCACGAATCTGGCTCAGGCTGCCCGGCGAACTCTCCACCGTCTCTGTGCTCACCGTCTGGATGGAATCGATAATCACCAGATCCGGCTGCTCCGCCTCTATATGCTGGAAGATGCTCTCTAACGACGTGTCACACACCACCAGAAGGCCCTCCAATTTCTCATTTTTATTCTTTCCTCTTTCATTTTCCACGAGCCTCTCCGCCCTCATCTTCAACTGCCGGGCGCTCTCCTCTCCGCTGACATACAGCACCTTCCGGTCCTGCAACCGCAGCACTGTCTGCAACACCAGGGTGCTTTTCCCGATGCCCGGTTCTCCACCCAACAGCACCAGCGACCCAGGCACCAGGCCGCCGCCCAGCACGCGGTTCAGTTCCTCGTCGTGCAAGTCAATCCGAGGCTCTGCACCCGCCTCTATCTCCGACAACGGGATGGGACGGGAGCTGGCACTCCCCTGCAGTCCACCTGCCGTCCTCACCACTTGGGGTGAGTTGGACGGGAGCTTTTTTTCCCGGAACTCCTTAAACGTGTTCCATTGTCCGCAGGACGGGCACCGCCCCATCCATTTGGCACTTTCCTGTCCGCAGTAGTCGCAGACATACATCAATCGGTCTTTTGCCATAATCTTCAACTTTTCGGGCACAAAGATACAACATTTCTCCCAACCAGCGCAGTTTTTCCCTGATAATTTTGGTTCATCCTATAAAAAACCATAAAAATCCAGTCCATTGGATGACTCCTCACCAGAGGCTGCGCAGTTTGTTACGCCATTTCTTCAGCAGGGAGAAAGAGGTGGCGTTGCCTTGCACCAGCTTCACGAGGAAGCGGGAAGTGCGGGCTCCCACCACGCCACTGCCAGCCACGATAACGGCGGGGACACTACTCATGGCTTCCAGCATCGCCTGCCGCTTCACGGTGCGCTTGTTCTGAATGCCCTTCAACGCTTTGGAACCTTGCTGGAGATAAGTCCGAGTGATGTAGCCGATACGGAGCGTCATCAGTGCATTGACGGTACCGTCAAGTGCTGCCCCGATGACCACCCCGGGAATCTTGATGCGACGCAAAACAGAGTAGAGCGAGAGACCCTCCGAGTCACTCAGCTGGTCGCCGAGATCCACGTCATCTGGGTCGATATCTGCCAGGTCGTCGGCCACAGCATCAGAGGAAGCGTCCAGGTCGCCGAAGTCGAAGGGAGCCACGCTGGAGGTCGTCGTCAGCGCTTCGGAAATGGCGTAGGTGATGAGGGCCGTGGTCAAGATGCTGGTGTACATTCTGAAGAGCTGACGGTGGGACGGGCGGAAACCCGATGCCAGGATGATGTCATGGATCATCCTCAAGTTCAGATACATCACGCTGACCGTGTCGAAGCGGCTGTTCTGGGAGATGGCAGTAATCATAAAGACAGACTTGGCCCACTCCCGGATGCGGCCGTTCACGCCGAGCACCCCCAGTTCCTTGTCCCCCTTGAATCGCAGGTCCAGCTCTGCCTGGATGATCTCGCGGAGTTTGGCCTCATCCGTGGCAGCAGCCGTCAGCGCCTGCTGCAACTGTCGTTGGTGCTCGCGGCGCAGGCTGGTCTGCGCACTCCCATCCAACTTCTGATTGTCATCAGAGAGGTAGCCGCAGTGCTCGCTCAGCTTCTTCCCAAAGGCAAAGAGCTGTTTCGCATTTCCTCTTTCATCAATGCTCAGTGCCGGCAACTGCGGCGCACGATGGATGCGCACGATAGGGTACAAGATGTAATACCCCACCAGCAGCAGTATCACCCCGTAAAACACATATTCCATCCACCACAGATGTGTCACCTGCGCCAACTTCTCGCCCACAATAATGATATTGCCCGTCACCATCAGCGCGAGCAAACCCAGGAATATCCCAATGATAATAAACAGATTACGTCTCATCGTTTTTTAATCTCTCAGCATTTCTATCAAATCAGCATACGTGTACTGAATATCTTTCTTTGCATGACTATTGTTTTTTAACCTCACGTCATCTGATCCCAGCCGGAGCGGCCGTTCTTTTTCAGGCAGAAGGCGAGGCAGATGAGGGTGATGTGAATGAGGACGAAGAGGAACAGATAGGGATGGAAGCCTATGAAATTCCAAGTCTCCATTTCTTTACCAAGATTGTAAAGCATCTGATAACGCATGGAGACAGGAGTCTGCAGTTGGGAGATTGTATCCCAATTAACATATAAATACTGAGATAGCACCCCTAAAAGATAGATTCCCACAAAATCCAAAACGGCAATGATGCCCAACCAGAAACTCTTGTGCGTTCTCAACTGTATGGTGGCATATAACGAGAAAAAAACAATGATAAGCAGAACCACATGACTCAACTCCAGATGATTGTAAAAAGCCAGACAGCCAAACAACAACATCCAAAGAAGCATTATAAAAATAATGACAAACATGGTCATCTGAAGTGCCAACCCCATATTGATGAGCGGATGAAAGTCTTCAGAAAACAAGCCGGAGAGCAGTCCGTTTGTCTTTGGGCAATCAGAAGTGACAGAACGACCGACGGGACTCATGTTTTGCCTGTGGGTCCCTGTTTCATCTGCTGAACGGGGCATATCGAGCCAAGCACGAAGGTCTGTAAAAAGCTTCTCACAACGTTCCTCGGAATGAATATCTATGTAATCAATCTTGCCGAAATGGAACTTGAACCAACCGTGTAGGCCTTTATGATCCAACACCACAGGGATGATACGTTTATGCTCTTCTTCAGCATAATACACCTCCCGTTTAGTCCATTCAGACTGCAAAGACTGCTCGGAAAGCATGAACAGCAGAATCTCGCAACCGTCAATGGCATGAATGATTACATCTTCAAACTGTGAGCCACTCTCGATGCCCTCCAAGTCTATCCAGCATTTCTCCTGCAGTTCACGTTCCAGGCGTTCCACAAAGGGAAACACCAGATCCTTGTCATGTCTGCTGTAACTGATGAATATTTTATTCACTGGCTTCTGCATTATAATCCTTTTTAAGAGTACTTTTCTGCCATCTCTTTGAACCAGGGGATGTAACGGATGATTTCCTTGTCTATCTCCTGTATCTCATCCAGCTCCGTATAGGGCCGGATATCACAGTGAATGTAAAGTGCTTTATGAGCTTCCTTCATCGCCTTGACTTTTTTCCCATCCACGAAGTTTTTCTTAGCATAATAGTCCTCGTCTTCCGAGGGCTTGCGATAGCCGAGAAGCAGTTTCTCCACATTCCAGCGGTCATGCTCCACGCGGCCCAGCGTCTCGGCCTCCTTATCGGTGATGTTCGAGACAGGCGCATAGTTTTTGCGCATCGCCTGAATGGAGTGAAGACGATATTCAATATTGTAGGCACTGTAGAGATTGGACCACTGGAAGGCCACTGGCAACTGAATCCATTTCGTATGAATCTCTTCCCAAGTGCATTTCTTCACATCATCGGCCTCCGGCATCTTTGCCCACTCGAGCGCTTGACATTTACTATATAAATGGTTGATGCACTCAGCCATCCGCTGGGCCTTCTTGTCAACGTCAAAGATGATATCCGTCATGCCGAATGGATAGAGGTTCACATAACGTCCCTTCAATGGGATTTCATTCACCACGTTACTTACCACCACGATCTTCTTTTCTGGCTTGTCCGACTTGGCGTGCAACTGGGTCAGGAATTTGCTGGAAGTGTTCTGTCTGATGAAGACGGGAACATTCTTCTCATAAACCTCATCGGGTAAGTTCATGGCTATCGCCATATTGTGACGTGAATCTCTCATGGCAAAGACGAGGGACAGCAGCTGCGTTTCATCAGATGCCCAGTCTGCAATCTGTTTCTGAATCTCTGACGAATAAACATCTCCCTTGATGAACTCAAATTCCACATCCAGAAAGTCTGCATTGTCACCCTTGAATTTGGTGGCTGCCACCTTTTTGTAATCATACCAGTGGGACTGAATCTCGAAGAAGTGGCGATAACGTGTCATGAAGAGGTCCTTCTCCTTGTCAGCATTCAGGTCGATGAAAGTGATGCGTGTCAGGTTCTGACCTTTCTTGAAATTGGGGAAGTGCAACATCTTGGCAGCCTCCACCCCCAAGGTGACACCAAAATTGGACGTTCCAACAATGACCAAATGCACATGACGTTCGTCATTCTCCGTGATACCCTCGCCATCAAGGGAAGGATACTGATTGGGCATACCATTTTCCATATAACGACAATCTACGAACATCTGTTTGGCCCAGTCTGCATAGAAATTATAGGGGATAAACTCCACGCCCAAATCACGGATATTCTCAAACAGATCAGCCACTTGCATGGCAGCGTAAGTATCCTGGTCTTCAAAGACTGTCGTAATACTGTGGGGAAGCCCCTTTTTCTTATTCTCTTTCAAGATATTATACACTTTTTCCATGCAATCGATGTTCATGGCATCGTGAGAGGGCTTCGTCCTGTCGCCCACGATATAGATGTCGCTGGCTTTGTTCAGCCGCAATTCGGATAGATCCTGGGTAGAGGTGCGGTGTCCGTTCTTGATGATGACCCGCTTCTCACATTCTTGAGCAATGGACGAGTGTATCATATCGGCAATCATCTCGCTGGGCACAGAACTCTGCAGAAGCACGTATGCATCCTCGTTCGTGCAGATTTGCTTGATGATGGAAGGGACAATCTCGTCATAGCCAAGAATGACATAATGGTTCTTTCTGACATACGTGTTCTTTCCTTTGCGGTAGTTCTCAATACGCCGTTCCAGCATATTGGACAGCACAGAAATCAGCATACCGCCGAAGAGAACGACACCCAGAAGGGAACCAAGGATGGCACACAAGAGCGTACCCCAGGGACGTCCGCCACAATATGAATCGGTATAAATGTTGTTCAGGGCATTACTGTCAATCAGAAGGTAAAGCGCCCACTCATAGAACGGCACCTTCCCGCTCTCCTTTCCAAACTGCAGGAAATAGCAGATTACCAGCCCTATAGCCAGCGCCGCCAATATAACGACCAGCAGAATAATAATCTGCCACCAGATTGTTCCGGAAAAGGTCCTGTCCAATATCAGGAGTCCTCTGTTTAGTCTCGTCTTTTGTTTCATTGTATTCTATAATGGATTTCTTGTTGCAGTCAGTTGTAACGAATATATATAATAAGGTGAGTGGCTGTGGGATTCGCATGCATAATACGAAGTACTGCAACCTCTTCTAAAGTGCAATTTTTGCACTTTGGAGGCAGTTCGTCGCTCATAAACAATCATTTGAGAAAATAAAACGATGCTTTTGTCTGAGGGAAAACCACATGCATAAATGCTTTGAACTCTTCAAAATTGGGATTGTCTTTCGAATAATAGAAATTCTTTAACAGGTGGTGTTTATCTACTAATTCTAACCAAGAGACATCTTCCAATACTCGTTTGTCGGCCATCCATTCATCTGCCAAAAGCAGATAAAGTACTGTATTCAGCTCCTCATCAGACATTTGTGACTGAATGATATCTACATATTTTTTCTTTTGTTTATCATCTCCTAATATTGTGCTCTTATGAATGTATTTTAGCAAATGATATAAACTCCTGTAATATCTAATAACAGCCCTTTGATCGACATCGTTGGAGTGGCTTCGGAAATCACTAATTTCAAAGATTCCTTGATGATTGCGAATAAACGGCAAGACTATTTGATTCGAGAAATCAGTAATTTGAGGTTTCAGATTCACATATATACTTCTATGTTGTTGATGCCAATTGAAAAAAATTGATTCAAACTGTAACACCGAAGACATGTTTGTCTGACTGCGGTAAGTGAGATATATCAACAATGCAGAAGCGAATGAGAAGCCAAGTCCAAAGAAAGTTGAAAAAGCCGCCCAGTCATCTGGCATAGAGGACAATCCTCCAGAGAATTTGTACAAATATAAAGTCAATTGTATTAGTAAGAAAACAATACAGATTGTAATAAAAACATTGTCTTTTAGGAACAGTTTTTTCATAATTTGCTTATTAATAAATCATTAACTCAACTATTTCATTATAATATAGAGTGAGAAGCCAATTGTCCTATTCTGGTATGGCGCCTAAACGAATCAATGCCTCATGAGCAAATTCATCTCCTTGTTCATCTGCTAAACAATACCATTTTATTGCTTTCGCCAAATTGACAGGAACGCCTATTCCTTGTTCATAACAAACACCAACATTGTTTTGTGCCAAAACATACCCTTGTTCTGCAGATCTAAGGAACCATTTAAAAGCCTCTGAATAGTTTTTTTTCGTACCCAATTCCTTCTTGAAACATCTTCCCAAGTTATATTGGGCTTCAGCATGCCCGAGTTGAGCCGCATTCTCATACCAATCCTTCGCTTTGCTGTAGTCTTGTGGCACGCCTCTTCCATATTTGTAACAATTCCCGAGACAGAACATCGCTTCTCGATGTCCTTCATTGGCCGCTAACCGATACAAAAAGACGGCCTCTGAATAATCCTTTGGCTTTCCATTTATGCCATAATAATAGTCATTACCCAAAAGGAATTGTGTGCCTCCATCGTCTTTTAGCGGATTGTCTGATCCTTCTTGGAGCCAAAGTTGCAAGTGTTTGAGGAACTTCTCTTTTTGTTCTGCGATGTCCCAGTCTATGGTATCTACTTTCTGGTATTCATAGGTAAAGTAATCATTCATCTTGCAATCTTCAATATAGATAATTACAACATGCTTTGTGGTTTCTTTTTGTTTCTTGTAAGCAAAATCCAATTCTTTATTTGCGTTCTCAGAGACTTGTGAATCCTCAGAGAGCATAAAAAGGAAAATAGGACAAGCATTGATGGCATCCACAATGGCAACAGTGAAACTGGACTTCCCTGTTTCAATATCTTCCAAATCTATCCAACATTCCACTCCTGTGGCCTCTTCTATTTCTTGCTTGATGGCAAGAACCCGAGAAAGGTTCTTTCGACTATAGCTTATGAAAATCTTTCTTTGCATGACAATTATTAGTATTATTTGGCCACAAAGTTACGAGTTTATTCCGAATTAGAATCACGTTTTGCCCAGTTTTTTCAATAATACGTCATTGATGACACAAAAAACTGAAATACGTCCTGTGTCGCTATGATTCTTTATATCTTTAAACCTTTTCTGTTCATCCAAGAACATACTCAATCCTCGTCCTTCCGCTCGATGATCTCATCCAGGAAACCTAAGCGGATGGCTTCTTCGGCCTTCATCCATTTGTCGCGGTCACAGAGGGTCTCGATCTCTTCGATGGTGTGGCCGGAGTTCTGAGCCAGGACTTCATAGAGGTCACGCTTGAGGCTCTCCATTTCCTGGAGGTGAATCTGCTGGTCACGGAAGGTGGAATAGCCCACGCCGGAGCTGGGCTGGTGAATCATGAAGCGGGAATAGGGCAGAGCCTTCCGATGACCTTTCTCGCCATTGCTGGCGATGACGGCTCCCATCGAAGCAGCCAGGCCGAGGACGGTGGTATAGACCGGCGAATGGATGTAGCGCATCACCGAGACGAGCTCCAGCCCGGAATAACACTCACCGCCGCCGGAATTGATATAGAGATGAATGGGGTCGTGATTCTGAGAATCCAGGAAAAGCATCTGGGCCACGATGGTGTCCATGGTGTCGCCGTTCACCTCGCCTCCGAGGAAGATGATGCGGTCCATCATCAGACGGGAATAGACGTCCAGATGGGTGATATTCAGCGGGCGTTCTTCGATGATATTCGGGCAAAAAACATTCTTGATATCCATAATATGAGTCTGTTAGTTTGAATTATTCAACTGCAATCACCAGGGGTTCACCACGGAACGGCCGTTCACATTCCGGCGGTTGGTGTCCTCCATCTTTTTCTTGATCTCCTCATACTGCCGCATCGTCTCGGCCCGCAGGGAGGGATGAGTGTTGTGGATGGAGGTCTTGAGCAGACTTTCAGAGATTTTCGCCCTCGTGTAGGCAGCCACGATGGCCGCATCGTTCACGATGTAGGCGATGTCGCTTGCGATGTACCCTTCTGTCATCGTTGCCAACTCTTCCACATTGATGCCTTCTTCGGTCGGGCGGCCTTGCAGATACAGACCGAACAGCTCCTTCCGGGCTTCAAAGTCGGGCAGTGGCACATACACCATCTTATCTATGCGGCCCGTTCGCAGCACTGCAGGGTCAATCTTGTCGGGACGGTTGCTGGTGGCCACGATGAAGATGCCGCGTTTGGCACAGTTGTTCATCTGTGTGAGGAACTCATTGACCTCCTCGGCAGAGACGTTGTTCCAGGAACGGTCCGGCACCAGCGCGTCAAACTCGTCAAAGCAGACCACTATCGGCGCATTCTTGGCCGCTTGCTCAAAGAGTTGGTTGATCTTCTCCTGACTGCCGTGAACGTAGGAGCTGGCCAGGTCGGAGGATTTCACGAAGAGATAACTGAAACCCGTCTCCTCGGCAAACTTCTCGGCAAAGTAGCTCTTGCCACAGCCCTGGGGGCCATACAGCAGCATACCATTGGGAGGCGTGATCTTGTATTCTTTGGCCAGCTCGGCATTCTTGATGACGAAGATCACCTGCTTGTAAAGCGTTTCCTTCAGCTCCTTCATCCCCGCAATATCCTCAAAACCTTTACCTTCCGTCGCTTTCTTTATCTGGAACTCCACATAGTTGGGGCTGTTGGGACGCTGTGAGGAGTCGTAGGTTTGTGAGGCATGAGAAGAAGAAGAAGATGTATTGTCGGCAGGCGCCGCAGTCTCATCCAGCAGTTTGAGCAGTTCGTCCACAGAGGCCGCCCGGTCTGCACTCTTCAGCATGAGCCCGGCCTGCAGCACGCTCTTCACATTGTCGCCAGCCTGGATGGTGGAGAGATCCAGCTTGTGCTGCTTGCGGTATTGCTTCAGCACATTGAAGCGCTCCTTGTAATCACCCTCTTGCGGCAGTTCAACTTCCCAGGGAGCGTGGCCGGTGAGCATCGCAAACAGCACGGCACAGGCAGAGAAGATGTCACCCTGCTCATCAAAGATGCCCACCTGCGTCTCGTTGGCATGGTACAGCGGATCCAGGTCCGACGTGTCAAACCACGTGGAGCCTCCACAACGTTCAGAGAGGTGCCCCAAGTCTATGATTTCCGGCTCCACGCCGTTCACATCCATGAGCAGGATGTTGGTGGGATCCAGGTCGTTATGACAGAGCACCGGCGACTGGGTGTGCAGGTATTTCAAGGCCTCCAGAATTCCCCTGAAGATACTCACCGCCTCGTCTTCTGCCAACGTCCCCTCTTGCTGGATGCGCTGGGCCAGCAGACCACCTTTGAAATAATTGGTCACATAGTACTGGCAGTCGCTCTCCTCATGTTCCAGCGTGCCGGCAGCGATGAAACTCACGATTCCCTTGTGCTTCAACCGCTTGCAGAATTCTATTTCCTTGGCCAGGCCCGTCTGCTGGTTGATCAGCTTCTGTGGCATGCGTTTCTGGACGAAGAGCTTCAGGAAATAGGGCGTCTCGTCCCGGTCTTCCACGCGGTAAGTCTCGGTGTAGAGGTTGGACTTGATCAGACTCTGCACCTTATATTGTCCTATGAGGTCTGCTTCACGAAGTATGGACATAGTCTTGATTTTCTGTTAGTTCAGGCGGAAGGGAGACCAAGCCCCCTTCCGCCGTTGTTCTCATTCTTCACTAAAAATCTCGTGAGCAATTCGCTCGAAACCTGCCGTGAGGATGTTCAGGCAGCGTTCGATGAAGTCATCCACCTCGGGTGAGGAATCCACGAACATCTCAATGGAGAGCCACAACTTGTCATCTACGAGGAAAGCCTTGAGGACCTTCATCTCGCGACAGACGGTGTTGATGGCCTCCAGCACCTTCACACGGTTGTCCTCCAACTGATAGATGCCAGGCATGATGATGCGGAAGAACTGCTCGTCGTTGCTGTCACCAGTGCAGTAGAAAGCCTTGCCCTGATACTTGAAACGGATGTCGCCGTCCTCGTCAACTTCAAACTTGTAGCCTTCGTTGAAAAGCCAGTCTTTCACTAATTCTGTTGTAATCATAACATGAAAGGTTTAAGGGTTAAAGATAAGGGAAAATTCAAGAGTTGATGACAAAGGTAGGGTAAAAAGGAATACGAACCAAACTTTTTGCTCTTTTTTTGTCCTTTCTCCTCCCATTTCCTCATCTTTTTTCCCAAATTCCATAGAATTTGGCCATTCCTGATGTTTTATTGTTCATCCCAACGCATGGAATAAGCACCAAGAAGTTTGAGGGGTATCTGCAGTTCTGTGGCAGTCTTGCGCCAGTCTTTGATGACGGCGCGAACCTCATCGATAATCTCCGCTGCTTCCTGTCTTTCAAGCATATAGTTCTCGCTTGCGGAGAGTAGGACGTTGATGTCCGACTCTTCAGAATATGCATCGATGAGCAGGCATTGGTGTGATTTTGCTCCAGGATTGATGTCGTATGCAGGTGAGAGTGTCCAGCCTTTTGGGGTAAGCAGGAAACCATGATTGCGGAAATGGTCGTCGGTGTTGCCGAATAGCACGTTGAAAGCCGCTCTGCGGTAAAGTTCTCTGAGATTCTGCCGCACATCGGTGCAACCGTGCAGAATGAAATCCACAATGTCCAGATAACCATTGCCTGTGCTGCTGCCGGCTCCGTCATCAAGGCCAAGCAGCGACATAGCAGAGGCGAAATGAATGCGACGGCCATCCTTTGTTCTGTCGAATCGTTCTGAGAGTAGCAGGTCGCGGTCTTTTGAAATCCTGATGGTACGAGTTTTGGCCACATGGATGCCAGCCTTGGCCGCAAGCTGATGAGAGAAGTGCTCAATGAGTTCTGTATTCTCCATATCCTTTTTTGAAGGGAACTTGGCCACATACAGAGTGCCATCGGTATCTACCACATTAGCCTTTGGACGGGCGCCACCGAGTGAGGTTCCTGGGTCTATCAACTGGTCGAGCCAACGTTGTTCCGGCAATTCGTTGCGTTCCTCTGCCAACTCAATCTCATGACATGCATCGCACAGGGCGCGAAGACTCTCAATAGGAGGAACAAGGTATTTTGCGCCCGAATTGATATAGCTATCGCTTTCTTCCTCTTTGTAACGTATGCCACCCATACGCGTAAAATCCTCAATACCGATGAGGTAGTCATAATTGGTGAGCATACGTGTTGGTCTGCCTTCCTGCTGGGCCGTCAGCCGCTCCCTGCGGTCAAGCAGCAAACGTCCCCAACGGTCAGGGAAGGAATCCTTGACGAAGCCGAACACATTGTCATTGCCATGAGGGTGTTGCAACGAAGGGACATTCATCAGGTCACCGCTCAGCAGAATGCCGCCATATTGCTTCAGCCACTCGTGGGAATACTCAAAGACAAAATGATCCTTGCCACGAACATGTTCGTAGCCTAATGTTCCTATCTCTTGAGGGGTAGAGAGGAAGTCGAAATCTGCGTAAACTGTTATTTTCTTCATCGTCTCAGTAATTCTGCATCCTGAAGCTGCCGGCCAAGAGCGTCGTCGGCAGCAAGCAGGGTGATGTCGTTTTCCAGATTCAGCGCAAAGAGTACGCGTGCATAAATTCCCATGGAGACCGTCGGGTCACCATGTTCCACTTTAGAGACAGTCAGTCGTGTCACCGTAGCCCTGTCCGCTATGTCCTGCATGGACAGATGCCTGCGCTTGCGTGCCAGCATAATCTGTTCGCCCATGATCTTCAAGTTCTGGCTCAATGCCCTTGGCATCGTCTTGCCAAATGTATTTTTTCCCATAATTGTACTTTATTGGGCGCAAAAGTACACAATAATGTTTAATATAACAAACATTTTGAGAAAAACTACATTCCTGCCCTTGTTTTTTTATTCATTTTAAATATGTAAGGTACAAAAACAAGCAGAAAAATACCGCAGCAGCTGCAATCGTATGTGACTGCAGCTGCTGTTACAATAGTATATAGGTATTACTACCTGTTGTTTCATCGGATGCAAACCGTGCATCACGGTTGCAGGATCTCGAATTGATCCCAGATGATGCCGGGGATATCAGGCTTGACGAATCCGATGCCAGGAGGCGTTGGAATGGGTTCCTCATTGACCGGCACAATGATGCTGCCCGTGAGGATGTGAGCCTGACTGTGCAACTTCACCATCAGCAATTCCGGTTGGATATATGTCTTTTTCATTGTCATATTGTTTTTTGGGGTCGCTGAGCTCAAAATTATAAGAAAATTATATCTGAAAATTATAAGAAACTCTTTCAGCTATATTAACTGTAAAACTCTTGTTTTAATTTTATTCGAATCAATTTTTCTATAATTTTGAGCCGCAGGCGACCATAGTTTTGAGCCGCAGGCGACCAGTTAATTACTTAATAATCTTTTTGCCATTCTGGATGTAGAGACCCTTTGTGGCCTTGTTCACGCGGCGACCACTGAGGTCGAAGACCGGAGCATCACTTGAATCTTGGACTTTGACACCTGAAACTTCCTCCACGCCCGTGGTCTCGTCTCCGAAGATCAGGCTGATGCCCTTGGCCGCACCGCCGCTGACCTCCAAATAAGCCTTGTTGGCACCCAGCGCGATGGTGGTGGCGTTGGTGGTCTCGTCCTTGAACTTGAAGAAGCCAATCGCACCATTACTACCCAGTGCGTAGTACGGCGATGAGGCGCTGAGGTCCAGGAACATACCATTGAGTGTTCCCTTCAGCAGGTTGGCGTCTTCGCTGACTACCGTTGTCAAGCTGGTGGTGGGGAAGGTGAATGTCACTTTCGTTGACTTTTTACTGCTCACCAGCATCACAGCCGTATTCTTTGGAATGTTCCGTCCTGAGCTGGCCGTCTCTGTCATTATTACAGAGCCGCCTGACTGGCTTTGAGCGTAATAGGCCTTCGTTGTAGAGGCATCCGTTTTCGCATCGCGATCCAGATAGAAGGTGGCGTAAGAGGCATCGCCCACCTCATTGAGCTGGACTTCATAACCCACGGGGGTGACAGTGAACAGACAGCCGTCATCAGTAGTGTTAGCACCGCCGCCATAGCTGTAGATGGCGTAGGGACTGGTATTCGTCTGGTTGAGCTGTGTGGAGCCGGAAACAATGATGTACTTCCCGCTGCCTGCTGAAGTCAGTTTCCATCCAGCAGCAGGCTGAGTGGTTGTGGTGGTAATCTGTGTGTCGTAGTCACAGACAGGATTGAGGTAGGAGCCGTCTTTCTTGTTAATGATGTCAAACTCTGTAAGACTCCCATCACGAAGCACGAGCTTCCACTTGGCTGCATCGACAGTGGAAGTTGCCCCCTTGACCCCTGCTCCTGCTCCACCGCTGGTCACAAGACGGTTGCCGCGGGTAGTACACTTGAAGGTGTACCAGTAATTCGGATTGGAGAAGGCTGGCATATTGATGGCAATCGTCGGATCCAACGTCGTCTCTGCCACTTCGCCGTTGCCGGCAGCAGCCTTGATGACGTAGCCGCTCTTCAGTCCCGTCTCATCGTAGGCCGCGGAGGGCAGACGGAACGTATTGGTGTTGTAGAACCCCACGATATTGTCGCTGTCGTCATAGACAATGAATCCCACAGCACCCGTACCGCTCATGGTAACATAGCCGCTCGGGCTGATGTTGAAGGCGTAGGCCGAGCACTCGGCACCGAAGTCGGTATATTGTCCCAGATCGCCCACATCGCCAAAGGCCTTGACAGGTGAGTCGGGATTGATGGTCTTCTTCGCTCCAGAGGCGTGACCCTCATAGGTGGCATCAGGTGCTTTCACGCGGTCCTCAATGAAGATGATGTTGCACTTCTTCAGACCACTCATATTAGCCACCTTCTTCTTGGCGGAGGTAATCAGCGACGAAGTGACATAGAGATTATAGTCGCTGTAATCGTTGAAACTCTGGTAGTTATAGTAAGAGGTACCAGAGAGGGCGGTGGACTGCTTGGGAGGCAGCATGAAGAAGCCGTAGGCGGCAAAGAAGTCAGTGAGGTCATAACCGCTGACCTCGCAGCACTTGGTGTAATACTTCAAGTAGTCCGTTTGGGCGGAAGTCTTATTGCTTGCACCGGCGGTACTTGTCATCGGATCTTTCCGCAGTGCATCGAAGAGGCGCGGGAAGAAGTCTGGATCGTTGCCGTTGACGTGGAAGAACAGGTACAGCTGCCAGTTCAGGTGCAGCAGCTGCTGGTTGTAGTTGCCTACGCCATCGCAAGCCCGCTTGACGCGTTCCGGCCAAGACACACCGTTGATGTAGTCTGTGAAGACATCCTGGATGTTGGCAGTGCGGCTGGTGAAACGGCCCAACTTGTAGATATTCACATTGGAGAACAGGTTGTTGGAGACCTCCGTGTTGCCCACCATATTGATGGGTTTCTGACGGTTGTGACCCTGCTCGTGGGCAATACACCACATATTGTCGGCCACCGTCTTCAGTTTCGTGGCATTGTAGATGCCGGCATCGTATGCGGGAGGATAGCAGGTTCCGTAGGTCGTGGCGTGGGCATAGCCACTGCTTGTCATTGTCACGGAAAAGATATTATTGCAGTACTGCCCGTATGTGCTTTGTCCGGAGGCGGCATCAGTGCGTCCCATGAGTTCATCTTCCCATTCAGCACAGTCACGCCACACATTCAGCATATCCACCATGCTGGAACTGCCGAGTGCAGTATTCAGTCTGGAGATTTCCAGGTTCATCACATGCTTGTCAGTCTTCAGGCACACGTTTTCCCCAGCTTTCAAAAGGTTGGACTTCAGTTGTGCCCAGTCATCATCATCGTCGCCCTTGGTGAGGTCAAAGTAACCCTGCACGCTGCCGCCCTCAATGTGGACTGTCACATCTGCATAGTCAGAGAGTAGCTTGTAGGGAGCGGCGCCGCTGGTGGTGTTATCCACCTCGTAGAAGATAAAGCAGTTACCGGCAGTAGCCATTAACAGGGAGTTCATACCTTGGTGCAGGTCGTAGGTTGTGCCGGAGGCTTGTCCGTAGCCTGCCACTTCCAGCTTCACACTCTCTCCGCTGGGAATGGCACCTACGTAAACTTGGAGAGGACTGTTGGCGTCCACCCAGATACCTGTGGGATTGCTCAGTCGTCCCAGATGGTGGCTGCATCCGAGGATGGTAGTCCAGCGGTCACCGCTGCTGTAGGCCTTGTAGTCGGCGATGCGGAATGTCTTCTCGGTCTTGTCCCAACCGCTGTAGGTAACCCAGCTGTTGTTCTTTACCTTGACAGCCATCTCCTGTACGGTGGTGGGCAGTGCACTCATGGCAGAACGTAGGTTGGCATCGGAGTAGCCGGTGTAGGTACTCTTCAATGCTGTGCAAGCCGTGGAAGTGAAGAAGGTGGTGAGCTGTGATGTAGTGGCCTCGGCGGTAGCAGCCTTCTGCGCTGCGAGCTCATCGGCATCCACAGTCACGGCCTCCACCGTCCACTTGGACTTGGCTTCCTCGGTTACCCACAGCACCACATTCAGCGAGTTGTCACAATGCGGGCCGGCACTCCACTTATCCGTGAAAGTGATAATGCCGCTGCCCTCGTCGTTCAGTGTGAAGGTGTTGCTGCTGGTGCCTGTGACATACTGTTCAGACCAGTCACTGCCAGTGGTTTTCTGGATCCAACGGTCCGTCAGGGCATTCTTCATGGTCACATTGCTGCCAGAGACGGTGAGGTACCACACCTGTGCATAGCTGGTGGGCGATGCCAGGTCGGAGCACACCAGGGCGTGTGACGAGGTATTCTCCGTCAGGTACTTGCTATTATAGCTCTTCACGCGATAATAGCCTGTCGTGATGGCGGCAGAAGCCACCTCTCCCAAGAGGAGAAGTGGCATCAGAAGTAATAACTTTTTGATTTTCATATATTACAATTGTTTATAAGATTATTCTTAGAACCATACGAAAGGATTATTTTCTTTTACTAAGACTTCGCCATCACCTCCACTCTCATTCATAGGAAGGTTAGATTGTTGCAGAAGTTTATTAACAACTACAATGGTTGTAATTGTTGGAGACTCATATATTTTTTTCATAGTTGTAATGAATAATGCTATTTGATGAAATATTTTTGATTATTGATGATGTAAATTCCCTTAGAGGGCTTTTGAATCTTACGACCAGAGAGATCATATATGACATCTTTCCCAGAGTTAATTATCATTTCTGAAATTGCCGTCGTGAAGTCAAAGGTTAACCCTTTTACAGGAGCATTGGTCTGTATGAATGCCTTGAAACCAGGAATATAGCCATTTGTCGGGCTATTACCATAGAATCCTACTTCACCTGTACTACTATCTTTCTGCATCGTATAAATTCCAGAAGCCCATGCTATTGCTGTATTACTGCCTGTCAAATCATTTGATGTAAACGTTGCATCACTCTCTATTATCTCAAGAGGATAAGTCCCAGATGTTCCTCTTATGATGACAGCTTGATTTGCAGGAATAGTGTTTTCAACAACCGTAAGTTGCAGAACACCGTTAACTGCATCGACCTCTCCACGGAACACATCAAGATTATCGGGAATTGTCAGTGGAACTGGGGTGTAGAGCGTTGCATAACCTGTACTTCCAATAGTTACGGGTATTTCTGTAACATCTTCAACAAGGAAGTTGCAGTTCACGGGTGGCTCTGTACGCCATTTGTTAATGTTATCAGTATCAGAATACCAGTATTTTCCACTGCTGGTACTGTTCTGTACACGAATATTAAAAGGATGTAAGCCAGCTGAAGGTGTAAAGGGAGCTTCGAAGTTAATGATGTCTGCCTGACCATTTACAGTATTTTGCAAAGAACTCAGTGTAGAAGTATCATAAGTGTACGCTCCGTCTGCAAAGGAAATCAAATGTTTGGAATCATCTAAGAAGAAGATGGATGCCGCTCCTCCAATTCCAGTTGAATGAGCAATCGTTTTCCCTGCACCAGCAGATTTAGCATATTTAGGTGTAGCATCTGTATTCTTAATGCGGTAGAATTTACCAGTGAAAGGGGTGACAAGTTTTATTTGGTTCAAATACGTGCGTAGAGTATTGACTTGATTTTGGATGGCAACATCAGATGTTTCGTTAGAAATATTACTATAGAATGTTTCTGCCGTAGTTACATCAGCCCAGAAATCCGTCTCATTGAGACCATCATACCAATAATATCCATAACCTGGACCTATATTACCTTCATAACTCCTAGCCTCGGAAATGGAAGTACCAAGAGAAGCAATATATCCCGAACGTGGATTCACTAAATCAATGTATTTACCACCTGTGATATCTGCAATACTTATGGGAAGATAAACCATACAATAACCTGCGCCACCATCCATCGGAGCCTCTTCCATGAAGAATGCTAAACGGCCGTCGATCTGTTCTGCGAAAGTTGAGTAAGCAGAATTAACTGTACTCACTTGCAAAGCTTTTGTCCAATTGGATGCAAATTCTTCTGTAGTATAAGTTGTTGCAGCAAGAGGTTTGTAATAGAATCCCACATTTGCTCGATTATTACCAAAAGGCATAGAAAGCAACATGAGATCAACTTCTTGGTTGTTAGCTACGTCAAGTGCACGAACCGAATAAATTTCGCCATTCGTCCCTGAGTCCGTATTACTGATTCCTCCTTCAGCAGTTGTGCTTTGAACGGCAGTTCCCCAGGTGCCTGTGGTCTTGTCATTCTCAAAGTCGGTGAAATGGAACACATTGAATGTACGTCCTTTTGCTAAACGAGAGCTGAGGATAACATCACCATTGGGCAACTCCTCAGCCTTTGGCTCATCTGCGCTACTTGGAATAGCTGCTTCATCTGCATAATTATCGGAGGTTCCACCGAGCACATTCCATGTTGCTCCAAAGTCATCACTGTAGATTAGGAAATTACATTGAACTATTTCACTATTGCTTGATGACTTGGGAGTTTTGGTAAGTACAGAACAGTATAGGCGATAATAGCTACCGACTTTCACCTTTCTGCTCTGCATAATACGTCCACTCCCGATGAAGATGGCATTTGCATGAGGAAAGAGCGTTGTGTACATTACGGTCTCCATATCTGTAGGATTTTCGTCCCATGAAATCACTCCATCACTATTTTCATGACCATAATAGCGGAAAGAATGAATGTGTTTCTCCTGTGTACTTCCTGAAAAATCTTTATTACCGTATGAAGCAACGCACATCAACAAGACCTTGTCACTTTCCCTGTCTGCTATCAATGCAGCATCACCATAGCCACAGGTGACGTTATCTGTCACTCCATCTCCATCCAAAACGATGTTTTGTGCAGACCATGTAACTCCATTATCAGTACTGGTTCGAGACACTAGATCCACTTCACCGCGACCAACATCTGCACGTCCAGGACGCTTGTCATATACAGCCAACAAAGTTCCTCGCTTAGTTGTAGTTATAGCGGGAATGCGGTAGGCATCTTCATTATAACCCAGATAGCGAGCCTCTGTTGATGAAAGAGTGTATGTAAAGTTGAGGGTTGAACCCACTGTGAGTCCAGAGAATGTGGAAGTAGGATTGTCGGAACCATCTGTAGCTGTGAGCTCTACGCCTCGATATAAGGGAGAAGATGGTGTGACGGTAATGGTCTCATCATTGGAGAGGTAGTATGTGATTGTTTTCTCTCCATCATCGGCATTATATATTTCGGTGAGAGTTGTAGTACCGAAAGCTATAGATATTTTATCTACCCGTGAATCTGCAACGGAAGGGGTGCCTGTTGTGCTAAGGTGGAGAGTGAACACATTACCAGTCATAGGAATAAATGACCAACCAGCAAAGTCGCTAGTATTTGCTGTGAATGCAGTCCCATTGCCTAATGACTTATTATATAAGCTAAAGGATGCTTCCGTACCTACAAGACACCATAACTGACTTTCTTTAGTTGCATCAAAGTCTTCGTAGGTGGTGTTTGTGCCATCTGGAGCTAAAGCTTTCGTCAAATCATCAGCCTTGAGTATCCGGAACCATTGATCTGCGTAATTGGGATAAATGGTATTCAATGAATAACTTGCTATTAGACTTGTATTAGCTGTTAAAGCATCATTGAATGTCGTACCTCGATTGTAGCCCTGAGCATCAATAAAGCCATTGAACTCATATCCACTTACGTCTCCTGCTGTCAGAGTAGGTGTCCCTTGAACATACTTGACAAATTCACTGTTTAATTCTTCGCCATTCAAAGTCAATGTATTATTGAGATTGGGTTCAGTCTTCACAGTCAGTTTGTAGAAAGGCGTCGCTCCTTCAGCATATTCAAGGAACATAAAATCACTACTCCAATCCTTGTTGCTAGTCCATTTGTTAAGTGCATACCCTCCAGAATAAGTCCCATTGGGCTTGATAAGCATTAAACGTTTTTTGCCCCAGGTCTCATCTGTTGTTACGGAAGGATATGCTCCACTGGCTTCACCTCTTAGAGCAATACGTCCGGGATTTAATACATTATCTGGTTCAAGCGACCAATTAAAAGCACTTTCCGTAATTTGATGAAATGCCAGATAACGTGTTGGCGTTGCTTTATTTTGGAAATTATAAGATCCATCATTGTTTAATATGCATTTCCATACGTATGTCTCATTATTTAGGTCTGTCGCAGCCGGATTGCTTGCTACACCAAAAGCTCCACTGTTGTCATATAAGAAGTTGGCCACGTTGCCACCTTCAGCTCCATAGTTGTCACAATAAATATAATAATAATAGCCATCAAGAGGTGGAACAAAAGAGCACTCCTCGAAGAAATAATCAGTGCTATAAGCTTCGTTATATTTGTTGTAAATGCGAGTTGCATGGGCGAACGCCGGTGTGTTCTGATGCACCATATAATTACTACCGGATTTTAGAGTCACTGCACCGAACACATTCGCTCCATCTGTGCTAACGGCAAAAGATGTACCACTTGCATCGACACTTTCGTGATATTTCAGATATTTATTTGATGATAGATTTCGGAATTTGTAATTACCTTCTGTTACCTCACACATCCAAAGGTATTGAAGATTTACACCTGTCGGCTGGGTTAAGGTTTGTGTGAGTATCCCTTCTCCATTCACATAGTGATATATGCGTGTAGCCGCACTCTTGTCAGCTGTCTGATTATCACCATACAAGAAATACACCTTCCCGTTTTCAGGCATGGCAGAAACAATATCCGAGGTGGTGTATTCCTCAAAGCCATATGCAGCATAATAATCACCATTGTAACCATTGGTCAAACAATTATTATAAGCAGTTGCGCCTGTTGTATTGTTTGTATAATAATCAAGAGCAACACAGTTTTTATCAGTTCGAGTCTTGCAAACCGTGCACACACCTAAAGAAGAACTATTATATGTGACTAACGACGCATATCCTTCGACCTGTGATAGAGTAAGGGTGAATGCAACGGGTGAATCATTCAATGCCTTTGAATCGAGATATTTGTTTCGATAAAGATTCTTAAAAGAAAAAGTACCATCTCCATTGTTAACACATTGCCACAAGAAACTGCGGGTGTCTTCACCTTTCATGGTCGTACTATATACAGAAGTATTATTACCTACGGCAGTCAAATAAGTCTTTTCAGAAGTGTTTGGATTAAAACCAAAAATGTAATAGATATGCCCATCCACAGGAGTGGTTGTGGTAGCAAATGACGGCATAATGGTCCCTCCCGCAATGAGCAGGAGTAGTAGGGTTAGTAGTTTTCTTAATTTCATTGTTGTTAGTTGTTTAATTGTTATTGATTACGTTAGTTATTGAAGAGACACAAGGGGCCTCCACATGATTGCGGAAGCCCCTTGTGATGTAGCAGTAGGGAGGCGGGGCGTCTCCCCAAAGTTATTCCATTGCATCCAGGCCCCAGTCGCCTTTCCAGAAGTCGGCGCTTGGCATGTCTGGTAATGGATTCTCTTTAACGAGCTGTGTACCGTCTCCGGTGCTGCCAATGATGAGCTGACAGAGGTTGTTGGTGTGTAACTTCACAATCAGAAGTTCCGGTTGGATATATGATTTTTTCATTGTCTTGTACATTATTTATTTATAACTAATTCAAATTCGTTATTCAGCGTATCACTTGACGACTTTCTTACCGTTAACAATGAAGATACCGGATGTAGCAGCTTTCACGCGACGACCGCTGAGGTCGAAGAGGACGTCATTGTTCTGAGCCTTCTGCACGGTGGTGATGCCGTCTGCGCCATCAAATACGAAGGTGAAGCCCTTGACACTGGCGGCAGGAACCTGACCGGCCGGCAGATAGGCCTTGAAGCCTGCGAGCGTGCCAGTTGTCGTGGTTGTCGGATAGAGACCTACACCCTGTGCGCCATTCTGGAGAGTATATGCACCATCGATGAAGGCCTGTGTTGCAACGCTACCAGCCAGCTTGTTCGAGGCGCTGACGTCGGTGCCACCAGTGGTGAAAGTGAAATCTATACTCGTTCCATCTGCATCTTCTTTGTAAAGAATAACGCCTGTGTTGGCAGGAATCGTCGTTTCAATCTCTGTCAAGGTGGCTGTAGAGGAAGAAAGTTTACTAATGTAGTAAGCCTTCACACCATCAGGAATCGTCAAAGCCACAGGGCTATACAATGTAGCATACTTGGCAGCAGCACTGATGGTAACAGGGAGAGCGGTGACTTTTTCGAGGGTAAATGTATTGTTTGCATAGAAGCTAGAATTCTTAGTGTTGCGATCAGCATTTGAATCATCTACACCAGTACTATATAAATAATGTTTAACAACTGATTCACTATAAATATAATCTGAAGTGACACTATATTTACCTATAGCTTCACTAACAGCAGCTTCAACAGCGTAAGTACAATAAGTGGGGTCTTCATTATATGCAGCAACAGATTTTACATCTTTACAACGTAAGCCCTTAGTGTAGGAAATGAGCTTACCATCATCAGTTAACAAGAAAATGGTTTCTTTGTCCTTTGTTGTTGAGAATTTCAATGTTCCAGAATCTACTGCTTTTAACAATGCATTTGCACCCTGTGTGCTTTGTATGTGGAGGAAACAGGGAGCTACAGGAATGTTCAGACTCTTTGCTGCTTCCAAAGCCCTTGCATTTACCAACTTTTCGTATGAATATGATGCTTTCAGCCCAGGGATAATAGTCCCTTCCATTAGTCCTTCGTACCCAGCAAAATCACCAGAAAGGCTATATTCACCAAGTGAAGAGCCATAAGTATAGTCATCAAGTCTATTTGCTATTTCTGTTAACTCTGTAGCATTATCTGTTAAACTTGAAACTGTAAATGTTGAGCCTGCGTCTGCGTCATCTGTCCAGTAGGCCAGATTAGCTGCATCACGTTTGTTGAGCGCATGATTGTTGCTGTTATAGAGATAAAAACCATTGGTATAGTGTGTACTTGATTTGAGGAACCATCTATTATAGGTTTGTGTTCCATTTGCGGTCATTGTAGCATAGGAGCCATCTCCTGTTGTGCCCTGATCATCGTCTGCAGAACTGAGTTCATAGCCATCACCAGCTCCCTTATTAATAATCTGGTATCCATCGTATGGGTTACCTATGAAAGCCCATTCTGTGTCATTTTCTGTGCCAGGACTTGCTGGTAATGACACATTAGGTGTTGAACCTGATGTATATAATGGATAGGCGTCGTCCTTTAATTTCAGGTTGTACCATGTAGCAGTTGCATAGCTTGTACTAACAGTGAAAGGCGGATTAGGTGAGGCAAGAGCATAAACAGTTGCGGTTGCTGCAACAGGCACTGTCGTCACCTCGGAAGTACAAGCGGCATCGGAATAATAAGTATAAGTACAGAAATCCTTTGCTATTGGTGAAGGAACAGAAAAAGCAGCACCCTGATTCTCTGTTACATTAAGCGCTGAAACTTTCACTGTCCCTGAAGGGGCAAGAATTACATTATATGTCACATCACAAATTGGTAAGACCTCTTCCACCTGGAAATATGAGCCAACACCTTCTACATACCATTTTGAAAGACCACCTTGACCATTATCATTTAACAAATGTGGATCACCAAAGCCTTCATTGGTATCGGAAAAGAGAAAATATCCGGGATACTGAGCTGCACCGAAGTAATACCATGCGGAAGGTGTATCTGATAGTTCCGGATCATCATAACTCCCAGTCGTAGTTGTAATATACTGATTGCTGCTGCCCTCAAGGCCTGTTCGACTAACAATGTTCACACCAGTCCCCCCAACAGAAACAAAAGCAAACATATAGTCGCTTGTTTTTGGATTGGTAGTTGTGGTTCCTGCTGCAGAGCCATTGGCAAAAACATAACGTCCACGTCCTGATTTAAGATAATACCATTTGGGACTAACAAGTGTTGATGTCTCATATTGCGGAGCCTCGGCTATTTGCCAAGTTGAACCTTCTGTATTAGGGTCCCAATAATTAACGGTCATAACACCTGAAGCATCGCAATCCCAACAATCTGCAAATGTATTAGAAGTGGCAATATTAAAGCCTCCATTTCCATAGGTGCTCTCTCCCAGGAACCAGGTTGTACCTGTATCGGCAAACCCAGACATTCCATTAATCTCTTTACCATTGACATTGCTCACAATCTTTACTCCTTCGCTGAAGTCGGTGCCATTCACTGCAACGAAATAGAACTTTGTGTTAGCATCTGTGCAGTCATAGGTTTGTGTCATCACGGCATTATCACCAGCATATTGCACAAACCGATACGAGCGGTAGCTCTGAATGCAATAAAGGACAGGATTGTTCGGATCCGTCGTCAGTTCAGGAAATGTAACTGTAGCTTTTACCCCCCCCACTATCGTGAGCAGAGCAGTTAAAGCGAGTAGAATTTTTTTCATTTGTTTTTAAAAGATTTAGTTATGTGAATAAAATAGTGTAGTCAGGGTCAGGCTGAGATATCGTTGGTTGTCTTGATGATATAGGCGTTGCAGAGCACGTCTGCGGTGCCAAATCAGGTCAAAACTTCAAGAGTTGGGGGCAAAGGTAGGGGGAAAAATGATGCAAACCAAATAATTTCCCACTTTTTTTGTTAAAAGTTCCTTGATGAAGGTCATTTTCCACCAAATGAGTAACAAAAAGTAAGCAAAAAGTGATGGAAAAATGACCAAAGCAGCTGCAATCGTATGTGACTGCAGCTGCTGTTACTATATTATTATATAGGTACTAAAACCTGTACATAGACGGCTCATCCTTTCACAATGCGCCTGACGTCCTCTGGTGCCATACCAGCTTTCGTGGCAATCTCTTCAATCGAGAGTCCTGCGTTCACCAACATCTGCAGAGAAGAACGCAGTTGGGCATCCTTCTGCTCCAACTGGGCATCCTTCTGCTTTAGTTGCGCATTTGCAGCTGCCAGTTCACGATTGCGCATCATAATCTCGGTGTCACGGCTCTCGATGATGGAGTAATACTCATCCTCCACATTCATATCCATGCGCATATCTGCATTCGTGGTCGCCATCAGAAGTCGCCGGAGGATTCGCTGCATCTCCACGTCATCCTCGGAATACTGGTTATCATCCAATGTCAGCATTTGCTGGTTTTCAGGATCCTTGCGCGTCTGATCAAAGATACTCAGTACCTTGTCCAGACGATTATTGACCTGACCATGCAAGCGAGGAATCTGTACGATGATGCTGTCGTGCGTCAAGCTATCGACGAAAGGATCTGGAAGGCCCTTCGTGACGGGAACGCCATTGTAGTCATAGGACTGATGGCGCACGTACAACACCGGCTCTTCGATTTCACCGACCTTATGTCCCAGCAGATACACGCAAACCATAGGAATGCCATGCTGAAGGCCACCATCGTCGATGATGTTGCGAGGATTCTCATATTGTACACCTAAATACTGCCTGAAGCGCAAGGTCTCCGTTGGTAACCAAGTCTTCTGCAGCTCTATCAGAACCAAGTGCTCGCTGCCGTCCGACTCGCGGATGGTGGCACCAAAATCTATGCGGAACACGGAGAGCGTGTCACGCTTGTCGCTCACATATTCGTGGGGACGTACTTCCACATGAGTGATATCAGCCTTCAACAGGGCTGACAGTATCGTTCGCGCGATGCGTTCGTCTTCCATCAGATATTTGAAGACAACGTCATAGATTGGGTTGGCTACAGTAACCATAGTTCTATTCTTTAGAGAAGGGCGGGAACGCAAATCACCACCCTGAGGATTGCTTTCGGCGGCAAAAGTACACATTATATTTCATTCGGCCAAAACTTTTGCCCTTTTTCTGCTGTCTGGCACCCTCCAACACACTTTTATCACTGGACAAGGCTCATCTTTTGACAAGATGGAAGGTCATGAGGGGTTCTTTATGGAACAATCACCTTCTTGTGGCCAGCCACATAGATGGACTGGGAATGAGGGGACTGCAGATGGAGGGTGACGGCGCGGCCCTGGAGGTCATAGAGGATGACGGGATTGGAAAGGGGGGTGTGTGAAGGGGGGTTCCTGATGCCCACTTGATCCCGGTTCTGGACGCGGAGGATGCCGTCCTTCAGGAGGGTGGAGTCGTCCCAGACCTGGGTGTCGGAGGGCTGTGCGGGAATGATGGTGGTGAAGCCTGCGCCACTGACGGAGCCCGTGGATTGGAAGAGCTTCAGTTCTGTGCCATCGGGCAGTGGCTGTGCGCGGTCCAGGTCGAGGACGAGGGTGGCTCCGCCGATGCTGCATGTACCATTGACGCTGAGGCGGTTACACTTGACGGTGGTGCCATCAAAGGACACGGGGAAGAGGACTTCTGCGCCACGCGACAGGGTGAGTCCGCCTGTGAGTTTCAGGGTGGTGCCAGTGACGGCGGTGTCGCCGGCACAGAGCGTGCCTCCGGACTGCACGGTGACACGGGAACCGATGGTGCCGCGTCCCATCAGCGTGGCGCCGTCCTTCACGGTGTAGGCACCGCCGCCGTTGTGTGTGCTGTTGACGATGAGGCGCCCGCCCTCCACGGTGGTGGTGCCGGTGTAGATATTGGTGCCTGTCAGTCGCCAGTCGCCGCTGCCCTCCTTCACGATGGAAGTGGTGCCGCGGTACTTGTCGGCGGTGTTGCTGGCACAGTCGTTGATGATGCCTGCAAAGGTCTCGTCGGTGTTGGCTCCGCCGATGCGCCACGTCATCTTGTGCCCTGCCGACTGCTTGCTGCTGCCTCCGAGTACGCTCTGTGAGGTGCCGCTGAGGCCTCCGATGTGGAGGTCACCATTTGTCTGCCAGTAGATCATCATGATGCTGCCTTTCAGTTCCACGACGCCGTTGGGGATGCCCGTCTTGGTGTCCAGCACCAGCTGGTTGGAGGTGCCGGTGCCGTTGCCGATGAGGCGTCCGTAGAACCCTGTCATATCACCTTGTAGATATTCGCGCACCCACGAGATGTGGAAATCAATGGTTCCCGTGCCCGTGAAAGCGCTCTTGATGTAGCAGTTCCGGTAGGGCTCGAAGACGGACTTGGTACCCTCTGCCGCCTCGATGGGGAAGAGGTAGGACGTGTAGTTGTCGTTGGCGTCCTTGGTGGAGAACGTGCCGCCGGCCAGCACCAGTTTGGTGCTCTTTCCCAGTTGTAACTTCTTGTCTTCCAGCGTGCCGAGATAAGCCAGGTGGAGGGTTCCGCTGCGCAAGATGGTGGCTCCGTCATAACCGAAGAAGGCCTCTGCGGCCGGCTGCACCTTGCCCTTGCCGCCGAAGCTGACGTTGCCCATGCCCTGTATGCTTCCGTTCATTGTCACGGTGGCCGCGCTGCTGTTGACGTCAAACTCTGTGTCGGCATAGAGGTCGGCACTGCGGTTGGTCTGTGTGGAGGTGCCGGTGTAGTTCCAGATGCCTCCGTCCCAGATCCAGTTCTGCCCGAATTCCGAGGAAGCCCCGATGGCGCTGGGCACGTCGCCGTTCTTGAGCGTGTTGAAAGCGAACGTGCCGCCGTGCAGGACGGTGGCGCCCGTATAGCTATTATTGGTGGTGACGGTCAGCCGGCCCTCACCCGCCTTGTTCACCGAACCGCTGCCGCCGATGCTGCCCGTGCCTTTCAAAGTGATGTCGGCCCCTGTATTCACCACGACAGCAGCAGGTTGCACCGTCTCGGTGAGGGTGATGGTGGCTGCTTCGGGGCTGTCTATGAGCACCTTCGTGTCGTTGGTGAAGAGCTGTCCGCCCCAGTTGGCATCGGTGAAATTCCAGTTACCCTCGGTCTGCTGCCAGCGCAGGTCGGGCTGGTAGGTGGTCACGTCTATCATCTCTGCCTGTTTGGGCTGGGTCTTGACGGTGAGCGTGGGGGTGTATTGAGAGTTTAGAGTGGAGTGTTTAGAGTTAGTGGCACGCATCCTCACTTGGAAGGTGGTGCCGGCGGGGAGGTCTTCCAGGGTCAGCTGCTCGCTGCCGGCAGGGGCTGTGGCCACTTCTGCCCACTCACTTTCCTGCTTCATTTCCAGCGAGAAAGCATCCTCTCCCTCTGTGAAGTCATACCACTGGAGGGTGATGCTATGGTCGGTGGAACTCCGGAAACTGAAGAGGACCGGTGTGCGCAGGAAGGGCTCGCGGTTCTCACGTGTGAGGCTGTTGATGTAGTTCTCGATATTGGCATATCCGTTGGGTGCCAGTTGCATGGCATCATCCTTCTGCGGGTCGGTGCCGTTGGCGATTTCCCAGGCATCGGGCACGCCGTCTCCATCGGAGTCTGCGGGCTTGTCAAAGGTTGTCATCTGCCAGGCTGTGGGCACGCCGATGGGCAACTGTGCCTCGGACGAGATGATGCCGCCCTCTGTGCCCAATGACTGCACCTGATGCACCATGTAATGGTCGGCCAGGTCGCGGTAAGGCAGGGAGGCTCCCACCTGTGGCAGCAGGGAATCCACGAGTTGTGTGGCCTTCCAGGCGGGCAGTTCAGGGTAGTCGAACGGCCGGCTCTCGAAGGTCGGGCCTCCGGAGTACTCGCTGCGTGGAATCTCGTAGGGGTCCAAGCGTCCGTTGGCATTGCGGTCCTGCCAGTTGTCTGCGGCATAGATGTGGTACTTGGCGTTGGCACCCGTCATGGCATTACCGCCGCCTGCGGGACCATTGATGAAGAGGTTGTTGGTGGCGTTGGCGTAGGAAGTGCCCTCCGAGTCGCCGCCCATCAGGTAACATCCGCTGAGCCAGTTATATACCAGGCAGTTGACATACTGGTTCACGCCCTTGATCTTGTTGTTGCGCGTGTCGTTGTCGCAGTAGAAGTTGCGGTAGAGGGTGATGCGGTCGGCCTGGATGAGTCCGCCGGCGGAGTGTGTCAGCAGCCCCTGTCCGATGATGCAGTTCTGGATGGTGATGTCGGCGGGCGCCGTGCCCTTGTTGTCCCAGTTGATGGAGAACGTCTCGTCCAGTCCCCAGGAGACCGAACAGTGGTCGAAGATCATCTTCGTGCCGTTGGCGATGCCCACGGCATCCTTGCCTGCGGCACCTCCCTTGCCCATCCGGAAACGCATGTAACGGACGATGGCGTTGTCGGCGCCGGAGAACGAGACGGCGTCGCCATAGACCACCACGCCCTCGCCGGGGGCCGTCTGCCCCGCCAGCGTCAGGTTCTTGGCAAACGAGAGTCGGGAGTTCAGCTTGATGACACCCGCCACATCAAACACCACGATCCTGTTGGGCTGGCTCACCGCATCGCGCAGTGAACCGCTGCCGCTGTCGTTGAGGTTGGTCACGTGATAAACGGAGCCTGCGCGTCCGCCGGTGGCGAATCGTCCCCATCCCTTTGCATCGGGGAAGGCCAATTGCTGTGCTGTGGCTGTCACGGCGAGCAGTGTCGCCAGCAACCCTATTGTCAACCGTTGTGCTTTCATTGTTTCCTTATCACCTTCCGGTACTTTTGATTAGGATCTGTTGGATTGTCTGGGATTGTCATTTCAAGGAATCCTAAATTGACAAGTGAAAGAATGTATTTCTTGCGTGTCCTCGTTTGAGTAGAAACACCGACTCTATCCAATATTTCCTGTGCAGTTCGTGGAACTGTGCAGAAATTCACAATATCCTTCTCTTTCTGTGTTAATCGTGTTTTGGGGCGATTGACTTGGTTCGCAGCTTGGTTCGTTACTTGGTTCGCAGCTTGGTTCGTTACTTGGTTAATTACCTGGTCATTTTCCTCAACGCCAACGGCAGGCACTCTCTTGATGGAAATCACAAATTCATGGACCGATTCGCTGTTCTCAAATACTACTTCCGGCTTGTCTTCCATCGCCCGAAGGATACCACTGCCGGCACCAGTATAGGGCAGCAGGAAGTTGGCATTGGTGAACAGGAACTGGTTACGGGGCATTGAGGTACCACTTAAGATATCATCCACACTCAGACCGTTGGGTAACTCTCCTGGGCTATGAATCTCCACCCTGTCATCGAGGATGAAGATGCGAATAGGTGCTCTCCAGTTCAGCGAGCGATGGACAAGAGCATTCACCGTGAACTCCACTAAAGCTGTATGAGAAATTTCCAACTTCCCCAACGAATTGAACTCAGCCTCGACTTGCACATTCCGCAGATTGCGGGTAAAGAATGTCATGATGGTCTCGAACTGATGAGACAGACAACCTTCCATATCTGTATCTCTCACTTTATCGCGAAACACTGTCCCCCCAACTGATTTGCCTGCAATACTAATGCACTTCACCGTGAAAGCCGGCAACCACCGCTGCGGATATTTGGCAAACAGAAGCACTGCAGCAACCGTCATTTTGCCATCTGGACGAATGAAACGCAAGTTGCGCAGCAGCCCTTCCACGTTCAGCCCTCCAGCCACAAAGTGAGTCATCTGTTCCAGACTATAGTCTCGTAGATTCTGTTCGCTGACACCTCTCTGCTCCATCACCACAGCAAAGCGGTTCAGCAAGTACAATTTTATGACATTCTCGTCCAAATCACTAAGTGCGATATCAGACACAGCGGCCTCATCTGGTGCAAAGTTGCCACACTGGCTCATCATCTCGGCTAATTCTGAATTGTCGAACACCCTCCGCTTGTCAGCCCCTTGTTTCACCCAAACGATGCCTTTATTATCATGATAGGGCTTATTCAAGCCCTCCTTCAATGTCACCACAACAATACTGCCTCCCTCAACAGCAGCAGTATCAATATCCAGCAGAATGCTTGGTATGACATTCTCTGATGCTATATTTCCCAACAGGTTTGTAACTTCCTGCACCTCTTGATATGACAAGGGATTCATTACTCCTGTCTTATCGTTGATACCGACCACCAACTGCCCCCCACGATAATTGCTGAGAGCCACCATTTCGCAGCCCACATCGTATTTATCTGTGATGCGTTCCTTGAACTGCACCTTTGTCACTTCGCAATGATCACGCAGTTTTATAATGTCATCTTGCGTCATTATTTATCATATTTACTCTTTGTGGATGCAAAAAAACAAATATTTTTTCATTTGGCAAAGAAAAAGAATGGAAAAAAGGAAAATGATGCGAAAAAAGGCTGTAAAGTGAGGGTTCATCATAAAAAAATGGTATATTTGCGCCCGAATTTGAAAAAAGAAGAAATATGAAAGCAAGATTTTCTATTTGTGCAGCTGTGGTTCTTATGGCTGGCTGCACCACAGTAACGACAGATGTGGAACAGCGGGTGAATGAGCTGTACGAAAAGATGTCGCAGGAAGAGCGCATCGCTCAGTTGCAGAGTATGTATATGGACGAGCTGTTCAACGAACAGGGCCAGCTGGACGAGGCGAAGTGCCAGGAACTGATTCCCAATGGCATCGGGCATTTCTCGCAGTTCTGCATGCAGCAGCCACGTGACCCCAATGAGTTGCGCGACCGTGCTGCCGCCATCCAGGACTGGCTCATCCATCACACGCCCAACGGCATCCCTGCGCTGCTGCACGAGGAAGTGCTCTCGGGGGTGAACACCTTGGGGGCCACCATCTATCCGCAGCAGATCGGGCAGGCAGGGTCGTTCAACACAGAACTGGCTGCCGTGAAGACACGCCAGACGAGCACGGCGCTGAGAAAGATGGGCGGTCTGCTGGCGCTGTCGCCGATGGTGGACGTCTGTCGCGTGCCCTCCTTTAACCGCTTGGAGGAGTCCTACGGCGAGGACGGCTACCTCTCTGCAGCGATGGGCGTGGCCTTTGTGGAAGGTCTGCAACAAGGTGACCTGAAGCGGGGCGTGGGCGCCTGTTCCAAGCACTACCTGGGCTACGGTGGCGGCGGCGACGCGGACGAGAAGGAGCTGATGGAGGAAATCCTGTTGCCACACGAGGCGATGATCCGTCAGGCGGGCAGCAAGTGTGTGATGCCTGGCTATCACGCTGTTCACGGCACCAAGTGCGTGGCCAACAGTGAGATCCTGCAGGACATCCTGCGCGGGTACTTGGGATTTGACGGGATGGTAGTGAGTGACTACACGGCAATAGGGCAGTTGACCATGGAGAATGGAGAATTGGACGCTGAGGTGTTGAAGGCGGCTGCGGCCATCAATGGGGGCAATGATGTGGATTTCCCCTACGGCGCCAACTACCGGCACTTGCAGGCAGCGATGGACGCGGGGTTGGTGGCTCCGGAAACGTTGGAACGGGCGGTGAAGGATGTGCTGCGACACAAGTTCCGTGTGGGTCTGATGGACAAGGATGCCTATCTGTATAGCACAGAGCAGATTGTGCTGGACACGCCGGAGGAACGCCAGACGGCCTACGAGATTGCCACGCAGTCGGTGGTGCTGCTTGAGAACAACGGGGTGCTGCCAATAAAAATGAAAAATGGAAAAATCAACATCCTGCTCACGGGTCCTAATGCAAACTCTATCTGGGCGATGTGCGGGGACTATACTTTTCCTGCAATGTCGTACTTCTGGAAGAAGCAGGAAGATATCGCCGAGCGTGACAACCCACATATTGTCAAGCTGTTGGAAGGGATGAACGGTCGGAAGCCGGAGGGCGTGAACGTGATGTACACCCGTGGCTGTGACTGGACCGAAGAGATTGAGACACAGTACGGAGAGTTAGGTGACGAGCGAGCCTGGGAGTATGAGATTCTGCATCGAAAGGTGGAATCGGGCGAGCAGGCCGACCAGCAGGAAGCGCTGTCGTTGGCACAGCAGGCAGACGTCATCGTGGCTGCCGTGGGCGAGAACGTGATGCTATGCGGCGAGAACCGTGACCGCGGCAGTCTGCGTCTGCCGGGCAATCAAGAGGCGTTTGTGGAAGCGCTGATCAAGACGGGAAAGCCCGTGGTGCTGGTGATGTTCGGCGGGCGTGCTCAGGTGGTTTCCGGCCTCGCCGAGAAATGTGCGGCAGTCCTCCAAGCCTGGTACCCGGGCGAGGAAGGCGGCAACGCGGTGGCGGACATTTTGTATGGACGGGTGTCGCCATCTGGCAAGCTGCCAGTGAGTTATCCAAGCACGGAAATCAACGAGGCCGTGTGCTACAACTATCCTGTGAATAGTGAAACGTCACAAAGCACATTCCAATGGCCTTTCGGTTACGGGCTGAGTTACACAACCTTCGAGTACAGCAACCTGAAGGTGGCCAGCGAGGCCGAGACGAGTGCCGAAGGCATTGATCTGTCTTTTGAGGTGACGAACACGGGCGAAGTGGCCGGTGACGAGGTGGCGCAGATCTACCTCTCTCCCACGAGTACCGACCAGCCGTTGCGTCCCATCCAGCTGCAGGGCTTTGCCCGTGTGACGCTGCAGCCGGGGGAGACGAAGCGGGTACAGATGCGGCTCTATACGGATCAGTTCGGTTTTTACAGCCACGAGGGCCGTCGGCAGTGGAACGTGCTGCCGGGACAATATATTATTAAGGTGGGCAGTTCCTCGGCAGATATCCGATTGCAGGAGACCGTGACGCTCAAGGGGGCGCCGGTGCGCAAGACGCTGAGAGATCATTATTTCTCATCCACGAGCATTTGAGAGAACTACTCAAGTTTCGCAATCAAAAACGGTATTTTGTCGTCATCAAACGAACTTCAACAATTGAATGAGTTTGGCTGCTTAATCTTGCGGGTCTCCTGGCGTCGAAAGACGGGACTCCTGGTGTCGAAGGACGAGACTCGTGGCGTCGAAGGACTGGATGAATAACTCCCCACGAAGGGCTCTTCCAGCGGATGGGAAAGGACGACGGCACGGGAGGCCTTAGCCCCCTGCGTTGTTCGGTGCGGGCGGAACGATTGTTCGGTGCGGGCGGAACAATGGTTCGGCGCGGGCCGAACAACGAGGGAGGATAAGAGAGAGTGTGACAAGGGAAAGACGAAGGCGGTCGAAGGAAAGGACGCTAACGCCGAGGGACTGGCGTCTGCCCCGGAAAGACAAGCCCAGACGGGGCGTAAAGACCACAGGCAGGGGTGGAGCGTAGCGACGCTCGGCCCAAAGGGACGCTTGACCCTTCAAGAACCCCTGCTGACGGTCACAACGCCACACGAACCCCGACGGGGTCTTCATTACATCCCTGCCTGTGCTCTTTCACCCTTACGGGGATAATTCTCAAAATACTCACTCAAGTTTAGCAAGTATGCCAACACACTGTAATTCAAAGCCCCGTAGGGGCATGATAAGGGTAGCCAGCCAATTCATTGGCTGGTATGCAATGGCGAGGAAAACGCGTGCCTTTAGGTACGCGACAACAGATCCTTATCGCGTACCTACGGCACGCATTTCATTAACTGACACATTACCAGCCATTAAAATGGCTGGCCGCTCGGCCCAAAGGGACGCTTGACCCTTCAAGAACCCCTATCAAATGCCTACGGCATTACTTGTGAAACTTGAGATACTCATAATAACCGAAACATATTTGACGTAAGAGAAATAGAAAAATCGTGCACTTTTTCACTATTTGAGGATAGTTTTATGATTAACAAAGATTTAAATGAGTGAAAAGTAAGTGAAAAAGTAAGTGAAAAGTGAAAAATATTGTCGAAAAATTTGCATATTTCGGAAAAATGTTGTATCTTTGCACCGCAAAAGGGCGTAGAAAGCGCCTACAATTTTAAAACAGAACCACAATGACAAAGGAAACAACTATGAAAACAAACGGGAAAACAACCAAGAAGACCCGGCCACTGCGCCAGGCACCAGCCGTCAAGGGCATGCAAGTCACCCTGGAAACGCTGCGCGGACGACAGCGCCAGACACTGAGCAACAAGACGATGGACGAACTCGTCGAACTGCTGCGCGGCGGCGACCACGAGAATGCCGTACAGGAGCTGCGACGCCTGCTGCCCTCCTCGCGCGGCCTCACCATGGACCACGATGAAATCTGGCACGTGCCGCGTGTGTGCCCTGCCGGAGCTTTCAAAAAGCAAAAGGGCGCGGTGACCCTGAAGCACATCAACGGACTGCTGCTGCTGGACATTCAGGATGTGTATGACTCCACCGAGGCCGAACGCATCAAGGAGCGCGCTGCTCTGTTGCCGATGACGGTGGCGGCCTTCGTGGGCAGCAGCGCCATGAGCGTGAAGGTGCTCGTCTCCTTCTGGCCGCAGGAAGGCGTCCTGCCGCCCACCTTCGAGGAATACAAAGTACTGCACTGCCTGGCCCATCAGCAGGCGCGCAGCATCTATGAGCCCGTGCTGAAACACCCTGTAAAAGAGGCAGATGAGCAAGCCGTTGCTGCCACGTTCCGTCTGAGCATCGACCCCGAACCTGTCTATCGTCCCGAAGCCACACCCATGCGGGTGGCCACACCATCGAAGTACAGCACCTCCGTGCTGGTGAAGACGATCCCGGGCGACATCGCCGACGGGGTGGAGGGCGCACTGGACACCAGCGTGCCGCCTGCCGACGGACGACGCTACTGGTACTACGGCCGCCGCTTCCAAGATGCTGTGACAGCCGTGAACAAACGGTTCCTGGCAGAACACCGCGATACCGACATAGAGTCACAGGCCTTCCGCGAGGCACTCACGGCGCAGTGTCTGGAGATGAAAATACCACTGGCCGAGGCCCGCGAACGGATCACTGCCGGGCTCGAGCCAGTACAGCAGTTGGAGTGGAGCAACTATGTGAACGACTACTATGCTACTCATACAGAGAGTGTTGCGCCCGATGGCAAGATGGCAACAGGTGTGCGGGAGATGCGACGCCTGATGGCCGCCAACTACGAGATCTACCGCAACGACATCGACGGCGTGCTCTACTGCCGACGCCGCACCACCTGGGAACGCTGGGAACCCCTCACGCTGGAACGGCAGCGGACCATGGAGCTGGAAATCCTGGAAGCCGGCGTGCTGAACACCGCCAAGCCTGTGCAGCTGTTCCTGCAGAGCGACCTCATCCCCCGCCGCAACCCGTTGCAGGAGTTCCTGGAAGAGGTCACGGGGCAGTGGGACGAGCACGATCGCATCACCGAGTTGGCACGCTGCGTGGTGAAGGACAACCCGCTGTGGGAGAAGGCGTTCCACGTATGGTTCATCGGCATGGTGCGCCAGTGGATGGGCATCCACAACGACCACGGCAACGATATGATGCCGCTGCTCTGCGGTCCGCAGGGCACTGGCAAGAGCACCTTCTGCCGCACACTGCTGCCCGAGGAGTTGCGCTGGGGTTATCTGGATCACATCGACCTCTCCAAGCGCACCGAACTGATGCGGCAGATGGCGCAGACATTGCTCATCAACATCGACGAGTTCGACCAGTACCGCGGCGACTCCCAGCGCGGCCCCCTGAAGAACCTGCTACAGCAGGCCGACGTGCGCACCACCAAGAAGTGGCGCTCCAACATGGAGATACGCCAGCGACTGGCATCGTTCATCGCCACCTGCAACCCCACCGAAGTCCTTGTGGATGAGACCGGTAGCCGAAGGTTCATTTGCGTGCGGGTAGAGAAATTCATCACTGTGCCCGACAGCCTGGACCGCCGACAGCTCTATGCGCAGGCCGTGGATGAGATTCACATGCGACGCCTGCACCCCGACGCCTACGCAGAGGACGATGTCACCGGTCGCTGCTACCTCACCGAGGAGGAGCGCGAGGACGTGGAGCGCAGCAACCGCCACTTCCGCGTGCAGTCCGCAGCCACTGAGCGCTTCCAGGACTTCTTTGAACCCCTACCCCACCGCCACCTCAAGGGTGACACGTCCTCCCTGGAGCTGACACGCAGCCAGATTGCCGACTACCTGCAGCGTCACACCGAAAAGAAATTCAACCGAGAGGACATCCGGCAGCTCAACGCCCACCTGGAGCAACTCGTGGCCGAAGGAAAACTCTTCAAAAGACGTACCAACGAGTCCTATAAGTACCACCTGAAACGCAAGCAAATGCCTGCAATCTGACGCGAAAACGTACATAAACAATATAAAATTCACTTTTCACACCAATTTTCACTCAAAATTCACTCGGTCATACAAATGTATATCAGATAGTTATGAGCAGAAAGTGAAAAAGTGCACAAGAAATCAAATATATTACACAAAAAGCAATCTTTACAAACATACATTATTCTCTATGGCTATTCAATTCACCCTTGCTCGCCGCAGCACGCTTCCCACGGAAGACGCCAGCAGCCTCATAGACATCGCCACCGGCCAGCCCATCGCTCCCGATGCGGCCAAGGCCAAGACCCTCATCCCCCGCCTACGCACCAGAGGCGGCCCAGTGGATGCCGCCAAATACTTCGACGGCTGCCCCTGGTCCACCGTGGTGAACAAAAGCCTGATACAGCTGTGCCTGGGCGAGCTGAAACGCTTGCTGCTCCACGAGCTCTGCGAGGGAACCGCCGTCACCCTCCCGGGAATAGGAACCCTGCAGGTCACGCTCCGGGGAGACATCGAGGTGCGCGGCGACCACTACCATGGCCGGGACGTACATGTAGATGGGCTGCGCTTCACGCCCGACCCTGAGCTGCTCCGGGCGGTGCGCCACTTCGAGGTGGATCAGGCCCCCTTTGGCATGGCCTTCACCCCTGAACAGTTAGACATCGTCCACATTCTCAAGGACCTCTTCGCCACACAGGAGACCATCACCCGCCGAGACCTGGAAGCTGCCTGTGACTATGCCCTCTCCAAGCACCGCCTCACCGACCTCCTCAACCGCCTGGTTTCCGAGGGCCTCCTCCTCCGCGAAGGCCAGGGCAACCAGACCCGTTACCGCCTGAAATAGAAAAAAGACCCTTTCCACCACAGCATCACACTGCAAAAACAGCAGCTGCAATCGTATGTGACTGCAGCTGCTGTTACAATATTATTAAGGTACTAATACTTGTACTTGGTCGAATGCTTACTGTAATTTGTTTGACCTCATTGGAAATTACCACCATAATATAGTCCCCAGTCCTTACTGTCACGGCTGAACATGGAGTTCACCTTCGGATCTCGTTCCGGTTGCCACGTACGCACCTTGATAATTGGCTGTTTCGGGTTGTTCATATCCACCATCAAAAAGAGGTAGCCCGTATCGCTATAAGACGACGAATAGTAGTCTTGATGGATTTGAATGCCAAAGGTCTGACCACCTGCCAACTTGGAAACGTCGTTGTCTGTAAAGCGAACATTTATGAATTGATTGCTCTTGAAACATTTCTCCAGATTGGAGAGGTAAGTGGCTTTGTCCAATTTGTTATACTTCACTTCCTTGTTCTCTAGATACTTATCGTTCTCTATAGTTTTCTTCGCCTGCTTCACGTAGGAACCTGTGATAATGACGGCGTTGTCATCAAAAATACTTTCAATGTAGTCAAGGCGTTTCAGTGCAAATGCCGTCTTATAGTTTTCTAGGAAGGTGGCAATCACCATTCTCACGTTGTCATCCCACTTGCCTACAGCCTTGTTGAAAATGTCGGTCTTGGCGGCCTGATCCAGTCCGAAAGCCAGCGACTCAATCTTCTTCTCATCATCAAAGGTGAGCGTTAGGTCTTCCACAAAAGAGCGGTTGTTGTTCCGGAAGGTAAACTTCATAGGAATACTGCGGCACACCACGCGGTCGAGAACGTTGTAGAACGAAATATTAGGGTTTCCGATGAGGGTGGCGTTTCCATAGTGTACCAACTTGTCGAACATCTGGTAACCCTCCGGTGTGAAGAGCTCCCGGACATCGGAGTATTTCTTAGTTTTGATGGCATCAACAACTTTGTTGATGCACTCCAGATAGGCCGTCTTACTGTCGGCTTCTTCCACTGCTGCCGTATTGTTGGCCACTGACTCTTGCTGCACCACCGCCTCAAACTGTTTGTTCACCTTCTTGAGGTCGCCTTTGCTACCTACCTTGATATTTTGGTTGGCTTGGGGTAGGGGAAAACCATTAAAGATATTCATCACCATCTCCAGTTCTGAATCTTGACGTGCCTGCTTCTTATATGCGTACTCATACCTTATTTGTATCATGGAAATGTCAGAGTTCGGTCGCATTTCTATTTGCGCCATTCCATCCTTAGCAGCTGTGGGATTACTCCACTGGGTACCGTCGAAGTAGGTAAAGTCAATGCTCGTAACGGGCTTTCCGTCGTAGGTTGCCAGCAGTTCCACCTCTCCGCTTTCCTTGTCAATGGATGCTGTTTCCATTTTCAACTTGCTTAGGATGTCACGCATCTGTTCTGGAATCCAATTCAGCAGGAAACACTGCACGCCGTTGTGCTCGTATTTCACAGTGGATGGAGACTGAATGCTCTTCAGCAAGTTGTAGGCCCAGTAGTAGTAGCGTAGGGCATTGTCTATCCGGCCTTTCTTTTCTGCCGCAACTGCGCCTCTGACATAGTCCTTCACGCGGTCTTCACGTTCACTGAATATCTGACTGATTTCCGACCGCTTAATGAACCGCATAACATGGAACTCGGGTTCTGTGGCCAAACACAATTCATCGGTATTGCGCAACGTCCCTTGAGTGTAGCTGTTCACCACCTCGTTGACAACGCTTTCCACGTTAGACTCTCCGTTGCGTTCCACCACAGTTTGCTGCACATCCAGGGTCGATCGGAGTCCCACAGAGATTTTCTCCAGCAGGTTCTTGATGGCATTGTTTCCTGCCTCTTCAAGAGTGGCGCCCATTCCTTCACCAGTCACGTAGCTGTCATCAGCTTTGATTTTTTCGGCTTTTTCGATATCCACACTCTGTGCCATTCCGTAGATGGCACAGAGTAGGAGGGTGATTGTTAAAAGTCGTCTCATTTCACAAGTGCTTTTTTACCATTAATAATATAAACACGTTCGTGTTGGTTTTGATTATCCTTGATAGTTGAGAATCCATCGGAAATCTTACGACCGGAAGTATCAAAGACACCACGCTTGTCACCGAGGTTCTTCAGCTTCTTCATCTCCACATCGCGGATGGAGGTCTCGTCACGCCACAGCAGTTCAGCGATGAGCAACTTGGTCTGACCACCACCAATGCGGGCATAAGCCTCAAACGGTCTGATGGATCGTAGTCCAGATAGGAAGGCACTGCCGTTCACGTAGAACGTACCGTCATCATCCGTGCAGTCTTCCAGGTTAATGGCCAGAACATTGTCGGAGGCTTCCTGGTTCTGTAAAGACGGTGTGAATCTTACACTGCCCTTAGTGGTGATGTTTGCCTGGTCTTCTTCCACCACAACATTGGTTGCCGAGAAAGTGACCTTGCCTGCCAAGATGTAATCATCGGCATAGCTGTCATTATTCGGCATACTTAAAATATAAGGTGTATAAGCTTTCACCTCTGCAGCTCGGACGAAGCCCGTTTCTTCTAACTTGTAAAGCCAGAAGGGTTTGTACTGAGTGATGTCGGCTTCCATGGCGAACGGAGCCATTGCACCGTTCTTCTCATGAGTGATGTCCTGTACATCGAACGGCAGTGAGAGCGTTTCCCAACCTCTGGTTGTTCCTGACTCGGTCTTCTGATTGTATTGATGGGTGTAGCTAATTTGGCTGGCAAAGAATTCCTGCGGACAGTAGAAGTTGCCACCCACCTCGGCATCTTTCAAAGTGATACTCACGGCTTGTCCACCAGAAATCAGGTTGCCCGTGAAACTGGCCGGTGCGAAATTCGGTGCGTTCACATAAAGCAGAAGGTTCGGGTTCTTGATGTCATCCAGACACGACTGCGGCACAAGCAGGTTGGCCTGCCAAACAATCGCAGCCAGATTGTCACAGCCCTTGAATAGGTGTTCACCGGCATAGGTAAGCTGGGAGGGTGACTTGAACGAGAGAAGTGGCATATTGGCAAAGGCCTCGTCGGCCAGACGACCGCCATCAAGTGTAGCGTCCGTCATATCCAGATGACGCAGAGACTCTATGGAGCGAAGGAACTGCACGTCAGCATCATTGACCTTACCTTTCACCTGCAGTGCTTTCACATTATTGGTGCCACCAGAAAGCGTGAATAGTTCTTCCAATGTACCACTCTCATCGAGCATAGCCTCTTCACCTGAATAGACAAAGCTAATCTTGTACGAAGTCACGTTCGAATCCTTGAAGTCCTGTTTTTTGGCAATAGCCATGAAGGTGTACAGGCTGTCAACAGCCACGGGACTCGTGTAAACCAGGGATTGGCTGGTGGGACGTGTCCTGCCATCAGTAGTATAGTAGATGGTGGCACCCTCGTTAGCCATCATCGTCAGGTAAGTGCCGTTGAACTGGAACGTGACAGGATCACAGGCGAACAGCATGGGGGTGCAGGTTTCCACATCGGAGTTGTGGAAGTTCTTTTTGATGCCGATGGCCTGAATGGTGCGGTTGTCCACCAACGTGATAGGCTCTGTATAAACTTCCGATTCAGTAGTGGGAACCGCGTCATAGGCGTAATAGATGGTTGCGCCTGGTGTGGAGCAGGTGATGGTCAACGTATTTCCATTGATAGTCATTACGGGCTTCTCCACCTTGAACCAACTTACTTCATAAATACCCATTTCAGACGGGAACAGCTTCGGGTTCTTAGCCAGGGCGTGCAGTGTGCAGTTCTCTGTCATCTCTATGGACTCGATGAACACGCTGCTGTTCTCAGTCGGTTCAGAACCGTCCTTGGTGTAATAGATAATTGTGTTCTCTGCTGGCGTAGCGCTGATGCTGACCATGTTGCCGTCACGAGTAAACTGAGGAGTAGTCACTGTGTTGTCCGCCTTGTCAAATGCACTGCTAACCACTGATGAGTTGTTGAAGTTATCGCGTATACCAATAGCCTTGACAGTACACGAACCAGTCATCGTCAGTGTCGAGGTGTAGCGCAAACTCTCCTCATTTGGCGTCGTACCATCCAGCGTATAGAATAATCTGGAGTTCGGTGTAGCGCAGGTAATCGTAACAAAAATGCCGTCAAAAGTAATCTCTGGCGTCTCAACTTTGAACCAGTTAACTTCGTAGGAAGTCACGTCGGACTGGAAGAGCTTGGGATTGACGGCGATGGCTTTCAGCGTGCAATTCTCAGTCATCTCTATCTTGTCTGCATAAAGCTCGCTGGCTGTGGTGGGCTCGATACCATCCAGGGTGTAATAGATGGTTGTACCTTCAGCAGGTGTCGCTGTGATGGAAACGAAATTGCCCTCACGAACGAACTGCGGCTTGCCAACGGTGTTCTGTTCCTTATCGAACGAAGTGCTGACGATAGAGGAACTATTGAAGTTATCGCGTGTCCCTATCGCCTTGATGGTGCATGATCCAGTCATCGTGAGGGTGCCAGTGTAACGAGGGCTTTCCTCTGTCGGCGTGGAGCCATCTAATGTGTAATAAATGCGGGAATTGGGCGTGGAGCAGGTGATGGTAACATAGATGCCATCCAAACTGACGATGGGAGCTTCCACCTTAAACCAGTTCACAGAATAGGTAGCCACCTCGGAATCGAATAGCTCGGGGTTGGTGGCAAAGGCCTTGATAGTGCAGTTCTCCGCCACCTCTATGGGTGTAGTATAAACCTCACTGGCTCTGGTGGGCGTTTCACCATCAGTCGTGTAAAAGATGGTTGTACCCTCGACGGGATCTGCGGTGATACTCACGAGATTACCGTCCCTGGTGAATGTCGGAATGCCACATGAATTATCATCGGCTCTGTAGCTATAAGTGACTACATCTGAGTTGGTGAAGTTCTCATATGTGGCAATAGCCTTGATCGTGCACGATCTAGTCATAGTCAGCACATCGGTATATAAAGAACTGGTCTCTGTGGGTTCTTCACCATCCAGCGTATAGTATATCTTGGCTCCAGCCTTTTTACATGTGATAGTCACTTTGACACCATCAACGCTGATGGTGGGCGGTGATACCTTAAACCAATCTACCTTGAACTCTGTGATGTCAGAGTCGAAGTGACTGGGGCTGATAGCGATGGCCTTGATGGTTAAGTTATGTGTCATAGTGACAGGTCCACTGTAAGCGGTTTCGTTGGCAGTGGGATTGTCACCATTGATGGTATAGTAAATAACAGCACCTGTAGTGGTAGTGCTCATGACGACGTTATCCGTGTTACCATCGCGCTTTATTTCGGGAGCCTTACACTGTCGGCTGGCATCTGCATAGAAAGTTCTGCTGAATGACTCCGAATCGTTCCAATTATCCTTTACTGCGAAAGCCGTCACCACTGTTGTCTGTTGTTCCAAAGCAAACGGTTCACCTGTGTAAAGCGTGCTTTCACGGGTTGGCTTGCTCTCATCAAGCGTATAATAAATTGCCGCTCCGGGCTCACCACAAGTGATAGTGCAATATTTACCTTCAAATGAGATTTCTGGAGTAGGAAGCGTGAATGACTTGAAAGTCTTTGTTGAAGTATCAGAATTGAAATGTGCAGCCAATGTTGCCATTGCCTTGACCGTTGTGTTCTCGACTAAGGTGATGGTACCGCTGTACAGCGTACTACTGGGGGAAGGTTCTGAGCCATCCAATGAATAGTAGATGGATGCTCCGTTCTGAGTATGGGTGATGGTCACCGTCTTCGATGTTGTTTCGTTTCCATTAATGATGGGCGGTGCCAAATAATAATTGGTGTAGAAGTTGGTATGAGATACTTCCGATGCGATCCAATTATCACGTTCTGCCCGAACATGTACATAACCTGGAGTATTCAGTTGGGTGGGACCTGTGTATTCTTGCCAATCAGAGCCGGCAGAACTACTATTGTTATTATATGTGTAGAAGAACCGTGTGTGGGGGAAATTGGGTAAGTCGGGAGTTTCACATGAAAGGGTCATTACCATGTTTTCTGTGTTCAGAGATGCAGTAGGCATGGGGACCTTAAAGTCATTCTTTATGAACACGGCCACCACAGAATTATCATAACCTTGAGCAACAGCTATGGCACGGATGGTGTCGTTCTGCATCAAAAGTATGCTACCGTTACAAACAGGTGAGGCAGTCGTGGGATCTGTGCCATCTGTGGTATAATAGATGGTGGCATCTGGAGTTGCTGAAGAAATGGTCAACGTATAGTCTGCATATAAGAATGTGGGTTGTTCACAAGGCAGGCTCTCGTATAGTTTGATGTTCTTGAACTTACCCCATTCAACATCGGCTTGATAAGCCTCAATGGATTCTTCTTTCACAAAGAGCGTGGCCAAATTCAATGTGTTAGTATCGAAGGAATTACCATCGTTCATTAATGGCGGTGTCAAAGCTGCGGAGATGACATTCATCAGATTCTGACAGCCTTGGAAAGCGCGTCCTTCAAGACTCGTTACGTTAGCATGAAGAGCTATGGAAGAAAGGCTGCTACAATTGGAGAACGCTTCATAGCCAATGCTTGTCAACGTCTGTGGCAACAGAACAGAAGCCAATGCATAACAGCTACTGAAGGCTTGATTATCAATACGTTCAACACCCTCAGGAATGACAATGCTCGTCAATTGTCTGCAGTCCCTGAAGGCATTGCTATCAATACGCCTGATGGCCATAGGAATAGTGAGTGTGGTGAGTGATGTACAGCCACGGAATGTCTCCGACTCAATGGCCAGTAACGAATCAGGCAGAACAATATCTGTCAACTGTTGGCAATCCATAAAAGCAGCACATCCTATTCTGTTCACCTTCTTGGGCAATACCACACTCCTCAACGCTGTATTCCTAAAAGCATTGTTTGCAATAGAGATAAGACCTTCATTGAAAGGATATTCCTCCAGCTTGTTACAATCTTGGAAAGCTTCATCACCAATACGTGTAATCGATGCAGAGGTTGTAACAGTTGTCAATTGCTGACAAAGATAGAAAGCAGAATTTGCAATGGTTCGTATGGTCTGAGGCAGAGTTATCTTAGTCATATTCTGATTGCTCAAAGCGCCAGAGCCAACACCAACTACCTTGTAATCCTCATTTTGGAATTCCACAGTCTCGGGTATGGAAACATCGCCACTTAACGGTTCATTTGTTCCAATGACCTCCAGCTCATTATCTATTGTATAATCTGCAATCTTATACAGGATACCATTGGATAGTAATTGGCTGTTAATCTCAGAGATTGTGGTTTCTGAGACGTCTGAGTTGATGCGACCAGTCATAGCTGCCACTGCTTTCACAACTACATTGCGATTAACGGTGAACTCACCTGTGTAGAGATTACTATCCGCTGTTGGTACACTGCCATCCAAGGTATAGTAGATGGCACTGGCTCCTTCCAAAGTAATTTTAACTGTTGCGGAAGAATAATTAGCATTATAATTAAAATCAATATTGGGCTGATTCACAAAATAGTCATCATAGAAATTAAAGTGCCCGTAATCGGAATTTTCCCATCCATCTCGTTCTGCTCTTACGTGTATCCATTGTGCTGATGTCAATTGGATAGGACCCTCATAGGGCTGCCACTCATTCCATTCTTCCCAGCTATTGCGGTTAAGAATATAGTAGTATTTCGTTTCGGGGAATCCTACGATATCAGGAGTCTCACATGTTATTGTGACTTTAAAGTCATTCGAAATTGTTGCAACAGGCGTAGGCACTTTGAAGTCATTCTTTCGAAATTCTCTCACTATAGATTTATCATATCCCTGTGCTACAGCAATGGCACGAATGGTGTCGTTTTGCAGAAGTGAAATAGGACCATCGTATAGCTGACTATCAGTGGTAGGATCGGTATTGTCTCTTGTATAAAAAATGGTAGCGCCATCTGTCCTACTACTCATTGTGAGTTTGTAGTTACTGTAAATAAACGTAGGAGGCTGACAGGCTATATTCCCAATGCCTTGGATATTGGAGAAATCCTTCCAATAGTCAGCTGTTTGATAATTGCTTAAACTGCCTACAGGAACATATAACGTTGCATGATTTGCTGTTCCGTTAAATGGATTGCCATCGCCCGTTTCGGGGATGTTGGTGGCATAGCAATAAATGGCCGTTACCTTGGAACAATCCTGGAATGCGCTATAACCTATAGACGTCACATTTGCAGGGATAATAATCACCTGATCGTCTTCAGAACTCTGTTGGCCGCAGCTGTTAAATGCTAAGCTCCCTATTGACTTTAGGGTTGAAGGAAGATAAATTGTGTGTAAGCGCCAATTGTAGCCAAAGGCATGATATCCTATGCTTTCCAGACCTTCGTTAAATTCGAATTCTTCCAAATAATAATTATCATAAAAAGCTTCATTGCCAATTGATTTGATAGAAGTGGGCAACTTTACACTTCTTGTTGCATGTAGTTGGCGGAAAGCATAGTCTGCTATCGCCGTTACTGAATAGCTTATTCCTTCGTTGGTGACTCTCTCAGGAATACTAATATCAATGGTTCCGTCTGCACCTTCAATTGAACGCCCTGTGACACTGACCTCATTAACAAATGACTTACCATCGTGGGTATAGTTAATGCTATTTATGGTGAATGTCAAGTCATCCTTTACAAAGCCATTCCAATAATCGAAATTTTGTTGGTCAGAATCTATCCACCCGTCACGTTTGGCTATCACATGTACCCAGTTGGCTTCTGTCAAATGAATGGGAGCATCATAGAGTTGCCATTCGCTATTGTTGTAATTCCATTCCCAATCACTCCTATTAATGGTATAGTAATATTTGGTTTCCGGGAAGTCATCAAGACCATCAGGTGTTGGACAAGTCAAAGTGACTACATAGTCATCAGAAATGCTTGCCTCAGGATTTGGCACTTTAAAGTCATTCTTTCGGAACTCTGTCACAAGGGAGTTGTCAAATCCTTCAAGTACCGCAATGGCACGGATGGTGTCATTGCGCATAAACGGTATAGGCCTTGTGTAGAGAGAACTACTTGTAGTGGGGTCTGTTCCATCGCTGGTGTAGTAGATGCTGGCACCAGCAGTTTGTGTCGTTATCGTTAATCTGTAATCAGCATACTCAAAAGTGGGCTGAGCACAAGGAATGTTTGTGAATTCATAGATATTACTGAAATCCTTCCAAAAGTCAGCATTGGCATAAGCCTCCATCGACTCTGCCCGGACAAAAAGATCTGCATGTGATGTGATGCCTTCAAAGACAGATGAATTAATAGTCGGAGGAGTAGCAGGCATGGAGTAAACGCTGTTAAGCAAGTCACACTCTGAGAAAGCATTGCTACCAATCTCCGTGATGCTGGCAGGCAATGTGATGCTTGTAAGTGAGCGGCAAGTGTTGAAAGCTCGTTCTCCAATCTTTGTAAGCGTTGATGGTAACGTGACAGTGCTCAATTCATAGCAGTCATCGAAGGTGCTGTTCTTGATTTCGGTGACACCCTCTGGGATGGAAATAGTCTTCAGACTTGAGCATCCGAAGAATGCACTGCTACTAATCTCTTCAATGTTGTTACCCAAAATCACCTCCTTCAAAGAGGACAGGCCACTAAACCAAGAACCAACGGCATGGCAGTTCAGTAGGACATTTGCTATTTGAGAGCAATCAGAGAACGAATGAGCATCCATAGAAAACTTGTTTCTTTGAATATTAACAGTTTCTAAAGCAAAGCACCCCTCAAAAGCACGTTGCCCTATAGAAAGAGATTTTAGTCCGATACCAGTGCAGATATTCATAACCTTGCCTTGGTCTAAACCGCTGTCAACGCTTCCGTCTTTCGAATAATAAACATCCAATGTGTGGCTGCCACTGGCGGAGAATAAAGCGGAATAATTACCAGAATCCTCTCCACTGACTCGGATGATTTCTATACCGTCTAATGTAATGGTCAGCCAGTCACATCCGCTTTCACTGCTTACCAACCAGTCAAATGAAAGAGATTCTCCTTCATTGACATCAAATGTATATGTGTAAGATGAGGTTGAACCAGATTGAGCATAGTTGTCAGACTCCCAGTTTTCTAAATAGGTAATAGAATGACCTTGATTCTCAGCATTATTCCTTGGGATGGTGAGTGACCTGATAGCCGATCCTCTAAAAGCATAATCACCTATGTCAAGCAATTCTTCCCATACACTGAAATCGATTGCCAGTTGAGAACAACCGTCAAAGGCATTGTTGCCAATTCTGGTGACAGATGTTGGGAAAGTCACAGATGTCAATTCTGTGCATCCTTGGAAGGCATTATCTGCGATGCCGATTACTCGATATGAATCACCATCTTTTGAAATTGTCATCGGAATGTTCTTAGTACCGGCGTAGGTTGCTCCATCAATGGGCTGCGTCACTTCAACGACCTTTTCCAATGTATTGTCGATGAAACGATAAGTGATACCCGCCAAATCGAAACGGCTATCTATGTCGTTTATTTCATGGACGGTAACGCCAGAGTTAAAATGCCGGGGACTTGTTGCAACGGCTTTTACTATCAAGTTTCTATAGACATTAAAATTTTCCGTGAATTGGCTGCTATTCTTAGCGGGCTCACCTCCATCTAAAGTATAGTGAATCTTACAATTATCATTAGTGGAGTACATCCAGACAGATGCTGTATTCCCACTTGTACTATGTTCAATGGTAGGTGCATTCAGTGTATATCCGTCGCTGTAATTATATTCGTTCCAGTCAGACATGATCCAACCGTCGCGCACAGCAACGACATAAACTCGACAAGGATTAGTTAGTTGGACTGGGGCAGAATAAAGCGAGTCATTATTCTCTATGATTTCTTCAAGACTATTTCTATAACCATTGAAATTATAATAGTAACGAGTTTCTGGGAGACCTTCGACAACAGGTCTTTCGCTACTGATAGTCATGACCATATCATCTGACAGTTCCGTGACGGGGCGCTCAACTTTAAAGTCATTCTTTCGGAACTCCGTCACCACGGAATTCTCAAATCCTGTGGCCACGGCAATTGCTCGAATGGTATCGTTTTTCAAGAATGGTATGGGAGTCCCAGGATAAAGCAGACGAGTCTCACTGGTGGCGGGGTCGGAGTCATCGGTGGTATAGTAGATGGAGGCTCCCTGAGTCTGACTCGACATCGTAAGTCTATAGTTCTCATAGGAGAATGATGGTGGCAGACACGCAATGTGATCAACTCCTTGATAATCGCGGAACTCAAACCAATTCCATCGTTCGGAATAAACATCTAAGCTACTCGAGGGCACATATAACGTAGCATGGTTGGCAGTGTTATAGAATGGATTGCCATCACTCTCTGGCGGAGTAGTGGCATAACAATAAACAGCCTTGACTGAGTTACAATCCCGGAACGCTTCGTTTCCAATATATTTAATTCCAGCTGGAAGTGTAACCACTTTTTCACCGCTTGCTTCATTACCAAACCTATAAAAGGCACCATTACCTATATATGAAATAGTAGAGGGGAGTGTGATACTCTTCAACCTGGTATTGTTACTGAAAGTCCAGTTTCCAATGCTTTCCAGACCTTCGTTGAATTCAATTTCTTCTAAATAGTAAGCCTCGTTAAAAGCTTGTTCACCTATTGACTTTAAAGAAGAGGGCAGTTTCAAACTCCTTGCAGCATATAAATTGTTAAAGGCATAGTTTCCAATAGAAACAACGGTATATTCAATTCCCTCGTTTCTTACAGTCTCAGGAATGACGATATCTATTGTCCCGTTCTCTCCGCTAAGTTCATGGCCGCTCACTCTGACTTCGTTGACAAAAAAGACTCGGTCCTGGGTATAACGGATGCCATCAATAGTGAACACCACATCTTCGGGTTTGACGTAGTCGGAATAGAAGTCAAAAGTTCTTAGGTCTGAGTCAATCCATCCTTCACGTTTTGCAATGACATGAATCCAATAGCCCTCTCTCATTTGGACGGGACCATCATAGTGTTTCCATTCACCATCGGAGCTCCATGAGTATCTGTTCAAAACAAAGTAGAATTCCGTTTCCGGGAAGTCGGGGATATTGGGAGTCTCGCATGTTAGTGTAACGACATAGTCATTGGACATTGTTGCAAGAGGATCAGGAACTTTGAAGTCGCTCCTCATATACACTCCAATCTGAGAGTTGTCATATCCCTCAAGAACTGCGATGGCACGAATGGTATCGTTTTGCATGAAAGGAATAGGCCCCGTATAGAGGTGGGCGTTATCAATGACTGGCTCCTCATTATGTCGGCAATAATAAATTTTGGCTCCCGCCGTCAGACTTTGTATGGTTAACTGATAAGTATCTTGATTAAAATCAAATGTAGGTTGTTGGCATGGAATGTTCCCAATCTCAAAGATGTTCTGAAACACAGCCCAAGTCGTTCCTCCCCTATAAGTAGTAAGGGCTTCTGAGGGGACAAAAAGGTCTGCACGTATATCAAAGAACGGATTTTCATAAGGACATTCTGGTGGAGTTGTAGCAAGGCAATAGACACTGTTGAGCGAGCTACACTCTGTAAAGGCATAGCTAAAAATAGTAGTAACGTTAGCAGGCAATGTGATACTAGTCAAAGAACGGCATGTATTGAAAGCCCTTTCGCCAATGGTGGTCAGAGACGTAGGTAATGACACAGATGCCAACTGATAGCAATCATCAAAAGTCCCGCTTTCAATTTCTTTCACTCCTTCTGGAATTTCGATAGAAGGCAGGGAGACGCAATTATAGAATGCGCCACTGCCTAGACGCTGAAGAGAAGCAGGTAATTCCACAGACACTAAAGAGGTACAATTATTGAAGGCATAACTACCAATCTCTTTGATATTACCAGGTATTTCTATAAAAGTCAGGCCACAACTTTGAAAAGTCTCATTTTCAATCTTAGTGAGTCTTTGCGGAATATTTATACTCTTGAGATTATGGCAATCGCGAAAGGCGTTGGTTCCGAGTGTTGTGAGGCTATTTGGCAACGTTATATTGGTAAATCCATCGCAGTTATAAAAAGTCCAGATACCTATAGATTGCAACGTTGATGGCAGTTGGAGATTCTCCAAAGAATAACAATTATTGAATGCACTTTCTTCTATAGATTTCAAGCCTTCATGAAGTGTGACTTTATGCAGTTGATGACATTCATAGAAAGCAGCTAAACCGATAGTCTCAACGCTACTTGGAATATCGATTTGTGTCAGGTTGTCGCAATTATAGAAAGCATAGGAACCAATGGAACGAACAGAGTTGGCAATGGAAACAGACGTCAAACCGTCACAGTTGTTGAAAGCATTGTCAGAAATACGAGTAACCGCATATTTCTTACCACTGGGATGTGTAACTATCTCCGGTATAACAATGTCACCTTCGTATGCCATACCGTTCCACACTTCAACCTCATCCTCCAAAGAGTTGGCAATAAGGCGGTAATAAATTCGATTGTCAACAAAATCTGTATTTACATCTGTGATTATACAAGTGTTAATATCGGAATCAAATTTTCCTGCCTTGACGGCAACAGATTTGACTGTGAGGTTACGAATAATGGATATTGGCTCTGTATATAATGTGCCATTAGTGGAAGACGGGTCTGTACCATCAAGTGTATAGTAGATGGCCACTTCTGGATCTTCATGACTTAGGGTTAATAATTTTGTATCTAAATTCCAAGAGGGGGACGGTTGATTAAGATAGTAGTTACTATAAAAATCATAGTCGGGTGTTTCCGATGTATTCCAGCCATCGCGTAGGGCATAGGTGCGAATACGACTTGGACGTGTCAATTGTATGGGGCCTGTATAAGTTTTCCATTCGTCACCGTCCCAATAGTCATGTCGAACAGAAAAATAAATCTCCGTTTCAGGAAAGTCTTCAATGATCTGTGGAGTATCACAAGAAATGGTGACTTTGAACTCATTATCCATGGTAGCCACAGGATTCGGTACCCGGAAGTTGTTGACCCTGTAATATGAAATGGCAGAGTTGGCATATCCATCACATACAGCAATAGCGCAGATAGTGTCGTTTCGAGTAAAGGGGATAGAAGAAGTGTAGAGGTGAGCATTGTCAATAACGACATCCTCACCGTGACGCGAATAATAAATCTTCGCACCAGGCGTGAGACTTGTGATGGTGAGCCTGTAGTCGGAAAGAAGGAATGTAGGCTGCTGAGCGGGTTGAGCAGAAGTCACTTCGATATGATCGAAAGAAGACCAGTAGTTAGCGCCCTTGTATGCCGTCAGAGCCTCTTCACTCGGTACCATGATGGTTGTGCGGCTATAGGCATCGTTGAATGTATTATTGTCCACAGCAGGAGGTGTTTCTGACATCATATAAATGGTCTGAAGATTGTCACACTCTGTCAGAGCATTTTCGTCAATATGTGTAACTTTAACAGGAATGGTGATGCTCGTGAGGGATCTACAGGTGTTGAAAACACGTCCGGCAATAGTGGTCAGCGAAGAGGGTAGGCTTACCGTGGCCAGTGCAGTGTCATCATCGAACATACCATATTCCAAAGTGGTTATGCCTTCAGGAATGATAATACTTGCCAACTGAGAACAGTTGAAGAAAGCTTGTTCGCGCAACGTAGTAAGCGTGGATGGCAGCTGGATAGAAACCAAAGAGCCACAGCCATAGAAGCAAAGGCTGCCAATTGTAGTCACACCCTCTGGAATGACAGGCTGTTGCAGGGCCGTTTCACGAAAACACTCGTCGCCAATAGAAGTCAGGTGTTCACTCAAATGCAGCTTGCTAAGGCGATAGCAGTATGCAAATACTCGATGTCCCAAAGTGGTGATGCCTGAGGGTATATTGACCTCGTTCAACCAATCACAACTATAGAAGCACTCATCGCCGATAATCGTCAGGGATGATGGCAAGGAGATTGTCGGCAGGCGTTCACAGTTGAAGAACGCTTGTACCTCCAACTCCTCAGTACCCTCTCCAAGGTTTACGTCTATGAGATAGTAACATTCACCAAAAGCCTGTCTGCACACCTTTTTCACAGATCCTGGGATATTCACACGGGTCAAACCATTACAGTTGTAGAAGGCATAGCTACCTATCTCACTCACCCCATCTTCAATGGTTACGCTGGTGATGGCATCAGAGTCGTGAAAGGCGTAGTCGCCAATACGAACCACGGTAAATGTCTTGTTCAGATGCTCAATAGTGGCAGGAATGTAAATGTCACCGGAATAGTTGCCACCAGAGGTCACTTCTACCTCATCAGCCATATTGTTGTCAATATAACGGAAGTACAACTCTAAGCCACTGGCTTTGAAAGTGCTATTCACGCCAGTGATTGTGTATGAGTTGATGGAGCTATTGAGATGTCCAGCCTTGACAGCAATGGCCTTTACCACACAATTACGGTCAATATCTATGCCCTTGCCTTCCTCGCTGCGGTCATAGATGAAACAATTATCGGTTTCCTTAGCAACAGGCTCGCTGCCATCAAGAGTGTAGTAAATCGTCACCTCGGTATCATCGTGGCTCATGTAGAACTTTTGGCCGTATGAGTCCCAGTTGAAACCTGGAGCGCCAATGTAGAGCTCGTCGGGCGGACAATACCATCGAACGACATTCTCGCCCCACCAATCCCACGAATAGTTTTTCCAACCATCCTTCTGGACTACAGCATAGACATGACCAAAATATGGCATTGGGAATGAGCCATCATAGACCTTGACGTCTTCTGCATTCAGCAAGTCGCTAACAACCATATCAGCGACACCGCCGTTACCATCATTGGATGTGTTCCACCCATTATCGGTACGTATAATATAATATATGGTGACATCAGGAAGACTACAGGTAATGGTAATGTTGAAATCTTCATCCATGCTGATGTCAGGCAGGGGAACTCTCAAGTCTAAAGCTAACTGCGAAATAGATGAATTCCCCAATCCATCCTTCACGGCAATGGCTTTTATTACACAATCGCTTTCGGGGAAGAAAGGTTCGGTATATAATATACCATTATCGGTAGAGGGGGTACTGCCATCTACGGTATAGTAAATAGATGCATCTCCCGGATAAGAGGAAATGGTGACTTGAAAATCCTTCAAAGAAATCACCGGTGTGATACAACGGGTATATGTGTGATCAACAGTTTGAATGCCTCCGGAGAAAGAATTCCAGATATCGGCATTCTGATAGGAATCTATGAAAGAAGCTGGAACATATAAAGTAGCATGTTCATTGGTATTCGTAAAAGGACTGCCCTCAAATGTTGGAGGGATTGGTGCATAGCAATAGACCTCGGTGATGTGGTCGCAATACTGAAAAGCCCCATCATAAATGATGGTAAGGTCTTCGGGGAGAATGAGTTTATGGTCTTCTTCACAGTATTGGCCACAACTATTAAAAGCAATACTTCCAATTGTTCTGAGCGTGGAAGGCAGAATAATGTCTTTCATACGCCAATTGTAGCCAAAAGCATGAGTGCCAATGCTTTCCAAACCTTCATTAAACTCAATCTCTTCCAAAAAATAGTTGTCATAAAAAGAGTCATTACCAATAGACTTGATGGAGGATGACAACTTCACTGTCCTTGTTGCATAAAGACCACGGAAAGCACCGTCTCCAATCGCAGTCACGGTGTAAGTGTTCCCCTCGTTTTTTACAGTTGGTGGAACAACAATGTCAATAGTTCCATTGTCACCGCTAAAGGTGTGTCCAATTACACTCACTTCAAAGTTCTCCTCTGAAGTTACAGTATATTGTATATTGTCCACCTCAAAAGATTGTGCCCAAGCCTGCAATGTGGCAAGAGTTGTAATGACTACTGCAATGATAGCTCTTTGAAAGATATTATTAGTCTTCATATTTGTCTATTTACTATTAATATTATCAAATATTATAAGGTAGGAGTCGGGTTTTCATCCTCACCTGGTGTGTTGCCTTCGGTCTTCACGTCTAAGGTCTCGCTATAACCAATGCCGTTGGCGTTGCGAGCCCAAGCTCTGATATGATAGGTCTTTCCTGATTTCAAGTTCTCCAGTTTGACACTGATGCTCCCGCTGGTACCTTGCGCTGAAGCAGTCACGCTGGAGTTGCTGATGGTGGGAGCCACATTTGTATCACTATAACAGAATCCACATTCAGTGATATCCAGTGGGCTATTGAAGTTGCTGCTCACAGTGACTTCATAGCGCGTGACGCTGCTGGACTGCGGTAATGTTAGGGTGGGCGGCGTAGCAGCAGCCTGTGTGATGACACAAGTCATCTCGTTTCGACCAGATGCAGACGTCACTCGAATATTGACAATGCGTGTACTGCTGTTGGGGTTGTCGGCAAGGGTCACTCTGAAGGTGCCATCGTTGCTGCCGTTATCTTGTTCTAAGGTCACCCAAGAATCGATACTAGGTAGAACGGTCCAGTTGGTGTTGCTAACAACGTTGATGGCATAAGTGTCGCCTTTGGCTGTCGCACTGATTTCTTCAGGTATAATAAGCAGATAAACGGTCTTAGCAGCCTGTGATACTTCTATGTTGCAGGCTTTGCCGCCATTTCCAGTCACAGTGATAGTAGCTTTTCGAGTATCTTCCAACTCGTTGACTTGTGCTGTCAGAGTGATACTGCCGTTGTTCTGCCCTGCGGACTCGCTCAATGTCAACCAGTCTGCACCACCGGTGATGATCCAAGATGTGTTACTGGTGATGGTAAATTGAATCTGTCCTCCTTCTGTGGGATAATCTATGGTGGTGGTGCTCACTTCCAACTGCTCGTTATTGGTAGATTGGGTGAGCGTAACAAGACGCGTGACGCCTCCTTTGCTGGCCACCTTGAGTTGACAACTGCGGGCTTCCACAGATGAGGGATTAGTGCCTGTGGTCAGAGTTACATCAGCACTACCTTCACCTTGAGGCGTTCCAACGGTAACCCAGTTAGCATCGGTCGTGACGGTCCAACTGCAATCTGCATCAATGTGCAGTGTTCCCGACGAAGCTTGTCCTTCAATCACCACATCGGTCACTTTCATATAGTCAGCACTTACGTTGCCTGTATCATCATTGCTGCTACAGGCAGTCAAGGTTACAAAGATGCCTAACAAATAGGTAAGATATGATTTGGTCTTCATATACAATGGTTAGCTGAGGGTTAGAAATAGAACATAAAGCCTAAATTGGCGGCAAAGCCGTCGGGGCTGAAGTTGGACTCGGAAGATACCAGATTAAAGCTCTCATCTTTGCTGAGAGCGATTCCGAATTCCGGGGCAGCAAACAGATAGAAGTGCTTTACAGGCACCAGAAGTAACTTCACCCCTAAGGTGATACATTTACTGGATGCCCCGTCGGCAAAGGACTTACTACCCGTAACCATCTGACTGTTGATGGTGTTTTGGGTGAAACCCACTTGAGGGGTTAGTGCGAACTGGCGCATCAAGTTCAGCTGGTAGCCATATTTTACACTCAAGGAGTTCATTATATATTTTTGGGTGCTTTGGTAGTCCCAGTTGGCATCATAGATGTTGACCTGCTGGGATTCACCAATACCGAAGGTGTACGAGAGTTGAAGGTCATGATGGTAAAGGTTGAGGCCGATGATGCCAGTGGCACCCATCAGGCTGCGAATGTTCAACCCTCCACCAAATGAGAAGGTGACATCTTTAAAGTAACTTATGCGCTCCAGCTCCACAGTGTCTGCGACAATCTGATTGGGCTCGATAGTGTATTCGTGGGTTTGAGTCACATAACCCTTTTTGCGGAACATAAACTGGTGTGAGCCTTTGAGAAGCGGTGTCTGTTCTGAAAGGTCAACTTCACGACCTCGTGGGTCAATGATGCTCACCTTCTGAGGACGTGTATAAACACGTAGATAGCCAGTATAAGGTGAGGGGGCAATGGCTGTAATCTCATTCTTCTCACCTGCTTTGACGGTGAAGGAGGTCTTGGCGTCCGCATGATCAGCTTTCTTGGTCACGATGGTGTAGTTGCCTGCCTTCAACTGAGTATCCCAAAAGCCACTACCCACTTTTTTACCGCCAAAAAAAATGTCTGCATTGTTCTCTACCATGACGCGAACATCACCATAAAGATGCGACATATCCTTCATATCAATGTCGATATTCAATCTCTTTCGATCACTGGTGACATAAAGTTCCATGGTGCCCTCGAACTTCCCATTGACGGCCTGGATAGTATGCTTGCCGTAATTTAGGTATTTATTATAAATAGGCACAAATCCAACAAATTCATTATCAATATAAACCTCCGACTTAGCAATGGGAGCTGTAATAGTGGCATACACGCCCGTTCCAATATCCAGCAACATCTCGTAAGTCTTGGCGCTCTGAATGGGAACGGGGTATGTATAATTACGCAATACGCCAAAGGCTGAATGGTTGATAGTGAGCTTTTGTGAACCTCGGGGAATATAGAGCCAAATCTCACCAGGCTTCTGAATCCTATCCACAATTCCCATAGATCCGCCATCGAAAATAAAATCCGTTTCTGGAGTTACAATCTTGATGAGAGCAGCAGTCTCTCCATTATCATCCGTTTTGGAGGTACCATAACGGTTGGCTGTCAAATCATTGGGCAATTCTCGGAACTCCACCACCTTCATCTGTTGAGCGGAACAAATCCCATTGATTATTACGAAAAGGAATAGTAAAAAATAATTCTTATTTATCATTTTGATTAAGTATATGACTGGCTAAAGGGTATTTCTGATTATTATTTAATCTTCTTTTTACTCCAACAGACGAAACATCTTTCACATATAGATATTTGCCCGCCACCGTTTGCTAGGCTAACTTGAGCGGGACAAAGGTATGAGAAAAAGAAAGACAAACCAAACTTTTTGATACTTTTTTTTAAGAAACAGCTTGATTTAGGTCAATTTTCCTTAAAAAGGGTGACAAAAGGTGCAAAAACAAGCAGAAAAATGACCACAGCAGCTGCAATCGTTCAGACTTGCTGCTTCAGCCAGAGGTCTAAGAATCGGTCGTACACCCAATAGCCCCTGTTGTCGTGATAAACGAGGTCTCTGTCCAATAATACGGTGAGTGCTGATTTCACACTGCTGGTACTGGGCAGGTCAAACTGTTTGATGAAATCATGCGCCTGCGGACTCTCCACAAGGCCCTTCTTGGCAATGGCCTTCAGAAGCGACAACTGATTATTCGTCAGGAAACCTATGATGGTCTCGTACTGCATACCGTTTCGGTTGACGATATGCAGGATGGCCTCGTTCACCTGACGTTCTTTGCCGACGTGCCGTTCCACCTCATAAAGACGATTCAGTACCTGCTGAATGTTCTGCGTGATGCCGTTAAAACGTTGATAGATATTTGCAAACACCTCGCGCGAGATGCTGCCGCGTTTGGCCTGAAAGAACCGGTTGGCAAACTCATAGTAGATTTCCTCATGCAATGGCATCAGTCCCATGGAAGCCGTACTCTGATAGAAGGGTCTGTCTGCAGACTGGAACATCTGAGCCATCAGATGCTGTTTGCTTCCGGAAAAGATAAAATGGACTTGGGGAGCAAACTGAATGTAGGAACGCAGGAGTGCCTCCGTCCCTTGTTCGGGATAATAGGAAATCTGCTGGAACTCGTCTATGGCAATATAAACTCGGTGCCGGCTTTGCTGGAGGTAGTCGAAAATACTCTTAAGAGAAACGGCTGACTGCGACGGCTCCAGACTCACCGACACGGTGGGCATTCCTGTCAGAGGATCAGCACTGAAGACTGGGCGCCAGGCACCAAAGAACTCCAGGAGACGCTTGAAGGCTTTCTGTTGGTGTGTCAGCACATGTTGGGCGATGGCAGTCCCCAGCAACTGGACAAAATCGTGCAGATCTTTCGTCGCGAAGATATCAAGATAGATACAAATAGCATCCTTATCCGCCTCCTTTATATGATGAAAAACATTCCAAATGAGGCCCGTTTTGCCAATTCTCCGAGGAGAAATAAGCGTAGTATTGCGACCATTTTGAAGATTTGAAATCAGTTCTTCCGTCTCTTCCGTACGGTCGCAAAAATATTCAGGGCTCACATACCCCTGACACACAAAGGGATTGTCAATCTTTAATTCTTTATTCTTTGCCATATCTTTTTAATTATTTGGCGAAATTCTCGTCACGGAAATCTCGTCACGGAACTTTCGCGATGCAAAGGTATGGTAAAAAGGAATACGAACCAAACTTTTTGATACTTTTTTTAAAGAAACGGCTTGATTTAGGTCAAATTTCCTTAAAATGGGTGACAAAAGGGGGAAAAGTGGACAGGGAATTCTATCTTCCGTACCGAATTTGTTCTATAACACAGGTATGCTCCTTGGTTTGACGGTCATAACTGATGCCTACGAGGAGGAGACGGTCGGTGTAGTCCGTCAGTTTGGTGGGGTATTGTTTACGATGAATCTGTTCAATGGCGGTATCGGGATGGCGGTCAACCTTCAGTTCCACGACGATGGCGGGCTTGTCCACGTGTTTTCGCGGAATGAGCACCAAGTCCGCGAAGCCCTTGCCTGTGGGTAACTCGCGGTGGATGATGAAATCGTTCTTGGCAGTATAGAGTGCAAGGCTGAGGACACAGGCCAGCGAGTTCTCATTATTGTAGGAAAGGATGCTGGTGTTCTCGTCGTGAGTGGCTTCCACGCCTTGTGCCACAGCTGCAGCATTTCCTTCTAAGATGGCTTTCATCAAGCGGTCGGAATTTTGCAGGGCTTCTGTCACAGCTTTCCATTTCACATCGCGGACAGCATAACCTAATTCAATGGATACTTCCAGGTTGGGGACAAAACACTCGTTGGTCTTCCGGTCAAAACTGAGGTAGCCCAGATGTATGAGCAGGGTGAGGACATCATCGCGGTTGCGTACGTCGTGCATGTCATTTTGGAAGCCAACGGGATCCACCGTCGTCCGATCTCCGCCAAGCAATAACAGAATGTCGTCCTTCAGACCGTCGAAATTCATCATGATGTAGGACTTCACCACTTCGTAGGAAGCGGTCTTGCCCCAGTAACTGGTACACCATTCATTGTCAATGGCCAGCATTACGGAGTTGGGATTGAACATGGACGACTCGTTGCCAATCTGATAGCCGTCATACCATTTCTCCAACTCGTCAAAGTCCAGGTTATACTTGGTCGAAAGCGCATGTGCCTCATCTTGCGTGAAGCCGAAATAACGGGCCATGCGTCCCGGCTGAATCATGGAATATTCCGTGAAATTGTTGAGCGCAGACTGGGTGTTGTATTTCTTGATGGGGAGAATGCCTGTCATATAGACGCCAGCAAAAACATCCATGGCGCTGACATCCTTGAACATCCGTCGCAGCCAGTTGACGTAGGCGGTCATAACACTGGAAGTGGACGGGAACTCCCGACAGATGGTATCCCACTCATCGATGATGAAGATGAACTGTTGTCTCTTGGCTGTGGAGATGGCGAAGAGGCTGTCCATCAAGTCATAGTCTTCGGACAGCTCCACGTCGGGGTAGGCCTTCTGGACGTCTGCTTTCAGCGTCTTGTCGATGACGTGCACCATATCGTCCTCCTGGTAACGTGTCACGAAACTTGTCAAGTCCAGATAAATTGTCGGGTACTTGTTCAGATGTTCCTCAAAAGAGACGTCTTTCGCTATCTCCAAATCCTCAAACAACTGGCGTGAATCGCATGAATGGTCATAGTAGGCATAGAGTGTCTGGGCTGCCATGGACTTGCCAAAGCGGCGACTGCGAGTGACACACATGAAACGTGACCCCGTGCAGAGACGTGCATTCACCTCGGCGATGAGTCCCGTCTTGTCAATGTACTCCCTCTTGAAGAAGGAACGGAAAATCTCATTACCTTTATTAATATAGTTACCCATTCATCTTTCCAAGTGGTTATTAGGAGGTATAATGGAACTTTTGCGATGCAAAGGTATGGTAAAAAGGAATACGAACCAAACTTTTTGGCAATTAATTGCCGAATAGACCTTGATTAAGGTCAAATTTCCTTAAAAATGGTGACAACGGAACGTTGTGAATTACAGCGGAACGTCTGAAAAGTGATGAGAAAGAAATCGAGGATGTGTCGGTGGTGACACATCCTCGATTATTTTTGGATTCCCTAAGAGGGAAGCGGGAGCGGATTACTTCACAGCGGCTTTCTGGCCATTGATGATGTAGAGACCCTTCTGAGCCTTCTGGACGCGACGACCAGCGAGGTCATAGATGACGAGGTTCTTGTCGGTCTGGAGGTCTGCGATGCCGTCTGCGGGCTCATAGACGAGTGTGACGGTGAGTGCCACAGCGTCGGTGGTGCCGTCCTTGACGAAGACGTAGGTGGCGGTGTAGGAGCCGGGCTCTGTGGTGTTGCCGTCCATACCTCCGATGAAGTAGATCTGGTTGGATGCAGCGTCGAAGTCAGCCTTCACGCAGATGTAAGCGTCGGCGCCCCAGCTCTGCCATCCGCCTTCGGCGTTGCGCCAGCCGTCGGTGCTACCGAGCTTGTAGTTGTCGTCCAGGGTGCCGTCGGGCTGAACTGCATAGGCGGTAACCTCATCGAAGCTCTCGACATCGAGGAGCAGGCAGATCTCGCCCTTGTCAATGTCTGAGGTGAAGCCTTCGTAGCACTTGCCGAGCTCGGACTTGAACTCCAGCTGCTCCACACCAAGGATGTTGAGCTTGTCGTAGGTGAGATCCAGAGCGGGCTTGTTGGAGAAGGTGGTCTCGAAGTTGTAGATGTAGGTCTTGCCATTGGCCGTGAGTGCCCAGCTGGTGGAATAGGTGTCATAGATGCCGTCTGCACCGTTCATATCGCACATCTCAAACTTGCCGTCGGGGATGGCCTGGAAGAACTTGACGCAGATCTTGGTGCTGGCACCCCATGTGGTGGCAACGCCTTCTCCATTGAACCAACCGTCATACATGGCGTAGTCGGAGATGAAGGTGAAGTCGGGATTGACTACACGGACCATATCGGTGGTGAGTGCATCCACGCCGAGGAACTCCTTAGCGGGTTCGAGGTCAACTTCCACGACCTGAGCGCCGTAGCCCTGACCGGTGTAACGATCCACGCAGACTTTCTCTGCCATGATTCCGGAAATGCCGTGATAGGTGAGGCGGAAGTTGTCGAAGACGACCCAGTCACCCCAGTTCTCCTTGCTGTCCTTGGCGACGCCGAAGGTGAGGACACCATCTTCACCGACCATGACAGCGAGTTCATTCACATAGTAGCCGTTCTCGAAGTACTCGATGGCTTCCCACGGCCAGTTGGGGATGTTACCCATATCGGAGACCTGAGAGGGCACGCCTGGCACAGCTCCATAGATGGTCTTGTTGGCGATGTTCTGGAGGGGCACCTTCTTGTCGTTGGCATAGAGGTAGGCCAGACGACGGAGTGGCAGACCGGCGTTGACGATTTCTGCCTGGTGGCCGCCGTCACCGTCACGGAAGAATCCGTTGCAGGTGAGGGTGTAGAGACCGGGCTTCAGGCCTTCGATGGTCTGTGAGAAGTTGAAGGAGTCTGTGTTCCAGTACTCGTAGGCGAAGTCGGAGGAGCGGTCGCTGTTGTTGTTGTCGGAGACGCGGGCACCGCCGTTGCCGCCTTCACACTCCTTCTCATACATATCCAGACCCGGGAGCTTGAGGAAGCTGGGGTTGTTGATGTAGAAGGTGGCGTCTGCGGGATCCTCAAATGAAGCGGTCTCCATCCGAGCGACGAGTTCTGAACGCGGAACGAGGATCCACATGTAGTTGAAGTCCACGGGAGTCTCCTCAAACTGCGTGTTGGAGATGCTGGACCAGAAGTGGTTGCCGTCGGTGTGGCCATTGGGATTCCATCCGAGGTAACGGTCTTCACCGTCCTTGATGTAGTATCTGGAATCATAACCATCCACGAGTTGGAAGTTATAGACAGTGTTCACGCCGGTATCCACGTAGGGGCTGCCATTGAAGGAACCCCAAGCGGTGTGGAGCGTGTAGCCACCCTCTGCAGCTTCCAGTGTGATGGGCCATCCAGCCTGATCCACAGCAGCGTGTGTGTTCCAGTCGGAACCCATGCTCAGGAAGAGATCTGTGCCGACGTTGAAGAGGTAGAACTCGGTATCCACGGCTGGAGCAGAACCGGTATAGCGGAAGGATGTGCGCAGTGCGTGGATCTTGCGGTCGGCCTTGAGGTCAAAGACAGCCTGGTCCACGGCGGCAGCCGTTGCAGCGGTCTCGAGCAACTGCACGTAGGGTTGCACATTCACGCCGTCCTTGTCTGCGGCAGCGATAATCTCCTGGAGGAGTGTGATGTCACCGTTCTTAGCCTCTGCGAGTGCGTTCTGCAGTTTCTCCAAAGCGGCGCGCTGTGCCAGGAGATCGTCACCGGCGAGTGCAGCCTTGGCCTCTTCGATGGCGTCTGCCAGGAGTTTCTTGATGGCGGTGGTGGTGTTGCCGTCAAATGCCTCAGCCTCGGGAATCAGGAGCTCCAGCTGGGGAGCGAAGGGATTGAGGACGGGATAGCGCTCGGGGTAGGTGTATTTGGACACCAGGAAGTTGCGGAAGACGAACCAGTATGATCTGCCATCTTCGCAGTCACCGAACTGTGCCACGATGGTAGCCCAGTCCTGCTGTGCGGTGAAGTCCATGGAGACGAAGGTGGGCTCTTCCTCGGTAGCGCCTTCGAAGGGCAGCTCAAAGGTGGCGAGCACATCGCCGCCGACGCTGAGACCGCCTTCACTGGTGTTCAAATCGTACTTGTTCCAAACGAACACGTGCATGGGTGTGCTGTGCCAGGACTCGTAGGGAGAGTTGGAGTAGTTGAACATAAAGTTGTAATCCTCACCTTCCTCGGCGGGAATCTTAATCATCAGAGGCTCGTAACCGCCAGTGCCGACGTAGCTGTCGATGTAGTTGGCGTCTTCGCTCTCTTCATAGTAAATCTGATCCTGGTAGATGGCAGCGTGACCAGAGTTGGTCTCCCAGTTGTTCATATCCTTATAATCGGTGAACTCGATGGGTGTCTTGGTGGGTTCGCCAATGGCGGTGAAGCTGCCGTTGGAGTACTTGTAGAGCTGACCGTCGGTGGTGTTGAGCACCATCTTACCTTCATAGACGGTGATGCCGGAGCTGCTGGCAGCAGCCTCGCCATCGGGGCTGACGGTGAAGGGTGAGCCGTCGGCGGAGTAGAGCTTGCGGCCGGAGACCTTGTCAATCAGACCGGCTTCACCGGTGGAAGCCACGAAGGGCTTCAGGTCCATCACGAGTTCCTCGCCCTCATAGATCTTGAAGCTGTAGAGCTTGAAGAAGCCCCATGAGTTGTCACGATTGCCGCCGAAGTTGAGGTCAAAGATGAACATCGGCACAGTGCCGTCGCTGATGCCCTGGTCACACTCGATGGTGGTGTAGGGTTCTTCATCACCTTCCACATAGATGTTACAGGTCTGGTCTGATGCATCAATGGTGATCTTCTCTCCCATGGGGAGCATCATCTCGCCACGCTTCTCCTGTGTGTTGCGGACGAAGCAGCCGGCATTGTCGCTGGCGAAACGGGAGAAGAACATGAAAGCACGAGAGGTGATGCTCTGGCGTGCGCCATAGACAGCCTCGTAGGCTCTGACCTCGTTCTCGGTGAGGTTCACTTCGGCCACGATGCGCGTGTTCTCCTTAAAGATGTAACCGGTGTTGATGTAGGGGTGTTTGCCCTCCACGGTCGATTCGATATACTCGATTTCGGTGTCACCGCCACCAGCGATTTTCAGCGTGGAGACTTTCTCATAAACGCCGTAGCGCTCGTATTCTCCCACGTTGTTGAGGACATAGACCTTGCCGTCTGCCTGATTGAAGACGTAAGCCTCATTGCCCTGGTAAGTGCTGAGATCCTCAATGACGACGACGTTAGGCGTCTCGCCTGCAAGGACCACACTTGTGTTGACGCCCCAGAGGAGCATGGCCAACAAGAGAAGTAATGTTTTTTTCATAAACAATTAAGTTTGGTTAATAAAAGGGTTATTTTCACATTTTTCGGGACAAAAGTAGTACTTTTAATTAATTAAGGAACAAAAATTCTATTCAAAAATGAAAAAAATCTGTTCAAAGGGGCATTTTCGGCTGTTTTCGATACTTTTTTGACCTGAAACTGCTGGTCTTTTTGCACGCTTTTACCTACTTTTGCTGCCAGAAAGGCGAAAAAACGCCAATTATCCATTTTTAGTTTGTATTTTTCTCAACTTACGAAAGTATGTGGACACAAATAATTAACCCCGAAGGGGTGTCAAGACCACAGGCAGGTGGTGGAGCGAAGCGGAACCCCTGCTACCAGAGCGCGGGGAACGAACCCCGAAGGGGTGAAAGAGCACCCAGTTTCATTCTGTCACCCCTTTGGGGTTCGTGTGGCATCGCTGTCGTTAGCAGGGGTTTTACCCCTGCCTGTGGTCTTGACACCCCTTCGGGGTTTCCTGCTTCGTAAATATCAATAATAATACATTTTACATTTTACATTGATTTCTGCTCTCCTCCTTTCCCTCAGCCTCACCGCAGCGGCAACTGTGGAACCTCGCGGCGGCCAACTCCTCTTCAATGAGGTGATGGCGGCCAACACGGATGTGGTGATGAGCCCGGCCTTCAACTTTGACGGCTGGGTGGAGCTCTACAATCCCACAGACGAGGCCGTGCTGCTGGACGGCTGTTACCTGAGTGACGACTTCGAGGAGCCGATGAAATGGCAGATTCCTGACAGCTCGCTCGTCGTGGAGCCCAACGGTTTCTTCCTGCTATGGTTCGGCAGCAACACCATCCGCTGCACCCAGGCACCCTTCGCACTGGACTGCGAAGGCGGCGACCTGGTGCTGTCCAGCCCGAGCGGCGAAGCCGTGGCCCGTCTCTCCTACCCCGCCGCCATCAGTCGCATGGCCTACGCCCTGACCACCGACGGCGGCAGCACCTGGGGCTGGACGTCCACGCCTACACCGGCCGCGTCCAACCGTGACGCCGCCTTCGCCACCGAACAGTTGGCGGCACCCAGCATCAACGCCAACGGCTGCCTCTTCGAGGAGAGCCTGACCTTCCACGTGCGCCCACCCAGAGGGGCCACCCTCCGCTATACCACCGACGGCACCACGCCCACACTCACCAACGGCGAGACGGTCACCAACACCGTCTTCAGCATCCACGAGACCACGACCTTCCGTTTCCGCTGTTTCCAGGAAGGGATGCTGCCCAGCCCTGTGGTGTCACGCACCTATATATTAAAGGAACGCGCACACGAGTTGCCAATTATCTCTGTCACCGCACCGTGGGAATACCTTTATGACGACAGCATCGGCGTCTATGTGCGCGGCGTCAACGGCCGCACCGGCAACGGACAGTCCCGTCCCGCCAATTATAATATGGACTGGGACCGCCCCGTGAACTTCCAGTACCTGCTGCCCGAGACCAACACAATGGTGGTGAACCAGGACGTGAACTTCTGCATCTCCGGCGGCTGGACACGCGCCAGCAACCCGAAGTCCTTCAAGCTGAAGGCCGACCGCGTTTTTGACGGCCAGAACACCATTGACTACGCTTTCTTCGCTGCCAAGCCCCACCTGCGCACCAAGACCCTGCAGGTGCGCCGCGGCGGCAACGACAGCTACTGCCGCATCAAGGACGCCGCCCTGCACGAGATTATCCAGCGCTCGGGCATCGATCTGGATGTGATGTCCTATCAGCCTGTCGTTCACTATATCAACGGCCAGTACCTGGGCCTCATCAACGTGCGCGAGCCCAACAACAAGGACTTCGCCTTCGCCAACTGGGGATTCTCCAAGAAGCAGTTGGAGGTCTATGAGCAGAGCCCGGACTCCGGCGCCTATATGATGATTGGTTCGCCCGCAACGCTCCTGCATCTGTATGACCTCTCCTACGATGCCGCAGAGCCTGCCGTCTATGACGAGATCTGCTCATTGGTGGATATCGATGAGTACGCGAATTATATGGCCGCCGAACTCTACTTGGGTTCCTGGGACTGGCCAGACAACAACCTGAAGGCCTACCGCCGTGCCGACGGCGGCCGCTTCCGCATCACCTTCTTTGACCTGGATGCCGCTTTCGGCACCGACGGCCGTGCCTGGGACGAGGAAGGCGAGGTGCAGGTGGGCGGCAACACCTTCCGCTGGATAGACGGTATGCAGTGGCACCGTTATGACTATATCTACGACACCGGCGAGCGCCGCTACGGAGAAATCAAGTTCTGCACGTTCTTCATGAACCTCCTGGAGAACGCGGACTTCCGCCGCAAGTTTGCCGACACGTTCTGCATGATGGGTGCCGTCTTTGAGCCCACCCTCAGTGATTCCATCATGGACGAGCTGGCAGCCCGCGTGCGCTCGACCATGTCCCAGGAGGGTGCCAGCACCTATTCCTCTTTAGAGGAAATCCGCACGAAGCTCAAGGGCCGCTGCTCCTCGATGACGCGCCAGATGAAGGCCTACGAACTCATGCAGCTGAAGGACGTGCGCGCCCAGCACGTGCGGCTGTCGTCGGACAGCGAGTGGGGCGACCTCTATGTCAACGACACGCGTGTGCCCCACAGCTATTACTCCGGACAGCTCTTCCCGCCGGTGACGCTGCGGGCCGAGGCCGTCGGCGGCATGGCCTTTGAGGGCTGGCGCCATGAAGGTGAGGAGACGTTCTTCTCCACCGACGCGGAGACCGCCCTGCCCGAGGGCAGCACGCTGAAGATCCAGGCCTGTTTCCGTCCCCTCACTGCCGAGGAACGCCGCCTCCAAGGGATGGCAGACGTCGTGGTGAACGAGGTGATGGCGGCCAACGACATCTTTGTGGACGACTACTTCAAGCGCAACGATTGGGTGGAACTGTACAACACGACAGCCGACACGCTGGACCTGGAAGGCTGGTATCTGAGCAACGACCCTGCCGACCCGCAGCGCAGTCTCATCACGGCCGGCACATCCACCGCCACCACCCGCATCGCACCCCACGGCCGCCTCATCGTCTGGTGTGACCGCCGCGAACCGCTGCGGGAGCTGCACGCCAGCTTCCGTCTCTCTGCCGACGGCGGTGCCGTGTGCCTCACCAGCCCCGACGGCAGCCAACGTTCCACCCTCTGGTACCCGCCCCACACAGGCATCGAAAGCGTGGCGCGCTTCCCCGACGGCGGCAGCGAGGTATGCGTCTCCAATCTGCCCACCATCGAGCGTCCCAACCTGCGCACCAGCTACTTGATGAGGGCCGACCAGCAAGCTTTGGGCATCAATGACGCGGTCTTCGAGGCCGCCGACCTGCACCTGCGCCGCGTGGGGCACCAACTGCTGGCCACCTCCGCCACAGCGGCCACCGCCTGCCTCCAGCTTTTCTCGGCCGACGGCCGCCTGCTGCACACGGCTCATCTGTCCTTCAGCGGCGGACGCGCCGTCACCGATGTGCCCGTTCTGCCCGCAGGCCTCCACATCGCGCGTCTCACCGACGACCGTCACCGCTCTGTCACCCTGAAAATGAAAAATGAAAAATGAATAATTAAGAATTAGTATTTTACTGAATAATAATGAAAAAAGATTTCTTTTCCTTCTGTTGCGCCTTGGCCGTGGCTGCGTCCGCTGCTGCGCAAAACAATCCTGTGACGGCACCTGATGCCGAGCTGTTCAAACCCTACATGGAGAGCGACCTGCGCCTGCCCTCGGTGCCGCTGCTGCTGAACGACCCCTACTTCTCCTTCTGGTCGCCCTTTGACCAGCTCACCGACGGCACCACCCGCCACTGGAGCAATCAGGAGAAACCCATGGACGGCATCCTCCGCGTGGATGGCACCTGTTACCGCTTCATGGGTTCCGGCCGCGGTTCGCTGCTGACAGCCGTGGCCCCGATGTGCGACGAGACCGACTGGGAAGGCCGCGTCAGCCACACCCGTCAGAGCGGCGACGCCTGGGCCCAGCCCTCCTACGACGATAGCAGCTGGGAAGTGCAGCAGGCCGCCTGGGGAACGCCCAATGAATATCCCCGCGTGCACAACACCTGGAAAGACACCAATTCCGACATCTACATCCGCCGCACCATCACCCTCACCGAGGAAGACCTGCAGCGCGACCTCTGGGTGCAGTTCTCCCACGACGACGTCTTTGAGCTCTATCTGAACGGCACGCGTGTGGTCTCCACCGGCGAGACCTGGATCCTCGGCGAGACCCACAAGCTGACCGCTGCCGAGAAAGCCGTCCTGCACGCCGGCGAGAACCTGATGGCCGCCCACTGCCACAACACCAGCGGCGGCGCCTACGTGGATTTCGGTCTCTACGAGAACACCTACCACGCTGCCGAGGGCGTGCGCACGGCCGAGCAGACAGCAGTGGATGTGATGGCCACCAGCACCTATTACACCTTCACCTGCGGCCCCGTGGAGCTGGACCTGGTCTTCACGGCACCGATGATCATCACCGACCTGGACCTCATCTCCACGCCCATCAACTACATCTCCTATCAGGTGCGCTCCACCGACGGTGCCGAGCACGACGTGCAGTTCTACTTCTCCACCACGCCCGCGCTGACCGTCAATGAGTTGGGACAGGCCGTGGATGTGGAGACCGTCACCGAGAACGGCACCCAGTACCTGCGCGCCGGCAGCACCGAACAGCCCGTGCTGCGCCGCACGGGTGACCTCATCAGCATCGACTGGGGTTACCTCTACATCCCAGCCGTCAACGGCAGCGTCAGCTTCGCGCCCACCGCCACAATGGAGAGCCATTTCGCCACCAACGGCACACTGCCCGCATGCAGCGAGAAGGTCACCGGTCAGGTGCCCGCCAACCTCACCACCCTGGCCTATTGCCACGACTTCGGCCGCGTCCAGACCGACGCCTCCTATATGATGATCGGTTATGACGAAGTGCTGGACATCCGTTACTTCGGGAAGGACTACCCAGGCTATTGGGCACGCGACGGCAAGACCATCTTCCAGGCCTTCGATGAGTTCCGCGAGAACTATGACCGCAACATGAGCCTCGCCCGCCAGCAGGACAAGACCATCTATGACGACGCCCTAGCTGTGGCCAACAAGCAGTATGCCGAGCTCCTCTCCGGCGCCTATCGCCACGTGCTGGCTGCCCACAAGCTGTTCCAGGACCAGGACGGCAACCTGCTGTTCTTCTCCAAGGAGAACAACTCCAACGGCTGCGTGAACACCGTGGACCTTACCTATCCCTCGGCTCCCCTCTTCCTCATCTATAACACCGACCTCCAGAAAGGCATGATGACCAGCATCTTCGAGTACAGCCGCAGCGGCCGCTGGACCAAGCCTTTCGCCGCCCACGACCTGGGCACCTATCCCCATGCCAACGGCCAGGTCTATGGCGGTGATATGCCATTGGAAGAGTCGGGCAACATGCTCACCTTGGCCGCGATGATTGCCCGTTTGGACGGCAATATCGACTGGATAGACCAGTACTGGAGCATCTGCACACAGTGGGCACGCTACCTCGTCCAGAACGGACAGGATCCCGCCGAGCAGCTCTGCACCGATGACTTCGCAGGTCACTGGGCACACAATGCCAACCTCTCTGTGAAAGCCATCATGGGCATCGCTTCCTACGCCGAGATCGCCCGCATGAAAGGCCGCCAGAGCACCTACGAGAGCTATATGAAGACCGCCCGTGAGATGGCCGCCAAGTGGATGGAGGATGCCGACGACGGCTCCCACTACCGTCTGGCCTTCGACCGCCCCGACACGTGGAGTCAGAAGTACAACCTCGTCTGGGACAAGCTCTGGGGCTGGGACCTCTTCCCCGGCGTGGCAGAGAAGGAGATCAGCTATTACCTCACCCGCCAGAAGACCTACGGTCTGCCCCTTGACAGCCGCAGCTCCTACACCAAGAGTGACTGGATCATGTGGACGGCGTCCATGGCGCCCAACGCCCGCCGCTTCCAGAACTTCGCCAACTTCGTGTGGAAGTGGGCCAATGAGACCACCACACGCTGGCCCCTGAGTGACTGGTACTACACCGACAGCCCCACGGCCGTGGGCTTCCGTGCCCGCAGCGTCATCGGCGGATTCTGGATGAAGATTCTCATGGACCGTTGCACGGCCGACGACCCCACAGGAATCCAACAGACCATTCACCATGAACCCTTCACCATGAACCAAATGTACGACATCAGCGGCCGTCCCGTCTCCGCCCCCGTGACCAGCGGCCTCTACATCGTCGGCGGCAGAAAGCTCTTGGTGAAGTAAGCTTCATGGTATTTTATTCCCAGCAGGGGAGGTCGTCGGCAATCTCGGGCATTTGGCTGCGGTGGAAGGTGGGCTCTGTGATGCCTCGGCGTTTCTGCTGGCGGTAGTCATCGAGGAGGCGGAAGGCATACTTGCCCAAGGAGACGATGGCCACGAGGTTGCAGGCAGTCAGCAACGCCATGCAAAGGTCGCCGAGATTCCAGACAAGGTCCAGACTGACCCAGGCTCCGAACATCACCATCACACCTGCCGAGAAAATGCGGTAGATGGTGAGGGGGAAAGAGTTTAGAGGGGAGTGTCGCAGGAGGAAGAGGATATTTGCCTCTCCGTAATAGTAGTTTCCGATGATGCTGGAGAAGGCGAAGAGGAAGATGGCGATGGCGATGAAGATGGGCCCGAAGGAGCCTACCTCTGCACTCAGGGCAGCCTGTGTGAGGGTGATGCCGTTGAGTTCCGGCACCTCATACAGCCCGCTGATGAGGATGATGAAAGCCGTGCAGGAACAGACCAGCAGCGTGTCGGTGAAGACGCCCAGCGCCTGGATGAGTCCCTGCTTGACGGGGTGGGACACAGTGGCGGTGGCGGCCACGTTGGGGGCACTGCCCTCCCCTGCCTCATTGCTGAACAGGCCCCGTTTCACGCCATTCATCATGGCAGCCCCCAGTGCGCCGCCCAGCGTCTGCTCCAGTCCGAAAGCGCTGGCAACGATGACCCGCAGCACGTGTGGCACCAGATGGATGTTCATCAGCACGATGACCACCGCCAGCAGGAAATAGCCTATGGCCATCAGTGGCACCAGCACCGCGCTGACGCGGGCGATGCGATGGATGCCGCCGAAGACGATGAACAGCGCCACCACGGCCGTCACGCCGCCCACCGCCATCGGCTCCCAGCCGAAGGCCTGCTGCATGGCGCCGCAGATGGTGTTGCTCTGTATGGAGTTGTAGGAGAGTCCGAAGGTGATGGTCATCAGGACGGCAAACAGGCTGGCCATCCACGGGCGGTGCAAGCCATGCAGGATGTAATAGGCCGGTCCCCCGATGAACGACGCCCGGTGCCGCTGCTTGAACAGCTGTCCCAGGGTGGATTCCACGAAAGCGGTGGCCGCTCCCAGGAGCGCTATCATCCACATCCAGAACACGGCGCCGGGCCCGCCCACAGCGATGGCCGTGGCCACGCCAGCCAGGTTTCCCGTGCCCACACGCGTGGCCACCGAGACGGCAAAGGCCTGAAAGGAAGAGATATGCTTATGGTGGTGATTGCCTGCCGGCACCGCAGCGTCCGTGAGCAGGCGCAGCATCTCGCCAACCATCCGGAACTGCACGCCGCGCGTCTTCCAGGTGAACCACAGGCCGCAAGCCACCAGCGCGCCCATCAGCAGGTAGCCCCACAGGGCGTCGTTGAGCAGGGTGATCACGTCATTCATGAGCGATATTCTTGTAGCATTGATGTAGAAATCGTGTGCAAAGATAGCTAAAACCCTCCCAATGCACCAACTTTTGAGCGGAAAAAGTGACTTTTTCTCCATTTTTCTTTGTCAGTTCCCGCAGAATCCTTATTTTTGCCACGAAATTGTGGACTTTCCACATAAAAAGCGTCCGAATAAGGAACAAAAGTGGCTAAAAAATATCCTAAAGTATAACAACAATGAAACCAAGACCATTACTATTATTCTTGCTTGCCCTCTTGGGCAGCATAACGGCACAGGCCGCTGACGTCACCGACCTCTCCCAGCTGAACAACAGACGGCTCTATGCCTTCAAGGATTCCCATGGGACTTTGCGGGTGAATGGTGACATAGTGGAGAACTCTGGCATCATGTTGGATTCCAATCACATGGGACTGGTGACCAATGTCAACCAACTCAGCAGCCCCTTCACAGAACTGACAGAAGGAAGTCTGGAAGCTCTCCTGGACAATAATCCGGAAACCTTCTGGCACTCTGTGTGGACGGGTGGAGATGTGGCAGCGCACACCCACTATCTGCAAGTGGAGTTGACCGCTCCTGTGACAGAGAACATTTACATGCAGGTTACCCGCCGTCGTACCGAAAACAACCACATCACTCAGTGGGGTGTGTTTGGCAGCAACAGTCCCACGGCAGCAGATGATGCATGGATGGAGTTGGCTTCCATCAGTATGCCATACGGCAACCAATATGAAACATGCATTTCTGCGCCCTTCGACACAAAAGGATACAAGTACTTGCGCTTCTATATTGACGATACATCAGGTGAAGATAAGGCTTCCACCCATGGTTTCGGTCACATGAGTGAGTTCCGCCTTTTCAAGGCCAGTGAACTCCCTTCTGATGCTGGTTTAGAAAACGACAAGAACAGCCAGTTCGCCATCTTGACTATCAATGGCAAATACTATATCTACAGCCCTGTAAAGAAAGCTTTCTGGCTGGTAAATGGCTATTTCCTTGATGGCTTTGGTTCTCCTGTGACTTTCAGTGACGAGAATGCTTCCGGGGAATACCTTTGGACACCATTAATGCCCTTTGGCGATAATTTGGTTAGTTTCAACCCATCGAAAGAGCCTTGTCGAATTATCCCTGTTGGGAACTTTGACCCCACGGAGGCGCTGGCTGCCTTCACAGAGAATGTGGATTTGGGCTTGACTGATGGCTACTACCGCCTTCGCTCTTTGTTCGGTGGCAGTAATAACCGTTATGCTTACGGCGAAAAAGACAGCGAGGGCATCATTCACGGCATGTGGAGCACAATGGAGAATCCAGCCTCAAACGTTTCCACCTTGTGGAAACTGACAAACCGCAACGGCTATTATGACCTACAGAATGCGTACACCCAAGGCCGCTTCACTTCAATTAACTACAGTGAGTTGAGTCCAGAAAGCGAAAGCCTGTTGGCCTTTGACCGCGTGGCAAGTTTGGACAATGGACAGCCTATCTTGAATATTCGCTTGGCTTCGTTGGAAATGGCCAATTTCAATTATCTACATGCCGGAAATTGGGATAAAACCAGTGGCACTCTTACGAGCTGGTACAACACAGGTGCTTGGGGCGCTTCTGAGTGGATCCTTGACCCTGTCAGTGCCGAAGAAGCCAACGCCATCCTCAGCCTTGAAGTGGGCAAGACCTTTACCGCTGCCGTGCCTTGCGGCAACGGAACAGCCAACCTCACTTTCAAAGTCACAAACCTCCAACCCTTGGAGGTGGAAATCACAGCTTCTCCTGAGAATATTGCTGGCGCGCTGAACATTCCTGCTACTGTGCAGAATGAAGGTGGGATTGAGTTTGCGGTGAAAAGTATAGGAAACTATGCATTTCAAGACAGAGACAACTTGACTTCAGTTACCATCTCAGAAGGGGTAAATACTATTGGCTATTGGGCATTCCAACTTTGTGATAATTTAGAGACTGTTGTACTGCCCGAAAGCATAACAGATATTTTCGGTGCTGCTTTTGGCGATTGTTCAAGGCTCTCCTCCATTCACCTGCCTTCACAAATAACCACGATTTATACATATACATTCGCAGGCTGTCGCAACCTTTCGTCCATAAATATTCCTGATGGTGTACAGACAATTCTTGAATTTGCGTTCAACAATTGCAGCAGTCTGAAATCTATCACCCTTCCTGAAGGTTTGACAACGATTAATCATGAGGCATTCCGTGGCTCTGGCCTAGAATCAATCACGTTCCCATCAACACTAACATACGTAGGAACAGCCGCTTTCAGGGATTGCAAAGGACTTAAGACGATTGACTTTAACGGCAGTTCTGCTGAGTTAGATGCAGAGTCTTTCATCGGTGTGGCTATCGAGGAGTTGACGATTCCGGCAAACATCCAGCTGAATGGTTGGACTGTCTTTGGTTGGTGTGAACAACTGAAAACGCTGACTGTAAAGACTAACACCTTAGGAAACAATGACATCTTTAAGTGCTGTACAAGTCTGGAAACCGTAGAAGTGCCTTCATTGAGTGTGATAGGTGTCAATTTCTTCGAACAGTGTACCAGTCTGAAGACTGTCACAATCCTAAGCATTGCAGAGGACTACGAAGTAACAGACAAAAACTTTGCCAAGATATTCAGGGATGTTTCACCCGATCAGGTTCAGTTCATTGTACCTGACGGCACAGCAGAGAAATTGCTGCGTGCAGGTTACATGCACCTTTCCGACAAGAGTGGCCTACCGCTTGTGCGTGAAGAATTTGAGGCAGAGGTCAGTCGCATACAGGCAATGGCTGCTGCCCTTACTGGAGGAAATAAAGCTGTATTGAACAGATCCATTAGCAGCGCACGCACCGCCGTGAATGCAGCAGAAGACTACGCCACGGTTTATGCACAGATTGCAGCGGTCAAAGATGCAGCCAAGACCTTCCTGTCAACCACCACACAGACTAAGGGCTTCGACATAACAGCTGCTTACATCACGAATCCAGACTTCGACCGTTTCCAGATTGGATGGATTGTTCCCGGAGGAGACGACCACAGAGGCTGGCAAGCGATGTCTCGCGGAAATGGCGGTGTCACCATAGACAACTTCGTTGAAGCGTGGCGTAATGGAATTGTCATTGACGATGGCCAAATAGCTCAGACAATCAAGAACTTGCCTGCTGGCATTTACCGCCTCGAATGTGATGCCACGGCAGCCTGGACGAATGACGAGAATGTGGAGGCAAAAGGAATCCAACTCTTTGCCGGAAGCAATAGAAAGGCCATTGCCACAGTTGGCTACGAGCCTCAACACTTCTCTCTGTCCTTCGAAAATACGACGGCAGGGGATGTTACCATCGGCATACGCATCAATGAGACCAATGCCAACTGGGTGGCAATGGACAACGTTCGTCTTTATTACGAGGGCGAGGTCGCTGCCATCCCTCAAGGTGCTGACCTTGTGAGCGATCCTGACGCGCGTGTATATTTATATAATGTAGAGACAGGCAAATACCTGAGTGCAGGACACTCATGGAGAACTCATGCCATACTGGATGAAACAGGTCTGCCCGTTCGCCTGACACAAGATGCACAGACGGGCCTCTGGCAGGTCTATTTCTGGGAAGGAAGCCAATTAGACCGACTGCTGTTCAAGGTATATTCTGATTATCCTGAAGATGAGGTCTGTGTAGATTACAACCATGACTATGACAAAGCCGATGAGAATCTCACATGGTGGAGCTTTACTAAAACCGGAGATGGCAGCTACGTCATCCAGAATAAGACGAATCTTGGCACAGACAAATGGTTGGGGAACGTGCCCACTCGTCAGGACTATCAAAACGGTTACAGTGGCATCAGCTACACAGACGTCATTTGTACTGCCTCACAAAATGACAACAGCCACTGGCTGATCTTCACGAAGGACGACTGTGACCTGATTGCTGCCAAGTACCGTCTGATGAGCGCAATCCTGCGAATGGAAGAATCGGAGACGGTCAACGAAGATTTGTTGACCACCGCGCAAGGTATTTATGACGATGACAATGTTACCACAGAAGAAGTCATTGCTGTCACCACCCTTCTTAATTCTCAAATGGGTATGCCAAAGAAGGATCAGCCTGTGGAGATGACAGCCCTCATCATTAACCCGCGCTTCGAGGACAATACCACAGAAGGCTGGACGGGTGCTACCGTCGTGGGCGGTCGCGCTGATGCCACCAGCAACCACGAGCAGGAGTTCTACGAGAAGAACTTCAATATGTACCAGACCATCACGGGTGTGCCCAATGGTCTCTACCGCGTGAAGTTCAAGGCCTTCCATCGCCCAGGTTCCTGTGAGGATGTTTATGAGGACTATATGTCAGGAAGCGATAAATCCTCTGCCATCTTCTATGCCAACAATGTCCAGAAGGCCCTGAAGAACTGGGCTACGGAATCTGGCAATGCAGATTTGGGTGATTGGGAGCAGTATGGCGAATATTATCCCAACTCCATGGAAGCCGCCCGCAGACATTTCGATGCCGGACACTATGCAGACTACCTGGATGTGGAAGTGACAGACAATGTGCTGACCATCGGTTTCCGCAACACACAGGAGATGACAGTATGTCAGTGGGTGGTCTTCAGTGACTTGGAATTGTACATCCTGGAAAATGCCGATCAGCAGAACAACAAGCTGACCATCGCCGATATGAAGTGCGTGCAGGGCGGACAGGCTACCTTGGCGGTCAACCTGAAGAACGCCGATGCCATCAGCGCCTTCCAGTTCGACCTGAAATTGCCCGAAGGCATCCACGTGGCCACCAATACCAGCGGAAAGCTGCAAGCATCGCTCACCAATCGCAAGATTGACCACTCGTTCAGCAGCAGACAATTGGACGCCAATACCTATGCGTTCACCGCATTGTCCCTGTCCTCCAGCGACTTCCGTGGGAACGACGGTGCTGTGGTCAACATTACGCTGACGGCAGATGAGGACAAGGCCTTGGGCGAGTTCGCCATCCTGTTGAAGAACATAGAACTGACAAAGCCCAACGGACTGAACGTGCTTCCCTTCGACGTCACAGCCAAGCTGACCATCAGTAATCTGACCAACGGAGACGTGAACGGTGACGGCCGAGTGAGTATCACAGATGCTGTCTATATTGTCAACTACGTCCTCCGGCAGCCTGCTTCCGACTTCCACGCAGAAGCTGCAGACCTCAACGGCGATGGCAAAATCACCATCACGGATGCCGTGCAGATTGTCAACATCATCCTCAGTCAGGGACGCAGCGTGAAGGCCAGCGAACTGCCTGCCGATTGGCAGAAGAAAGAGATGATGGAAGATTGATGAATACAAAAGAGACTTACAAAAGAACAATAACAAATAAATAAATTACGACTATGAAAAAGAAAGTTTTAACCCTTCTCAGCGCCTTGGTTGTCACGCTGGCAGCCCAGGCCGACAACCTCGTTGTCAACTCCGTTACAGTTCAGCAGGGAGGCAAGGCCACCGTGGAAGTGGGACTCAACAACCCCGACAACGCTTTCACCGCCTTCCAGATGGCACTGCAACTGCCCGCAGGTGTGAGTGGCGTGGCAGGCACCAATGGCCGCCTGGCCATCCAGAAGAGTGCCCGCTTTGACGACCACAGCCTGTCTTCAAGCTTTGTAGAAGGAGGCATACAGTTCACTTGCCTGTCCATGACCAGCGCTCCCATCAGCGGGAACGCCGGCACGCTGTTCTCCTTTGAGATCCAGGCAGACGCCTCGCTGCCCGTGGGCACAGAGCTGACGGCCAAGTTCACGGAGATTCTATTTACCCGGGCGGCCTCTGCACAGGAAGTGGAGCTGAGTGATGTCGCCCTGAAGATTACCGTTGGCGGCGTCAGCAGCAGCATGACCCTCGTAGATGGCCAGCCGTTTGCCCGTGACAATGACGTCCAGGTGCAGGAGCTGACCTACACGCGCAACTTCCGCAACACCAACTGGCAGGCGCTGTATCTGCCCTTTGAGGTGAACGTGGAGGACATTGCCGACGACTTCGAGGTGGCCTACATCAATGCCGTGCACCAGTATGACGATGACGGTAACGGAGAAGTGGATCGCACCACACTGGAGTGGTTCTACCAGCGCCGAGGCGTCGTCCGTGCCAACGACCCCACCTACATCATCCGTGCCAAGACCGCGGGCGAGAAGACCATCAAGGTCTCCAACGTCACCCTGAAGGCTGCCGTCGCGAAAGAGTTCACGATGAGCAACCGCAGCACGTTCTTCACCTTCTGCGGCACCTACAGCGGCATCGCTGCCGGCGCAGTGCCTGGCTTCTGGGCCTATTCCGGCGGGACGGTGAAGCAAGCCTCCGCCACCGCCAGCCTGGGCAGCTTCCGCTGGTACCTCCTCATCAATGGGCGCGGAGCAGAGGTGAAGAAGATGGAATCTGTCTTCGTCGATGGCGAAGTCACTGGCGTGGAGGAGGTTTCAGGCGCCAAGATTCAAGTTTCAGGTGACGCTCCGCTCTTCAACCTCACAGGGCGCCGCGTGGAACGCGCAACAAAAGGCATCTACATCATGAATGGCAAAAAGGTACTCAAGAAATAAGGCCTCTTACAACCCAAAGCGTTCATTAAAAGAACTTTATGTTCATCTTTTGTGTGCACATAATATAATATCAGTAACACAGATTCACTCGCTGTGGAAGAACAGAGCAATAGCTTCGGGGCCATATTTTGGTAAAAAAACGGCACTCTTTTGCCTTTTTTGGGGGTTTTAGGTGGTGTTTTGGTGGAATTTCACAGATTTTTGCCCCTACTATTGGATTTTTTATGTATCTTTGCCGCGGTTTTAAGTGATACAGAGTAAGAAATGACATTCCATTCAGGCCTTTTTGGGCATTTTTGGCATGGGCAGATGGGCCGTCACGGGCTCGCTGTGCTGCTGTGTGTCTGCGGCTTTGTTACAGAGGCGCGGGCTCAGTATGATCCTGCGTTCAACAATTACTGGGCGCTGCAGGCCTATTATAACCCTGCAGCCTCGGGCTTGGATGGGTTGCTGAACGTCCAGGGCGGCTATGCCATGCAGATGATGGGTTATGAGCATGCTCCCGCCTCGATGCTGGTCACGGCCGACTTGCCGCTGTGGATGCTGGGGCCCAATCATGGCTTCGGAGGCGGCTTCCTGAACGACCGCATAGGTCTGTTCGAGCACAAGAATTTCTTCGCACAGTACGCTTTCCACCAGAAGTTGTGGGGCGGCCGCCTGTCTGCTGGAGCCCGTGTGGGCCTGTTGGCAGAGACCTTTGACGGCACAGGACTGGACGTCATCAAGACGGGTGACCCTGCTTTCCCAACGACGAAAGCAGACGGCACGGCATTTGATTTCAGTTTCGGCCTGCGTTACACGGCCAAGGAGTGGTATGCGGGCTTCTCTGCACAGCATGCTTTTTCGCCGCTGGTGGAACTCGGAGACAACAAAGTGAATGGATATGAGGTGCCGGCGACATTTTATTTGACGGGTGGATACAATATTCAGCTGAGAAATCCGTTATTTAAAATGCAGACCTCTGCTATCGTCCGCTCCGATATAGAGAATTGGCGCGCCGATGTGACAGCCCGGATGCTCTACAATGGTTCCAAAGGCCGCCTCTATCTGGGCGCCGCCTACAGCCCCACGGTCTCGGCATCCATCCTCGTCGGAGGAGACTTTCACGGGATTCTGCTGGGTTACTCCTACGAGTTCTACACCTCCGGGATTGGCGCGATGCACGGCTGTCATGAAATCAGCATCGGTTACACGGCAGACCTGAGTCTCTTCAAGAAAGGCAGGAACAGGCACCAGAGCGTGAGGATTCTGTAAAAAATGCGAAGTCATCAATCATAAATGATAAATAAGAAATAAGATATACGATGAAAGTTAATATACGGAATATGAAATCAATAATTAGTCCGCGCGAGGTTTGCATGCCTCTGCGCAAGCTATTATTTATCATTTATTCTTTATTATTTATTATTTCCTTCGGTCTCCTGACCTCCTGCGCTGGCTCTCGTTCCAATGCGATGGCCCAGGGCGGAGAAATCACGGGCATTCATGGTACTTCGTTCTCGGAACCTGCTCCCTACGGAATGGTGGCTGTGCCCAAGGGCTCGCTGAAAGTGGGTCTGCAAGAGAACGACACCCTCTGGGGCGCCGGCTTCCCCACCAGGGACATCAGTGTGGATGGTTTCTGGATGGATCAGACCGAGGTCAGCAATGCCAAGTACCGCCAGTTTGTCTATTGGGTGAGAGACAGCATCATCCGCGAACGCCTGGCAGACCCTGCCTTTGGCGGCGACGAGACCTTCAAGATCGAGGAAGACCGTGACGGCAACCCCATCACTCCCCGTCTGAACTGGGCCAAGAATATCCCTTGGCGCAAGCCCAGCGAAGACGAGGCCCGTGCCATCGAAAGCGTCTATACCATCCACCCCTTTGACGGCACCAAGATGCTGGATGCCAGCCAGATGAACTATCGCTATGAAGTCTATGACTATGCACAGGCTGCCCTGCGCCGTCATCGCCTCAACCCAGAGGAACGTGACCTGAACACAGACCACGAGGTCAGCAATGCCGATGTGATGATCAGCAAGGACACCGCCTACATCGATGACGACGGCAACATCCGCCGCGAGACCATCACGCGTCCGCTGTCCGGACCCTGGGACTTCATCAACACCTATATTATTAATATCTTCCCAGACACCACCTGCTGGGTCAACGACTTCCAGAACGCAGAGAACGAGCGTTACCTGCGACTGTACTTCAGCAACCCTGCCTACGATGACTATCCCGTGGTGGGCGTCACCTGGGAGCAGGCCATGGCCTTCTGCCGCTGGCGCACGGAATTCCTCATCAAGGGTCTGGGAGGCAATGGCGCCGACATCCAACCCTACCGCCTGCCCACAGAGATAGAATGGGAATATGCTGCCCGAGGCAAGGAGGGTAATCCCTTCCCGTGGGAGGCCAAGGAGGTGAAGAGTGACAAGGGCTGCTTCTATGCCAACTTCAAACCCGACCGCGGAAACTACACCGCCGACGGATCACTCATCACCAGCAAGTGCGGCATCTTCTCGGCCAACAGCAATGGCCTCTATGACATGGCCGGCAACGTGGCAGAATGGACCAGCACCGTCTTCACAGAAGCGGGCGTGGATGCCATGAGCGACATGAACCCGGAGCTGCGGTACAACGCCGCCAAGGAAGACCCCTACCGCCTGAAGAAGAAGAGCGTCCGCGGCGGCTCGTGGAAAGACCCCGAGAGCATGATTCGCAGTGCCTGGCGCTCCTACGAGTACCAGAACCAACCCCGCTCATACATCGGCTTCCGCTGCGTGCGATCCATGGTGCGCGATGCCAGCGGCATCAAGAATAAAGGAAAGAAATAACCCCAAACTCTAAACAGATATAGAATGTCCAAGTTTAGCCTCATAGCCCGTTTGCAGCACTGGATGGATTCCGTGCCGGGCCAGACTTTTATGAACTATGCCTACAGCTGGGGCGCCGCCGTGGTTATTCTCGGCACGCTGTTCAAGCTGACGCATATCCCTGGTGCCAACGCCATGCTGTTCATCGGCATGGGCACCGAAGTCTTCGTCTTCTTCATTTCTGGCTTTGACCGTCCATTTGACATGAAAGCCGACAATGAGCTGGCCGAGGATTTCGTGGACCTGGAAGAACTGGAACGCTTGAAAGTGGCTGCCGCACAGGCTGCTGCCATAGACGGCGCTGGCCCAGTCGTGGCGGGTGGTCCCGTCGTGGCTGGAGGTCCTGTGGTCGCAGGCGGCGGAGTGGTCGCAGGCGGTGGTGGTGGCGCTGTCATCATTGGTGGTGGCGGCGGTGCTCCTGTTGAAGGCACGCCAGTGGCTGCCGGCGAGAGCGTGGCCAGTGGAACCGGCACAGGTGGTGGCACCGTCATCATCGGCGGAGGCGGCGGTGGCTCAGGCCTCTCAGCAGCCGATGCTGCCAACCTGGCTGCTGCGGCACAGGCTGCTGCCAGTGTTGCCGGCAGTGTGGCAGGATTACCCACAGGCTCCGAGGAAGGACTGTTGGCCAGCGCACAGGCGGCCAATGCTCCAGAAGTGGAAGATGCCATCGAGGCTTACGTGGATCAGCTCAGCCAGCTCACAGAAGTGCTGGGACGAGTGCGCGAACAAGCCAGCCGTATGACACAGGACAGCGAGGAAATGGTCAACCTCAACCGCACACTCACGGGCATCAACACCATCTACGAGATGCAACTCAAGAGCGTCAGCCAACAAGTGGGTACCATCGACCAAATCAACGAGCAGACACGCCGCATGGCTGCACAAATCGAGGAACTCAATGGCGTCTATGCACGAATGATAGAAGCCCTCACCGTCAATATGCCCAAGGTCAGTTGAGAGTTGAGAGTTGAGAATTTAAAGCTTTTACATTTCACATTTCACATCTAATAAAGTGCCTGTAAAGAAAAGACCAGTCTCCAACCGCCAGAAGATGATCAATCTGATGTACGTCGTCTTGATGGCTATGCTCGCGCTCAACGTGTCGAGCGATGTCCTCAATGGCTTCTCACTGGTGGATGCAAGTCTGAATCGTTCCACGGCCAATGCCACGGCCACCAACCAAGCCATCTACGAGGCCTTTGACGAGCAGCTGAAAGCCAATCCCAAGAAGGTGAAGGAGTGGTATGACAAAGCGCAGTATGTCAAACAAATGTCCGACTCGCTGTACAACTTTGCCGAGGAACTGAAGGAACTCATCGTGCGCAAGAGTGACGGCAAGGACGGAGACGTACAAAATATCCGCAATCGTGAAGACCTGGAAGCCGCCACCAGTGTCATGCTGGCTCCTGGAACGGGACGCGGAGAAATGCTCTACAAGAGCATCAACAGTTATCGTGACCGAATCATTCAGATGGTCACAGACTCTGCACAACGACGAATCATCGCCAGCAACCTCAACACAGAAGTGCCTCAGAATGTGCGCACACTGGGAAAAAACTGGCAGGAATATATGTTTGAATCCATGCCCACAGCAGCTGCCGTCACCCTGCTCACCAAGCTGCAAAGCGACGTGCGGGACGCTGAGGGAGAAGTGCTGCACACACTGTCCTCCAACATTGACGTGAAGGACATCCGCGTGAACGAGCTCAATGCCTACGTGATTCCCAGTGCACAGACGGTGGTGCAGGGAGGCAAGTTCACGGCACAGATTCTCATGGCTGCTGTCGATACCACCAACCGTCCGACCATTTACATCGGAGGACGCGAGATTCAGAGTGACCGCGGCATCTACGAGACCGTCTGCTCCAAGACGGGGGACTTCACACTGGTGGGTTACATAGAGATGATGAATGCCCAAGGTGAACTCGTCCGCCGTGACTTCGAACAGAAATACACCGTCGTGGCACCCTCTGCCACCGTCTCTGCAGACCTGATGAACGTGCTCTATGCTGGTTATGACAACCCCATGAGCGTCAGTGTGCCTGGTGTGGCGGCCAACCAGCTGCAAGTCACCATGAGTGGCGGCAACCTCACGCCCAAGGGCGAGGGCAAGTTCATCGCCCGTCCCACACAGGTGGGAGGCGAGGCCGTCATCAACGTGGCAGCCAAGACAGAGGGACGTGTGCAGGAAATGGGCAAGTTCACCTTCCGGGTGCGCAAACTGCCCGATCCGACGGCCTTCATCGCCTACAGCGACGGACAGGGCGGCGAGAACCGTTTCAAGGGCGGCAAGCTCTCCAAGCAGGTCCTCATGGCAGTGGATGGACTGGGTGCTGCCGTGGATGACGGACTGCTGAACATCCCATTCCGCGTGCAGGGCTTTGAGACGGTCTTCTATGACAATATGGGCAACGCCATCCCAGAGGTCTCCAACTCCGCAGAATTCACCCCCAGACAGAAGAATATGTTCCGCAGCCTGGGACGTGGCAAGCGATTCTTTATCACACAGATCAGGGCCATCGGACCCGACGGCGTGGAACGCACGTTGGACGGAGCCATGGACGTGACGGTGAACTGATAACAGTTTATAGTGGAAGGTTTAACGTTTAAAGTAGAATTGAAAATATAAAGCATCATGCAGCGAATACTTTTTATTCTTATATTTTTTAATTTGTGCATCTTCTGCAGTGCACAGCCGGCCAAGCGACGCACACAGCCCGCAGTGCCTGCCAACACTGTTCCCAAGACCACTCCCGCTACACCCGAGAAGCCTGCGACAACGAACGCCGCTTCCCCGGCTCCTGCCAAGCGCGCCGCCACGACCACCACAGAGAAGAAGGCAGACCGTGCAGCACTGATGTTCCCCACATCGGCACAGATGCCGGAGGACGTCGTATGGAGGCGCGATATCTATCGGCAGCTGGATCTGCTGAAGGACGCCAATGCACCGCTCTATTATCCCGTGGAGCCACATGGAAAGGAGCAGAACCTCTTCACATATCTCTTCCGACTCTTTGTGTCCGGACGAATCAGCGCCTATGAGTACAAACTCAGCGGCGACGAATCCTTTGAACCTGCCGACAAGGCCAAAGTCAAGGAACTCCTGGAGAAATTCCGCATTTATTACGAGGAGAACGACGGCAAGATAACGGTTCCCGCAGCTGACATTCCATCTGCAGAGGTCACACGTTATTACATTAAGGAGAGCGTCTATTTCGACCAGCGTTCTGCCACCTACAAGGCACGCGTCACGGCACTCTGTCCTGTCCTGATGGAAGGTGACGAGTTCGCCTCAATAGACGAGAGCAGCACCAGCAAGACCCCCAAGCCCCTCTTCTGGGTGAAGTACTCAGATGTGGCCACCTACCTCTCTCGCCTCCCGCTGATGGCATCCAACATGAACAATGTCACCAATATGACGGCCGACGATTACTTCACGCTGAACCGTTATGACGGCAAGATCTACAAGACCAACAACATGCAAGGTCGCGTCCTGGCCAACTACGCCCAGGGTGACAGCGCGATGTCTGCAGAACAGGCACGCATAGAGAAGCAACTTACAGACTTCGAGGAGAATATCTGGCACAGCCCAGAAACACGTGTGGACAGTGCTGCACTGCAGAAAGCCGACTCACTGGCAGCCAACTCCAAATCCAAAGCACGCCGCAAGAGCAGCAACTCTGATAGCCGACGCGCCAAATCCTCTGAGGCTGCTGCCGCCAGCAAAAAAGAGAAGAATACTGCGCCTGCAAGCTCCGGGGCACCACGAGTCTCGGCACGCAGACAACGCAGATAACCCTAACTATTAATGCTGAACCCTAAACCAATCCGCTTATGAAAAGATTCTTTACCCTTGTAGTGGCTATGGTAGCCATCGCCACAACCGCCAGCGCACAGTTCCAAATTGGTGTGGAAGCTGGCCTGAACGTGAACTTCCCCAGTTCCTTTGACAATGCCACCCTCAAACAGACTGTAGATCCCAAGAACAGCCTCGGATGGTTCGCAGGTCTGAAAGCCAAGTACCAGTTCGCCATGGGATTGGGCGTCGATGGTGCTGTACTCTTCAGTCAGTTGAAGAATGATATGGGCCAGAGCTCCAAGGAACTGCAGAGCATCGCTGTGCCCATTAACCTCCGCTATCAGATTGGCCTGGGCAAGCTCGCTTCCATCTATCTGGCTGCCGGTCCCCAGTGGTCTGTCAATATCGGCGACCATGACTGGTCCTGGAGTGATGTGAGCAATGCCAACAACCTCGTGAATGACTACTATGAGGTAGCGACCAAGAAGCACAATATCTCTGCCAACCTGGGTGCAGGCGTGATTCTGATGAAGCACCTCCAAGTGGGCTTCACCTATAACATTCCTCTCACGAAGAATGGAGAAATGATTTATCGCGAGCCCACCATTGACAACTTAGGCAGAACGACTTACGAGGAATACTCCGAAAACTGGAAGAACAATACCTGGCAGATTCGTGCCGCTTATTTCTTCTAAGTGAGTACTTTTGTTGATGTCATTCTACCTGTCCCTCTTGCGGGACACTTCACCTACTCCCTGCCTGCGAGCCTGATTTCCCTGGCCAAGGCAGGGTGTCGTGTCGTTGTGCCTTTTGGCAACAAACGAACCACCACTGGGCTCATCGCCCACATACATCAGACGCAGCCAGAGGGCGTGGAACTCAAGGAGGTCCTCTCCATCGTGGATGCGTCACCCATCGTGCTGCCTGCACAGCTCGCCCTCTGGCAGTGGATGGCAGACTATTACCTCTGTTCCATCGGCGAAGTATTCAAGGCGGCACTGCCGGGAAAGTTGAAAGGAGTCTCCTCCACTCTCCACACTCCACTCTCCACACTCCACTCTCCGCTCACTCTCCCTCTTCTCTCCCCCGCCCAATCCTCAGCCCTCTCACAGATTCAGGAACAGTGGCAACAGCACGCTGTCTGCCTCCTGCACGGCGTCACTTCCTCTGGCAAAACGGAACTCTATATGCATCTGATTGCAGAAGCCCTCGCCAGTGGCCAACAAGTGCTGTATCTCCTGCCAGAAATCGTGCTCACCTCTCAACTGACCTCCCGCCTGCAAGCCGTCTTTGGCAACAGATTAGGAGTCTATCACAGTAAGTTTTCCGACAAAGTAAGGGGCGAGGTCTGGCAGCAGCAATTGTCCGATGCTCCCTACGACATCATCGTGGGGGTGCGCTCTTCTGTCTTCCTGCCTTTCCAACGATTGGGGCTGGTGATTGTGGATGAAGAGCACGAGGCCAACTTCAAGCAGCAAGACCCTGCGCCCCGTTATAATGCACGCAACGTGGCCATTATGATGGCAGCCCGAACCGGAGCACGCGTCCTGCTGGGCACTGCCACGCCCTCCTTTGAGAGTTACTTCAATGCCCGTACAGGCAAGTATGGGCTCGTCACCCTGACAGAACGTTATGGTCAGGTGTCACTGCCAGAGGTGGAAATCGTGGATACCATGGAGCTGCGTCGGAAACGGCTGATGCAGGGCGCTTTCTCCCCACGGCTTTTAGAACAGATGCATGACGCACTGGATCGCGGACGCCAAGTCATCCTCTTCCAGAACCGTCGAGGTTATGCTCCACACATCACCTGTCACATCTGCGGCTGGGTGCCTCGTTGTCCACGATGTGACGTTTCACTGGTGCTGCACGCTGGTGCCAACCGCATGACCTGCCACTACTGCGGATGGAGCGCGACTGTGCCGGCTCAGTGTCCCAACTGTGAGAACACAGACCTCCGCAGTCACGGCTTTGGTACAGAGCGCATAGAAGATGAGGTGCAGGCCGCCTTCCCAAAGGCGCGAGTGGCACGCATGGACCTGGACACCACCAAGACCCGCAGCGCCTACGAAGATATTATCCGCCGATTCTCCCTCGGGGAGACAGACATCCTTGTGGGAACACAAATGGTCACAAAAGGGCTGGACTTCGAGAACGTCAGCGTCGTGGGCATTCTTTCTGCAGACACCATGCTGAATCAAAGTGACTTTCGCGCCTACGAACGCTCTTTCCAGATGCTCTCCCAAGTGGCTGGACGTGCAGGACGACGCCAGGAACAAGGCAAGGTCATACTGCAGACCATGAGCGCTTTTCTCCCTCTGCTCCAGCAGGTTACCAACAATGACTATATTTCCATGTACCAGGAACAAATGCTGGAACGACGTCAGTTCAGCTACCCCCCCTTCACACGGCTCGTCTTTGTATATCTGCGCCATCGCCATCTCTCCGAAGTTGAGTTGTTGGCTCGTGAGACTGCCCTCCGTCTGCGACACCTGTTCGGCACACGCGTCCTGGGGCCTGATGAGCCTCCTGTGGGAAGAATAGCTGGCCAGTACCTTCGCCGCATGATGATCAAGTTGGAACCATCATTGCCACTTCAGCAAGTGAAGCAGCGTCTCTGGCAAACACGCCAGGAACTCCTCACCATGAAAACTTTCACGGCTGCCCACATCTACTTTGACGTGGACCCCCTGTAATCTGATAGTAATTTGTTTCTTGGAGACAAGTTGCTATTTTTCTTTTAACTTGTCGATAGCAGGCTGAATGTCACGTTTCCAATTGGAACCCAGGGCCTGAATGGTGCGGGTGGAGTCTGCCAGGATGTAATAAGGCAGTTCGGCAATGGCGAGCTGCTGAACCACGGGGGTGTCCCAGACGAGGAAATAACAGCGACGGTCAAAGTTCATGGAGTCCTGACGGATGCTGTATAGATAGCCGTTACGGGAGTAATCCAAACTGAGGGAGACGGGCTGCAGACTCTTGTGCTGGCGCAGGGCAGTGCGGATTTGTGGAAAGTCATCCAGGGTGCTGCGTCTCCACGTGGCCCAGAAGACGAGGAGCACTGGACGAGCGTTTTTCTGGTTGGGGCGGATAAAGATGGTGTCTGTGGTGTTGTGGTCGTCCACACGCAGGGCGGTGTGCTTGCCTGTTTTCAAGTCGAGGCCCTTTTCTGTGAAGGCATCTGTCTCTATGCTGTCCGGGGGCAGTACGATTGCAGGCAGCTTCTGCCCCACACGCAGACGGGAGGAGCGGCCTTGCAGGCGAGTGAGTTGGCGCTGCAGTTGTGTGGAGACGCGGCTGTTCTCGTGCTCGGAGATATATTGCCGCATGGCACGCTGGAGGGAGTCCGGTTTGTCTGTGAGATGAGCCAGGCGGAAACGGGTGAGTTCCTCGTTGTCACGGGAACCCTTGACAGAAAGAGCACGCAACTGTCCGCCATCACCACGAACGCGCAGACGATCACCTGGTTGGGCCAGGATTACCTGTTCACTCATGTTGGGAAAGACCAGACAGAAAGTGGCGGCTTCTGTGAGAGGAGCCTGCCAGGAGAATTGTCCGTCAATGACGCGGATGGTATCCACCTGTTCCATCCCGCCATCAGGACTGTAAATGTACAAGTCTGTCTGCCGCAGGTTGTCAAAGGACCCACGTATGCGGACAGAGGTGGAGTCGGAACAGGAGAGGAGAAAGAGAGAAAAAAGAATAAAAAGGACTCTCCCACCTCCCTCCTTGTGAAGGAGGGAGCGGTTACTCTTGTCAATAGTATGCACTGATTTACACATAAATAATGTAACTGCTCCCTCCTTCACAAGGAGGGCGGTGGGAGAATCCTCTATCTTTCTCTTTTACTTCACCAGCTCAGCAATCTGGGTGGCGAAGGCAGCAAATTCCAGATCCTTGGCAGCGCGCTGTGCGAGGGAAGCGTCCTGCTGAATGGCGCTCTGGAGGTTGCTGATGACTGCAGAGACATCATTCTGACGAGCACCTAAGACAGCCTTCAGATAGCTGGTGGTGGCGTCGGCATTCTCGATGCCTGCGAGGGTCATGGCAGCAGCAGCGTAGTCCTTGTTCAGGATCTGTGCGAGAGCGGCGCTGTTGCTGCGCACACCTGCGAAGTTGGCAGCAGCGGCTGCGTAGTTACCCTTGGCCAGGTTGATGTTGCCCAAGACTTCGTTGTAGGAGTCGGCACCTGCGCCACGGGAGAGAGCGGCCTCAGCCTCAGCCACCTTGCCTTCTGCCAATGCGAGCAGAGCCTGGTTGGTGGCCACCTCGGCACTCTTGCTGTCAAGGGCTTTTGCCTTCTGGAGGTAGGAAGCAGCGGACTGCTTGTCACCCTGCTGATAGGCCAGGCTGGCAAGGTTGTTCAGGGCGCGAGCGTCCTGGGGATAGAGCTGTGCAGCCTTCTCATACCATGCTTTCTTCTGAGCGGGATCAGCCTGGAGGTTGGCACCGTAGAGGATTTCGTCCAGACGGAGCTTGCTGGCATCATCCTGGAACTGCTGCTTGATCTGAGCATCAGAACGCCCAATGACATCATAGTTGGCGATGAGGCGGGCACGACGCAACTCAGGCAGGATGCCCTTGGTGAGCTCTTCATAGACCACGCTCATGTTGCGGATCTGCTGCTCGCGCTCCTGGGGATCCTTGTACATGGAGAGCACGCGAAGGATGATATCCTTGTCCTGAATATTGCTCTCACTGACGAGCTGCTGGAAGCCTTCCCAGTCTTCAGCGGTGAAACGACGGTCCACATCGGCACGCAGACCTGTCTTCTTCAGCTGTTCGCCCACGTAGGCACTGGAGCTGTTCTGACGCTGCTCGGCCAATTTCTCATTGAAATCATAACGACCTTCGGGAGAAGCGTAGGCACTGACCTCAATGTTGGTGAGGCGGCGGCTTTCCTGATTGTCATTGATTTCCTTGAGGATGTTCACGAAGTCCTTGATGCTGGTGGTGTTGAGCTCGCTGGCACGGACGTTGGCCTGGTTCACCAGATACTTGATCTGTGCTTCCTGCTTCTGTTTGATAATGCGCTGGAAACCATCGGCAGCAGTGGCGGGAGCGGCGGAACCCACGGTCTTGCTGAGCAGACCGCCAGTGGCCAGAACACCATAGCCCACCTTGAGGTCGGGCAAATCATAACGCTTGTTTCCCTTGCGGGCATCGAAGCGCAGATAGAGGTCACTCTGCTGAACGGCATCGCTGTAGGGGAAAGAAGCACGCATGGTGTAGGTGCCACCAACCTTATACTGAACGGTAGTGCCGTTGCCCTGAACGGCTTCACCCTGGAACGTGGTGGGTTCAGAGGTGAGTTCGCCGCCGTCATATTTCAGCACGGGCGTCACTTCCATCGTGACTTTTTTCTTCATGTACTTCTCAGGGAAGGTGGCGCTGATGGTGGCAGGCACTTCACTGCCCACGGCCTCGAGGGGAGTGGGAGTCACGTTTACATTGTCGGCAGTAAGCTGACCAAGTTTGCCGCAGGAAGCCAATGTGAGAACACTGGCAGCAGCGAGGGAGAGGATAACTGTTTTCTTCATTTCTTATAAATAATGTGTATGTTTTTTCAAAATCGGGCGCAAAGGTACAAAAAAGTTTCAAGTTTCAAGTTCCAAGTTTGGAGTTTTTTTCGTTAAGGGTTAAGCGTTTAGTGTTTTTTGTGTTATACGTGACATGTTTAATGTTTTTTAGACGCTTTCCTGGTTACGTGGATGATGTTGAAGAATTTCTTCACGCAGGAAATGACGATCCACATGCAGGTAGATTTCTGTGGTTCCAATGTCCTCGTGACCCAACATATCCTGAATGGCTCGAAGGTTGGCCCCACCTTCTAACAGGTGGGTGGCAAAGCTGTGACGGAAGGTATGTGGAGAGATGGTGGTGCGGATGCCTGTGGCCTCTGCCAATTGTTTGACTATATGAAAAATGGTAATGCGGCTCAAGGCTGTCCCGCGACGAAAGGAGACAAAGACGGCGTCCTCGTTGCCAGGCTTAATGCTTACCTTCTCACGATCCAAGAACCATGCATTCAACTCGTCAATGGCACGATGGGAAATGGGCACCAAACGCTCCTTCTTCCCCTTGCCGTGAACACGAATAAATTCTTCGTCCAGATACAAGTCGGACAAGCGCAGGTTACACAGCTCACTCACTCGCAAGCCACAGGAGTACAGCGTCTCTATAATGGCACGGTCTCGCTGCCCTTCAGCTTTGGAGAGATCACAGGCTGCTATCAGGCTGTCTATTTCTTCTATGGTGAGTACATCTGGAAGGTGCTCTCCACGAGCAGGAGAGTCCAGCAGCTCTGTTGGGTCTGTTTCTATCTCCCGTTCCAATGACAAGAATTTATAGAACGAGCGCACGCCCGCGAGAATACGGGCCACAGAGCGCGGTGTGATCCCCACATCCATCAGCGTGGCCACAAAGGTCTGCAGCTGATCCACGGTGACATCACGGAAGCCTATACGTTCATCGGAAAAGTACTTCAGCAGTTTCCCCAAATCACGCTGATAGGCTGCAAGGGTATTATCAGAAAAAGAACGCTCGAGTCTCAAGTATTGATGATATCGGCGCAGCAGAGCGGGGGGAACCACAGCGTCGTTGGCGGTGGAGACTGTTGGCGTTGTGAGTTCCTTTTCTTGATTCACTTCCATGATATAGCATCCTATTTCTTATGAACTTGCCCGTGCCTCAGGAGTGGGACACGGGCAAGTGTTATTGTTGCCAATAAAAGGGATTGACAGTCTTACGCTTCACCCTCTTCTTTGATGCGGCGACCCATCACCAAATAAGCAGTGGGAGCTGCAATGAACATAGAGGTGCAGGTGCCGATGATCACACCCAGCATCATGGCGAATGCGAAGCTGCGGATGCTGGCACCGCCGAAGATGAAGATGAACAACAGCACGATGAGCGTGGAGACAGACGTGTTGATGGTACGCGTCAGAGTGGCGTTCAAGGACTGGTTGAACAGCAACTGCTTGTCACGCTTCGGATAGAGTCCCAGGTTCTCACGGATACGGTCGAAGACCACCACCTTGTCATTGATGGAGTAACCAATACAGGTCAACAGAGCGCCGATGAAGGTCTGGTCAATTTCCAGTGAGAAGGGCATCCAACCCCAGCAAGCGCTATAGACACCGAGAATGAAGACGGTATCCACTGCCAGCGCAGTGATGGCGCCCACAGAGAAGGCCACGTTGCGGAAGCGGACGAGGATGTAAATGAAGATGACAAAGAGTGCCAGAATGACGCTGATGATGGCACCACGGGTAATGTTCTCAGCAATGGAGGGACCCACCTTCTGTGAACTGATGATGGAGCCACCGGCACGCTCGTCACGGTTGATGAAGTTCTCCACAGTGAGGTCGCTGCTGAGCTGACCGCCGTTCTTGAGGACATCAAACAACTTCTGTTCGATTTCGGAATCGATTTCAATGCCGTCTTCCTCAATGCGGTAGTTGGTACTGATGCGGACAGTCTTGCCCTCTGTTCCTAAAGCGATGACGCTGGTGTTGCTTTCTGGGAAGGCCTCTGCGAAGAGCGGGCGGATGCTCTCTGGTGAAACTTCTTTCTCAAAGAGCACCACAAAGTTACGACCTCCCGTGAAGTCGATGGAGCGTGAGAAACCGCGAACGTACCAGCTGAGGATGCTCAACACGGCCACCGTGCCGAAGATGGCGAAGGAGGTCTTGTAGGTTCCCATGAAGTTGTAGCTGGTGTTCTGCAGGAACTTGCGGGAGAGAGGAGTGGTGAAGGTGAGATCCAGCCACTTGTCCTTGGCCATCAGGCTGTCGAACACTACGCGCGTAAGATATACAGCGGTGAAGAAGCTGATGACGATACCTATGATATATGTGGTGGCGAAGCCGCGGATGGGACCTGTACCGAAGTAGTAGAGGATGATACCCGTCAGGACGCTCGTCACATTGGAGTCGATAATAGCGCTGAAGGCGTTGCTGTAACCTGCCTGCATGGCCTGACGAACGGCCTTGCCTGCACGCATTTCTTCTTTAGTACGCTCAAAGATAAGCACATTAGCATCCACAGCCATACCCAAGGTCAGCACCATACCTGCGATACCGCTCATGGTCAGTGCAGCCTGGAAGCTGGTCAGAATACCGAGGGTGAAGAAGAGGTTGAAGAGCAGGGCACAGTTGGCGACCATACCAGGACGGAAGCCATACATGGCGACCATGTAAAGCATCAGGGCGATGAAAGCGAGAATGATGGAGATGAAGCCCTGACGGATGGATTCCTGTCCGAGGGTAGGACCTACGATTTCCTCGCTGACGATGTTGGCAGGAGCGGGCATCTTACCGGACTTGAGCACATTGGCCAGGTCACGGGTGTCCTCAGCTGTGAAGTGTCCAGTAATCTGAGAGTTACCACCAGTAATCTCATTCTGCACATTAGGAGCGCTATAGACGAGGTTATCCAACACGATGGCAACGGGACGATGCACGTTGGCCTTGGTCAGAGCAGCCCAACGACGAGCACCTTCAACATTCATCTGCATGGAGACACAGGGACGGCTGTTCTGGTCATACTCGTCCTTGGCATCCGTGACGACATCACCTTCCAGGGGAGCACGACCGTTGCGCTCGGTCACCTTAATAGCGTAGAGTTCAAAGACTTCCTCATTCTTGTCAATGCCCTTAACACCCCAGAGGAGCTTCATGTCATCGGGCAGCACGCTCTTGGCCTCCGGAGTCTGGAGCAGAGCATCGATGGCAGCCATATCACGCTTGTTGGCATAACCCACGACTGCACCATTATTCTGATTAAGTACTTGCAGGCGCGCGAGCAGGGGATGAGCCTTTAGAGCTTGCTCATTGGAAACGGGAGCTGCGGCCTCAGCCTTGTTGCTCTCGCCCTTTGCGATGGCTGCAAGGGCATCATCTGCAGAAGGAGCAGCAGTGGAATCGGGAGTCTCAGTGACTTCTGCGACCTCAGTAGCCTCAGTAGCTTCAGCAGCCTCACCCTCTTCAGCACCTTCCACACCAGCAGCAGCAAGCTTGCTGTCCAGAGAAACGAGGAATGGAGCAGCCTCAGTGGTGGTATAGGTCTCCCAGAATTCGAGGTTGGCAGAACCCTGGAGGAGTTTGCGGACGCGCTCAGGTTCCTTGATACCAGGCAGTTCCACCATAATACGACCTTCCTGTCCTTCCAGAGCCTGAATATTCGGCTGCACGACACCAAAGCGGTCGATACGAGTGCGGATGACGTTGAAGGAGTTGTCAATGGCAGCCTTCACCTCTTCGCGGAGCACGTTCTCCACTTCACGGTCAGTGCTCTTGGTGTTCACCTTACCACGAAGCTGCTGTGTGGCAAAGAGTTCAGCGAGTGAACTATTGGGTGCCAGTGCCTTGTAGTCCTTGATAAATAGAGAAATAAAATCACCTTGGCCTTGCTTGGCCTCCTGGGTTGCCTGAGCGACAGCCTGGTTGAAGTTGGCATCTTCCTTGTGGTCGGCCAGTGCCTTAACCACGTCGGGGACAGACACTTCCAGGATGACATTCATGCCACCCTTGAGGTCCAGACCCAGACCGATACCCATTTCACGACACTCTTTCAGAGACCAAACGCCGAAATAGACGGGTTCATTCAAGAGAGAATCGAGATAATGCTGTCCAGCAGCTTCGCCCTCGACGGCTGCAATCTTCTCGGCCTTACCCTCGTAGTGATTCACCACGACGGAGAAGCTCAGATAAAAGATGCAGACAAGGGCGAGCAGTACAGCGAAAACTTTTACGAAACCTTTGTTTTGCATTGTTGTTTTTAGTTATTATTGTTTGTTATTATTTCTCTGTTTTGAGGGCTATTTTACAGCCTTTTTCTGGCAATTATCGCCAATGAGCGCGCAAAACTACAACTTTTTTTTCAAATACTCAGCGTCTTAGGCGAAATATTTGACTTTTTGACCTCATTTTCGTGCGTTTTCCACTATTTCCGCACCAATTTTGTGGAAATTGGGAAGTGATCTGAGGCCGAAATGGTCTTTTCAACCTTCGTCTGGCGGCTGCGCCAATGGTCACCACTGTAGAGGATGTGATCAATACGCACAGGGAAGCCTCTGTCATGGAAGGTAAATCCCACTCCGTTACCACTCTGTGTGAAGGCACTTTGCAAGTGACTGGTGAGCAGGCGAAGGGCATAGGAAACAGGGGTGTCGTTGAAATCTCCGCAAACGATGACAGGACGAGGCAACCAGTCTTCCACCATCTTGTGAATGGTATCGGCCTGTGCTGCACGCAGAGGAGCTGCTTCACATAGGAGATTAATCATAGGACCGAGTTCCTTGCGAAGGGTATCACGGACTTCACGATGGTGAGCGCCCAAGGCATTCTTCTCGATGGCATCCCGATAACCGTCCTTAATGATTTCTGTAAGGTGGTTGCTCTCGAAATGATTGTTAATCAAAAGAATGGTATCACATCCATATTGCAAGTGAGCAAAGAAACCCCCGTTGGATCGTGTGGGGAAGGATAAGGAATCGGCATCCAAGATGGGCAGTCGGGAAAAGAGGACATTGCCTTTCTGCTCAAAGCACTGATAGCCCATTTCCTCCATTTTCTCGCGGACAGTGGAGAGATTGGCTCCGCCACCGCTGGACTCCTGAAGGCAGATGATGTCCGCCTCGGAGAAATAGATGAAGTTAGCCACACTGTTATTGCCTGCTTCGTCACGAGCCGCCGAACCGCCAAAACTACGGGTGTTATAGGTAATGACGCGCAACGATGCTGTGGTGTCTGCAGCCTGCAGGAATGAAGGATTCACCGGACAGTAAGCACGAACAAAATTTAAACAGGCCGCCAATCCTACAAGGGGCAACCAGACCCTACTAATCTTGAAGATCACCCAAAAGACAATGAACGCCACATCCACGATGAGAAACAGTGGAAAGACCAGGGGCAAGAGACTCAAACGAGGATAGTCTGAGGGGTTGACGTATGTTGCCAAACAACAAAACCACAGCATGAGGATGGTGGCAATATTGACACCCGTACACAGCTGTACGGCAAGGGTCTTGATGATTTTCATCGTTGACTGGCTTCAAAGAGTTTGCGTTTCTCCTCGTCCGTGAGGCTGGCATAGCCACCTTCTTTGATTTTTGCAAGGATGGCATCCACCTCGGCCTCACGCTGCTGTTGCTGGCGGTGCCATTCCATATCATCGGCGTGTTTGCTGTGGCCGCCGCCCACCTGCGCTTTCATCTTGGGCTTTCCACTAAACTTGGAAGAAAGGTTTTTCCACCACTGTTTGAATTGCGCTGTGAAGGAGGAACGCTGACGAGCAGAAGTGTTGGTGACGTCTTCATAACGCGTGAAATAGTTGTCATAGCCACCAAAGCCGCCATAGCCACCGCCTCCGCCAAAGAATCGTCCACTACCGCTGCCAAGATGATTGCGCCAGTACATGATAAGGGCAAAGCCGAAGAGCATACCACCCAAGTGTGCCATGTGGGCCACGCCGTCGCCACGATTGCCGAGGGCGCTCAGCAGTTCTATCACGGCGTAACCCATGACAAACCACTTGGCCTTGATGGGGAAGGGAAAAGGAATGATGAACATCCGCTCTTCTGGGAATGTCATGCCGAAGCTGAGCAAAACGCCATACACAGCTCCCGAGGCTCCCACAGTGGTCCAGCGATTCAGGAAATCCTCCATCGCCATCGTCACCCCGCCGCCGACGTTCACGCGGTCATAGGAGGCCAGGCCGTCATAAACGTATTCCAGATACTGCACTCCTTCCTGTGCCAGTCCTGCACCCAGTCCGCAGACGACATAATAGAAGAGGAAACGTTGTGAGCCCATCACCTGTTCCATGATTCGGCCAAACATCCAGACGGCAAACATATTAAAAAAGATGTGTTCCAGACCACCATGAACAAACATATAGGTGAACAGCTGGTAGAGTCTGAAATCAGAAGCCATAAAGTAGTGCAGCCCCAGCAGATCATCAAAATCGATGCCGTAACGGGTGGCTACAACCTTGGCCAAATACATCAACAGGTTAATGATGATGATATTTTTTGTGACAGGAGGCATATTGAAGCTCATAAATGCGCACTTTTATTGATTTGTGGCCGCAAAAGTAGGCATTTTCATTGGCAAAACAGCCGAAAAGCGTCTAAAATTAAGTGAAAACGCATGTTTTTTGCAAAAAAACTTTGTTGGCATTACATCTTTGCTTACATTTGTGGCAAGAAAAGTCATAAAAAGGAAGTTTTTAACCCCAAATAAACTGTTTTAATCTCAAACCTTTTAAAATTTGTGAGTATGAACAAGACTGAATTGACAAAAGCTATTGCCGCTCAGGCAGGTCTGACTCAAGTTGATGCCAAGAAGGCACTCGACGCAACCATCGCAGCTATCACCAAAGCCCTCAAGGATGGTGACAAGGTCGCTCTCATCGGTTTCGGCACATTCGCCGTCAGCGAGCGTCCCGCACGCCAGGGTATCAACCCCCAGACCAAGGCTGTCATCAAGATTGCCGCCAAGAAGCAGGCCAAGTTCAAGGCTGGTGCAGAACTCGAAGCTGCCATCCAGTAATCGCGAACAAGACAAACATTCGAGACGCCACCTGACAACAGGCGGCGTCTTTTTTGTGCCTGATGGGAGAAAACAACCACTTGGGATTTGTAAAAACGTTAAACTTTAAATCTCAAACTCAAAAAACTCTCAACTCTCAACCCTAATCTCTCAACTTTTTCGTAACTTTGCGCCCGAATTTCACTATATATATAAATAAGGTATGCAAATCGAACAGAAACTCACCCAGGCAGTCATCGCTGCCGTCAAGGATTTATATGGTCAGGAGGTGCCTGAATCTCTCGTCCAGTTGGGCGCCACAAAGAAAGAATTTGAGGGGCACTTGACGCTCATTGTCTTCCCCTTCCTGAAGATGAGTCGCAAGAAGCCCGAGGACACCGCTCAGGAGATTGGACAATACTTGGCCACCAACCTGCCCGATGTGGTAGCACGCTTCAATGTCATCAAGGGATTCCTGAATATGGTGATTGCTGATGCCTGTTGGGTCAGCCTCCTGAGTGAGATACAGCAGGACGCCCAGTGGGGTCTCACTCCTGTGACAGACAACTCTCCACTGGTGATGATTGAATATTCCTCTCCCAACACCAACAAACCGCTTCATTTAGGCCACGTGCGCAACAACCTTTTAGGATGGGCGCTGGCACAGGTGATGCAGGCCAACGGCAACAAGGTGGTGAAGACCAACATCGTCAACGATCGTGGCATTCACATCTGCAAGTCTATGCTGGCTTGGCAGAAGTGGGGCAACGGCGAGACACCAGAGAGCACAGGCAAGAAGGGCGACCACCTGATTGGCGATTACTATGTGGCCTTTGACAAGCATTATCGTGCAGAACTGAAGGAGCTGACAGAGAAATTCATGGCAGAAGGTATGGAGGAAGAGGCAGCCAAGGAACGTGCCGAGAAGGAAAGCACCCTGATGCAGGAGGCTCGCCAGATGCTGGTGAAATGGGAACAGAATGACCCCGAAGTGCGTGGCCTTTGGGAGCAGATGAACAACTGGGTGTATGCTGGTTTTGACGAGACATACAAAGCATTGGGCGTTGGCTTCGACAAGATTTATTACGAGAGCCAGACCTATCTGGAAGGTAAGGAAAAGGTGGAAGAGGGCTTGCAGAAAGGCATCTTCTATCGTCGAGACGATGGCTCTGTCTGGGCAGACCTCACGGGTGAAGGCCTTGACGAGAAGCTGTTGCTGCGAGCCGATGGTACCAGTGTTTACATGACGCAGGACATCGGAACCGCCAAGCTGCGCTTCCAGGACTTTCCTATTGACAAGATGATCTATGTGGTTGGCAATGAGCAGAACTACCACTTCCAGGTGCTCTCTATTCTCTTGGACAAACTGGGCTTCAAGTGGGGCAAGGACCTTGTGCATTTCTCCTACGGCATGGTGGAACTGCCCAATGGCAAGATGAAGTCCCGTGAAGGCACCGTGGTGGATGCCGATGACTTGATAGCCAAGATGATAGCTGATGCTCGCGAGATGAGTAGGGACAAAGTCAACAAGCTTGAAGACCTCACAGAGGAAGAGGCACAGGAGATCGCTCGCATCGTGGGTATGGGCGCCCTCAAGTACTTCATCCTCAAGGTGGATGCCCGCAAGAATATGCTCTTCAATCCCGAGGAGTCCATTGACTTCAATGGCAACACGGGGCCCTTCATCCAATATACCTATGCCCGCATCCGCAGCATTCTGAGGAAAGTCCCGTTTGTTGCGTTGACAACGCAACAAACAGAACTCTCTGACAAAGAGATTGCTCTCATCCAACAGCTTGCTGCCTTCGGCACAGCTGTGCGTCAGGCAGGAACGGACTACAATGTCAGCGTCATCGCCAACTACTGCTATGACCTGGCGAAGGAGTTCAATGGCTTCTATCATGACTTCCCCATCCTGAAGGAAGAGGATGAGCAGAAGCGGGCCGTGCGCCTTGCTCTCTGTGAGGCTGTTTCCAAAGTCATCAAGTCCGGCATGAGCCTGTTAGGTATCGAAGTTCCTGAGAGGATGTGATTTATGGAACAGCCCGCCCAAGCTCTCTGTGTGGATGCCGCGTGCAGTGGTAACCCTGGTCCCATGGAGTACCGTGGGGTGCATCTGCCGTCTGGCAAGCTCGTCTTCCATTACGGGCCTGTTCACGGCACCAACAATATTGGCGAGTTCCTGGCCATCGTTCATGCGATGGCGCTGCTGAAGCAGAAAGGCCTCTCAATGCCCGTCTATAGCGACAGCCGCACTGCCATCATCTGGGCCACCAAGCGCAAGGCAAAGACCACCCTTGCGCCCACACCAGAGAACGCTCCCCTCCTCGCCCTCGTAGCCCGCGCCGAGGCTTGGCTCCAGCAAAACGGTCTGCCTTATCCCCTTATCAAGTGGGACACAGAGCACTGGGGAGAAATCCCCGCCGACTTCGGAAGAAAATAAATTTGTAAGCCCTTTACTCACAACATACAATGAAAGAGTTCCTGAAAGTGCTGCGCCGCTTCGCCTTGCCCTACAAAGGTTATATGATAGGTGCCATCATCGCCAATCTGCTGTCGGCGGTGCTCAACGTCTTTTCATTCATGAGCATTATGCCCATGCTGAATATGCTGTTCGGAATGGACACATCGGCCTATGAATTCATGCCTTGGGACGGGCCAGAGGGTATCAAGGACATCGCCATCAACAACCTGTATTATTATACTACCCTCCTCATCGGCCGCTTCGGACGGGAGACGGCGTTGCTGCTGATAGGCCTCTTCCTGGTGGTCACCACTTTCCTCAAGACCACTTGCTACTTCCTGTCGTCAGCGGTGATGGTTCCGCTGCGCACAGGCATCGTGCGCGACATCCGTATTATGGTATTTGACAAGGTGTTGCACCTGCCGCTGGCCTTTGTCAATGATGAACGCAAGGGGGACATTATCGCCCGCATGAGTGGCGACGTGACAGAGGTGGAGAACAGCGTCACCTCTTCCCTGGACATGCTCATCAAGAATCCCATCCTCATCGTCTTTTACTTCGCCACCCTCATCTTCGTCTCCTGGCAACTGACGCTCTTCACCCTCCTCGTTATCCCTGTGCTGGGCTGGATTATGGGTGCCATCGGCCGCAAGTTGAAGGCACAAAGCCTCTTTGCCCAGAGCAAGTGGAGCGAGACGATGAGTCAGTTGGACGAGATGCTTGGCGGCCTGCGAATCATCAAGGCGTTCATTGCCGAGGACAAGATTCTGGCTCGCTTCCGCAGGGTCAGCAATGAATTCCGTGATGCCACCAACCGCGTGGCCATCAGGCAGGCATCGGCCCATCCCGTCAGCGAGTTCCTGGGCACCTGCATCATCGTCCTCGTCCTTTGGTTCGGAGGTACCCTCATCTTTAGTGACCATTCCCCCATTGACGCCCCCACCTTTATCTTCTATATGGTCATTCTTTACAGCGTCATCAACCCGCTGAAAGAACTCTCCAAGGCCAGCTACGCCATCCCAAAGGGACTCGCCTCAATGGAACGTATCGACAAGATTCTCAATGCTGAGAACCCCATCAAGGAACCCTCACAACCTCACAGCCTCACAACCTCGCAACCTCACGACTGCATCGAGTTCCGTGACGTCCATTTCCAGTATTCCAATAACCCGCAGGAGGTCATACATGGCGTGGATCTGACTGTGCCAAAAGGCAAGACCATCGCTCTCGTGGGGCAATCTGGATCTGGGAAATCCACCCTGGTGGATTTGCTGCCTCGTTATCACGATGTGACTGGTGGTGAGATTCTCATTGACGGCGTGAATGTCAAGGACTTCCGACTTCACGACCTGCGTTCCCTCATCGGCAATGTGAATCAGGAAGCCATCCTCTTCAACGACACCTTCTTTAATAACATCGCTTTTGGCGTGCCCGACGCCACGATGGAGCAGGTGGTGGAGGCTGCCAAGATTGCCAACGCCCACGACTTCATCCTTCAGAGCGAAAACGGTTATGACACCTACGTGGGCGATCGAGGCTGTCGTCTCAGCGGCGGTCAGCGTCAGCGCATCAGCATCGCTCGTGCCATCCTCAAGAACCCGCCCATTCTCATCCTGGACGAAGCCACCAGCGCCCTGGACACAGAGAGCGAGCGTCTGGTGCAGGAAGCGCTGGAACGCCTGATGAAGTCCCGCACCACCATCGCCATTGCCCACCGTCTTTCCACCATCAAGAATGCCGACGAGATCTGCGTCCTCCATGAAGGCCGCATCGTGGAACACGGCACCCACGAAGAACTCCTCAGCATCAACGGTTATTACAAGCATCTCAATGACATGCAACAGCTGTAAAGGATCCAGTTCCCAACCACGCACATCAGGATGGGGAACTTCTGCTGCGCTGCGCCAGATGGGGGGTGCAGCTCTCCTTTGGCTCCTCACATTCCTCCTTGGCAAGCTGGCTTTCATCGTTGTTTGCCACGGAGCAGAACCCATTTCTGTGGGGGACGTTGCTGCCATTGTCTGGCATGGGTTGCCAATGGATCTTTCCACTACGGCATATTTGTTGCTGCTCCCCTGGCTCTGTGCATGGATAGCCGGCAACTGGCCTTCCTCCTGGCGTTGGCTGAGACCTTTGCTGCTAGCTTTCAATGCATTGGCCGCTATTGTCATCGCTGCCTGCATCGTGGGAGACATCGCCCTTTATCCCTTCTGGGGCTTCAAACTCGATGCCACCATCTGGACCTACATCGACAGCCCTCGTGATGCCATTGCCAGCGTCTCCACAGCCTTCGTCCTTCTTCACCTGGCTGCCTTCATCCTTCTGGCCGTCTGCATCTTCTTGGGCGCTCGTCTGGTTCTTTCTTCTATTTCCATTAAAGGGAAAACAGGAAGACGCTGGTTCCTCCATCGCTCTCCTCTGCTGCAGTTTATAGTGAGGAACCTTCTCTTTGCCCTCGTGGGCGTTCTCCTCTTCATCGTCCTTCGTGGCGGCATCACAGAATCCACCATGAATGTGGGCAACGCCTACTTCAGTGACCGCCAATTCCTTAACCACGCTGCCGTCAACCCGGCCTTCTCTCTTCTTTCCTCCTCCCAGAAAGCAGAGCGTTTCGACCTTCTCTACCGCTCGATGCCCGCAGAGGAAGCCGCCTCTCTACTTGCCGGCCTCTACCCTGTCACCACCTCCCCCTCCATCCTCCTCACCTCCCGTCCCTCCATTCTCCTTCTCTTCTGGGAAGGCTGTGGCGGACAGCTCACTGCTTCCCTCGGAGGCCCCACAGGGGAAGCCGCCATCACCCCCAACCTGGACAGTCTCGCCCGCAGCGGCATCTTCTTCTCTGAGCTGCGAGCCAACAGCTTCCGCACAGACCGCGGCACCCTCAGCACCCTCTCCGGACAGCCAGCCTACCCCATGCACTCCCTCATGAAGATGGCCATGCGTGCCAGCCACCTCCCAAGTATCGCCCGTACCCTGCAGGCCGCTGGTTACGCCACCTCTTTTACCTACGGCGGCGACCTCAACTTCACAAATATGAAGGGTTATCTCCTCTCCACAGGCTTCCAGCACACCGTCTCCGAGGACGACTTCTCCCGCAGCGAGCGCGCCACCTCCAAATGGGGCGTTTGTGACAGCATCCTCTTTGAACGCCTCTATGAGGAGACCATTTCCGCTGTAACTGTGCCCGATGGTTCTTCCTCCCCCTTCTTCCACGCCGCCCTCACCCTCAGCAGCCACGAGCCCTGGGACGTTCCTGCCTCCTTCCGTCGTCCCAGTGACCCAGACGAGAAGGTGGCTTCCTTCCGTTATACAGATCATCACTTGGGACGTTTCATCAGTCACCTGCGCCAAACGTCTCTCTGGGATAACCTTCTCATTATCATCCTTCCAGATCACGGCGTACTCGCTACAGATGTCCTCGACTGGCAAGACCCGCGCTTCTTCCACATTCCAATGGTGTGGACAGGAGGAGCCGTCACTGGTTCTGCCACTGTCAACGCCCTCATGAACCAGAGCGACCTGCCTGCTACCCTGCTCTCACAACTCGACCTACCCCACGATGATTTCCCGTGGAGCCGCGACGTTCTCTCTCCTGCCTACACCCGTCCGTTCACCTATTCGACATTCAATGACGGCTTTGCCATCACTGTGAACAATTCACAACGGACAACTGGCAGTTCACAGACAACCACCGTCTTCTTTGACAACAAAGCCCAGTCCGCCACCACATACGGTGATTCCCGGCTCCAAGACAGCCTCACCCATTTGGGCAAGGCTATCCTCCAACGTTCCTACGATCATCTGGAACAGTTGCACTAAGGGTGCCGGGAATTGTTTGTACGAGTGTATATTGAGGACGGGAAGAAGAGAGTGAGGAAGTGAAGAATGAAAGCGCTCAATTCCCAAACAACTGTAGAGAAATATTACTTACGTTTCGCAAGTATGCCAACAAACTGTAATATAATGCCCTTAGGGGCATAATAGGGGTAGCCAGCCATTTTAATGGCTGGTATGCAATGGCAGGAAAAACGCGTGCCTTTAGGTACGCGACAACAGATCCCTATCGCGTACCTAAAGGCACGCATTCCATTATACAACCTCTTACCAGCCAATGAATTGGCTGGCTACCCCTATCAAATGCCTACGGCATAAAACCCTTCAAACCCCATCAAATGCCTACGGCATTACTTGCGAAACTTGAGTGAGATTATTTCGGAATCGGGTAAAAGCAACTTGCCTGCATCACGGAGGAGGATGCAGGCAAGTTTTTTTTGATGGATTTGTGAAGCGCTTCAAGAATGAAGTGGCAAGAGTCGGGCGTCACTCGCTGGCAGCGGCGGCATCCTGCTCGGCCTTCTTCTTGGCGAGGTACTCGGGGAGGTTGAGACCGGCTTGCTCGAAGAGGTCGTTGAGGGGAGGAATGCTCTTCATGAGTCCGCTGACGAAGCCGGCTGTGGAGCTCTTGCCGTCGGCACCGGCAGCGCCGCTGTCCCAGACGGTGACCTTGTCTATGTTGATACCCTTGATGGCTTCCACCTGTGTCTTGACGAGTTCGGGCAGTTTCTCCAGGAGGAGGAGGGAGTAGGCGGCAGTGGCGTCGCCTCCAGCAGCCTGCACCATCTTGTCGTAGCCCTGTGCCTGGCGGGTCAGGATTTCATAGAGACCCTTTGCTTCGGCTTCCATCTTGGCGAAGACGGCGTCTGCTTCACCGCGAGCAATGGCGCGTTTCTGTTCGGCCTCGGCCTCGGCGGCGATGATCAGACGCTGCTTTTCAATCTCCTGTTGCACGATGACGTTGGCGGTCTCTGTGGCGCGTTCGCGTTCGGCACGTGCGATTTCGGCCTGCTGCTCGGCAGCGTAGGCTTCTTCCAGGGCCTTTGCCTGCTGGACTTTTTCGGCAGCGTTGGCCTTGCGGGCTGCTTCTGCCTCTTTCTCACGACGGAAAGCCTCGGAGTTGGCTATCTCCACCTTGGCCTCGTTCTCACCCTTCACAGCCTGGGCGTTGGCATCGGCGGTACGGACGCGGGTTTCACGGACGGCTTCTGCCTTACCGATTTCACCTATCTTGTCCTGCTCGGCCACGCGCACCTTGGCTTCGTTGATGGCCTTGGCGGCAGCTTCACGACCGAGGGCCTCGATGTAACCGCTCTCGTCCTTGATATCGGTGACGTTCACGTTGATGAGTCTGAGACCAATCTTCTTCAGCTCCACTTCCACGTTGGTGCTGATGGCCTCCAGGAACTTATCACGGTCGGAGTTCAGTTCCTCAATGGACATGGTGGCAATAACCAGACGCAACTGACCAAAGAGAATATCACGGGCGAGTTCCTGAATCTGCTGCGGGGTCTGACCCAACAGACGCTCGGCAGCAGCCTGCATGTACTCGGGTTCGGTGCTGATACCCACGGTGAAGCGGCAGGGCACATCCACGCGGATGTTCTGGCGGGACAGGGCATTGGTCAGGTTGGCATCAATGCTGAGGGGCGTTAGTGACATGTAGGCGTAGTCCTGGATAATAGGCCAGACGAAGGTGCCGCCTCCGTGCACACACTTAGCAGAGCCTTTCGTGGCGCTGGTGCCATAGATGACGAGGATTTTGTCCGAGGGACAACGACGGTAGCGATTGAAGATCGCAACGATGAGGAAGAAGGCAACAACGGCTGCCACAACGATAAAATAAAGTTCCATACGTTATTTTGGTTTAAAGTTTTATGTTTAAAGTGAATGGTTATTTATAGTGTCTGCGATTTCGGTAGTGCTGCCAGACGGCGGCTACGATGACTGCGAGGGCAAGAAGAGAGAAGAGCATGGGGGTTTTAGTTTAATGTTTAATGATTAATGTTTAAAGTTTTTCTACGAGGAGGCTGCCGCTATCGATGACTTTGACGACGCGAACGCGGGAGCCTGTGGGCAGGAAGTCACCATCAGTGAAGGCGTTGAGCTCGTGGACGGAGCCGTTGACGCTGATTTGGATCTTGCCGGCAGCGGCATGATTAGCGGGGATGCGCAGATAGACGCTGGCGGTCTGGCCCACGCAGTCCTGAATGCGGAAGCTGCCGTTGCGCTCCAGGCTGAGCAGGGCGCGCAGCATTACCACAAAGACGGCCACGAAGAGGAGACCACAGGCGAAGGCAATCAGCACCAGCAGCGTGGTGCTCTTCACAACGGGAGCGAAACTGATGCCGCCCCAGCCGAAGCCCAGGAAGAAGTTGATGAAGTTCCGCAGGGTAAACAGGGAGAAGATGCCTGCCGAACCCAGTGTGCCCTCGTGACCCGTGTGACCAGTGGAGACATCGATGTCGCCAACGCCGTCGGCATCCAGGTCGGTGTGAACATCAAAGTCCGTGCTGACGTCTGCATCCACATCGGCATCCATATCTCCGAGGCCCATAAGCATCAGGGCGTTCTGAATGATGAAAACCACACTCGCGGCGATGGCACAAGCCCAGAAGAGCTGCATCGTGGAGTCGAGCTGTGAGAACCAATTGGAAAGTTGAGTAAACATATTGAGTTGAGAGTTTAGAGTTGAAAGATATTTTGCCCTTAATAGGGCTGAGAAGGGTAAAGTGACCCTAAGAGGGGACAAATATATGAAATAATTTCGATTCTACCTCGTTTTTTGCCAGAAACTTACTACTTTTGCACCCGAAAAAGATAAATAGCCCCTATTATCCCATCAACTTTAATCTATAAACTTTAAACATTAAACCTGAAACTCTTATGTCCCTGAACTATATTTGGATTGCTTTCTTCTTTATTGCGGCCATCGTGGCCATCGTGAAACTCGTGTTCTTCGGCGATGTTGAAGTCTTTCCCGCCATTATGAACGCCACCATGGATTCTGCCAAGAATGGCTTTGAAATCTCCTTGGGGCTCACGGCCGTGCTGTCCCTCTGGATGGGCATCATGAAAATAGGTGAGCAAGGAGGTATGGTGGAGCGTCTGGCCAAATGGCTCTCACCGCTCTTCCGCCGTCTCTTCCCAGAGATTCCAGAGGGTCATCCTGTGGTGGGAAACATCTTCATGAACCTCAGTGCGAATATGTTGGGATTGGATAATGCTGCCACGCCCCTGGGACTGAAAGCGATGGAAGGCCTGCAAGAGCTGAATCCCAAGAAAGACACAGCCTCCAACTCCATGATTATGTTCCTGGTGATGAACACAGCGGGATTGACGGTGGTGCCTGTCAGCATTCTGGCCTATCGTGCACAATTGGGTGCCGCCCAGCCCACCGATGTCTTCGTCCCCATCCTGTTGGCCACCCTGATTTCGATGGTGGTGGGCGTGGCAGTCACGGGTGCCATTCAGCGCATCAGCCTCTGGAACCGTCCTGTGCTGATTACGTTGGGCATCTTCGCTCTTATCGTTGCAGGCATGGCTTGGGCCTCGCAGACGCTCAGCCGTGAAGCCATGGGCGTCTTTTCCACCAACCTGGCCAATATCATCCTGTTGGGCATCATCGTCATCTTCCTTCTCGCGGGCGCGCGAAAAAAGATTAATGTGTATGATGCCTTCATCGAGGGGGCCAAGGGCGGCTTCACGACAGCCGTGGGCATCATTCCTTACCTGATTGCCATCCTTGTGGGAATCGGCGTATTCCGTGCTTCGGGTGCTATGGACTGGTTGTTGGGAGGCATCGGATGGGTGGTGGAAGCTTGTGGCGGCAATGCCGACATCACGGGCGCCCTGCCCACTGCTCTGATGAAACCCCTCAGCGGCAGCGGTGCCCGGGGAATGATGCTGGAATGTATGCAAACCTACGGCGCCGACTCATTTGCCGGCCGCCTCTCCTGCATCTTCCAAGGGAGCACGGATACAACGTTCTACATCCTGGCCGTCTATTTCGGTGCCGTCGGAATCCGCCACACACGCTACGCCCTGCCCTGCGGACTGCTGGCAGACCTTGCTTCCATGATTGCCGCCATCATCGTGGCACTCATGTTCTTCGGATAAAAGCGTTTACCAGATGTCCTCGCCTTCCTCGGGGTTGTCATAGACTTCCTTGGCGCACCATTCCAGGTAGTCCATGAAGCACTCGGCTGCCTCGGATTCGAGAACGTTCTTGAATTTGATGTAGTAGGTCTTTTCGGGATACATGTACTCGCTGACGATAATGCGTCGCAGCACCTGTTCGTCCCCTCGACAGGATGTGCTGGAACCGTGGCTGGAGGTGAAGCAGTTGGGCGCTTTCATGAAACCGTTGGCGCGCATCTGTTTTTCCACCTGGTCGTTGACTTCTGGGTCATCGGTGTCTGCCTGCCAGCCCACAGTGGAGGCTCCGGCGATGGTTCCGCTCTTGAGGTAGAGATTCTGGCCTGCCATGCGCATATCCAAAGGTATATCCATTGCTGGCAGGTTGTTCGGGTCTTCACCAAAGTAGATCTGACACATGCCTCGGTTGGAGACCACCTGCACGGAGAAGCGAATCTCATAATGTCCGGCCTTGGGAACAGGCGGCAGCTTCATGGTGAACTCGTAACGGCCTGTGATGTTCAGCTCGGTGCCCTGATAGTTGCGCCAGGTGTAGCCGTAGCCGGTGAGGAAGTAGAAACGGCAACCCTCCTTAATGTCTATGTCGTTGAAGTAGGAGTAGTTGTTGGGATAACCCCAGTAGAAGCTCTCTGTGTAGTCACGCAGGTCGCGCTGGTTGTTGTTGGTGAATTCGGGGAACATGGCGCAGAAGTCGATGCGGATGCGCTCACGCTGAAGTTGGTTGGTGACGTTCTCTGTATATACCAGCAACTGGTGCAGCGGATGGAGGTAGCCGTTGGTGGTGCTGATGGTGGCTTCGTCGCCCTCACTGATGTTGGGAACGGGAATACCTTCGTTCTCGTTGGCCACGAGGTGATGTCCGCTAAGGTTGCGGAACTCTCCAGACTCGTGGTTGTCGTTGATATTCAACTGGTCGGGGCTGTACTTGCCGCGTCCGTTGCGCAGGATGGGGAAACGATTGAGGTAGATGCCTTTGGACTCGAAACTCTCGTAGGTCTTCAGCAGTCGGCGACGTCCCATCGTGGTGTAGTATTCATAAACAGGAATCGTATAGGCCTGTGAGCGGGCGTCCACGTTCCAGCCCAGCTCGTTCCAGTGAACGACGAGTCGCTCGTGGGAGAGCTTGAAGGGAAGGACGTGGTAGGTGACAAAGAGGTTGAGCAGGTTGTCCTCCGACTTGTAGTCTGTGTCAGTGGTGGCACCCGGATAGATGCCGAGTCCTGCCAGGTAGTTCTGCACATCCTCAATGCTGATTTCCGAGACGGGCTTCCCTATCCACTGTTCCCAGAGGCGGTCTGGCTCGGCAAAGATGGTGAACCCATACTTGCGGTGTTCTGGCAGGCGGCTGGCACGAGGCGACTGCGGTGCCTCAATGGCGTTGGTCAGATAGAGTGTCTCCCAGGCTTCGTCACGAGTGCGGCTGAGGGTGTCACCCAGTCCGCAAGCCAGAATGAGGCGAGCCATCAGCGTGAACTGAGTCTCGTTCTTGGACACGATTTGTTCCAGGAGGTCGCACATGGTGTCGTTGCTGGGAGCAATGACGTTGGTAACCTCGTGGACATAACCGTTAATGGCTTCAATATCACGGTTCTTCATGTGCAGCGGAGCCTCGCCGTTGATGAAGATGCTGTCCGGATTGATTTTGGAACGGGTGACAAAGAGTTTGCGCTCGTTCATGTTGGCCACCACAAATTCTCCGCGGTCGGTGGTGGGGAACTCTGAGGTGGAGTAGGTGGTGGTGTTGCCGCCGTCGATGATACTGTTGAAGACAATGACGTCACGGATAGAGTCCCGTTCGCGGTCGCTGGCGAAGCCGTCCCAGGAGGCGGTGGTGATGATGCCTTTGCGCTGCAGGGAGTCCAGATAGAGCTGGATGGCGTCGTTGTTGGGGGCGAAGCAGGTGTAGTGACCTCGAGCCGTCATCAACTGCCCCACCGAGGAGGACGAGAAAGCACTGATGGGGGTCTGTTTGAGGAGTGACACATACTCGCTGAACTGGGGATGTTTTTCCAGATAGCTCATAACGGTTTCTTCCTCAAAGGTGTAACGATTACTCATGTCTATTTCCTCCGTGCAACTGGTGAGCAGCACAGTCACAGAACAGCACAGTGCGCAGAGCGCGCCGAGCCAAGTGCGGAAAGCGTAGTTAGTCATTCTTCAGATGTAGTAAAATGCTTTTTGTGGCTGCAAAAGTAGGCACAATTTCCGATATTGCCAAATTTTTGAGGACTTTTAAGACACTTTTTCCTCCTTTATTTTGCTATTTCGTCGATTCTTCGTACCTTTGACGCCGCAAAATAGGAAATACAGCAGAAAATATGGGTATGCTCATAGGTCAAACAGCCATCTGGCAACGTCTGCTCGCCGACCTCACGGCGAACCGCGTTCCTCATGCCCTTATGTTCTGCGGTCCAGCCGGCGCTGGAAAGTTAGCTCTGGCTGTTCAGTTTGCACAGACGCTGCTCTGTCAGCACCCGCAACCCGACGGTTCGGCCTGTGGCACATGTACCGACTGCCGCATGGCGGCCAAGTTGGAGCATCCCGACCTGCATTTCACGTTCCCCATCGTCAAAGGCAACAAGATCAAGGATGCCAAGGACGCCCTGAGTGACCATTATATCAAGGAATGGCGAGCACGGGTGTGTGAGAGTCCCTACTTCGACCTCAACGACTGGCTGGAAGATATGGGAGCTGCGAACCAGCAGGCTTCCTACTATGTGGCCGAGAGTGACAACATTCAGCGCAAGTTGGCTCTGAAGAGCAATCAGGGCGGACGCAAGGTCATGGTCGTCTGGCTGCCCGAGAAGATGAATTCCGAGACGGCCAACAAACTGCTGAAACTCTTCGAAGAACCGCCCTCCGGCACTCATTTCCTCATGGTCTCCGAGGAACCCGACCTGGTACTGGGCACCATCCTCAGCCGCACACAACGGCTGCTGGTGCCGCCCCTCTCGCCAGAGGAGTACCGCCAGGCACATCCGCCCAAGGACGAGCGGCAGTTCCTGGACCTCTTCATCATGCTCATGCGCCTGGCTTACCAGCGCAAAGTCAAAGACTTGCGCGAATGGGCCGACCAGTTGGCGGGTATGGGACGTGAGACCCAGAAAAGCTTCCTGCAGTTCTGTCAGCGTCAGGTGCGGGAGAACTTCATCTACAACTTCCGCCAGTCAGAGCTCAACAGCCAGACAGAAGCCGAAGCTGCTTTTAGCCGGAACTTCGCCCGATTCGTCAACGAGCGGAATGTGATTGCCATCACAGAAGAACTGGCAAAGGCCGAGACAGACATCGCCCAAAACGTCAATGCGCGCATGGTGTTCTTTGACTTGGCACTGAAAATCATTGTATTACTCATTCAATAAATATATGGAAGACAATTCTACAAATCAGATACAAAACAATCCTTCCACACAACCGGAGGGCGGCTGGTGGTCCACTTTTGGTGACCGCGGTCTCTCGTTTCGCGGCTGCCCCAAACAGAGCTGTCAGCTCAACGTCTTTGACTACCTGGCCGACGTTCCAGGCAACATGGATACCACCGACCTCGTGGAAGTTCAGTTCAAGAACACCCGCAAGGCCTTCTTCCACAACAGCAACCACCTGCCCCTGGAGAAAGGCGACATCGTGGCAGTGGAGGCATCCCCTGGACACGATATAGGAACCGTGACGCTCACAGGAAAACTCGTCCTGCTGCAGATGAAGCGCACACCGCCCAAGAGCCCCGATGATATCCGACGCATCTACCGCAAGGCACGCCCCGTGGATATGGAAAAATATGAGGAAGCCAAGGCACGTGAACACGCCACAATGATTCGCAGTCGTCAGATAGCCAAGGAATTGGGGCTGGAGATGAAGATCGGAGACGTGGAATATCAGGGGGACGGACAGAAGGCCATCTTCTATTACATCGCCGACGGGCGTGTGGACTTCCGCCAACTAATTAAGGTGTTGGCAGAAGCCTTCCATGTCCGCATCGAGATGAAACAGATTGGAGCCCGTCAGGAAGCAGGACGCATCGGAGGCTTCGGACCCTGTGGTCGCGAGCTCTGCTGCACCACATGGATGCGCAACTTCTCCAGCGTCTCAACCGCTGCTGCCCGTTTCCAGGACCTCACGCTGAATCCGCAGAAACTGGCAGGACAGTGTGCCAAGCTCAAGTGCTGCATGAACTATGAAGTGGACCAGTATGTGGAGGCCGGCCGCCGTCTGCCCAGCCGCGAGATGCAGCTGGAGACACTGGAAGGAACATGGTATTTCTTCAAGGCCGACATCCTCACAGGAATGGTCACTTACAGTTCAGACCGCCGCACTGCCGCCAACCTCACCACTATCTCGGCCCGCCGAGCTATGGAAGTCATCGCCATCAACAAGGAAGGTCGCAAGCCCGATGCGCTCGATGACGCTGCTCCCGTTAAGCCTGCCAAGCCCGTGGATCTGGCCACACAAGAGGACCTCACGCGCTTCGACAGCGCCCGCAAGAAGAAAAAGAAGAAGAAAAAGCACCCGAATAACAGCGCACAAGGGGAGGAGGTGGCCAGCTGATGCGCCGCGCCTTCTTCGCGCTCGCTCTTCTTGCACTGGGTGCTTGCCAGCCATTGGTGCATTATTACCATTACCAACCCGTGGATCCATTGGGCTGGGCGCTGACAGACACCTTACTCTTCACCGTTCCTGTCTCGTCAAACCCACAGCCTCACAACGTCAGCCTTGGCATCCGATTCCGTGAGCAGCAGCGCTACCGCGACCTCTACCTCGTTCTGGAACAGCGCCTTCAACACGGTGCAGCCTTGCGAGACACCCTTCACCTGCACCTGGCCAACGAGCGAGGCCGATGGCAAGCCCGAGGCGTGGTCCTTCATGAACACGAGGTCGCTGCCACACTGGCTCGACTTGACACCCTCAATCCCACCACCTTCCTCGTCTATCACGTCCAAGGCCCGCAAATCATCACTGGCATCACTGAAGTCGGCCTGAAAGTGGAGTGAAACCTTGAAATGAGTCCAGACAGTGATGGTCTTTGGGCAAAGGATAAGGGCGAAATGTGACGGTTCAGTTGGTCTTTGGGAATAAAATGTCGTGATTATTTGGCTATTCGGCAAAAAGAATGTAATTTTGCAGCGGAAAAGTAACATTGCCATTTTCAATTATACATTATCCATACAACCATGTCTCCTCTTGTTTCCATCATTATGGGCAGCACCAGCGACTTGCCAGTCATGGAGAAAGCTGCCAAGTTCCTGGACGAAATGGAAGTGCCGTTTGAGATGAACGCGCTTTCTGCTCACCGCACTCCGTCTGAAGTGGAGCGCTTCGCCCGCGAAGCCGAAGGACGCGGCCTTCGTGTCATCATCGCTGCTGCAGGTATGGCGGCAGCACTGCCTGGTGTGATTGCCGCACAAACGACTTTGCCCGTCATCGGTGTACCCATCAAAGGTATGTTGGACGGTTTGGACGCCCTGCTGTCCATCGTGCAGATGCCTCCTGGAATCCCTGTGGCCACAGTGGGTGTGAACGGTGCACAGAACGCTGCCGTGCTGGCCTGTGAGATGCTGGCACTGACAGACGACGCGCTGGCTGCCCGCATGAGAGACTACAAAAAAGGACTTGCCCAGAAGATTGTGAAAGCCAATCAGGAGTTGGCGGAAGTGTCCTTTAAGTATAAAGTTTAAGGTATAAAGTTTCATGAAGAGACGAAAGACCCACGTAGTGCGAGTCGGGAACATCGGCATTGGCGGTGACAATCCCGTCCGCGTGCAATCCATGTGCACCACGAGCACCATGGATACCGATGGTTGCGTGCAGCAGATTCTGGCCATTGCTGCTGCTGGCGGAGAACTGGTAAGGCTGACGACACAGGGCGTGCGGGAAGCCGAGAATATGCGGGTGATCCGTGAGCGCGTGCGGGCTGCCGGCTGTGACGTTCCTCTTGTAGCCGACGTGCATTTCAATCCTGCTGTGGCCGATGTCGCTGCCCGTTATTGTGAGAAGGTGCGCATCAATCCTGGTAACTATGTGGATGCCGCCCGTCAGTTCAAGAAGTTGGAATATACTGACGAGGAGTATGCAGCTGAACTCCAAAAGATTGAGAACCGCCTCATTCCGTTCCTGAATATCTGCCGCGAGCACGGAACAGCTGTGCGCATTGGTGTGAACCACGGCAGCTTGAGTGACCGCATTATGAGTCGCTATGGCGACACGCCAGCAGGTATCGTGGAGTCGTGCATGGAGTTCTTACGCGTGTGTGTGCGCGAACATTTTAAAGATGTGGTGGTCAGCATCAAGGCTTCCAACACGGTCGTGATGGTGGAGAGCGTGCGTCTGCTCTGCCAGGCGATGGATGCCGAGGGCATGACGTTCCCGCTGCATTTGGGCGTTACAGAAGCTGGCGAGGGCGAGGACGGTCGTCTGAAATCGGCGGTCGGCATTGGCGCTCTGCTCATCGATGGCATTGGTGACACCATCCGCGTCTCCCTCAGCGAACCGCCAGAGAATGAGATACCTGTAGCCTACGGCCTGCTTCAAGCTGCCCGCCTGCGCATGACGAAGACGGAATACATCAGCTGTCCGGGTTGTGGCCGAACGCTCTATGATCTCCCCGAGACCATTCAGCGCATCAAGGCGGCCACCAGCCACCTCAAAGGCCTGAAAATCGGCATCATGGGGTGCATTGTCAACGGTCCTGGTGAGATGGCCGATGCAGACTATGGCTACGTGGGTGCAGCCCGCGGAAAAGTCAGCCTCTATCGTGGCAAGGAGTGCGTGGAAAAGAATATCCCCCAGGAAGAAGCCGTGGAGCGGTTGCTGAAAATCATAGAATCCGATGGCCGATGTTGACCCCATCATTCCCATTATTCCCACAGTTTCCATTAATCCTATTAATCCCATACAACAATGAATACCCAACCACTTTTAATATACAATACCCTTTCTCGTCAGAAAGAACTATTCCGCCCTCTGGTGGAAGGCCGCGTAGGCATGTATGTCTGCGGCCCCACCGTCTATGGCGATGCCCACCTGGGCCACGCCCGTCCAGCCATCACTTTTGACCTGCTGTTCAGATACTTGCAGCATCTCGGTTACAAAGTTCGCTATGTCCGCAATATCACGGACGTGGGTCACCTGGAGCATGATGCAGACGAGGGCGAGGACAAGATTGCCAAGAAAGCCCGCGTGGAGCAGTTGGAGCCCATGGAAGTGGCACAGTACTACACCAATCGCTTCCACGATGCCATGCGCGCGCTCAACTGCCTGCCGCCCAGTATAGAACCTCACGCTACAGGACACATTATCGAGCAGATCCAACTGGTGAAAGAGATTCTGGACAACGGCTTTGCCTACGAGAGTCACGGCAGCGTCTATTTCGACGTGGAGAAATACAATGAGAAGTACCGTTATGGCAAGCTTTCTGGTCGCAACCTGACGGATGTCATCAATAACAGCCGTGAGCTGGATGGAGTTGGTGAGAAACGCAATCAGGTGGATTTTGCCCTCTGGAAGGCTGCCCAGCCCGAGCACATCATGCGCTGGCCTTCGCCTTGGAGTGACGGTTTCCCCGGCTGGCACTGCGAGTGCACAGCCATGGGACGCAAGTACTTGGGTAATCATTTCGACATTCATGGTGGTGGCATGGACCTTGTCTTCCCGCATCATGAGTGCGAGATTGCACAGGCAGTGGCCTCTCAGGGCGACGATATGGTCAAGTACTGGATGCACTGCAACATGCTCACTGTGGGTGGACAGAAGATGGGAAAGAGCCTGGGTAACTTCATCACGCTCAACGAATTCTTCAACGGCACACACAAGAGTCTGACGCAGGCCTACACGCCAATGACCATCCGCTTCTTCATCCTCCAGGCTCACTACCGCTCAACCGTTGACTTCTCCAACGAAGCCCTGCAAGCTGCAGAGAAAGGCCTGCAACGCTTGATGACTGCTATCGCAGATCTCAAGCGCATCACGCCTGCTGCCGAGAGTGACGAACAAACGCACAAGGTTGTTGCAGAGTTGCTCCAGAAGTGCTACGATGCCATGAACGACGACCTGGCTTCTCCGCTGGTTATCAGTCATCTGTTCGAGGCTGCCAGCACGATTAACCGTGTCGTTGACCACAAGGGCAGCATCAGTGCAGCCGATTTTGAAGAGCTCTCTGCCACCATGCACCTTTTCGCCGAGGACATCTTAGGCCTCCTGCCAGCCAATGCTGCTGCTCAAGGCACTTCCGCCGCCCGCGAGGAAGCCTTTGGTCACGCAGTGGATATGCTGTTGGAGCAGCGCGCTGTGGCCAAGGCCAACAAGGATTGGGCCACGAGCGACAAGATTCGTAACGAACTCACCGCCCTCGGCTTTGAAATCAAAGATACCAAGGACGGCGCCACGTGGTCGCTGAATCGTTGAATTTGCTTGGAAGTTATGTGGCCTCCGGCCACATAACTACTTTAACTTCCGCCGCGAAGCGGCATAACTTCATTTAGTCAGCTTTCTCTATGAGACAGACGGCGTAAGCGCTGATGCCTTCCTCGCGTCCTGTGAATCCCAGTCGTTCTGTGGTTGTGGCCTTGATGCTCACGGCATCAGCGTCACATCCAATGACGCTGGCCAGACACGCTTGCATGGCAGGGATATGAGGATTCAGCTTGGGGCGTTCTGCACAGACCGTGGCGTCTATGTTTCCCACGCGATACCCTTTCTCTGCGATGAGTGCCACCGTCTTCCGCAATAGAATCTTGCTGTCAATGCCATCTGTCTCAGCGGCGGTATCAGGGAAATGATAACCAATGTCCCTCATGTTGGCCGCACCCAAGAGGGCATCGCAAATGGCATGAATGAGCACATCGGCATCTGAGTGCCCCAACAATCCCAGGCTGTGTTGTATCTTGATGCCACCTAACCACAGCTCGCGGCCTTCCACCAACTGGTGGACATCAAATCCAAAACCTATTCTGCTCATCTTCTTTTCTTTCCAAAGAGGTCATAGATGCCGTCCAAGTCAAAGCCGAGGGTGAAGCGCATGGTCTGATCCAGCGGATTGGATTGGGCGGTTGAAATCACGTAGGAAGCGTCCAGTGAGAAGACATTCATCTTGAAGCCCGCTCCGGCAGTGACATATTTGCGGTTACCCTTGTTGGCATGTTCATCATGATAACCTGCCCGGAGGAAGAAGCGGTCATTGTAGGAATATTCACATCCGATGCTCCACTGAATCTCCTGTAGTTCCTCCTTGAAGCCGTTGGGGGCATCGTGAAAACTCTTGAAGATACCCGCGATGGGTGAGAGGTCATAATAGTCACGTTGGCAACGGTCAATGTAATCATTGTCAGGTTCATCGGCTCCCTGCATAGGATAGGTGGGGACAAGGAACTTGTTGGCATCGGCAGCGATGGAGAAGCGGTTGTACTCGTCAAAGGGAATCGTCAGGTTCATACCCAAGCGGAGGTTGGTGGGGATGAACTCGGCATTGTCTGTGCCACCGTAGCTGATCTTGGAGCCGATGTTGGAGATATTGAGGCCGATGCCCAATCCACATTCGCGATTGCCCAGCATCAGGTAATTATTGTAGTACATGGCGATGTCGGCAGCAAAAGCTTTGCCCGGCGAGCTCTCTGCCGTGTAGTCAAACTGGATGTCGGAATAGATGAAACGCATTCCCACAGCCATGGAGAAAGCATCCGAGAGCATACGGGAATAAGCTGCATCCACCGCCATCTCATAGGGGCGGACAGTCATACCGCTGGTGGTTCCGGAGCTGACGGTGCCCTGATTGTCCCAGAACTCCACATCGCCCAATGAGAAGTAACGCAGCGAACCGCTGATGGCGCTGTAGTCTCCAATGCGGTAGAAACCAGAGATATTGGCCAGGTTGATATCGTTGACCAGCTTGCGCAACCAAGGTGTGTAGCTGACAGCAATGCCTGCGCGTCCCACACAGAAGGGGTACTTGGCAGGGTTCCAGTACTGTGAGTTGACGTCTGCCTCGGTGGCCGCGCCCACGTCACCCATACCGCCGCCTCGTGCATCAGGGGCGATGCTCATGGAGACAACGCTGTACATTACTGGATTATAGGTATTCTGACGATCGCCCTCGTCGTCGGCACGTGAGATGGTGCTGACGGCCAATGAGCAAAGAAAAATGAACAAAAACTTCTTCATCTATACTATGAATTACTTACTGTTTACGATTGATGATGAGCTTCTGGGTGGCTGTGGCTTGTTCGCCGCCATCGCAACTGATTCGAGCTCTATAGAGATAGACGCCGCTGGTGACCTGTGTGCCTGCTGAGGTAGTGAGGTTCCAGGGAATCGTGTAAAGTCCGCTGGCAGTGACGCCGCTCTCGGAGTGACTCCAGAGTATGCGTCCTGAGAAGTCGAAGACCTCCAGCACGAAGTCACAGACGCTGCCCGGACGGTCATGTGTCAGCAGGAATGTGGTGAGGGTGCTGGCGGGATTTTGGGAGACGCGCAGGTTCAGGATGCTCACTTGCAGTGAAGGATCCACGCGGAAGTTCAGTCGTGCTGTACCGGCATTGCCCATCATGTCCCAAGCGCGGAAGAGCAAGCTGTGCTCGCCAGCTTCCAGCTCAGGAATGGAGAAGGCCACGGTGCCTCGGCTGTAGTCACCAAACTCGCCCACGAAGTAATCGTTGAGGGTGTAGGTGGTGGAGGCACGCCCGTCGATAATCAGCTCCAGGTCGTGCCCGATGCCGTTACCGCTGGTGTTGATGCCGCTCTCGTCCTCCAAGTCAGCTCGGAAATAGGGTGTGGCACCCACCGTGCCGCCTTCCTGGAACTGTTCGTCCCCTAAGTAGGCCATGATTTTGGGCCCGATGGTGTCTGTCAGGTTCACCTCTGTGCCTCCGATGAGGAAGTCCTCGCTGTAGCCATTGGCCTCTGTGAGGCGGTCGGCAGAGAGGGCATAGAAGAGCAGGCGTCCCGTTTTGTCACTGTAACTGATGTCGATGGGCACGGGGCAGGTCACAGAGAATCGTCCGCCCCGGATGCTGTCCTGGCCGTTATAGAGTATCTTGTCGTAGGCTCTGAAGACGAAGGGCTCCGAGGCCTTGCCATCGTTGTTGCGGCAGGTGATGGTGTTTTGGCTGTCATAGAGTCGCAGTGCGATGGTGCCAGCGAAGTCCGCCATCAGTTGGTCGCTGCTGTCCTCCACATGTCCCGCCAGTTTCACCTTGCTGCCTGCATGAATAGTGTAGTCCTCTGGCAGTGCGCCTACGGCTATGCCATTGATGCTGTCCAGAAGGACATGGTTGGTGATGCTGCCAAGCCGCAGGGCGGGGTCTCCGAGGAGGGCATAGTGCAACTTGTTGACGGTATATTGGCGGTTGGCGTAGGCCAGTTTGGATTCTATCACCCGCTGCTTGGCCAGCCGGACGGCATCTCCCAGACGGTTGGGTCGTCCTTCCTCGTCATGGGCGAAGGCGGTGTAGCAGAATGCCTGGTTCATCTCCTCGTTGGCATTGGCATAGACAGTGCGGGTGGTGCCGTAGAAGGCGATGGCAGCCCCTGTCTCATTCAGCACTGCCGTCTCTCCGATGTTCTCTTTCTGCGTGTCAAACGGCATCACATCACAGGCGGCAGTGACCCAGAGCGGCGGACGGGAGGTGGTGAAGGTGGTGAAGTCCTCGATGCGCAACACTTGCTCGTGGGAAATGGTATAGGTGGAGGCGTGCCCCGTGTAGTTCATCATCAGCGCACCCTCTTCCATCTGTTTTTTGATGATTTGCTGCACCTCGGGATAGCGGTTTCCAGAAGGCGTGCTCTCGCGTTTGTAGGCATCCCAGATGACCTTGCGCACCTCCAGTGAGGGATGTCGTGCTGCCACGCTGTCTGCCGCATCGTTGGCCATGCGCAGGTGCTGGTTGTTGTCGCCGTCGTCACCTAAGAAGCAAACCACATTCTTCCAGGCACCAGCCTGTTCGGAGCGGATGTAGCTGATGGTCTTATCGACCAGTGCCTTGGCCTCCTTCACCGTTCTCACAGGGAAGCGTCCCACGCCCAGATCAGTCTTCTCGGAATAGAGCGTGCGTCCCTCGCCATCGTCCAGCAGGCCGAAGTATTCTTCCATCACGAAGGTATTGGTGTCACTGAAGGAGTTCTCGCTCTCAAAACACAGCAGGAAGTTGTCTGGTGAATAACCTCTCCAGGCAGGGGAAAGCATGCGGTTGTCCCATGCGCAGTCTCCGAAGAGCAGGAGGTAACGCGGGGCGGTGCCGTTCTGGATGCCTCTGTCATACAGCATCTTGAGGAAACGGCGGTAGGCTGTGGCATCTGGTGTGCCGCTGGAGAACTCGTTGAAGATCTGGTCGGCACGCACGACGATACAGCGCAGACCGTCAATCTCTGTGTGGACATCGGCCATGCGCTGAGCCTGTGCGTCAAAGATGCCGCTGGCGGGCGTGATGATGACCATATCGATGGAATCCAGCGCGTGCAGATTCTGGTTCTCAATGGTTCCCACGATGGTGGGTGCGGGATAGTCGGCAGCAGCATCGAAAGCCACAAAGCGTGCCTCCTCCCCTTCTCCTTCCACAGCCACGCGGCAGATGAGTTCGCCGTTCTCGCCTGTCACCGTCTGCCCCTCGTAGGCCACAGCAGGCTGTCCGCGTTCTGCCAAGCGCCAGAGTTGCGGCTGCTGCCCCTCGGCATAACGGATGTCCAGGGTGCAACTGTCTGGTGTCCAGAACTGTACCTGTGGATGGCTGGCGTCCAATGCCAGTTGAGCATCGTATGCCAGTTCAACGTAATCCAGTCGGGCGTGCTGTCCGCTGGGTGCTTGGAAAAGGACGGTGGCTTCTGTCCCCTGTGGCAGAGAGACATTGTACCGTTTGATGGAGGACATGGCAAAGAGGTACTCACTGGTGAGCTCCGTAATGCTCATCGGCTCCAGCGCGTTACCATTATAATAAGGTGTCACCTCTGTGGCAGTGGAATTGGCCGCCGTGAAGTTCACTCGCAAGGTGGCGTTTCCTTCTGTCAGGGGCTTGGCGGGAAGTGAGAGCTTGTAGGTGCGTCCCGTACCCACGGCATAATCAAAGTTTTCCACCAACACTCGTCCGCCTTGGAACCAGGCATAGCCGTCGGGGTCGTGGACGGCATAGGCCACAATGGAGTCCTGGGGGTCGTGAATGGCTGTGGCGGTTTGACGTTCGATGGTGGATGTTGCCTGAGCTGCTTCTGTCACAAAGTAGCAGGCGGCCGTGGCGTAATGATTGTTCACATGTACTCCGCTGCGCCAGGTGGTGAGGCCGTTGGCATAAAAGAGATAGCCATCCGCCACAGGCAGCAGTGCCACATCTTCCAGGTCGTCCCAATCTGTGTCAGGTGTCATCACTTCCTGTTGCAGATGTCCGCCGTAACCATAGACGCGCACGTTCTGAGTGTTGGAGAAACCCATGCTGCGCAACTGGCTGTTTGTCAGGTGATAGATGCCATCCTCTGTGACGCTGATTTTCACCCATCGCCCTGTGGCCAGCACACTGTTGGAAGCCCATCGGCCTCCGAGAGAATCTTGGGGAGCTCTCCGGACCATCCGAGCCCGCTGGCTGTTTTTTTTCTTCTGAGGGATAATCTCCACCTTTCCGCTCATCAGCTTCAGATACTTACCTGCTTGGAAGACGATGGGCACGAAGGTGATGTCTATCATCCCCTTCCCGCGGCTGGCTCCCACGAAGGTCTCCACCTGCAGCGTGTCTGCCAGTAGGTCACGGAAGCGCTCTGCCACAGCGGCTTCTGCCTTGGTGAGCGGTGCCCATTCGGGATAGGTGACCTGCACGCGGTAGTCAAACAGTCGATAATCCGTCTCCAGCGGCACCACCTCTGTATAGACGGGCAGCACGCTGTCTATGCGCATCACGTTCCAGTCAAAGCGCGTGAAGTGCTGTGCTGCCGCCGAGCTCAGGAAGAGGAGTTGCAGGCACCAGAGTAATATGGGTTTATAGAGTTTCAAGTTTCTAATTTCAAGTTTCAAAATACAATCATCATTCATCAATCACTTCACATTGAATTCCAGCAGTTTCTGGTCTTCCAACCATCCACAGAGGTGGTCGTTCTCATGGACAGGTCCCACACCCACTGGTGTCCCTGTGTAGAGGAGGTCTCCCGTCTTGAGGGTGAAGAACTGACTGATGTAGGCAATCAGCTCATCCACCGTCCGCAGCATGTCGGCAGTGTGGCCTTGCTGCACCGTCTGTCCGTTGATGTCCAGATGGAAGTGCAGGTCCTGCACGTTCCGCCCCAGTGCATCTACTGGTACAAACTTTCCCACGACTGCCGAACCATCGAATCCCTTGCACAGTTCCCAGGGATGCCCCTTGGCCGTCAGCTGCTCTTGCAGGTCACGTGCTGTGAAGTCGATGCCCACTGTCACGGCATCATAATATCGGTGGGCGAAGCGGGGTGAGATGCTGCGTCCCAACCTTGAGATGCGCACAACGACTTCCGTCTCATAGTCACACCGCTGTGTGAAATCGGGGATGAAGAACGGACGTCCATTGGTGAGGAGTGCAGAGTCAGCTTTCGTGAAAATCACGGGTTCCTCTGTTTTAAATAACGCGCCATGAAGCTCTTTATTGTGCTCGGCGTAGTTCATTCCTACTGCAAATATCTTCATATATGTCACTTTTGCGGCGTAAAAGTACAAAAAAACTCCCTTTATGTCCGCTTTCTGGGCTTGATTTTACCACAGATTAACATTTTTGTGTGAAAGTGTGTGAAAAATGAGCCCCAAAATGACCATCTTGACGAATAAAGATGTAACTTTACACCGCAAAATGCACATTTGAATGGCAAATTGCAAATCTTTTATCACAAATTTACTCCAAACTCAATTACTCTCATCTTTAAACTCTAAACTTTAAACCCTAAACTCAAACATAAGTATGGACAGAAGAAATTTCATGAAGACCTTGGGCGCCGCTGGGTTGTTCACCATCGTCCCGAGGAAAGTGTTGGGCGGAAAGGGCTTCGTGGCCCCCAGTGACCAACTGACCAAAGCCATCATCGGCGTGGGCGGCATCGGCCGTTCCAGCAGCCACTTCTCCAGTTCCGAAGCGTGCCGTCTGCTGGCCGTTTGTGACGTGGACAAGAAACATCTGAACAGTGCCGTGGAGGCCGCCAAGACCCAGCTGAAGGAGAACGTGAAGGCCTATGAGGACTTCCGTGACCTCATCCATCAGTCCGGTGCCGACATCATCCACATCGCCACACCGCCACACTGGCACGGACTCATGGCAGTGGAAGCCGCCAAAGCTGGCAAGGACATCTGGCTGGAGAAGCCCATGACCCGCACCATCGGTGAGGGCAAAGCCGTCAAGGCTGCTGTGGAGCGTTATGGCCGCATCCTGCGCCTGAACACTTGGTTCCGCTTCACCGACACCTTCTATGGCCTGGGCACGCCCGTCAAGCCGCTGAAGAAGCTCATCCAGAGCGGACAGTTAGGTTGGCCGCTGAAGGTCACCGTGTCGGGTGCCACAGGTTTCACATGGAAGTTCTTCTGGGTGGGCAAGGACAACCTCACGCCCCAACCCGTTCCTGCCGAGCTGAACTATGACCTCTGGCTGGGCCCCGCTCCCTTCAAGCCCTATCATGTCCACCGCACTCACCAGACCTTCCGCGGTTACTGGGATTACGATGGCGGCGGCCTCACTGATATGGGCCAGCACTACCTGGATCCCGTGCAGTACATACTGGGCAAGGACAACGAGTTCCCCGTGAAGGTGGAAATCGACGCCCCGCAGCAGCACTACGATGCCGTGGGCATCTGGCACAAAATCACTTACACCTACGCTGACGGCTGCCAAATCGTCCTGGAGGGTGAAGGTTACGAGAGCAAAGGTAAACTCGCCTACATCGAAGGTCCAAAGGGCAAGGTCTATAAGGGATTTGAGTGTACCATCCCCAACGTGCAGCAACTCATCAACGAGCTGCCTGATCCGGAGCCGCAGCGCACCGACTTCCTCGACTGCGTTCGCACCCGCCAGAAGTTCGCCCTCAACGAGGACAACGGTCACCACAGCTGCACCCTCGTCAACCTGGGTGCCGTGGGCTTGCGCCTCGGACGCAGCGTCCTGAACTTCGACCCTGCCACACAGCGCTTCATCGGAGACGATGCTGCCAACGCCCTCATCGACCAGCCCATGCGCGGAGAGTGGAAAATATAATTCACAATTGACAATTCATAATTCACAATTCATAATTCACAAGTGACAATTGAAGTTCCTATGAAACACCTTAGATATATTATTCTTTTGTTGGCGGTGTCCTTCGGTCTGAATCTCTCTGCCGTTGCCCAGGACAGCCGCAATCGTGTCACCTCCACCATCATTGCCGACGGCTTGGCGCAGCTGCCCGCACAGAACCTGGCCACCCTGGAGCAGGTCATGAGTGAGATTGCCGGCACAGGCGCCGAAGGCGTGCAGCAGTTGGCTTCCATGCTCGGACCCTCTGACCAGGGCAAGAACGCCCCCTTCCAATATGCCATCGACGGTCTCACCAGCTATGTCACGCAGAAGGGCCGCGAGGCACAGTGTGCTGCCGTGAAGAAAGGCCTGGAAGCCGCCATCGCCAAATGCACCGACGAGGGCAACAAGGTTTTCCTGCAAGACCAACTGAACAAGCTCACCCCGGGCAGTTTGGAAGTAAAGCACGCTGTGGAGGACCTCACAGCAGTGGCCGCCAACTCCCGCGCCATCGCCGAGTTCCGTGACAAGGTGGCCGCCACACCCGCCAAGAAGCAGAGCGCCCTCCTCCTGAAGACCCTCAAGAGCCCCGACCGCCAGCTCCGCAATACCGCCCTGGAACTGGGTGGAGTGCTCAGCGGTTTTCCCGCTGAGGTCTGCAAGACCTTCTCCAAACTCCCCTCCGCCGCCCAGGCAGATGTCCTCCGCTGGCTCGGCAACAATCATGACTCGGCCAACCTCGCCACCGTCCTGAAAGCCATCCCCTCCTCCGACACAGAACTGGCCACCGCCGCCATTGAGGCTGCTGGCAAAATCGGCGGCACAGAAGCCCTCACAGCCCTCATCGGACAGCTCAGCGGCAGCAACGGAGACGCCGCACTGGCAGCCCTCACTACCTTCAACGGCAGCATCAACGATGGCGTCCTCTCCGCCCTGAAGACCCAAGGCGCCAACATCGCCCCTGCCCTCATCGGCCTGGCTGGCCAGCGCCACATCACCGCTGCCTACGAGCCTCTGACAGCCCTGCTCGCCAACGACCAGCTGCACGCCATCGCGGCACAGAGCCTCGCTGCCATCGTCACAGAAGGCAACTTCACAGACCTCCTCAACCGCTTCAAGCCCTATCCCGACAACTACTACAGCCTGCTGGCACAGCGCGCTGGCAAGGAGGACATCGCGGAAATCGTCAAGGCTGCACAGGGTGCCAACAAGCAGGAAGCCATCGCCGCTCTCCTGAAGGTGGGCAGCAGTGAAGCCATCACACCGCTGATGTCCCTCGCCGCCACAGATGCTGCCAACCGTGACGCCCTCCTCGGCCGAGCACTCACACTCATCAAGGGCACCGGACAGGCCAACCTCTCCAAGTACCAGCTCTACAAACAGGCGCTGGACATGAAGCCTTCGGCAGCCACCGTCAACAGCTATCTGGCCGCCCTCGGCACCCTGAACAATGAGCCCGCCCTGAACCTGGCAGCACAGTATATGGATATGAAAGCCAACGACTTGGCTGCTGCACACGCTGTGGCTGACCTTATCGAGAAGAACGAACCCATGCAGCGTGGTGCCAACGTCCGCGAGATGCTCCTGAAGGCACAGAACGTCTTCAAGAGTCACACTGAGGATGCCGATGCCGGCTATGCTGTGGACCAGATCAACACCATCCTGCCCAAGATCATCGACGACCCCAACGCCATCACAGCCAAGGTCACCAAGCTCTCTGCCGAGGAAGAGAAAGAGGGCTTTGAACTGCTCTTCGACGGCACCAACCTGGACAAATGGACGGGTGCCAAGAACACCTACGTGCCCATCGACGGCGCCATCTACGTCAGCGCCCAATACGGCTCGGAGGGCAACCTCTACACCACGAAGAAGTACTCCGATTTCGTCTTCCGCTTCGAGTTCTGCTTTGTGCGCCCGGGCATCAATAATGGTGTCGGCATCCGCACCAGCGAGGGCGTGGATGCTGCCTACGAGGGCATGGAAATCCAGATCCTGGACCACGATGACCCCATCTACAAGGGCCTGCGTGAATACCAGGTTCACGGTTCCGTCTATGGCATCATCCCTGCCAAGCGCTACAAGCACAAGCCCCTGGGCACTTGGAACTATGAGGAGATCCGTGCCGAAGGTGACCACATCACCGTCACCCTGAACGGCGAAGTCCTGGTGGATGGCAACATCCGTGAAGCCTGCCAAGGACACAACATGGCTCCCGAGGGGGAGAAACAAAATCCCTTCACCGTTGACCATCAGAGCCATCCCGGCCTCTTCAACAAGGACGGCCTCATCTGCTTCTGCGGTCACGGCGAGGGCCTGAAGCTCCGCAACATCCGTGTTCTGGACCTCGCAGCCCAGAAGAAACCTGCCAAAGCGACCAAGAAACGTAAATAACCCTTTCACACATCTTGCATTAAACAAGTCAGCGCCCGTGGATTCTTGGTCACACGGGCGCTTTTTTGAGTTTCATACAATGACAAGACTGTACACATGTTGCGCTCGGCTTTTACAAGAACCACCGAGGGAATAAGCCAATCAACACTTGCCCGCATCCCTACGTGGGGAAAACGGGCAAGTGTTTGTGTGATCCTTGAGAGCTGGCGGTTCAGAAGGAGATGGAGAAGGAGGCACCGAGGACGAACTGGTGGAGATCCTTCTTGCGCTTGTAGATGCGGGGTTCCAGACTCTCACCCATGAGTCCGTAAAGGTTGGCCAGATCGGGCATGGCGTCCTTGATGTAGCGGTCGGGATCGTAGGTCATGGTGAAGGTCTTCTGGGTATAGTCATAATCGAAGAAGAGCTTCCAGCAGAAGTTGCCCTTGTATGCGTAGGTGAGGGAGATACCTGTGCCGTACTTGGTGGTGCGGCTGCCCTCCACGGTGAGGTAGTCCCACTCGCAGTCATAGAACCCGGCATCGGTGATGCTGTAGATAAACAGACCGTTTTCATCGTCAATTTCACCATTATGGATGATGGCGTCATAATCCATGTCCTTGACTTTTCCCGTGTAATGAGCGTTGATGTCCAATGCTTGCATGAGGCTGCGTCCGATGAGTGCTTTGGCACCGATGGAGAAGCGGTTGGAGAGGGGCAGGTTGAAGTAGAGACCGGCATCCAGGGCGAACTCGGTGAGGTGGTCACTCTCGATGTTGAAGTTGGCATCCTTGATGACCTCGTGCATTTTGGGGGCAAAGTCTGCGCCGTTGAAGTCGTTGTCGAGCTCATGGAGCTCCTCCATGGTGGCCTGGAGGTCGCCGGAAGCGATGTTCATGAAGTTGCCCCAGCCATTGATAGGAGAGGTGCGCACGCGCAGGCGACCGCCAAATCCCACGAAGTTGTTGACGAAGTAGGCGCCCTCGGCCTGCACGACGGTGGCGGTGCGGAACTCCAGTTTGATGGGCTCGTCGCTGCTGTAGAAATAGGCATCATCAAAGGTGATGTCCTTGGAACCGAAGCCCATACCCATGGAGACGTCGAAGAAGGAGGGGTGCTGGCGCTTGAGGTTGGGGTGATCGGCCAGGTCGCCGCGCAGGAGGTGAGTGTCCTTGAAGATGAGGTCACTGAAGGCGTAGGCAAGCTCGCCGGACATGATGCCGATGCCGGCTCCGGAAAGGACGTCGCTGACCCAGTGGCGGTTGTTGAGCACGCGCATGACACCGGTGGCGGTGGCCACGCCGTAACCTGCTACAGAGTACCAGGGCGAGCGCGTCAGGCCGTACTCCTTGTGCAGAATGGTGGCACCGACGAAGGAGGTGGCAGTGTGTCCGGAGGGCCAGGAGTTATAGGTGGAGCCGTCGGGACGGAGCTCTTTGGCGGTATATTTGATGCCGTTGACAAAACCGGCCATCAGACCGTAGGACAGCGCGGCAGACACGCCTAAACGCAACCAGTCCGAACGTCCTTCCACGCCTCCGATCTTCAGGCCCAGGGTCATGGCGGGGCCGAAGTACTGGGTGTAGTCATCAATGTGGGTCTTGAAGCTTGTCAGCAGGCGCGTGTTGGCATGAGGGTTCTCGTAGTCCTGACGGAAGCCCTTCTTCTCACCCTTGATGATCACACCGGCCAGGAAGACGGGCACGCCGGCGAAGGAGAGGTCATCTATGAAGTCATAGTGGGGAGCCGCCGTGGTGGTCTCGGGAGCCACAGAGAGGCGCGGTGCCTGTGACATATCCAGTTTCAGCTGCAGCGAGGGGCTGAGAGGCGGCAGTGAGAGGACGGAGGGAGCCTGGAAGGACTCGGAGCCGGACGCGATGTTTTCCTCTGCCTGCACGACCAATGAAATCATGAGCAGAAGCGGGATGAGAAAGAGTGCTTTTTTCATTTTTGCAGATAAATGTTGGTTTACTGGCTGCAAAAGTAGTAAAAAAACGTGAATAGTATTCACATTTTTCTGTTTTTCTGCTGCGGAAAGGCTAAAAAAGTGTAATTTTGCATCCGAAAACGCAATTTCTTTAACAGAATGGACTCCATTGTCGTCCGCGGTGCCAGCGAAAACAACCTGAAGAACGTCTCGCTGTGTATCCCCAAACATCAGATCACCGTCTTCACGGGCGTCAGCGGCTCGGGCAAGAGCTCACTGGTGCTGGACACTATCGCCGCCAAGAGCCGCCGTGAGTTGAACGACACGTTCCCGACCTTCGTGCAGCAGTACCTGCCCAAGTATGGCAGGCCCCACGTAGATGCCATCGAAAACCTCCCCATCGCCATCGTCATTGATCAGAAGAAACCGGCCCAGAACTCCCGCTCCACGGTGGGCACCTATACTGATATCTATGCACTGCTGCGACTGCTGTTCTCGCGTGTGGGACAGCCATTTGTGGGCTATGCAGAGTCCTTCAGCTTCAACCATCCCGAGGGCAGCTGTCCGCGCTGTTCGGGTCTGGGGGAGATTCGTGAGCTGGACATCCACAAGTTGGTGGATTTCGACAAGAGTCTCAACGACGAGGACACCATTCATTACATCGCCTTCGGCAAGGGCGGCTGGCGCTGGATCCGCTACGCCCACAGCGGGCTCTTTGACCTGGACAAGAAAATCAAGGATTACTCGCCCGAGGAGTTGGAGCTGTTTCTCCACAGCCCGCAGATCCGCCTGAAGAATCCGCCCTCCAACTGGCCGAAGACGGCGAAATATGAGGGACTCATCCCACGCATGTACCGTAGCATCATCAACAGCGAGGAGGGTCTGCTGCACGCCTCGGTGCTGAACCCGATGCTTCACATGGGGACGTGCCCTGACTGCGGCGGTTCCAGAGTGTGTGAGCGGGTGCGCTCCTGCCGCATCAAGTCCCCCATCGGCAGTCCCGAGGGAGAGAATATTGCGGAGGTCTGCACCATGAGTATCAAGCGGTTGAATGAATGGATGCGGTCACTGCAGGCACCCTTGGCGGTGGACTTGCAGGCAGCCATCGGAGCACGGCTGACGGCACTGGAGGAGATCGGTCTGGGTTACCTGAGCTTGGACCGAGCCGTGGGCACGCTCTCCGGAGGCGAGGCTCAGCGCTGCAAGATTGCCAAGTATATCAACTCCTCACTGGCCGATGTGCTGTATATCCTGGACGAACCCAGCACGGGCCTGCACAATCGAGATATTGAACTGATGAAACACAGCGTGCAGCGGCTGCGTGACGCGGGCAACACCGTCCTGCTGGTGGAACATCACCGAGAGATGATCCGCATTGCCGACCACATCGTGGACTTGGGCCCCGGCCCAGGGATTGACGGCGGAAACATCGTTTTTGAAGGGACCTACGAGGAACTGCTACAGAGCGGGACGGCGACGGGAGAAGCGCTACGGGAAGTTTCAAGTTCCAGGTTTCAGAAGTTTCAGGATCATCAGGAAGTGCGATGCACTCCAGATAACCCCACACGCTTCACCTTACAGCACGCGTCCCTCCACAACTTGCAGGACGTGACGGTGGATTTGCCGTTGGGCATCTTGGGGGTCGTGGCAGGCGTGGCGGGTTCTGGCAAGAGCTCGCTGATGGAGTGCTTTCGCCGAGCCTATCCCGCTCCGGAAGAGATCGTATATATCAGTCAGAAGAACATTGGTGTGAGCTTGCGCTCCACACCGGCCACGTATATGGAAGTGGCTTCTGATATCCGTAAAGTCTTCGCGCGCGCATATAAAATTAAGGAGGAGTACTTCACCTTCAACGGCAAAGGCGCCTGCCCCGTCTGTGGCGGCAAAGGCGTGATTGTCTCCGAGATGGCGTTTATGGACAACATCGAGACCGTGTGCGATGCCTGCGGGGGTTTGAGGTTCAGCCAGGAGGCGTTGCAGTATAAGGTGCGCGAGCGGAATATTGCCGAGGTCTTTGACCTCTCGGTGCGACTGGCCAGTGCATTCTTCAGTGGCACTGTCATTGAAGAGAAGTTGCGCCCACTGATGGACGTGGGGCTGGGCTACCTGCACTTGAACCAGGCGCTCTCCACGCTCTCGGGCGGCGAGCTGCAGCGCCTGAAAATGGCCTCCTACCTGGGCGAGAAAGGCAAGATATTCATCATAGACGAACCCACAGACGGTCTGCACCTGCGCGATGTACAACACATCATTCGGCTCTTCCGCCGCCTGGTGAGCGAGGGCAACACGGTGTATGTCATCGAGCACAACACCGATGTGATCCGTGCAGCCGACCATGTGATAGAGCTCGGTCCTGGAGCCGGCGAGAACGGCGGACGCGTCATCTTCACTGGCACGCCAGAAGAGATGCTGTCGTGCAAAGAGTCTGTCACTGCCCCCTATCTGTAAAAAAAGTTTCTTCGTATGAAAATAGTTTGTGACGACAAGATTCCGTTTATCCGCCCTGCAGTGGAGCAATTGGCAGACGAGGCTGTGTTCAAGGCCGGACGTGACATCACGGCAGCGGACGTTCGTGATGCAGACATCCTGCTGGTCAGAACCCGCACCCGCTGTAACAGCCAACTCCTGCAGGGCTCCCGTGTGCAACTGGTGGTGACTGCCACCATCGGCTATGACCATCTGGACACACGCTGGATGGAAGAGCACGCCATCCAATGGTCCAACTGTCCGGGCTGCAATGCCACCAGTGTGGGGCAATATGTGCGCAACAGCCTTCTGGCCTTGCAGCAGCAACGTCCGTTCCGACTGGCAGATGCCACCGTGGGAGTTGTGGGAGTGGGACACGTGGGGACAGCCGTAGTGGCAGCACTGGAGGCTGCTGGCGTGAAGCAACTCCTGCTCAACGATCCGCCTCGTCAAGCAGCTGGCAAGACTGCCCCCGGAGGCAGACACTGGTGTTCGCTTCAACAGCTGCAGACCGAGGCAGACGTCATCACCTTCCACACGCCCTTGACACAGCAAGGCCCCTTCCCCACAGAACACTTGGCAGATGACGCCTTCTTCGCTGCCCTGCAGCACCAGCCCGTCATCATCAATGCAGCACGTGGTGGGGTGGTGGACGAGGAGGCACTGCTCACTGCTATGCAGCAGGGTCTCGTTCGGGACGTCATTATCGACACCTGGGAACACGAGCCGGACGTGTCTCGAACACTCTTGGAGCGAGCCTTCATCGCCACGCCTCACATCGCAGGCTACAGTGCCGACGGAAAGGCCAACGCCACCCGAATGACCCTGGCACGTGTCTGCCACTTCCTCGGGCGACCCATGGATTTCACCATTCTGCCACCGTCCCTGCCCGAGGACTTCACACCAGTCACAGACCCCGTGCAGCAAGCCCTGCAACTCTATGACCCACGCGCCGACAGCAGCCGTCTGAAAGCCGAGCCCACAGCCTTTGAACGACTGCGAGGGGACTATCCGCTGCGAAGGGAAAGTTTCAATTAGAACTATTCTGAAACACCAAAAAGAGCAAAAACAGTACTTTTAGGGCTCAAAAAGCTACTTTTAAGCCATTTTTTTAACAAATTGTTTGGTCATGTGGAGAAAAAGTCCGAACTTTGCACCCCGAAAAGAAGAAGATACGAGAATTATAATCATTATTTAAAACATTTCAACCATGTCTGAAATTAAAAGCAAAGTCATTGACATCATCGTCGATAAGCTCGGCGTAGATGCAGCAGAAGTTAGCGAAGAAAAGAGCTTCACCGGCGACCTCGGTGCAGATTCTCTGGATACAGTAGAGCTCATCATGGAGTTCGAGAAGGAATTCGGTATCACCATTCCCGACGACGAGGCCGAGAAGATTTCCACCGTCAAAGACGCCATCGATTACATTGAAGCACGCCAGTAATATTTATTGGTAACATCAGCTTTAAGGATTTAAGGAGAGGGTGGCGTTTTTAGGAACCGTGCCCGCATCCCTTAAATCCTTAACTTGTTAATATATTAAGAACACTATGGAACTGAAACGAGTCGTAGTAACGGGACTCGGAGCCGTCACACCCCTTGGCAACAGCGCCGAGGAGACTTGGAAGAATATGCTCAACGGTGTCAGCGGTGCCGCTCCCATCACCCATTTCAATACCGAGAAGTTCAAGACACAGTTCGCCTGTGAGGTCAAGGACTTCAAACCCGAGGACTTTGGTCTCGACCGCAAGGAGGCCCGCAAGATGGATCTCTATTGCCAGTTTGCCATTGCCGCTGCCACACAGGCTATTGCAGACAGCGCCCTGAATCTGGAGACGGTCAACAAGAACCGCGTGGGTGTCATCTATGGTGTGGGCATCGGAGGTATCAAGACCTTCCAGGACGAGGTGGAAGCCTTCGGTCGCACCGGCGAGGAGCTGGGCCCCAAATTCAGCCCCTTCTTCATTCCCAAGATGATTTCCGACATCGCTGCCGGACACATCAGCATCATGTATGGCTTCCATGGACCCAACTATGTGACCACCTCTGCCTGTGCCTCCAGCACCAACGCCCTGGCCGACGCCTTCAACCTCATCCGTCTGGGCAAGGCCGACGTCATCGTCAGCGGAGGTGCCGAAGCTGCCATCACCACTGGTGGTGTGGGCGGTTTCAACGCCATGAAGGCCCTCTCCACACGCAATGATGATCCCCAGCACGCCAGCCGCCCCTTCAGCGCCAGCCGTGACGGATTCATCATGGCCGAGGGTGCCGGATGCCTCATCCTGGAGGAACTGGAGCACGCCAAGGCACGCGGAGCCAAGATCTATGCAGAGTTCGCAGGCGAAGGCATGAGTGCCGACGCCCACCACATCACCGCCTCTCACCCCGAGGGACTCGGTGCCAAGTTGGTGATGCAGAACGCCCTGGACGATGCTGGAATGAAGCCCGAAGACATCGATTACATCAATGTTCACGGAACATCCACACACGTGGGTGACATCTCTGAGGCAAAGGCCATCAAGGACGTCTTCGGTGAACACGCCTACAAGCTCAACATCTCCTCCACCAAATCCATGACCGGTCACCTGCTGGGTGCCGCCGGCGCTGTGGAGGCACTGGCCAGCGTGCTGGCAGTGAAGAACGATATCGTGCCGCCCACCATCAATCACGAGGAGGACGACCGTGATGAGGAAATCGACTATGCGCTGAACTTCACGTTCAATACAGCCCAGAAGCGTACCGTGCGGGCTGCGCTGAGCAACACCTTCGGCTTCGGCGGACACAACGCGTGTGTCATCTTCAAGAAGTACGAGGACTAAACCGTGTTCCTGAAAGCAAACTTCATAGACCGCATAAAGCTCCCCTTCCGAAAGGACAGGGAGCTTTATGCCGCTTTCTATGACATCCTCGGGTTCTACCCCCGACACATCAAGTATTACAAGCAGGCACTGGCCCATAGATCCACAGCCGTGCGGAACCGCAAGGGTGAGCCGCAGCACAACGAACGCCTTGAATTTCTGGGAGATGCCATCCTTGAGGGCATCGTCAGTGACATCATCTATCACCGCTTCAAGGGACAGCGTGAGGGCTTCCTCACCAACACCCGCAGCAAAATCGTTCAGCGTGACACGCTCAACAAACTGGCGCGGGAAACAGGGCTGGAACGACTGGTTCACACCAACTACCAGAACTCCACCCACAACAGCTATACCGGCGGCAATGCCTTTGAGGCACTCATCGGAGCCATCTATCTGGACCGCGGATTTGATGCCTGCATGTTCTTCATGCGCAACAGAATCCTCGGCCATCTGCTGAATGTGGACACGGTGGCCACCAAGGAGGTCAACTTCAAGTCCAAACTCATCGAGTGGGCACAGAAGAATCATTTTCAGCTGGAATTCAAGCTGGTGGAAGAACGCAAGGAGAACCAGTCCACACCCATTTTCATCACGCGTGCCGTCCTGGAAGGACTGGACGGCGAAACAGGAAAAGGCTACAGCAAGAAAGAGAGTCATCAGGAAGCCGCCAAGGCTACACTGCGACTGCTGCGTGCCGACCGCCAGTTCACAGAAAGCATTTTCCAGGCCAAGAGCAACCGCACCGCTCAGGAAGAAGAGCCCACGGCACTCGTGCCTTAATATATTATGAGTCTCACGTCTATCATAAGTCCCATCTTTGTACCCCGTTACAAGAAGCTGTCCGCCTACGACACCAATGCCAAGGCGTTGCAGTTGAGTGTGTTGCGGCGATTGTTATCTTCGGCCAAGGACACGGAATGGGGACATCATCATGCCTTCGAGACCATTGACAGCTACGAGGCTTTCGCCGCTGCCTGCCCCGTGAATACCTACGAGGATCTGAAGGCAGACATCGATCGCATGCGTCACGGCGAACGGGACATTCTCTGGCCGGGACGCGTGAAATGGTATGCCAAGTCCAGCGGCACCACTAATGACAAGAGTAAGTTCATCCCGGTTTCGCCACAGGGACTGAAAGACACACATTATGCCGGAGGCACAGACACCGTCGTCTGGTTTCTTCACAACAACCCCAAGAGCCAGGTGCTTAACCGCCGGGCACTCATCCTGGGCGGCTCACACGCTCCCAACTACAACCTGCCGGGTTCACTTGTGGGCGACCTGAGTGCCATCCTCATAGAAAACATCAACCCGCTGGTCAACCTCATACGCATTCCCAAGAAGAGCACAGCCCTGCTGCCAGACTTCGAAATCAAGCGGGATCGCATCGCCCGTGAAGCGCTTCATAAAGATGTGGGCAGCCTCAGTGGTGTTCCCTCCTGGATGCTGTCGGTACTGCATCGGGTGCTGGAACTCTCTGGGAAAGAAACCATTAGTGAGGTGTGGCCCAACTTGGAAGTCTTCTATCACGGTGGCGTAGCCTTCACGCCCTATCGCGAGCAGTACCGCCGCCTCATCCCGCACGCTTCCATGCAATACATGGAGACCTACAATGCCAGCGAGGGTTTCTTTGGCATCCAGAACGACCCCACAGACCCGTCGCTGATGCTGATGGTGGACTATGGTGTCTTCTATGAGTTCATCCCCATGGACGAGCTGGAAAAGGAACATCCCGCTGTGGTGCCTTTGTGGGGCGTGGAGACAGGACGGAACTACGCTATGGTGATTTCCACCAGCAGCGGACTCTGGCGTTATATGATTGGTGACACCGTGCGCTTCACCAGTACCGACCCCTACAAGTTCATCATCACTGGTCGCACGAAATTCTTTATCAATGCCTTCGGTGAGGAACTCATCGTGGATAATGCCGAGCGTGGCTTGCAGGAAGCTTGCAAGGCCACAGGTGCAGAGGTGCTGGAGTACACTGCCGCACCCGTCTTCATGAATCAGGACGGACAGTGCCGCCACCAGTGGCTCATCGAATTCTCCCGTCAACCCAGTGACTTGAAAGCTTTTACAGAGAAGCTGGACTTGGCATTGCAGAGTATCAATTCCGACTATGAGGCCAAGCGTTACAAGAATATCACCCTCCAGCAATTGGAGATTATTCCTGCCCGTCCGGGTCTCTTTGTGGACTGGCTGCGGAACCAAGGCAAGTTGGGGGGACAGCATAAGATTCCGCGTTTGAGCAACAATCGTGAGTATATTGAGCAAATGCTGAAACTGAATTAAAAGCCTCACCCCCTACCCCCTCTCCGATTGGAGAGGGGAGTATATACTAAAAGGAAATGAAGGAGAATTGCCATCAACAGTCACAGGTAAATACTCCCCTCTCCAACCGGAGAGGGGTCGGGGGTGAGGCTTTGTTTCTCTTTATCATTGTCTTCCTATTTATTTGCGCCTGTGCCAATATCGGTCAGCCTGATGGAGGTCCCTATGATGAGAGGCCCCCGCAGGTGCTGGCTGCGATGCCGGCCAACCAGGCTGTGAATGCAGACAAGAAGAAGATTGCCATCCTCTTTGACGAGTACATCAAGATTGAGAACGCCAGTGAGAAGGTCGTCGTCTCTCCGCCACAGGAGGAGACACCCAATGTGAGGGCTGCTGGCAAACGCATCCGCATCGACCTCTTCGACTCGCTGCGCGCCAATACCACCTATACGGTGGATTTCTCGGACGCCATCGTGGACAATAATGAGGGCAACCCCATGGGTAACTTCACCTATTCCTTCTCCACGGGTCCCACCATCGATACGATGGAAGTATCTGGCTACGTGCTCAATGCTGCCGACCTGGAACCCATCAAGGGTATCCTCGTGGGACTCTATGAAGTCAACCCGGACAGCCTGGTCCCAGACAGCACCTTCCGCACCCGGGCCTTTGACAGAGTCAGCCGCACCAACGGTCGAGGACATTTCATCATCAAGGGCGTCTCGGCCGACAAGACCTATCGCGCCTTCGCACTGAAAGACATGGACAATAACTTCCGTTTCAGCCAGAAGAGCGAGCAGCTGGCCTTTGACAGCCTTCTCTTCCGAGCCAGCTGCCGCCCGGACATCAGACTGGACACCCTCTGGCGGGATTCCACGCATTATGACAGTATCCATCCTGTCCGCTACACCCATTTCTTCCCGGATGACATCGTGCTGCGAGCCTTCTTGGAAGAGGGACAGGACCGTCATCTGCTCAAGACACAGCGCGATGTGCCGGAGAAGTTCACCGTCTTCTTCACAGCGCCGGCAGACAGCCTCCCCATCATCAGCGGTATCAACTTCCAGGGCGACGGAGGATTCATCCTGGAACCCTCCGAGAAACTCGACACCATCACCTACTGGATTCCAGACACCACCATCGCCTATAACGACACCCTCATCTTTGATTTCACCTATTTAGACACCGACACGCTGGGCCAGCTCGTCTGGAAGACCGACTCTGCCCAGGAACTGGTGCCCAAGACCACAAGGGCCAAACAGCTGAAAGAGCTGGCAGAAAAGACTGAGGAGTGGGAGAAGGAACAGAAGAAGAAAAGCAAGAAGAACCCGAACTACCAGCCTGGGCCGAATCCCCATCTGACGACGTTCCTCACGGTGGAGTGCAAACCCTCGGGAAGCATTGACCCCAACCAGTTCCCGGTGCTCACCTTCTCCGAACCCGCCACGCTGCCCGACACTTCCCACATCCACTTCCGCCAGAAGGTGGATTCGCTCTGGGAGGACAGACCCTTTGAACTGCTGCCTGTGGAGGGGTCGCCGCGCAAAGCTCAGCTCTTTGTGGAGTGGGAGTTGGGAGAGCAGTATGCCTTGGAGATAGACAGTGCCACCATCAGTGGCGCGCTCGGACACAGCAATGCCTCTTACCGTCAGGAGTTTAAGGTGCGCAAAGAAGAAGAATACGGTGCGCTCTTCATTCAGATTGTCAGTCCGGACACAGGCTTTGTGGTGCAACTCCTGAACAGCTCCGACAAGCCTGTGCGCACAGAAAAAGCTGATGCCAAAGGCCGCGCCGACTTCTACTACCTCAAGCCCGCAGATTATTACCTCCGCTGCTTCATCGACCGCAATGATGACGGCCTCTGGACCACAGGAGATTATGACAGCGGCACGTCTCCCGAGGAGACATTCTATTTCCCCAAACCGCTCACTGTCAAGGCACAGTGGGAAGTGGAACAGTCCTGGGAAGTGCGTGGCATCCCGATGATGAAACAGAAGCCGGAGAAGATCACCAAGCAGAAACCGGACAAGGAGAAGAAAGTCAAGGAAAAGAACAAGGAGCGCGAGGCTTCCATGCGGCGGGCTGGCAACCGCAAATAAACCTTTTGCCGCCTGGGTTGTCATAGGAGAAAACAACCAGACAATTGATCAATCATGAGACGTTACATCCTTTCAGCCATACTGTGCCTGGCCGCCGTCTGTGCCGCCTTTGCACAATGCCCCCTGCAGAACACCGCTTTCAGCGCAGGAGAAAGCCTCAAGTACCAGCTCTTCTTCAACTGGAAATTCATCTGGATCAAGGCCGGAACCGCTGAGCTGGATATCTCTTCCAGCCGTTACAACGGCCAGGAGGCCTTCCGTTGCCACCTCATCACCCGCGGCAGCAAGCGCACAGACAAATACTTCTTCATGCGCGACACCCTCCTGGGATATGTCACACCCACGCTAGAACCACTGTATTACCGCAAAGGCGCTTTCGAGGGCAAACGTTACACCGTGGACGAGGTCTGGTACAACTACGCCGGCGGGAAGACCCACCTCAAGCAACGCTTCCAGAACCGTTTCGGAGAGAAACGCGACACTGCCAACGTGGAGCCGGACTGCGTCTTCGATATGGTATCGATGCTGCTCCGTGCCCGCTCCTTCGACCCCAAAGACTACAAGGAAGGACAGCGCATCCACTTCCGCATGGCCGACGGCGACAACATCACCAACGAAGTCCTGGTCTATCGCGGACGCAAGAAGTTCACCACCGAGGACACCCACATCACCTACCAGTGCCTCGTCTTCTCCTTCGTGGAAATCGAAGGCAAGAAAGAAAAGGAAGTCCTCACATTCTACATCAGTGACGACGCCAACCACATCCCCGTCCGTCTGGACCTCTTCCTCAAGTTCGGCACCGCCAAAGCCTTCCTCACCACCGCCTCCGGACTCCGCAATCCACAGACCTCCATCATCGACAAGTAACAGCCCCCTTTCAGGAACGGCATACACAACAATCGAACGTCCCCCGCTTCACAGCAGAGGACGTTCATCGACAGTATAATGTCATTCTATGAGATAAAAAACGTCGGAAAGAGGCGACTCGAACGCCCGACCCCTACGTCCCGAACGTAGTGCGCTACCAACTGCGCTACTTTCCGATCATGCTCAACGTGGAAAAAGATGGTTTTCTCACGTTTGCGGGTGCAAAGGTACAACGTTTTTGTCATATACCGAAAGAAAAAGCACTTTTTTTTGCTTTTCAAGAAGTTTTTTACCGATTTTCTTGCAGGATTCAGGATTTTGCCGTACCTTTGCACCCGCAAACGAGAGGAGCACTCCTTTCTCCGCCAGAAAAGAGCCTCTCGGAAGCAATGGTGTCATAGCTCAGTTGGTAGAGCAAAGGACTGAAAATCCTTGTGTCCCCGGTTCGATTCCTGGTGACACCACACCCAGAGACAAGCCTCATCCCCAGCGGATGGGGCTCTTTTTGTAGTACCCTTTGACATTCTCTTAATTTATGCTGTCCCATTTTTATCTGCAACACTGCAACGCTGCAACGCTGCACGTTTCCGTTTCTTGTTCACATTGATGGGTGTGGCATCGGGGAACGCTTGGCTGTAGGCGGCATCGAGGTCCCGGAGGCTCACGTGGCGGGGGCCGATGTGGAGGTGGGTGGCGACGATGGCTCGGAGCAGTTCGCGGTGCGGTCGGGGATAGCGCTTGGGTGGCGGGAGCTCGTCCCAACCGTAGAGTTGCTGGTCATCCACGACGGCTCGGTGGCATACTTCCCAGATGAAGTCGTCGTTGGCCTCGTCGCCGAACCATGCTTGCAGGATGTTGCGGATGCAGAAGCGCTTGCAGAGGTCGCGGCAGAGGAGCCTTGTGCGCTCCAGCCGTAGCCAGAGACGCACAAAGCAGGCTTGGGTGTTGCTTAGTTCCATGTTTCAAGTTCCATGTTTCAAGTTTCAAGATTCAGGATTTGGCATATTTCTGCTTGTACTCTGCTGTCTTGCAGTAGCGTCCGGTGGCTTCGTCAAAGATGATGTGCCCGCGATTTTTCCAGCTTCTGAGGGTGGCTCCGCCGTCATTGGGTCGTCCCTGCGCCTGCCGCATGCGCATGTAATCTTCTTCGGTGAACTCGTCCGGCAGTTCCTCCAGCAGGTTCGTGGGGCCGCGCTGCTTCTGGATGTCCATTTCCTCGCGCAGTTCCTTGTCCAGTTGTCGGCCGAAGTAGAGCATCTTGCACCAGAGGTTGTACTGCTGGCTCCAGTGGACGAAGTCGGCGATTTCGCGTGACCACTTGTACCCGTGGGCCACATAGAGCACCATTCCTTTGAGCCATGCGATGACGTTGGCGCGGTAGGAGAGGATCTCGTAGGCTTCGGAGTCATAGAGCTTTGCGATGTCACTGTTCTCCTGTCTCATTTCCATCGAGAGCTTCTTGGCCTGTGGACACTCGATGAGTCCGCTGGCGGCCTCCAGCCGGTCAATGTAGGGTTTGAGTTCCTGTGCGAAGGTGTGGTCATAGATGCCCAGGATGGGAGGTTTGTCATCGTTGCTGTCACTCTTGATGATGGTGGCGATGTCGAGTCTGCTGATGGTGCCGTCGTTGATCATTTTGTAAAGGAATTTCCGGGCGTTTGGCGGTGTGGTGGAGGCGTTGAAGTTCCAGCGCAGGGGTGCGATGCCTGAGACCGAGTCGGCTCCCACGCGTTCCTGTCCGGCCAGCGAGTTGTCGAAGGCCTTGCGGATGAGCAGTCCCACCTCGTCCGCCGTGCCCTTGGAGGTCACCTTCTTCAGGGCTTCTATCTCGTCCACGATGGTGAAGACGAATCGCTGACCGTTATTGTTGGCATCCACGATACGCTGGTTGAAGACGGCATCCGTCAGGTTGTCTATGAGCATCTGTATGCAGATGTCTGCTGGGCGGGGGTCCTTCTTGGGCCTGCTGCCGGGATTCTTCTGCTTCCAGTCGGACTCGCGCTGGCGGTTGGGAAGGTCCCGCTGGCGTATGTCCTCCATGATGTACTCGATGGGCTTCTTGATGCTTCCCTTGCCGATGCTCTGTCGGCCGACGAGGACGCTCATGAACGTGGGCTCGTGCTCCACGTTGTCCCAGTAGCGGAACCGCACTCCGTGCAGGTGTACGCCCAGTGCCGGGAACACCGTGCTGGCCACTGCGGGTTTGTACAGCGCCGGGACGTTCTTGGTGAGCAGCCGGATGAGTGGCGGCAGCCGTCGGGGCAGCGGCGGCGGCGAGGTCATCGTGCCTCCGCAGGCCTTGACGATGTTCGAAGATTTCAGGGCCGCCATCACCTGCTTCAGGCGGTAGGGCATGCCCTCCATCTTGGCCTGCAGGGCGCTCTGGATCTTCTTGCGTTTCTCCTCCTGGGGGAATCCGTCATAGCAGGGAATCACCTGATCCAGCCACTCGGCGTTTCGGCCGCAGATGTGCCGGAGGTCACAGGCCAGCTGGTATGTCAGCGTGTCGCGGTCGCCCCGAGTGGGCTCTTTCCCTTCGTTGAACAGCTCCCAGTACTTCTGGATGATGTCCGTGTAGGGTGTGCCCTTGTAGGAGGTGGGGAAGGTGTCTTGTCGTCCCTCCCCATGTTCTTCGGTGGGCGGAGGGAGCGTCCGTGTGGGGTTCTGTTCCCACGGCCTGTAATGCTTGTTGGCCTTCTTCGCCTCGGGCGGCACCTCCTCCAGCCCGGCGGTCTCGCGCTCCTTCAGGCGCTGGAACTCGGCGGCGCTCTCCTCTGTGGTCAGCGGCTCCTGGAAGATGGCGTCGTCCAGATAGAAGAGGTTGTCGGGCGTCGCGGGCCCGGTGAAGAGCACCCTTGCCAGTCCGCGCGAGTTGGTGTCATACTCTGTCTGCGTGGCCATGCTGAGGGCATACTGGCACTCGCGGATGGTCCTGCCGGGCTGGCGGCGGCACACGGCGTGCAGCCCGTAACGCGCCGACCCCGAGAGCTCCAGCAGCCCTATCTCATCCTTCCGCTCCAGCAGCACCTCCCTGATGCGCGCCTGTTCCCCGGGGTCCCCGCAGTCAATGTCGTGGGCAAATGTCGATGACGGATGACAGCAGCCGCGGAGCACACCATCCGGCAGTAAGTCGTTATAGCAGTACTGCACTTGACTGCCCTTTGCACGCTCATCACCGCCGCGTGCGTCAAGGAAATTCCGAACATTCTCCGCTGCATTACGCTGTGTCACATAGTCCTCCCTCGTGGTGACGGGGCGGGCCGCCTTGTGCCCGCTCCCGTCCATATAGATCAGATTCACCATGCGCGTTATACCCCTCCTTCCAGTTTGTCCTCCACATAGAGTCCTGCCAGTGTGGCCTCGTTACGCAGCAGTCGGCAGAAGTCCTCGCGCTGCTCCGAAGGCAGCCAGAAGATGAAGCGGTCATAGCCGTCCAGGCCGTAGGACACCGTGCTGTGCGGCAGTCTCAGTACCGGCTTGCGGCGGATGCGCTTGCGGCGCAGGAAGTCGAAGGTGCCGTTGGAGAGCAGCTGACCGCGGCCCATGCCGCAGAACGGCTTCACCAGTCCCACACGAGGATTCGTCGGCATCACCTGCACGTAATCCATTCCAGTCTCTGTCTCGCTGACGGCCACCAGGGCGCTCAGCGTCGTCATCTTGACGTTGTTTGCTTTCTCGTTTGTTTTGTTAATATTTTTCATTGTTTTGAGTTGTTTTTGCGAGAAGAAGTTTTCGGAATCCGGTGGCCACCTTTAATCACGTGAAGACTCCTTCTGCTTCAACTCAAGTTTTGTTTAGAGATTAATTCTGATTACATTGAAGTCATTGTAAATCCGTCCGTTATATTCGCGGAGACGAATGCCAAAGTGTACGTCCACGTGCTGTCCAGTCGTCAGCGACGTCTCGGGGATCTTGTCGTTGAAGAGGTCAAAGGCGACCTCGTTGGGGAAGGCGATGCTGGGGTCATCCTCGCGCACGGCGATGGTCAGCTTGCGCCACTGTGTTCCCTCTCGGCTCAACCCCTCCTGGAGGGGGAGCACCCTTGTAATCTTGCCAGATAGTCTCATAATGTTACTTTTTACTCGCGCCTTTCCGCGAGGGTCTTAGTTGTTTATAATTTACTCAACTTTCGCAAGTAATGCCGTAGGCATTTGATAGGGGTAGCCAGCCAATTCATTGGCTGGTATGTGATGGTTGGGGAAAATGCGTGCCTTTAGGTACGCGACAACAGATCCCTATCGCGTACCTAAAGGCACGCGTTATCCATCGCCCCTTCATACCAGCCATTAAAATGGCTGGCCGCTCGGCCCAAAGGGACGCTTGACCCTTCAAGAACCATTGTCTTGCCCCTACGGGGCTGTCATTTCCGTGCGTCCTTCGCACGTCTGTTCCAGTATGTCAAAGATCGCTTGTCATTTTTGTTTGACGCTGCAAAGATACGCATAAAAAAAACGTCCCAGATGCTCTGGAACGTTTTGGGAAAGATTTGGGAAGGATTTGGGAAAATCACACCGTCGGCAGGCACGCTTTTCCCAGTTCTTCGGCCAATTTCAAGGCCACTTCGCGGCATATCGCAAACTCCGGCTGGTCGCTGCGGCTCACACGCACCTCCTCCATCCGCGTGGCATCGTAGCTCATGAAGGACAGCGTGCACAGCTTGCGGATATTCTCGTAGCAGCAGTCATGCTCCTCAGGGAAGCGGACAGGCAGAGATTGGATTTTCTCGCAGAACTGCTGTACATCCACAGGGTAGTTGCACGCCCAGCGCAGATACCAGTAGGCTCCAGCCCAACGGCGCTTCGTGCTGATCACCAGCCCCTTGCCCACGCAGGCCCGCAAGGCGGCCGCCACCTGTTCGTCCGTGAATCCATGATGCCGTGCGTCACCGCCCAGCGTCACACCACCGTGGATGGTAATCTCCTTGGCAATAAAGTTGCCAGGACTGTACACCTTGATGCAGAAGTCATTATCGCTCTCCATGGTCATCCATCCTTCCCTGATTTGTCACGATCGTGTGAGCGATGTTATTGCCAGGACTCATCACCTGCACATCGGCCCGCTTTATCTGGATCTTCGCGCCCTCCTGCACGTTCTGCTCCTGCACCCTATTACGGATAGCCTCACGGAACTTGCGTGCCACGTCGCGCTTGAGCATCGTTTCCACCATCTTGCGAGCCTCGTCACGTTCCGAGGCATCCTCGCAGGCGGCAATCTGTTCCACCATGTTGTCAAACGTCACACGGTTCGTCCAACCGTCGTTCAGCTGAGCCTTCTGCGCCTCGTTCTCGGCCTCCAACACCGCCACACGCTGCAGCAGCTCGCTCACCTTGTCACACGCATCCACCAGGTCACGGCAATGGTTCATCACCCACCACAGCCGCAAGTTC
>JAFZSP010000092.1 GCA_017619335.1 Bacteroidaceae bacterium
GAAGGCCTTCAGGGAGGTGGGGTCACAGAGCTTGAGGCTCTTGGCCTGCTCTGCCAATCCGTGGCTGGCAAAGCCTTCCTCGCGCAGACGCTCCAGGTCGGTCTTGCTGTTGAGTTCAAACCACACGATGTCGCCCGGGTCTGCGTACTTGCCGGTAAATGCTTTTCCCTGCTCGGGCAGATCCTGGCCATACTTATAGAAGCAGACCACGCGCACGTTGAGGCTGTCTGTGAGCAGCGGTTTCATCCGCTCCCAGAAGCCGTCCTCGATGATGTAATCCATGTATCCTCCGGCGTTGCCATAGACGAAGACGGTGTAGCGTGCTGCATTGGGCACGGTGATGAGTTCGCGCTGGTCCCACTCGGCATACTTGTCCACCGTGGCGTCATCGGCCTTCTCATAGATGCGTGGGCCTCCACCATAATCCAGGGTGAGCTGTCCGCCAGCGACCTGGTAGGTGTAGGGGAAGGTGCCGTCCTCCATCTCCATGGTGAGGTGGCCGTCGGAGGTGGTGGTGTAGGTGAAGGTCTGGTAGTCACGGCCCAGGGGCAGGTCGTCCTGGAGGGTGTAGAACGTCTCGAAATAACCAGTTCCATCGGCGCGGAATGTCATCATGTGCAGGGCCTGTCCAATGTTCCATAGTGGGTAGGAACGGTTTGTGATGTCACAGATCCAGTTGCCCACGATGGCGCTGTCAGGGCTGGTACCGATAGATGGGTTGTCTTCCTGCTCTGTGCAGGAGGTGAGCACCGTCATGCTCATGGCGCAGCAGAGAAGGACAGAGAGTGTTAAAAGACTTTTTTTCACCATGATACCTTATTTAGATTTTTTGCCTGTCATCTTCTTGACAAGCACGTAACTCTCACGATGTCTGTCCAAATGTTTCATCACGTTCCTGCCCGGCACGTTCAGGCCTCCGCTTTTATCGGGATACTCCACCATAATCCCTCGGACCATTCCTTTGGGGTTGTCTGCGGTACTGACGCGGTAAAGGACGTTATACGTAAAATGGAAGTCATAAGCAGCCGTGGTGTCGATTTCGGGCAGTTTCTCCTTGGGCACAGCATACATGGAGAACTCATAGTCCTCGGGTGCCTTGTCATAATCTACGGTCTGATCGTACTTACCCTTGGGGCCAGGCATCTGGATGGTCTGTACTTCACCATCTTTATTGGTGAAGGTGCAATAGACATCACAGAAGTCATACAAGCCCTGTTCCAGAGCGACGTCGAAATACATGTTGACCACGTATTTAGTGTCTGAGCCATTGGGCTTGGTGTCGTCATCGTCACTGCCACAGGCGGTGAACACGGTGGTTGTCAGGGCGCAGCAGAGGGCGGCTGCGAGTGTCAAGATGAATTTTTTCATTTTCGTTTGTTGTTGTTTTGATGGATGTTGTATTGTTTGTTAAAGGGAAAATGGCTTTTTGCCTTCCAGGGCTTATGAGCGATTACTTGATGAGGGGTTCACCGCCTTGGGAGGCGGGATTGCCCTTGGGTAGGATGTCGTTGATGCGGAGGTAGTTGCCCCAGCCGGTCAGCTGGTGGAAGGTACACTGCTCATAGCCGTCTCCGATATTGGCCAGGTAGGGGGTACCAGTGCCTACGTAGTCAAAGTTGAAGAAGATTTGATGGTAGATGCAGACGCTGAGGGAGTAGCGGTCCAGATGCTGTTCGTTCCAGTTGACATCAGCCGAGTGGATGATGAGTTTATCAAAGGCCTGATCCATCTCTTCGGCGATGTCTGCTAATGCTGCATCGCCGGTTTCCTCTGCGAGCTTGTGGGCGAAGTCTGCCAAGTCAAAGAAGGGCGCTGCGGTGCTCATCTCTGGATCATTGTAATCGATATGGACGAACCGATAGACCTTCCTGGTGGCCTGGAGGATGGCATCGTGCTGTGTGGGCAGGAGTTCCACGAGTCTGGTGGCCAGTCGGCGGCTGGCGTCGAGTACGCCGTCGAACTCGCTGGTGCGCAGCATCTTGAAGTCGCCGTTGGGGAGGTTCTCTCCTTCTTTAATATCGTGAGGATACTGATTGTCCCATTCGGGCCTCATTCTCTGGAACATCTGTTTCACGGCGTCCTCGGTGTTGTCCTGTTCCATGAGTCCCTGGACAAATTCGGAGAGCACGATGCCGTCACTGGTCAGTATGTGGGCCGAGCAGCAGATGTAGTCTGTGACGTCCTTCAGTTCTGTGAGCGACTCCATATTACCCATCAGGCAGTTGTGGAAGAAGATGGTGTTCATGCGTCCCACGGCTCCGCACTCGCGGATGGCCTGTGCCAGTTCATACATGTCCAACTGCTCTTTGTCGTTCCACTCGTCGGCAATGACGCCTCGTGTGGTGGGCTCGTCATCCTCATACTTGCCGGGCACGTCCATGGTGGGATTGAAGCCGGTGCCGTGTCCCCAGATGGAGAAGATGTATTCCTCTGCCGGACAGAACAGTGAGCTCAGTTGTATGAAGGCCTTCAGGGAGGTGGGGTCACAGAGCTTGAGGCTCTTGGCCTGCTCTGCCAATCCGTGGCTGGCAAAGCCTTCCTCGCGCAGACGCTCCAGGTCGGTCTTGCTGTTGAGTTCAAACCACACGATGTCGCCCGGGTC
>JAFZSP010000093.1 GCA_017619335.1 Bacteroidaceae bacterium
GAAGGCCTTCAGGGAGGTGGGGTCACAGAGCTTGAGGCTCTTGGCCTGCTCTGCCAATCCGTGGCTGGCAAAGCCTTCCTCGCGCAGACGCTCCAGGTCGGTCTTGCTGTTGAGTTCAAACCACACGATGTCGCCCGGGTCGGCGTACTTGCCGGTGAAAGCTTTTCCCTGCTCGGGCAAGTCCTTGCCATACTTATAGAAGCACACCACGCGCACGTTGAGGCTGTCTGTGAGCAGCGGTTTCATCCGCTCCCAGAAGCCGTCCTCGATGATTTCATCCATGTACCCGCCGGCGTTGCCATAGACGAAGACGGTGTAGCGTGCTGCATTGGGCACGGTGATGAGTTCCCGCTGGTCCCACTCGGCGAACTTGGCCACCGTGGCGGCATTAGCTTTCTCATAGAGGCGCGAGCCTCCACCATATTCCATGGTGAGCTGTCCGCCAGCGACCTGGAAGGTATAGGGGTAGGTGCCGTCCTCCATCTCCATGGTGAGGTGGCCGTCGGAGGTGGTGGTGTAGGTGAATGTCTGGTAGTCACGTGCCAGTGGCAGGTCTTCCTGGAGGGTGTAGAACGTCTCGAAATAGCCTGTTCCATCGGCTCGGAATGTCATCATGTGCAGGGCCTGTCCAATGTTCCACAGTGGAAAGGACCGGTTTGTGTTGTCACAGATCCAGTTGCCCACGATGGCGCTTTCCTGAGTGGAGCCTCCAGCGGGGTTGTCTGTCTGCTCTGTGCAGGAGGTGAACACTGTCAGGTTCAGGGCGCAGCAGAGAACGGCTGCGAGTGTCAAGATGAATTTTTTCATTTTCGTTTGTTGCTATAGATATATAATAAATCAATACTCGTAGGTCTTGATGGTGATGGCTTTGTTTTCGAGACCATTGCCGAAGGGGGCTACTTCCAGAACAATCTTGAAGTGTCCCGAGCCAGTCATTTTCTTGTAAATATCGTCACAGATGCGGATGGCTCTGGCGTCGTCTCGTTTGCAGAGACCATTGTTATATTCCATGCCTGATTTGAGGGCTGCTCTCATTGCTTCAATGATGTTCATGCAGTTGGTCTTGGCGAATTCGCCTTTGGGATTGACGTCGTAGGTGGCGTAGTTGCTGATGCTGTCACCCTCTTCACTGCAAGAGGTGAACACGGTGGTTGTCAGGGTGCAGCAGAGGACGGCTGCGAGCGTCATCAAGATTTTTTTCATTTTGTTTGTTGTTTTATAGGATTAATAGTGTGTTTCACTCAATGATTTGCAACAGTCCTTACTCCTGATTTTCATGCAGGGGCATCGGAAGCTCGAAGTACATGTCATTCGGGCAGAACAGGTTGGGCCACTGCTGATTGAGGCGGATCCAGCGGGTCCATCCCACCGTGCGGTCGAAGGCCAGCTGGCCATAGGTCTCGTCCAGTGTGGAGCGCCAGCGGAAGGAATAACCAATAGGTGTCATGCTGTAGTACTGGGGGTCATCTGTTGGTACGAAATAGAAGGAATAACCCTGTCCGTCTTCGTCATAGATATCAGTGGCGGTGGGTTGAACGGGAATGCCCCGATCGTCATAACGCCAGAAGGCGATGCCGTAGGCCCCATGAGCCCCGAGCATCACACTGTAATCGACCATGTATTCGTGGGCGGTGAGGTACTGGCTGAAATACTGTCCGACGATGCAGTTGTTGAAGGCGTACTTCATCTGGTTGTAGAAGTCGTCTCCATAGACTTCGGGCAGTGCGTTGACGATGGATTTCACATACTTGATGGCATCGTAGTTAGGCAGCTGCAACTCCACCTTAATGGCACTTGCTGTGCAGGAGTCGATGGCCTGCTGCTGGTCGGGGGTACCGTTCTCGTAGGTGTCACACAGGCGGTCTGTGAATGTGCGCAGCATCTGTCCCAGGTGTGGGATGCCGGCGGTGCGGGTGACTGTCATGTCGGTATAGGCCACCGTGGTATCGTTGATACCCCATGCCTCATCCCAGCTGGCCACACAGGCCTTGCAGTAGTTGTCCAGTGCCTGCTCGATGTTGCCCGAGGCCTGTGCGAGCTCTCCGGGCAGCACGCGGTAGGCACCGTCCGCAGAGGGCTTGGAGTAGGTGGGGGCGATGACATAGTCACAGAGGTCCTGCAGCTCGAACTGATACTCCAGATTGTTCATCAGGCAAGCATCCATGAAGACGGTCTCGCAGCGGACGTTGGCAGCAGCCAGGGCCCGGCGGAAACTCTTGGCGGTGAAATGCTTGCTGTCATGGCCATCATCGTAGATCATCCCGCGCGTGGTAGCGGACGTGGTCTCCGGCAATTCATCATCGGGTCGGTAGCCACCGCCGTGATCGTGCACGATGAGCATGTACTTCTTGGCAGGATAGTTCTTGGCGACCCAGTTGATGAAGTTGGTGAGGGAGTCGGGGCAGGTGATGTCAGCATTGTCTTCGCCGTAGAAGGTAGCCGTGGTGAACTGGCCTTGGAAACCTATTTCAGGGTCAACGGCCCAGCGAGAGGTCTTGCTGGCACAAAGTTCAATGTACTCATCAGAGAAACCTAACGTCTTCAGGTTCTCGGCAGTGGAGTACTTGAACTGCACCACCACGTTCACCTTCTCGAAAGCGGCTGGGTCGGCATTGTAGAAGTCGGCAACCTTGGCTAAGTAATAGTTATCACGGTTGCCGCCGCCGTGGCCGTAGTACATCAAGGTGTAATCCGCCAGTGGCTCGGGCTCTGGCTGTGGTTGTGGATTCACTGGGTTGTCTTCGACGGAGCATGAGGTGAGCACCGTCAGGTTCATTGCGCAGCAGAGGACGGCTGCGAGCGTCATCATGATTTTTTTCATTGTTTTCATATATTTAATTGTGTTTATGGTTGTTTTCTGCACTTTTTGCCATCACTTCTCTTCCACCACACGCTGGTAGTGGGTGGTCTCTCCCTGCGGGTTGGTGAGTTCCAGGCGCTGGCCGGTGCGGTCGATGTTGGAGGCTCGTGGCGCACGGGGGTCGGACTGGAATTCTCTGAGGAACTCATGCTTCAACATTTCGGAAATCTGCTCTTTGAAGGCGCGGATGGAATCCACCTTTTCGGGCTGGTAGGTGATGCCGTTCTCGTCCACATTCACCTTTTGGCTGTTGAGGTCAAAGTAGGACACGATGGAATCGTTCTCGATGGCCCATTGGCCGGATGCGCTCTGGTGGACGGCCATGCGCCCGTAATAGATAGGTGCCTGCCAGAAGATGGTGTAGTGAACATCGAAGGTGTGGTCTTTGTGGAAATCATATTCTATGGAATACAGTTCGGAGACAATGCCCCTCCACTTGCCAATCATGTCCTTCTCTGTGACAGGACGCACTTTCTTGATCGTGGTGGCGACGAACTCGTCCAAGTCCTTCTGCGAGATGTTCATCAGGAACTTATTCTCCTCATTGTTGGTCATGGCCTTTTCCAGGAAACCACGTATCAGACTGGTGCGCTGTCCGGAGGTTTCCAGCCATCTCTTCACCCGCACCGTGCCCAGCAGCTCGCGGCAGACGGGCAGGAAATGTGCCCTGTCTGACATTTCCTCTGTGGCCATGGTGATTTGATAGAGTTCATCGTCGGAGACGGGTTTGCGGAAGTACATCCACTCCTTGAAGACGCGCTCCAGCACCCCTCGGCTGTGGTAGAAGTCCTGCACATTGGCGATGAATGTGCGGTCATCCAGCGTGCGCCAGGAGTCCTGACTGCTGTTGAAGATGTTCTCGTTGGACTTCTTGAACTCCTCGTCGGTGTTCCATGAGCTACTGCTGATGTATCCGAGGAAGCGGAAGAGCGTGTCGTCTGCCA
>JAFZSP010000094.1 GCA_017619335.1 Bacteroidaceae bacterium
AGTACTCGCAAGCCAGACAGCCTGCAATCTTCTTCTTTGACACGTTGACCAATGTAACCTGATGACCTGCTGCCTCGGCAGCCTTCTTGAACTCTTCCGCCATCCAAGCGGTGTTTCCGTTTGCTCGTGGTGAGCCTTGTATAATCAGAATATTCATAATTGTAAATATATTTTTGTAAGTAGGTGAACGAAATTAGTTATATGAATTTTATGTTCTATTTGGATGCAGATTTCACTTTTTTCCGAAGGAGCGTAGCGGGCTACGTGACTGAGGTTAAGAGGGAAAGATGCGCCAAAGAGACATAAAAGACATAATGTCACCTACCATTACGAATATAGTTAACTATTTTTGTTCACCTACTTAATTAAAGCTGCTCCTCAATTGGCTTTTCCAAAGCAGTTGGCTCTACGGTGGGTTCGAAGCGGCCTACGACCTCACCCTTACGGTTGATGAGGAATTTCGTGAAGTTCCACTTGATGTCGGGCTTCGAAGCGTATGCTGAATCAGCCTTTGAGAGCATTTCATCCAACAACTTGGAGAGCGGATGCTCGGGAGCAAATCCGGCAAAGCCAGCCTGACTCTCTAACCACTTGTAGATGGGGTGTGCATTCTCGCCATTCACCTCAATCTTTGACATCAAGGGGAAGGTGACGCCGTGATTCAGACGGCAGAACTCCTCTATCTGCTCGTCGGTACCGGGTTCCTGATGGCCAAATTGGTCGCAGGGGAATCCGATGATGACAAGACCCTGGTCTTTGTACTTCTGATAGAGGGCTTCCAGTCCGTCGTACTGCGGTGTAAAGCCACACTTAGATGCGGTGTTGACAATAAGAAGAACCTTTCCCTTGTAGTCTGAAAAGTTCACTTCCTGGCCCTTGTTAGAAAGGGCAGTAAAATCATAAATTGTACTCATAGTTTTTGTTTTGCATGATAAAAGGCAGACAATGGCTGCCAAAATTAAAAATAACTTCTTCTCATGTTTCGCAAGTAATGCCGTAGGCATTTGATAGGGGTTCTTCAAGTGTGAAGCGACCAGAGGTCGAGTGCTCCAAGTGTGGAGCGTCCCTTTGGGCTGAGCGTTTGTAGTGTCAAGCGAACGAGTTTGAGCGGGCATACTTGAGAAACTTGAGTAAATGATGTATGAAAACTGCCGCAAAGGTAAGAAATATTTTCCGAATAGTGGCAATAAACCATGGAAAAACTGCAAAAAGGCAGCATCATGGAGGCAAAAAAGCTCTTTTTACCTCCAAAAACGGCCAAAAAACGTAACCGTAACCACTTGGTCTTCTTGGTTCCGGGGCACCGAAAAAGGCCACAGTAATCCCAATTGGGATAAAAATATTGATTATCAATAATATAGCTATATCTATTATACTCAATAATGAACCATAAATGCCTTAAAACAGGCCTTTAATGGTTACGTTTTTCACCCAAAACAGGTTATTACTCACCGTTTTCTTTCATTTTCAACACACTTTTGCGTAACCAGAACACCCTTTTCTGCTGTTTCACCGTCACCACTCGCCCATACCAAGAAGACCAAGTGGTTACGGTTACGGTTACACCCCCTCGTCCGCAGCCATTTTCTGAAACGGCAGCAATCCCCGGAAATGGCAGCAGCGACTGGACGAAAATTCACAGTTGTAAGGCCGCAAGTGCCAAGTCGTAAGGCCGCAAGTGCTGATGGGACTGGACAACAACGCTGATGGGACTGGACGCTCGGTCTCGTTTTGCAGGAAAAAGTGACGAAAAGGAGAAAAATGGAGGAAAAACGAGGTGAAGAGGGTTGTTCGCAGCAGAAAAATGCAGGACTTTCACAGATTTATCGTACCTTTGCAGCGCAAAGGGTATCATGAGTCGTAGAAATAGACACCAGATGCCAAGGAAAAATGATTTCAAACAAATAATAATGACATCATAACAGATTATGGAAGATAAGACGAACGAGAGGGCGACGCTGAATGCCCTGGGACGGAAAACGGAATACAAGAGCGACTATGCTCCAGAGGTGCTGGAGACCTTCGAGAACCGTCATCCCGAGAATGACTACTGGGTGCGCTTCAACTGCCCAGAGTTCACAAGCTTATGTCCCATCACAGGCCAGCCGGACTTCGCAGAGATACGCATCAACTACCTCCCTGGCGAGCGCATGGTGGAGAGCAAGTCGCTGAAGCTGTACCTCTTCAGTTTCCGCAACCACGGGGACTTCCACGAGGACTGCGTGAACACCATTATGAAGGATCTCATACGACTGATGCAGCCCAAGTACATCGAGGTGCTGGGACTGTTCACGCCACGAGGCGGCATCAGCATCTATCCCTACGCCAACTACGGCCGCCCCGGTACCAAGTATGAGGAAATGGCGCAGTTCCGTCTCCTGCATCATGATTTGTAATTCACAATTCATAATTCACAATTCATAATTCACCATGTCTCTTCGTAACGGAATCAGCCTGCTGCTCCCCCTGCTGTCGTTGCCCAGTGCTGCCCGACAGCGCCCCAATATCCTCTATATCATGTGTGACGATATGGGGTACGGTGACCTGTCCTGTTATGGACAACAGCATTTCATCACACCGAATATTGATCGGTTGGCAGCACAGGGTATGTTAATGACTTCGGCCTACGCGGGCAGCCCCGTCTCGGCTCCCTCACGGGCTTGTTTCATGACGGGTCAACATTCAGGTCACACCCACGTGCGCGGCAATCGTGAGTACTGGCGAGCCAGCGAGACGGTGCAGTACGGGCAGAACACGGACTTCGCTGTGGTGGGGCAGGAGCCTTACGACCCTGCGCATCCCATCCTGCCAGAAATTCTGAAAGCGGCGGGCTACCAGACAGGTATGTTCGGGAAGTGGGCCGGCGGCTACGAGGGCAGTGCCTCCACACCGGACAAGCGTGGCGTGGATGAATTCTACGGCTACATCTGTCAGTTCCAGGCGCACCTTTATTTTCCTAACTTCCTCAACCGTTACTCCCGGGCTGCGGGTGACACGGCTGTGGTGCGCGAGGTGCTGGAGCAGAATATACAGCACGCGATGTATGGCGAGGACTATGACAACCGCCGCCAGTACAGTGCCGACCTTATTCATCAACGCGCACTCGCGTGGCTGCGGCAGCAGGAAGCCGGCAAACCGTTCTTGGGCATCTTCACCTACACGCTGCCTCACGCCGAGCTGCGCCAGCCCGACGACTCGCTGCTGCAAGCCTTCCGGGGAAAGCTGTTGCCAGAGCGCACCTATCGGGGCGACAACCCTTCGCGTTATAATCCCACACCAGAGGCGCATGCACAGTTCGCTGCCATGATCACGCGACTGGACAAGCAGGTGGGTGAGATCATGCAAGTGCTGGAAGAACAGGGACTTGCCGACAACACCGTCCTCATCTTCACCAGCGACAACGGCCCTCATGAAGAGGGCGGGGCAGACCCGGATTACTTCAACCACGATGGCAAGTTCCGCGGTCTGAAACGCAGCACTCACGAGGGAGGCATCCGTATCCCCTTCATCGTCCGCTGGCCAGGAAAGGTGCGGGCGGGCAGCCAGAGTGACTTGCCCTTTGCGTTCTACGACCTGCTGCCCACGTTCTGTGACATCGCTGGTGTTCGGCGGCTGCCACAGGGTGACTACGACGGCATCAGCATCTTGCCCACACTGACGGGTAAGGGGCGCCAACGACAGCACGACCACCTTTACTGGGAGTTCCACGAGACAGACATGATGGGGGTGAGAAGAGGAGACTGGAAGCTCGTGGTGAAGCGAGGACAGACCGCACTCTACAACCTGGCTGATGACCCCCATGAGGACCACGACCTTTCGGCTCAGTACCCAGAGGTCGTCCGCCTGCTGGTGGAGAAAATACATGAGGACCACACGGACCATCCGCTTTTCCCGGTGACGCTGCCGACGATACATTGAAAAAAGAGGATGTGCCCCGTCAGCGGCACATCCTCTCTTAATAAGATAAGGTTTCTCTGCGTTACTTCTTGTACTCCACAGCGGCCTGCTCGATGGGCAGAGCGGCCTTGTAGTTCTGGATGTAGCGGTTGAAGCCTGCGACGTCTTCGGCAGTGGGAGCCACTTCCACGCCGGTGTTGCCTGCGAAGACAACCTGGTCGAGGTAGTCGGCGAGGTTGAGCTTCTGCGGGTTGTTCACCACGTAGTTGGCCAGCAGGGCGATGCCCCATGCGCCGCCTTCGCCAGCGGTCTCCATGACGGAGATGGGCGAGTTGAGGGCAGCAGCGAGCATGCGCTGACCCACCTTGGGCGTGGTGAAGTAGCCACCGTGGCCCATGATGCGATCCACCTTCACGTGCTCCTCGTTGAAGAGGATGTCGTTGCCAATTTTCAGCACGCCAATGGCTCCGTAGAGCTGGGCACGCATAAAGTTGGCCAGGGAGAACTTGTCATTTGCCGAGCGCACGAAGAGGGGACGGCCGTCCATGAGACCCGTGACGGGTTCGCCGGAAATGTAGTTGTAGGCCATCAGACCACCGCAGTCGGCGTCGCCATTGAGGGCAGCGTTGAAGAGGGTGGAGTAGAGGTCCATCGTGCTTTGCTTGACGCCGAGCAGTTCCTGGTACTCCTTGAAGACCTTCACCCATGCGTTGATCTCGCTGGTGCAGTTGTTGCAGTGCACCATGGCCACAAGGCTGCCGTCAGGTGTGGTGACCATATCCAGCACTTCGTAGGGCTTGGAGAGCGGCTTCTCCAGGACAATCATGGAGAAGGAACTGGTGCCGGCGCTGACGTTACCCGTGCGCTGACGCACGGCGTTGGTGGCAACCATTCCGGTGCCGGCGTCGCCCTCGGGAGGACAGACGGGGATGCCGGGTTTCAGGTGGCCGCTGACGTCCAGCTTCTGTGCACCCTCGGGGGTGATGAAGCCTGCGTTCTCGCCAGCATTCAGGGACTTGGGAAGGATGTCAAGAAGCTTCCAGGGGAAGCCCTTGGGGGCAATGAGCTTGTCAAACTTCTCCACCATCTCGGCATCGTAGGTCTTCGTGGCGGGATCCACAGGAATCATGCCGGAAGCGTCGCCCACGCCGAGGACTTTCTGACCGGTGACCTGCCAGTGTACGTAGCCGGCGAGGGTGGTGAGGAAGTCGATCTCGGGCACATGCTCCTCATTGTCCAGGATGGCTTCATAGAGGTGGCTGATGCTCCAACGGAGAGGGATGTTGTAGTTGAAGAGTTCGCTGAGCTCAGCGGCAGCCTTGCCCGTGTTGGTGTTGCGCCAGGTGCGGAAGGGCACGAGGATTTCCTGCTTCTTGTTGAAGGCCATGTAGCCGTGCATCATAGCGCTGAAGCCGATGGCGGCGAGGGTCTCAATCTCACAGTCGTACTCTTTGAGGACGTTCTTGCGCAGGTCGGCGTAGCAGTCCTGCAGGCCGTACCAGATGGCTTCGGTGCTGTAGGTCCACAGGCCATCCACCAGCTGGTTCTCCCAGGTGTGGCTGCCCTGTGCAATGGGCTTGTTCTCGGGGTCAATGAGGACGGCCTTGATGCGGGTGGAACCAAACTCGATGCCGAGGATGGCCTTACCTTGTGATATAATTTCTTTCGCAGTCATAATTGTCAATTATCAATTATCAATTGTCAATTATTTTAGTGCCTTATTAAGGTAATAGTACACTTCGTTGTTGCGCAGGGTCTGCTTGAAGTCGGCAATGTTGGTCTTCTTGTTGATCTTCACATACTCGATGCCAACCATTTCGGCGAAGTCCTCCCAGTACTCTTCGTTGATGTCGTAGGAGAAGGCGCTGTGGTGTGTGCCGCCGGCGAGAATCCAAGCAGCAGCACCAATCTCGAAGGTGGGCTGGGGAATCCAGAGTGCACTGGCCACGGGCAGGTTGGGCATGGGTTTGGGCTCGATGCACTCGACCTCCTGAGAGATGAGGCGGAAGCGGTTGCCGAGATCGACGACGGTGGCCTTGATGCCATAGCCTGTCTTGGAAGTGAAGACGAGGCGGGCGGTCTGCTGCTTGCGGATACCGATGCCGAGGAAGTGCACTTCGAGCTTGGGCTTGTCGGTGGCAATCAGCGGGCAGATCTCCAGCATGTGGCTCTGGAGGCAGGAGCTGCGGTCGCCAGCGAAGTTGAGGGTGTAGTCCTCGAGGAAGGAGCTGCCAGTGGGCAGGCCCTGAGAGATGACCCACAGGGTGCGATAGAGGCAGGCGGTCTTCCAGTCGCCCTCGGCACCGAAGCCGTAGCCTTCTTCCATCAGACGCTGTGAAGCAAGACCCGGAATCTGGTCGAAGCCGCAGAAGTTGGGATCATCGATGTCGGCATCGCCGAGGTCATCGAAGTTGGTGGTGAAGGCGGTAGCACCCTCATCCTTCAGCACGCGACGCAGGGCAATCTCAGCCTTGGCTGCATTGTGAACCTTCTCCCAATAGACTTTCTCGCCGGACTCGTCGATCTTGATGGTGTAGAGCTTCTTGTACTCCTCAACGAGTGCATCTGCTTCTGCATCAGTGACCTTCTTGAAGTAGTCCATGAGGGAGCTGACGGGGTAGTAGTCAACATGATAGCCCATGCGCTGCTCGAACTCCACACGGTCGCCATCTGTCACTGCCACGTTATTCATGTTCATACCGAACATCAGGCAACGGACGTTGTGTGCATCGGCCACGCCGGCAGCCACGCGAGCCCAGACGGCAATCTTCTTCTGCACGTCGGCTTCCTTCCAATAACCGCAAACGACCTTGCGAGCCACACGCATGCGAGTGCAGATGTGACCGAACTCGATGTCACCGTGTGCGCTCTGGTTGAGGTTCATGAAATCCATGTCGATTTCGCCCCAGGGGATTTCGGCATTGTACTGTGTGTGGAAGTGGAGAAGCGGCTTCTGCAGCTGCTGCAGGCCCTTGATCCACATCTTGGCAGGCGAGAAGGTGTGCATCCATGTGATGATACCGATACACTTCTCGTCGTTGTTGGCAGCGAGCATGATCTGCTCCACTTCCTTGGAGCTGTTGGCGGTGCCTTTATAGACCACCTTCACGGGAATATTGCCTCCGTCATTCAGACCGGCAACCATTTCCTTGGAGTGAGCGTCAACAGCGATGACAGCATCACCTCCGTAAAGCAACTGTGCACCAGTTACCCACCAGATTTCGAAATTTTCAAACATTTGTTAGTGGCCCCCCTCTTATCCCCCGAGGGGGAAGACCAATGGGGGCATTGGGTCTATTGTTGTTAATAAGTAATTGATTATTATTGGTAGAATGCTCCCCTTGGGGAACGAAAGGGGGGCTACTTCTTTTTCTGTCCGTAGTAAGCGTTTGGTCCGTGCTTGCGCATATAGTGCTTCTCGATAAGGAGGGGATTCATTGTCAATTCGGGATTGACGCTGAAGGCGATGAAGGCCATCTTGGCGCACTGCTCCATAACCTTGGCATTATAGACGGCATTGTCAGGAGAGGTGCCCCAGGAGAAGGGACCGTGGTTCTTGACGAGCACGGCGGGAGTGTGGTCGGGATTGATCTTGCGGATGTTGAGGATCTCATCGACAATGACATTACCTGTCTCCAGTTCGTACTGTCCCTTGACTTCTGCCTCCGTCATATCACGGGTGCAAGGAATATCCTTGTAGAAGTAGTCGGCGTGGGTGGTTCCGATATTGGGAATGTCACGACCAGCCTGGGCGAAGGCGGTGGCGTAGGTGGAGTGGGTGTGGACCACGCCCTGAATGTTTGGGAAAGCCTTGTAGAGGACGAGGTGTGTGGGGGTGTCGCTGGAGGGATTGAGGTCGCCTTCGACCACCTTCCCACTTTCGAGATCCACGACTACCATGTCAGAGGCCTTCATCTCGTCGTAACTGACGCCGGAAGGTTTGATGACGACGAGGCCCTTCTCACGGTCGATGCCAGAGACGTTGCCCCAGGTGAAGATAACCAAGCCCTGCTTGACCAAGTCAAGGTTGGCTTTGAATACTTTCTGTTTGAGTTCTTCTAACATAGTTAAAGAGGTTATAAGGTTTTGAGGTTTTGAAGTGACTATATATAATAAGGTGTAGGGAGATTCAGAGTTTGAAGGGCTGCTCTCCATTGACGAAGTGCTGATAGTTGAACCGGTAGAGTGCAGCTCCGCGACGGGACGACAACTTGTCTATCTGGTCTGTCTTCTCGATGAATTTCATTTCTCCGATGCGCTTGCGGAAATTGCGCTTGTCCAGCGTCTCGCCCAGTACAGCCTCGTAGAGATTCTGGAGTTGGGTGAGGGTGAAAAGTGGGGGCAACATCTGGAAGCCCACGGGACGAGTGGGTATGCTCTCGCGCAAACGGCGATGAGCCAGGGCCACCATCTGATTGTGGTCAAAGAGTAAATGTGGCACTTCATCGATGTTTTCCCAACGGGAAGCATTTTGCCGGTTGAGTTTGTCATCTACCTTGTCAATGTCGAGTAATGCCATGTAAGCCACAGAGATAACGCGGTCTCCAGAGTCGCGGTGGACACCGCCGAAGGTGCCAATCTGTCGCATGTAAATATCTTCCAGTCCTGTCAGTTCCGTCAGGACACGGTTGGCGGCATCGTCCAAATTCTCATTTTCCTGTACGAAGCCGCCCATCAGTGACCACTCGCCTTTGTGAGGCTCAAAGGGCCGCTGCTGGAGAAGTACTTTGAGTTCGCCACGCTGGAAGCCGAAGATGATACAGTCCACCGCGACGAGAAACTTAGGGTTTTGGCTATAGTAAAGGGGAGCCATGTAGCGTTGAAAATTGAAAGGTGAAAGTTGGAAGTTGAGAGCTGAACAGTTCAGTTCTCAACTTCCAACTAATTTATTTACCAGAAGTAGGCATAGAATGCGGCGCAGAGGCCTACCACGATAAGGGTGCCAATAATGTCGAAGGCGCCCCAGCTCTCCTTGATGGACTTCTTGAAGTCGGAGGTGAAAGTGATGGCGTCAATCTGTTCCTTGCTGGGAGCCGGTGTGAAAAGGGAGACGACATAGATAAACACCAGCAGGAAGACGAGCAGCCAGCACTCGAACACGAGCCAGTTGGTCTGCCAGAACCAAGCGGTATTCTCCCAGAAAGCTCCTTCCATCACGGCACGTCCCGTGTCGGTGAACACATTGGTAACCAGGCGAATCATTCCGATGAGGAAACCGACAATCATGGTGTATTCACCAGCCTTGGGCGTTACCTTCTTGCTGAGGATACCGCAAGCGAAGACGACAGCCATGGCAGGAGCCAATAGTGACTGAATACCCTGCAGGTAGTTATACAAGGTATCCATACCCATCATGATGGGCAGCCAAGCGAAGCCGAGAATCACGACGACAACGGTGGCGATACGGCCAGTCAGCACATAGTGTGCCTCGCTCAGACCCTGCTTCAGAGGCTTGTAGAAGTCCTCCACGAAGAGGGTAGCGCAGCTGTTGAAGAAGGCAGCCAAAGAAGCCACCAGCGCGCAGATGAAACCGATGGTGACGATACCCTTGATACCAGCGGGCAGCACCTGCTGCACCATGATGGCAAAGGCGGCGTCGGTCTCGCTCAGGTCAAAAGCACCCTTCTCTGCCAGAGCGGCAGCAATCATACCTGGAATGAGGAACATGAAGCAGGGGAGGACCTTGAAGAAACCGGCAGCGATGGTGCCGCGACGAGCGCGCTTCATCACCTCGGCGTTGTCCTCGCCAGGAACCTGACCCAGCACACGTTGCACGATGTGCTGGTCGGTGCACCAGTACCAGAAACCGATGATGCAGGCACCCAGAAATACCACGAAGCCCGGATACTCCTGATACATCGAGTCGCCTTCCTCCCAGTGGAACATGTGGGTGGTGCCGTAGCCGTTGTTCAGCTGACCGCAATAGTCCATCATGCTGCTCCAGCCTTCGACAATGCTGCCGCCGCCGAGGGTGGCAAGACCCAGGAAGAGAACCAGGAAGGAACCGATAATAAGAATTGGTGTCTGGATGGAGGACAGAGTCATCACACCCTTCATGCCACCGAAGACGGTGAACACAGCGGTGATGAGAATCAGACCAATGGCTCCGTACCAGAAGTTCAGGCCCCAGAGGTACTTGAAGAAGATACCGCCGGTCAGGGCTGTCACAGAGACCTTGGTCAGGATGTAGGCCACCAAGGTGATGACGGACAGCCAGTAACCAGTACGCTTGGTGTAGCGGAACTTCAGGAAGTCGGGCATGGTGATGATCTTGCCCATCTTGTTAATCAGCAACTGGTAGAAGGGAACAAACAGCCAGCCGAGAATGAGGATCATCCAGCCTTGCATCTCCCAGTGGGCCATACCCACACCGCTCTTGGCACCTGTTCCGGCCAAGCCTACGAGGTGCTCGGAACCGATATTGGCAGCAAAGATGGCCATACCGATTACATACCAGGGTTCGCCCTTACCAAAGAGGTAGGCGCTCGAGTCTTCGCCCTTCTGGGCTTTCTTGTCCTTGACAATAGCATGGTAAACGGCCCACACCACGCCAATCAGGCCGATGGCGAGAACCGCCCAGTCGAGCCAAATGAATTCTGTTGAACTCCAGTTCATAAGTAGTTTAGAGTTTAGTGTTTAGAGTTTATTGTTGAATGATTCTTGAATTAATTCGACTTCTGTCTCCACAGCTTTGTCATATCCTCCAGCGTCTTGCCTTTTGTCTCCGGAACGAGTTTCCAGACGAAGATGGCTGCGATGACGCAGATGATGCCATAAAGGCCATAGGTGAACCAGTGGCCGAAGTCATCGCCTTCTGTCAGGTGCATGTTGAACATGGGAACGAATGTGCTGGAAACGATGAAGTTGAAGATCCACTGGAACGCCACGGCGATGGCCACAGCTCCGCCACGAATGGTGTTGGGGAAGATCTCGGCAATGAGTACCCAGCAGATGGGGCCCCAGGAGAACATGAAGCAAGCAGAATAGAGGAGCAGTGAGGCTGCGGTGACGAGTGCAAGGCTGTCGTTACCGAAGGTCACAGCCACACCGAAGGCACCCAGTGCCATACCTAATGAACCCCAGATGAGCAACGGCTTGCGGCCCCACTTCTCGACAGTGAAGATAGCCACCAGCGTGAACGAGATGTTGATGATACCCATGAAGACGGTCAGCATCATCGGGTCGTTCATACCCATATCGCCGAAGATGCGTGGAGCGTAGTAGAGCACAGCGTTGATACCCACAGCCTGCTGGAACACGCTGAGCATGATGCCGATGAAGATGCACATGAAACCGTAGGTCATTAGTTTCTCGGTCTTCACCACCATCGTGTCCTTGATGTCCTGCAGAATCTGAGCGGCACGTGAGGAACCGTTGATCTTGGAGAGGATGCCAAGGGCTGTGTCGTCCTTGCCAATAGAGACGAGGTAACGCGGCGTCTCGGGCACGAAGCAGATGAGCAGGGCAAAGAGACCGGCGGGAACTGCCTCGGAACCAAACATATAACGCCATCCGGTGGTGACTGTCCACTGCGCAGCGGGATTAATGGAAGCGATGCCTTTTCCCATCTCCTCCACCAGCGGCTGGATGTGGTCGCCCAGGATGAAGAAGTTGACGAAATAGACCACTAACTGACCAAAGATGATGGCGAACTGGTTCCAAGAGACGAGCATACCTCTGATATTTGAAGGAGCCACCTCGCCGATATACATCGGGCAGATGGCAGAAGCCAGACCCACACCGACACCGCCAATCACACGATATATATTAAAGGTGATGAGCAGGGAGAAAGTGGGGACGCCGTGCTCAAAGAACAGGAACTCGGGATCCATGCTGCCCAGGGCGGAGATGAAAAACAGCAGACCTGCGATGATGAGTGACTTCTTGCGACCCAAGTTCGTGGCCAGGAAGCCGGAGAGGGCTGAACCGATAATGCAGCCGATCAACGCAGATGCAGAAGTGAAACCGTGCCATGCGTCGGAATAGGCAAAATCCTTGGCTTCCATGAAGAATGCCTGCAAGCCTTTTTCGGCGCCGGAAATGACGGCTGTGTCATAACCGAAGAGTAAACCTCCCAGCACCGCCACCATGACGATGCTGATTAAGTAGCTTTTGCTGCCTTGTTCTGAAGATTTCATAGATACGAAGGGTTTACTTCACGCTGAACTTATAGGCGCAGTGGCTGGTGTAGGTCTCGCCAGGATTCAAAGTAGCGCTGGGCCAGCCTTCCAGGTTGCTCTTGTTGGGGGTGTCGGGATACTTCTGTGTCTCTAAACAGATGGCTGCGTGCTGGTTATAGACAATGCCGCCCTTGCCCACGGCTGTGCCATCGAGGAAGTTGCCGCTATAAACTTGAATGCCAGGCTCGTCGGTGAAGACTTCCATGAAGATACCCGTGAGGGGACTGTAGATGCTGGCTGCCACCTGGGTGTCGTCGCCCTTGGTGTTCAGGCACCAGTTGTGGTCAAAGCCATTGCCGTTCTTAATCTGCTCGAACTCAAAGTTCTTGATATCCTGACCCACAGCGTGAGCGGTGCGGAAATCCATCGGAGTGCCTTCCACGGGGGCAATCTCACCAGTTGTCATGAAGGTGGCATCAACGGGCGTATAGGTGTCGGCATTCACATAGAGATCATGGTTGGTGATGAGCTGCGTCGGATCACCATTGAGGTTGAAGTAGCTGTGGTTGGTCATATTGATGACGGTGGGAGCGTTCGTGGTGGCCTCATAACGGATGTCGAGGGTGTTGTCCTCGGTCAGGGTATAGGTGACAACGGCCGTCACTTCGCCCGGGAAGTTGTTGTCGCCATCGGGGCTCACGAGCTTCAGCTGGAGGCTGTTATCTGTGGCTGCCACTGCTTCGTAGGTCTTGTACTGCCATCCATCGGGACCTCCGTGCAGGCAGTGTCCGAAGTTATTCTTGGGCAGCTGGATTTCCTTTCCGTCCACGGTGATGATGCCTTGGGCGATGCGGTTGGCATAACGACCGATGGCAGCACCGAAGTCACTGGGATGGTTCACCTTGTCCATGAAGGTGGCAACGTTGTCAAAACCGAGAACCACATCTCTCATCACGCCCTGATTGTCGGGCACGAGGATGCTGACGACGCGGCCTCCGAAGTTGGTGATGCAAACTTCCATACCAGCAGCGTTCTTCAGCGTGAAGAGCTGTGTGCCGGCCACGCTGTCCACGAATAATTCGGGATCCAGTCCACTGGCCGTGAATTGTTTTTCGGCTGCTTTCTTTTCTGTACAAGCTGTCATCATGCTGACGGCTGCGATGGCTAATGCCATTCCTTTCATGAATGTTTTCATAACTTGAATCTAAAATATGTTTTTAAGTTAATAGTTGAAAATTCTTCTTTTTGGTCTGCTTTTCGTGCAATTTGGGTTCAAAATTGCCCTATTGCGCGTCAAAGATAATGTTTTTTTCTGATAAGTAGTGTCTCTTTCACACTTTTTTTTTCATTTCAGACGCATTTTCTTTGAAAATGGTTGAATTTCGGCAAAAAAAGGATTGTTTTGGGGGCTCTAAAGGTTCTTGTTTGCACAAAAAAGTGTCCCAACCTTGCGGGTGGGACACTGAATAATGAATGAAGAAGAAAATTAGCAGAGTTTGCGAGCTCCATCACCGATGACGACATCGATAATGACGGGGTCTTTGCCGAATTTTGCCTTGAACTTTTCCTTGGCAGCCTTCACGAAGCTGTCATAGTAATGTTCATCCACCAGGTTGATGGTGCAGCCGCCGAAGCCGCCACCCATAATGCGGGAACCGGTGACGCCCTCTTCCTTGGCAATGTCGTTGAGGAAGTCCAGCTCTTCACAGCTGACTTCATACTCCTTGCTGAGACCGTAGTGGGTCTCATACATCATCTTTCCGACGGTCTCATAGTCGCCTTTCTCAAGGGCGTCGCAGACAGCCAGCACGCGCTCACGCTCACCAATGACGTAACGGGCACGCTTGTAATCCTCTGCACTGATCTTGTCCTTGACTTCGTCCAACTGTTCGTAGGAAGCATCGCGCAGGCTCTCTACCTCGGGATGAATCTCGTGGATGGCAGCAGCGGCACGCTCGCAGGAGAGGCGACGGTCATTGTAGGGTGAACCGACAAGGGCGTGCTTGACATTACTGTTCACCAGCACCAGTTTGTAGCCCTTCGGATTCCAGGGGAAGTAAGCCACTTCACCACTGCGGCAGTCCATACGCATGAGGTGGCCGGCCTTTCCGAGACAGGAGATAGCCTGGTCCATGATGCCGCAGTTCACACCAATGTACTTATGCTCTGTGCGCTGTCCGACCTTGGCGAGTTCCAGACGGTCGATTTTGTTGCCGCCGAAGAGGTCGTTGAGACCGAAAGCGAAGCAACTTTCCAGAGCAGCGCTGGAACTCATGCCAGCACCGAGGGGAACATCGCCTGCAAAGGCTGTATTGAAACCTTCCACGGGAACACCCAGTGCCATCATTTCACGGCAGACACCGAAGATATAACGAGCCCAAGTGGCTTTGGGGCCGGCGGGATCGTCCAAAGAGAACTGAACGCGATCCTTGAGGTCGATGGAGTATGCATCGACGTTGCGGGTTCCATTGGGCTTGATTTCGGCAATCATGCCCTGCTCCACGGCTCCTGGGAAAACGAAACCGTTGTTGTAATCGGTGTGTTCGCCAATCAGGTTAATGCGGCCGGGAGCAGCATAAACATTTCCTGTGCTGCCATCGAAGTGCTTAATGAAGCGGCTGCGGACGTCGTCAATAGTGAGTTTCATTGAATCTGGCCCCCCTCTTATCCCCCTTTTTCAGGGGGAAGACCAATGGGGGCAATGGGTCTGATATTTGTAATAAGGTAAAGAAACTAAAGTTAATCAACAGGAATATCCTTGTTTACATTCTTGCAGCCGATGGCGGCGAAGAAAAGGATGTAGGCGACCATGGCCACCTGCAGCCAGTAGCTGGTGATGGTGTCGCTGCCCTTGGCAATGACATCCTGCAGCCAAGGCATCAGACCGCCACCGACGACCATCATCATGAAGATGCCGGAAGCAGCTTCTGTATATTTGCCCAGACCTTCGACGGAAAGGTTGAAGATACCGCCCCACATAATGGAGGTGCAAAGACCGCAAGCAGCCAGACAGAACACCTTGACGGGAATCTGATGACCCTTGAACTCGGTGGCAACGCTCTCTGGCAGGAAGATGGCAGCCAGCAACAGGCAGATGGCCACTGTTGATACCACGGTCATCTGAGTCTTCGTGCTGACTTTGCCGCTGATGAAGGTAGAGCTGAAACGACCGATGAGCATCATGAACCAGTAGCTGGCAGCGAGCGTGCCACCGATGGCTGCTGAACCTTCGAAGCCCATGTTGGTCACATAGAAGTTCAAGTGCATGGGGATACCGATTTCCACACCCACATAGAAGAAGATGGCAATGACACCCAGAATCAGGTGACGGAAACGGAGAGCGCCCTTCATGGATTCCATCAGAGAACCGCTGTCACCAAAGTTGGGTTCGGGGATGGCCACACGGCTGATGATAATGAAGGAAATGGCAAAGACAGCCATTCCGATGAACAGCAGGGGGGAGACGTCTGTCATGGAGGTGTTCTCTGTCACGGTGCCTACAAGAATACCTGCGAGCATAGGAGTCAGGGTGGCGGTCAGAGAGTTCAGCGTACCACCAATCTGAATCAGCTGGTTACCCTTGTTACCACCACCGCCGAGCATATTCAGCATCGGGTTCACGACAGTGTTCAACATGCAGACACAGAAGCCGCAGACGAGCGCTCCGAGCAGATAGATATAAAGATTCAGGGCGATGGGCTGACCATTCATTTCGTTGACCTTGATGTCATCACCGTAGATGCTGGAGAGATATTGCAGTGCCAGACCAATAATACCGACGATGAGCGCAGCGAGGGCAGTCTTCTTGTAACCGATTTTCTTCAGCAGCATACCAGAGGGAATACCCATGAAGAGGTAGGCCGTGAAGTTCATCAGGTTACCCCATGAAGCGGCGAAGTCATACTTGAAGCCCCAGATGTTTCCAAAGGGAGCACCCATGTTTGTCACGAAGCTAATCATCGCGAAGATGAAGCACATGGTGATAATAGCAACCAGATTGCTATTGTTCTGTTGTTTACTCATAATTGTTTGAATAATAAAGTGATTTATTAGTTTTTGTAAATGTCTTGTTTAATCCAGGATACGCTTGCCGGTGACCACGCTGGAGAGACCGCTTTCTTTCTGGCTGCTGTCAGTTCCGAACTTATAGACGGTCAGTTGCCAGTACTTTTCCCCGGGTCTGAGGACACAAGATGGCAGGTGTGTCTGGTTGGGGGTGTCGGGGGCGTGCTGAGCTTCAAAGCAGATGCCGGAACGGCGGGGGAAAGTGCTGCCGCACTGGCCGGGGTAGCCCGTAGCCCAGTTGTCGGTATATACTTGCACGGCAGGTTCGGTGGTATAGACTTCCATGGAGCGTCCGCTGTTGGGTTCGTAAATCTTGGCCGCGTAGGACAATTCGCCGAATTCCGCCTTGTTGACGAGGAAACTGTGATCGTAGCCGGCGCCGTTGCGGGTCTGCTCATGGTCTGCATCTATCATATCACCGATTGCATGCATCGTTGTGAAGTCAAACGGAGTGCCTGCGACCTTGAGTATCTCGCCCGTGGGAATGCAGACCTCATCAATAGGCACATATAAGTCGGCATTGATGTAGCATTGCAGATCCATGATGTCGGGAGTGGGATTGGCAATACCTGCTATTGAGAAGAAGCCGTGGTTGGTCAGGTTCACAATGGTCGGTTTGTCTGTGTAGGCCTTGTACTCGATGACAAGCTCGTCATCATCTGTCCAACGATACCCGACCGTGACATCCAGGTTTCCGGGGAATCCTTCTTCACCGTCCTTGGAGAGGTAGTGAAGGATGAGGGTGCTGTCATCTTTCTGTTCAGCATCCCATACACGTGCATGGAAACCGGTGGGGCCGCCGTGGAGGTGATTAGGGCCGTTGTTGATGGCGAGTTTGTCGAACACTTCGCCGTCAAGCTGGAACTTGCCCTTGCAGATGCGATTGCCGTAACGACCGATGAGGGTTGAGAGGAACGGTTCTGGACTGTTCACGACATCTTGGATGTTATCATGACCCTGAATAACGTTGGCAAACTTGCCGTTTTTGTCAGGAACCATGATGGCTACGAGTGCGCCTCCATAATTCGTGATACATACCTCATGACCGTGTTTGTTGACAAGCGTAAACAAATCTGTTTGCTTGCCTTGGATAGTGGACTGAAAATCTTCACGTTTCAGACCTGAAAGTTTGCTTACTTTCATAGATAAATGGTTAAAAATTGAACATTCGTAGCGCAAATTAAGCTAAAAGTTTTCAGTCTAACAAGTGTTTTGGCAAAAAAAATGTGAAAATGCTTCAATTTTTGCTCGGATTGATGTACCTTTGCAGCGAAATTCAAAAATAAAAGGTCAGAATATGCCAAAAATTTCTGTTCGAGGCCACGAAATGCCCGCCTCTCCCATACGTAAACTCGCACCCTTGGCAAATGATGCCAAGCAACGTGGTATTCATGTGTATCATTTGAACATTGGTCAGCCCGATTTGCCCACTCCAAAAGCTGCACTGGATGCCATCCGTGGAATAGACCGGACCATTCTGGAATATTCCCCCTCACAGGGCTACAAAAGTTACCGTGAGAAGTTGGTGGATTACTATGCGAAATATAATATTGATGTGACGGCTGATGACATAATCATCACCAGCGGCGGTTCAGAAGCAGTTCTCTTTGCTTTCCTCTCTTGTCTGAATCCTGGTGATGAAATCATCGTTCCAGAACCTGCCTACGCCAACTATATGGCTTTTGCGATTTCGGCGGGGGCTGTTATCCGCACTGTGACGACCACTATAGAGGAGGGTTTCTCGTTGCCCAAAGTGGAAAAATTTGAAGAACTAATTAATGAACGCACGCGCGCGATACTTATATGTAATCCTAACAATCCAACGGGTTACCTCTACACGCGTCGAGAGATGAATCAGATCCGTGACCTGGTAAAGAAGTATGATCTTTACTTGTTCTCCGATGAAGTCTATCGTGAGTTCATCTACACGGGTTCGCCTTATATCTCTGCTTGTCACTTGGAAGGAATAGACCAGAATGTGGTGCTCATTGACTCTGTGTCCAAGCGTTATTCCGAGTGTGGAATTCGCATTGGTGCCCTCATAACCAAGAACAAGGACGTCCGTCAGGCTGTGATGAAGTTCTGTCAGGCCCGTTTGTCTCCTCCACTCATTGGACAAATCGCTGCTGAGGCTTCGTTGGATGCCGGTGAGGAATATAGTCGTGAGGTTTATGATGAATATGTGGAACGTCGTAAGTGCCTGATTGACGGGCTCAACCGCATACCTGGCGTCTATAGTCCCATTCCGATGGGTGCCTTCTACACGGTGGCCAAACTGCCCGTGGAAGATGCCGAGGACTTCTGTGCCTGGTGTCTGCGTGACTTCAATTTTGAAGGCGAGACGGTGATGATGGCTCCTGCCGCTGGCTTCTATACCACACCGGGTTTGGGGCGTAATGAAGTCCGTCTGGCATACGTTTTGAAGAAAGAAGACCTGATCCGTGCGCTTTTCGTTCTCCAGAAAGCTTTGGAAGCATACCCCGGACGTAAGGAAAGTTAAGCCCCTTGACCTTTGAACTGTCCATAGCTCGTCGGCTGTTTGGACACATGGGTGACCAACAGCGTATTTCACGGCCTGCCGTGACCATTGCCCAGTGGGGCGTGGCCGTGGGTCTGGCGGTGATGATTCTCTCTGTGTGCATCATTATCGGTTTCAAGGGTGAGGTGCGGGCAAAGGTGGTGGGCTTTGGCGGTCACATAGAGGTCATCAACTATGAAAGCCTTTATTCCCCAGAGGCTCAACCCATTGCAGTAGATGGTCTGCTGCTCCATCAGTTGGAACGCCGCCCCGGCATCCGTCACGCACAACGTTTCTGCACCAAGACGGGTATGCTGAAGACGGAAGCAGCTTTCAAGGGAGTCGTGCTGCGAGGTGTGGCAGAAGAGTATGATACCACGTTCCTGTCCCATCATTTAGTGGAGGGACGGTTGCCTCATTTTTCAGATTCCTTGCAGTCTGGCGAGGTTTGCATTTCACGTTTGATGGCCAATGAATTGGGCCTGAAAGCGGGAGATCGCGTCTATGCATATTTCTTCTCAGAGAGTGTAAAGGCACGACGTTTTACAGTCATTGGAATCTATGAGTCCCACCTGCGTGAGTTTGACAACACATTGGTCTTCACCGACTTGCTGACACCACAGAAGTTGGCGGGGTGGGAGAGCGACCAGTGCTCTGGAGCGGAACTGTTGGTGGAAGACTTTGAGCGTTTAGATGCCACCACGCTTGCTGTGGCAGATGCTCTGAACCGCACTCAGGATGCCTACGGTGCCACCCGTTCTGTACACAGCATCCGGGAACTTTATCCTGCATTGTTTTCTTGGCTGGCTCTTTTAGACACAAATGTATATGTGATTCTGGGACTGATGATCGGTCTTTCCCTGTTCACGATGACGGCAGGTCTGCTCATTATCATTCTGGAACGCACCAATTTCATCGCAGTGATGAAGAGCTTGGGTGCCAGCAATAGTCATTTGCGGCATATCTTCCTGTATTTTGCTGCCATGCTGGTGGGACGAGGGATGCTGTGGGGCAATGTGCTCGGACTCGGTCTGGCGCTCCTGCAGCAGCAGACGGGGCTCGTTCGCTTGGATCCTGCCACTTATTATGTCTCTTCTGTACCCATTCAGATACCTTGGCTGCTCATCCTCCTCTTGAATGTGGCCACTATGATGATCACATTGATAGTCCTCATTCTTCCCACTTACTTGATTTCCCACATCCATCCTGCTCGTGTGATGCGGTTTGAATAGTTAAACATTCCATAGTCCCGTAATAACCAATTAAATAGTAATAATCATGCTTACAGTAGAAGAACTCGTTGACCGTTTAATAGACCTTGCTTTTGCCGAAGACATTGGCGATGGCGACCACACCACCCTTTGCTGCATTCCTGCCGATGCAATGGGTCGTAGCAAGCTCCTTATCAAGGAAGATGGCATCCTGGCCGGCGTGGAAGTGGCCAAGGAAGTGTTCCGTCGTTTTGACCCTACCTTGCAGGTTGAAGTCTTCATGCCAGATGGCACTCATGTGAAACCAGGCGATGTGGCGATGTTGGTGACAGGCAAGGTGCAGAGCCTGCTTCAGACAGAACGCCTGATGCTCAATATTATGCAACGAATGTCTGGTATCGCCACGACGACCCATCGTTATGTGGAACGTCTGGAAGGCACCAAAACACGCGTGTTAGATACCCGCAAGACGACTCCCGGTATGCGCATGCTGGAGAAAGCTGCCGTCAAGATCGGTGGTGGTGTGAACCATCGTATCGGCCTCTTTGATATGATTCTGCTGAAGGACAACCACGTGGATTTTGCCGGTGGCATAGAGAATGCCATCAATCGCTGTCACGAGTATCTGAAGGCCAAAGGCAAGGATCTGAAGATTGAAATCGAGGTGCGCAACTTCGATGAACTCCAGCGTGTGTTGGCCATGGGTGGCGTGGACAGAATCATGCTTGACAACTTCACTCCAGCCGACACTCGCAAGGCTGTTGAAATGATTGGTGGACGTTTCGAGACCGAATCCAGTGGTGGTATCACTTTGGACACCCTGAGGACATACGCCGAATGTGGTGTGGATTTCATCTCTGTGGGCGCCCTGACTCATAGTGTCAAGGGCTTGGATATGAGCTTTAAAGCGTGCTGAAATATCGTCTCCTTCTTCTCCTGTTTCTTCTGACGCTGTGTCCTGTGGCACGGTGCCAGAAGAAGTTGATTGTCGTGGAGAAAGATATGAAGGAGGTCACCGTGAAGCCCAAACGGCAACGTTACCATCGCAAGGGCAATCCCGCCGTGGAACTCATGCGAAAGGTGATCGCAGCCAAGGCTGATCACCAGTTGGAACAGAACGATTTTGTCAGCTACTATAAGTATCAGCGCATCACCATGGCCCTGAACAATATCACCCAGGAAGCTGCCGACACCATCAAACTCCTGCAGCATCCATTGGTGAAGCGCCAAATCGAGTACTGTCCGCAGACCGACAAGTATGTTCTTCCATTCAATTACACAGAGACTGTCACTCATCACCTCTATCGCCGGGAACCCGAACAAACTCGCGATTATGTCTTAGGCACCAACACAGAAGGCATCACCGATCTGATTCCTGTGGGCGATAACATCAATGTGATCATGGCGAGCGTCTTCACGGATGTAAATGTCTATGATGACGTGATCAACCTGCTGGAACGTCGTTTCACCAGCCCGCTGAGCAGTCGTGCGGCCATTTCCTTCTTCCAGTTCTTCATTGAGGACACGCTGGACGTGGACAAGCGTCGCTGCATTCAGTTGAGCTTCGTGCCGCAGAACCCACAGGACTTCGGCTTCAGCGGGCGCATCTGGGTGCTGGCAGACAGTACCTATCGCGTGCATCGTTGTACACTGAACCTGCCTTTGCGTTCCAGTGTCAATTACATCACCAATCTTGTCCTGGACCAGCGTTTTACAGACCTTCCCAATGGACAGCGCGTCCTGCAGACTGATGACCTCTTTGCAGAGTTGGGCATTCTCAAGGGACAACGCATGTTCATGCTTCATCGTGCCACCAACTATACACAGATCAGCACCGATAGCATTCCGCCTTCAGAGATGGACCCCAGTGACAAACGCCGCGAGGGCACGCCCAATATTGAAGACCCGGACTTCTGGGCTCAGCATCGCGTGGATACACTTTCGTGGGGTGAGAGTGGCTTGAAAGGCATGGCGAACACGATTCGCAAGCAAATCACGGGCAGTTTCTTCTACTATGTCTTACGCACCATTGCCTGTAACTATTTCGAGACCAAACCAGATAGCAGCCTCGTGGAGTTTGGACCTGCCATGTCCACGATTTCACAGAACTTCATAGACGGTATGCGCTTTCGTGTCGGGGCGCAGACAACCGCCAAGCTCTTCCCCAACTTCTTCCTGAAAGGCTATGTGGCTTATGGCAAGGACAGCCGCCGCTGGTACGGAATGGCAGAAGCCGAGTACTCTTTCTTGCGCAAACAGCACTCGCCCCATGAGTTTCCGCGTAACAGTATCCTGGCCCAGTGGCAGTACGACGTCTTTTCGCCAGCAGATATCATGTGGCAGAGCGGACGTGACAAGGATAATGTGTGGGTCAGTTTCCGCACGCAGACAGTTGATCACATGATGTTTCGTCGTCACGGGCTTCTGCGTTACGAGGTGGAAACCAATAACCATCTGGGATTCAAGCTTCAAGGGCGTGTTTCGGAACAGACGCCTTGTGGCGCCCTTTTCTATCGGAAAATGGATGGAACGATGGTTCCTCACCTCACCGCCACAGAAATCACCACGTCTTTTCGCTGGGCTCCAGGAGAAGAGGTCATTTGCAGTAAGCAGCGGCGACTGTATGTCAATCGCAACAACCCCGTCCTCACGCTTTCTCATACCGTGGGTCTGAGTGGCGTTTTTGGGAGCCAACATCACTTCCACGTCACAGAGGCTACTGTCTATCATCGTTTGTGGATGTATTCCTATGGTCGCATAGACCTCAATCTCCGTGCGGCAGCGCAGTGGAACCGCGTTCCTTTCCCGCATCTGTTGATGCCTGTGGCCAACAACTCCTATATTATTACGCGCGATATGTTCTGCATGATCAATAATCTGGAGTTCATCAACGACCGTTATCTCTCCTTCATGGCAGAATGGGACCTCTCTGGAAAAATCCTCAATCGGGTGCCGCTCATCAAGAAGTTGAAACTCAGGGAGATTGTCGGCTTCAAGATGCTTTACGGCCATTTGACAGACAAGAATAATCCCGCCTTGCATCCGGGTGACGACGTTCTCTATGAATTCCCCAGTCGTGACGGTGTCTCCATTGTGCATCCCATGACAGATACTCCCTACATGGAACTCAATGTGGGCCTGCACAATATCTTGAAAATTATCCGTGTGGATTATGTCCGTCGTCTCAACTACTTGGATTATCCCGATGTGAAGAAGCACGGTTGGCGTTTTGCCATTCAGTTTGACTTCTGAGTTTCGCCATTTCCTCCTTCATTGTCAGAAAAGTCTGCCTTTTTGGCCTTTTTATATCATAAAAAGGTCACAAAATATGTTTTTTTGCAACAAGAATGACTGTATTTCGGGAATAATTCGTATCTTTGCAGCCGAAACCATAAAGAAAGGATACAATTATGACCATCACAGATCAAGATCGTGCCTTTATGCGCGAGGCCATCCGACTTGCCAATAACAGTGTCCGTCAGGGCGGTGGACCCTTTGGTGCCGTTATTGTGAAAGACGGCGAAATCATTGCTGGCAGCAGTAACAGCGTGACCTTGGACAACGATCCCACGGCTCATGCCGAGGTGAACACCATTCGCCGTGCCTGCAAGCGCCTGGGCACCTTTGACCTCTCGGGCTGCACCATCTACACCTCTTGCGAACCCTGTCCCATGTGTCTCGGTGCCATTTACTGGGCACACATCAGTCGCATATTCTACGGAAATACCCGCAAAGATGCCCGTGAAATAGACTTTGCCGACGACTTCATCTATGAGGAACTGGACAAGCCGCTGTCCCAGCGCTCAGTGCCCATCCTGCCGTTGCTGCGTGAAGAGGCACTGGAGACGTTCCGCCTCTGGAGTGAAAAAGAAGACAAGACAGAATATTAATCATTTTCCCCAAAAAATAGAACACGATGAAAAAGAACATGTTCCTGGCCTCTTTGCTGTTTTCAGCCCTTAGCCTCTCTGCCTTTGCAGTCAATGAAGACGTCGTTGCCGACAGCATCATGCGTGACATCGTTGTCACCGGAACACGCAATGCTACCAGCGAACGGAAACTCACGACCACCGTTTCCACACTGAATCACGAACAGCTCACGAAGATGGAGCGCATCAGCATCCTGCCCACGCTTTCGGAGCAGGTGCCCAATGTCTTTGTGACACAGCGCGGCCTCATGGGCTTTGGTGTTAGTGGCGGTGCAGCCGGAGGCATCTCAGTTCGCGGTATCAGTTCTGCCAGCGGACAGGCAATGGTTCTCGTGGATGGCCATCCTCAGTATCAGGGAATCTTCGGTCACGCCATCGCCGACGCCTATCAGACAATGGTGGCAGAGCGTGTGGAAGTCGTCCGTGGGCCGTCGTCACTGCTCTATGGTTCCAATGCGATGGGCGGTGTCATCAATATCATCACCCGTCAGCAGCCCAAGGATGGTGTTCACACAGATATCAGTGTGGGTGCCGGGTCCTACGGCTCTGTGCAGGCCGATGCTCATAACAGTGTGCGCGCTCATCGTTTCTTCAGTGATGTGGCACTGAACTATCAGCGTTCCGACAACCATCGTCCTTCAATGGGCTTCTATCAGTATGGCGGCTTCGCCAAAGCCGGTTATGACTTCTCTGCCAACTGGCGGGCGTGGGCTTCTTTCAATATGACTCATTTTGCCGCTTCCAACCCTGGTCCCGTCTCGGCTCCCTTGTTGGATGCCGACCAGTGGATCAATCGTGGCGTCGTGGAGGTTGTGGCCGAGAACCATTACGGACGCACCAGCGGTGCCGTGAGCCTGTACCATAACTTTGGGCGTCATAAAATCAATGATGGGCACGTGGCTACAGCAGCTCCCAAGGACTATTATTTCCGTTCCAAGGACGCCCTCACAGGCGTCAGTGCCCACCAGACCTTTGAACTCGTGGAAGGGAATGTCTTCACCGTAGGGTTTGATTATCAGAATATTTACGGCGAGTGCTGGAACAGCAGCATAGCCACCGGCGAACGTCTGAACCGCCAGATGGAGCAGAATATGCACTATCCGTTGGACAAGAATCTGACAGAGCTGGCTGGCTACCTCGATGTTCGTCAGGACCTCACGGACTGGTGGACGGTGGAAGCAGGAGTTCGCCTGGACCACCACAGCGAGGCCGGCTCGGAGTGGGTGCCGCAGGGCGGTTTCGTCTTCCGTCCGTTGGACAGCGGTGAGTTGAAGTTGAACGTGGGCAAGGGCTTCCGCGTGCCGAACCTCAAGGAAATGTACCTTTACGGCATCGCCAATCCCGACTTGAAGCCCGAGCGTCTGTGGAATTATGAGATGGCCTGGAAGCACAGCCCCTGCAACGCCTTCACCTACGGCATTAACCTCTTCTACCTCAAGGCCGAGAACCTTATTGGAAGCATGATGGTAGCTTCATTGGGTCGCATGGCCAACTATAACACTGGCAGCCGTGAGCACTACGGCGCAGAGTTGGAGGCCACCTATCGCGTCTGCAGCGACCTCACGCTGACCACCAACCACAGCTACCTTCACATGGACAGCCCGCTACTGGCAGCCCCTGAATACAAGGGCTATCTTGGTGCCGACTATCGCCTGGGTAAGTTCTCGCTGACTGGTGGTTTCCAGTTGATTAGCGGTCTTTGCACCAATGTGCAGCATGAGACCAAGGAGAGCTTCGTCCTTCTGAACGCTGCCGCTTCCTACCACCTGCTACCGCAGCTGAAGCTCTGGGTTCGCGGAGAGAATCTGCTGGCACAGAAGTATGAGATCAACGAGGGCTTCCCCATGCCGAAGGCCACTTTCATGGCTGGCGTGCACGTCTCTTTCTGAAAGAATCAAGAACACATTAAATTATACGTATGAATCTGAAAATTCGTTTGACCATTCTCAATTTCATTGAGTTTGCAGTTTGGGGGGCCTACCTCATCTCCATGGGTCTGTATCTCGGCAGTGAAGGCCTTGGGCCTAATATTGGTTGGTTCTACTCTGTGCAGGGCTTTGTAAGTCTTTGCATGCCAGCACTGATGGGCATTGTTGCCGACAAGTGGATCCAAGCCCAGCGTCTGTTGGGTTTGTGCCATGCGCTGGCAGGCATTTTCATGATTGCGGTCTGCTTCTATGGCCTTTCTGCCGCTGGTAACATCAGTTTTGGCACACTCTTCACGCTTTATACGTGCAGTGTCGCATTCTTCATGCCGACCATTGCTTTGACCAATTCTGTCGCCTATAACGCTTTGGAAAAGGAAGGGATGGACACCGTGAAGGCTTTTCCTCCCATCCGTGTGTGGGGCACCGTAGGTTTCATCTGTTCCATGTGGGCGGTGAATCTGTTGGGCATCAAATCCACGCCCTATCAGTTCGCCCTCTCGGGTGGTCTGAGCATTCTGATGGCTTTTTATTCTCTGACGATGCCGGCTTGTCCCACCAATCAGTCTGGTGAGAAGAAGTCGCTGGTGGAAGCTTTAGGACTGCGTGCCTTCGCGCTGTTCAAGAACTATCGCATGGCGGTGTTCTTCATCTTCTCGATGCTGCTCGGTGCCTGCCTTCAAATCACCAACGGCTATGCCACTTCCTACTTGGAGGCTTGGGGCAGTTTGCCAGAATATGCCGACTCTCTGATGGTGAAATACAGCGTGATCGTCACTTCCATTTCTCAGATGAGCGAGACCCTGTGTATTCTTCTCATTCCCTTCTGTCTCAGCCGTTTTGGCATCAAGAAGGTGATGCTGATGTCGATGTTTGCATGGGTGTTCCGTTATGCTTTCTTTGCCATCGGTAATCCTGGCTCAGGATTTGTGTTCATCATTCTCTCCATGGTGGTTTATGGTGTTGCCTTTGATTTCTTCAATATCTCCGGTTCTCTGTTTGTGGACAAGGAAACCGATTTGAGCATCCGCAACTCCGCCCAAGGCCTCTTCATGATGATGACCAATGGCTTCGGTGCCACGATGGGTATGCTCAGTGCGCAGATGGTGGTGAACAACCATGTGTTCAAAATGCCCGAGGGCGGAGACGTGCTGGCAGGGTGGCAGGCGTGCTGGTATATTTTTGCTGCCTACGCCCTCACGGTGGCCATTCTCTTTGCGCTGCTCTTCAAGGACAGCACCAAGCCTGATGCTGCTGCCATCAGACATTGATCTTCATCGATAATTCCATAAATTACAATACACGTGCTCAAAGAACTCTTCATACAATCCTCTGCAGGTTCCACCAAGGAAGATATTGCGATGCTCATTCTCCAAGAAAAGGGCGGGGAACGTCTGGTTCCCATCCAGATGAGCACAAAACGCGCTTCCATGCTGATGGTGCAATTGCACATGAGACCGCTCATGCAAGATATGCCCTTTTCACTCTCAGCACCTGACATTTACCAGAGCATCTTGAATCATTTTGACATTCAGGTGAAATATGTACAGATTACGGGTGTGAAAGGTGGCAATTTCTTCTGTGATATTGTCAGTGAAAGGGCAGGGGAGCCCTACACCTGCTACGCTTGCCAGGCCAACGACGGGATGGTTGTGGCAGTGACGTCTCACTGTCCCATCTTGATAGAAGAGGAGCTGCTGCAAGGACAGTACATGCACAAGATCAAGAACGGCTTTGCACTGAATATCAATACGGTGACTCGTTCCATGCTCGAGGACGCTCTGGCCGCTGCCATTGCCAACGAGAACTACGAGGCAGCTTCCCTGATACGTGACGAGCTGGCCAAGCGGCCCGCTCCGGATGATGCCTGTGGTCAATGAAAGAGCAGAGATTCTTCTACAATCCTCAGCCCGAAAGCGGCCAGCTGCCCCCGGAGGAGGCGGCTCACGCCCTGCGGGTGCTGCGTTTGTCCATGGGTGATGAGATCTTCCTGATGGATGGTCGGGGCGTGTTCCATCGTGCCGTCATCACAGAGGCGGGCGGTCATCATTGCCGTTATCGCATTGAGGAGAGTCTGCCTCAGCAGCCTGAGTGGCAGGGACTTATTCACTTAGCGGTGGCGCCCACCAAAAACATGGACCGGATGGAATGGCTGGCAGAGAAGGCCACAGAAGTGGGACTTGACGAGCTGTCTCTGCTAGAGTGCCGCTTCTCTGAACGGCGCGTGGTGAAGCCCGAGCGTCTGGACAAGATTCTGGTGGCCGCCATGAAGCAGAGCCACAAAGCCTGGAGACCACAGCTCAACCCCCTGACTCCCTTTCAGCAGTTCATCGCCCGCACAGACCTTCCACAGCAGCGCTTCATCGCCCATTGTTATGAGGAAGTGGGTGACAAGCCTTTCCTTCTGGACGTTCTCCAGCCCCGCACGCCAGCCCTGGTGCTCATTGGCCCGGAGGGCGACTTCAGCGTGGATGAAGTGCACGCTGCCGAGGCGGCGGGCTTCCGTTCCGTCTCTCTCGGCACCAGTCGTCTGCGCACAGAGACAGCAGCCCTCGTGGCTGTTCACCTCATGCGCCTCGCCAATCGTTAATGTGTTGTATGAATGCTTTTTATGCCTATTCCACTAAATAGTCTCTCCAATGAATAAAACAAGAATCTTCCTTCTCGCAGCCGTCTGCACTGCCCTCACAGCAGGAGCCGTTGCCTTCATCGCTACTCGCGGCAGTGGTGACGCCTACCTGAACTCCCTTCCAAAGGAAGTGAATGCCCTTGCCCGTCTGGACTCCAAAGAACTGATAGCCGAAGCCGACCTGTCTCTCCGCGATGTGCTGAAAATCCTCAGCCGCTCCCAGGACAGCGACGACAACGTGCAGTTGGGCATCAACATGAAGCAACCTGTTTATGGTTTTGTCTCCACCTCTGGTAACTTTGGTTTGACGGCGGCTGTGAAAAGCGAGAAAGACCTCACGGCCTTTTGTGAATCCCTGAACGCCCAGGGTCAAGCCTCTGAGCTCACCAGCCAGCGAGGCTACTCGTGGGTGGTTGTGCAGCAGCAGTGGCTGCTGGCTTTTGACAGTAAGAAAGCCTTGGCGATGGGGCCTGCTGTGGGTGCCGCCCAAGACCAGCTTCGTGCAGAGATGGCGCAACTGTTGGAACAAGACAAAGCCGACAGCGGACGTGAATCGGAACTTTTCACAGCGCTGAAGAACCGTGAAGAGCCGCTGGCTGCCATCGTCGCTCCGGAAATCCTGCCCGCCAACGCCAAAAACACACTTCGTAAGTTGAAAGTGGCCTCACGTGCCGACGCCCTGCTCTGTCTCGCTCTGGAAGCCGATGATAACGAACTGGAACTGGAAACACAGGTGCTGGCGCAGAGCGACCAAGTGAAGGAACAGCTCAAAAGCATCAATGAATTCCTGCGCCCCATTAAGGGAACCATGATAGAACATGCTCATGCAGAGAATGTTGCGTGGATGGCAATGAATGTTCAGGGCCAGGAGCTGTTGGAGACGCTGCGTTCCAATGAATCTGTGAGAGCGGCGCTGCTCATCATGAATTTCATCATTGATCTGGACCGCATTATCTCTTCTGTGGATGGAGATGTGGCCGTGGAACTGACAGATGCCTCTTCCCTGAAGAGTGGCCAGGTAGATGCGTCCCAGCTGAAAAACCTTTATGTGACAGCCCAGGTGGCCAACACAGATTTCCTCGCTGGGGCCGCCTCCTGGGGTAACAAGCTGGTGGGCGTCCAAACGCTCTCAGAGAAGGACTTCGCCGTGAACCTGGGTAATGCTTCCATGTATTTCGGTGTCGATGACAAGATTTTCTATCTCGGTGCCCAACAGGGACTCCCCTCCGAGAAGAATGAATATCTCCGTGAGGAGTCCCGTGACATTAAGGGGGCCCGTTTCTTTGCCACTTTCGCCATTCCTACGCTGTTGGAGCAAACTGGCATAGCCTCCCAACTGCCTTTCTCTCTTCCCTCCTTTGAGCGTCTGAACCTGGAGATGGAAGACGCTGGTGAATTCCACCTGACACTCGTCGCTCCCAAAGGCACCAATATCATCCAGGAAATTCTTTTGGCTGAATGACCACCATCACCCTTCATCACACGCTTCCGGCGGTCTTCGCCCAGCGAACAGACATCACCTCAGAGGTCTGGCAACAGGACGTGACCCTCACGCGCGGGTACCTCTATTTAATAGAGGCCGCCTCCGGAACGGGCAAGTCTTCCCTGTGCAGCTACCTCACAGGCTATCGTCGGGATTACAGCGGCACCATTGCCTTTGATGGTCGTGACGTTCGCAGCCTGAAGACAGCAGACTGGACTGCCCTGCGTCAACGATCCCTCAGTATGGTCTTCCAGGAGTTGCGCCTCTTCCCGGAACTCACCGCTTGGGAAAATGTTCAAATCAAGAACCAACTGACTCATTTCCGGACAGATGCAGAGGTGATGGCATGGTTTGAGGCGTTGGGCATTTCAGACAAGCGTGACGTGAAACTGGCTCGCATGAGCTTCGGGCAGCAGCAGCGCGTGGCGCTCATCCGTGCCCTCTGTCAGCCCTTCGATTTCCTCTTGGCCGATGAACCTGTCAGTCACTTGGACAAGGACAACAGCCGCCTCATGGGGGAACTGATGCTGGCCGAGGCGCAGCGGCAGGGCGCTGCCGTCGTCGTCACCAGTATAGGCCATCACATGGAACTCCCCTACACCAAAATCTTTAAACTTTAAACACTCAACTCTAAACTCTAAACTCCCTTGTCTCTCATCTGGAAACTCCTTCGTCAGCACGTCAGCATCGGACAACTTGCCGGTTTCTTCCTGGCCAACCTGCTGGGAATGTTGATTGTCCTGCTCAGCGTGCAATTCTATGAAGATATTCTCCCTGCCTTCTCAGGTGAAGACGGGGTGATGAAGAACACCTATATTATTGTCTCCAAGCGCATTGCTGCGGTCTCCACACTCAGCGGTGAAGCCCAGACGTTCACCCAAGCCGACATCCATGAACTGGAGCAGCAGCCCTTCACCCGTCGGGTGGGGGCTTTCACGGCCTCACAGTTTCAGGTTTATGCCAGCCTCTCGATGGGCGGATTGGGAATGGGGACAGATATGTTCTTTGAGAGCGTGCCGGATTCGTTCTCGGAGTTCTCCCAGACGGCTGCGGCACAGGACTTCTCCGCAGCTGCAGAGATTCCCATCATTCTTCCCCGCACCTATCTGGCATTGTATAACTTCGGCTTCGCTGCCACCAAGAACCTGCCGCAACTCTCTGAGGGCGTGGTCTCTATGGTGCCCATGGATTTCCGCTTGCGTGGAGAGGGTGGGGCAGAGCGCAGGATGAAAGGACGTGTGGTGGGCTTCACCACCCGGCTGAACACCGTCCTCGTGCCCGAATCTTTCATGCGCCAGATGAATCAGGAGCTGGCGCCTCACGCTTCTGCCGAGCCCACACGTCTCATCGTGGAAGTCAAGAACCCCACGGACGACGCCATCGCCTCTTTCATGCAGCGCCGAGGCTATGAACTGGAAGACGACAGCCTCGCGGCCGGACGCGCCACCTACTTCCTGAAAGTGGTTGCCGGCGTGGTGATGGCAGTGGGACTGCTCATTAGCGCCTTGTCCTTTTATATCCTGATGCTCAGTATCTTCCTGTTGGTGCAGAAGAATGCCGAGAAGCTGCAGAACCTGTTGCTCATCGGGTATTCTCCTGCCCGCGTCTCCTTACCCTACCAACTGCTGACAGTCATTCTCAATGCGTTGGTACTCGTGCTGGCCACGGGGCTTCTCCTCTGGATTCGCAGCCTTTACCTGGAACGCCTGTGGCAGATGTTCCCGGCGCTCTCAGAAGGCTCATTGCTGCCCGCTCTGCTCCTCGGACTGGGGCTTTTCCTGTTTGTCTCTCTGCTGAATATCTTCACTATTCGCCATAAAATCAATAGCTTGTTATGAATGAGCTCACCGCCCTCTATACCTCCTTCACCGGTCAGTCGCCCAAAACCGTGGAAGCCATCACCGGTTCAGGCAGCAACCGTCAGTACGTCCGTTTTACCTCTGCTCAGGGGCAGAGCGTGATAGGCGTGGTCGGGACTTCTTTGGAAGAGAATCATGCCTTCATATATCTTGCCCGTCACTTCTCGGAGCAGGGACTGCCTGTGCCGCATGTCCTGGCAGCCAGTGCGGATGAACGTCGTTACTTACAGGAAGATCTCGGCTCCCGCTCCCTGTTTGATGCCCTGCGTGCAGCCCGCGAGGCCGGTGGACGTTATGAGCAAACTGAACGTGAGCTGCTGAGCCGCACCATTGCCGAACTGCCTCGCCTTCAAATCCTTGGGGCGCAGGGACTGGACTTCTCGCAGTGCTATCCCCAGGCAGAGATGGATGAGATGAATGTCCTTTTCGACCTCAATTACTTCAAATACTGCTTCCTCAAGGCCACTGGCGTAGATTTCCATGAAGTCCGTTTGGAACACGACTTCCATGCATTGGCACATGACTTGCTGGCTTCCTCGTCGTCCGCCACTTTCCTCTACCGTGACTTCCAAGCCCGCAATGTGATGCTGGATGCAGCAGGACGCCCTCACTTCATTGATTTCCAGGGTGGTCGCCGCGGCCCCATCTATTATGACCTCGCCAGCTTCCTCTGGCAAGCCTCTGCCCGTTATCCTGCTGAGTTGCGCGAGGAGCTGATAGGCGTTTATCGGGAGAGCTTGGACGCAACGCTGGCTGCCAACGGCCTTCCCGCTCTCCACTTCAGTTCCTCCACGCTCCACTCTTTTGTCCTCTTCCGCTTGTTGCAAGTCCTCGGAGCCTACGGCTTCCGTGGCTACTTCGAACGCAAACAGCACTTCCTTGACAGCATTCCTCCCGCCCTGCAGAACTTGAAGGAACTGCTCGCCCAGGAAGGCAGTTGTCCCTATCCCGAATTGAGAAAAACCCTGAAAAATATTATGTGTCAAATGGGTTCAATGTACAATCTGTCCTCTTCTGAGCCTTCCAAGGTGACTGCTCCCTCCCTGTCACGGAGGGTGAAGGGTGGGTCTTTATCGCTCCGCATCTTCTCCTTCTCCTACAAGCGAGGCATACCGGAAGACACCTCCGGCAATGGCGGCGGGTACGTCTTCGACTGTCGCAGCACGCACAACCCTGGGCGTTATGAGCCTTATAAACAGTTGACAGGATTGGATGCACCTGTTATCAAGTTCCTGGAAGACGATGGCGAAATCCTGACGTTCCTTGACAGCGTTTACCGCTTGGCCGACGCGCATGTGGAGCGTTACCTCCAGCGAGGCTTCACGGATCTGATGTTCTCCTTCGGTTGCACCGGCGGTCAGCACCGTTCTGTCTATTGTGCCCAGCACTTGGCCGAGCACCTGAACCAAAAGTACGGCGTGCAAGTGGAACTCACCCACCGTGAACAAGGCATCCACCAACTCTTGCCCGCAGCGATCAGGTAAAGAACTGCCTTCATTCACCTTTTCTTGGGAAAAAACACCCGTTTCTTGTCCTCAAGAATAAAAAAATCGGAAAGAAAGCACCACCTTTCGAACCTTTTCTGTATCTTTGCGGCGAAAAAGTTCATACTGTGTCAAAAAAGGAAATAATAAAACAAGACCTCACCCGGCTGTTGAAGGAAGAACATTGCTTCTGGTCCTTCAACGAATCCTCAGTTCAGGACGTCCCCGACGATGTGCTAATTGAGAAAGTCTTGATTTATCTGGACTTACAGGACATTGATCGTCTTTTCTCCATCTATTCTTTCCAAAAAGTGAAGCGCGTCTGGCTGGATACGTTGGTTCCTCAACAAGACTATTACCACACCCTCAACCGCTTCCTTGCCTGGTGGTACTTTGGCATCAAGAAGCCCGATGCCTACTTGAAAGCGATGACCACCCGTCACCTCAATAAACTGCTGCAATGAAAGGCCTTGCTCCACATACAGAACAGCTCTTTGAGCGTATTGCTACGCTGGAGTGCATCAAACCGTTCGTGCTGGTGGGAGGCACTGCTCTGTCATTACAACTTGGAACCCGCTTAAGCGAAGACCTTGATTTCATGAAATGGCGGACATCCAAGAACGAGAGGATGGAAGTCAATTGGCCAGTCATCAAACAAGAGTTGGAATCCATCGGCACTTTGGAAGACATGAACCTGATGGATTTAGACCATGTGGAATTCATCGTTGATGGCGTCAAACTATCTTTTTATGCAGCTGGACGTTATGCACCACCTATGCGTACAATCCCTCTGTTGCACAACCTCCGCATAGCAGATATAAAATCCATCGGTGCGATGAAAATGGAAGTGCTGTTGCGCCGAGCCAATTTCCGTGACTATTATGACATTTACAGCGTCCTCCAAGCAGGTGAAAATCTACAGGAAATGATGCAGATGGCTCTGTCACATTCTGGCCATCGTCTCAAATCCAAACAGCTCATCGCTCTCCTGACAAACGGTGCCCGTTTCAACCGTGACAGTCACTTTGAACAGTTATCTCCCCTCTACTCTGTTTCAGCCTTAGAAATAGAGGAGTATATGAAGAGCCTGTTGAAATAATCTTACCATAGGACTCCAACGTCCGACTCTGGCACTTCGAGCTTACCCCTTTGGTCTCTCGAACCTACCCCTTTATACGACTTGGCACATGCGGCCTTACGGCTTGGCACTTTCCTTTATTCGCGGGACCTCGAAGTGCCAGACGCTGTGCAAATGCCGCAGTACCCTTTTCCTTGTCCAAACCGTTGCTGGATAATCCGAGCCCTTGGCCTCATCTTCACCTGCGCTAAAGGGTTCTCGCCCCAGACTTTAACCTCATCCCCTCCAGCGCTTAAGGTCTCAGCCCCAGAGGGGAGTAATAGGGTTAGCCAGCCAATTCATTGGCTGGTATGAAGGGGCGGGGAAATACGCGTGCCTTTAGGTACGCGACAACAAAAAAAATTTTTTTCTTCAGAAAACACTACACTCTACACTGATCCTACCCAATTAGTGTAGAGTGTAGTGTTTCTCAAACAAAATAATTTTTTTTCATGAAAACTGCATCTCGCGTTCCAGTTAACCGTTCCTGGGGTTCCAGATAACCGTTGCTGGCCTCCAGATGCGGGCATCTAATCGCAGAGATGCCCGTATCTAACGCTCCAAACACCATTGTCTCGGACTCCACGAACCATTATATCAACCTCAAACTATTATTCACTGACAATAGATCACCCTTCTTTGACCTTTTTTCCTTCATTTTCCTCCCTTCTTGTCACTTTTTTCCTTCTTTTTTGCGCTGTCTCGCAAAAAAGTACTATCTTTGCACCGTCATCAGTAAAAAAGTTCAATAATGAGTAAAGACAAGGTGCTTTCTGAAATTAGAAATGTTGCTAATACAAGTATCCCTCACGGAGCCAGGGTCATACTCTTTGGCTCACGTGCCAGAGGAGACGCTCATGCAAACTCTGATTGGGATATTCTGATACTTGTAGATAAAGATCATCTGCAAGCTGAAGACCATGATCAATACTCATATCCTTTTTGGGAATTAGGATGGAAAATTGATGCGATGATTCATCCAATGATATATACAATAAAGGATTGGGAAACAAAAAGCAGTCCTCTGTTCAGAGAAAATGTTGAACGCGAAGGTATGAAGTTATGCTGAGTACAGAAAATCGGAAGGACCTCATTAAATACAGAATAGAACGAGCTTACGCCGTGCTACAAGAAGCTCGTGACAATGCGAAGATGGGACATTGGAACCTCACAGGAAACAGGCTCTACTATTCTGTATTTCACATGTGTCAAGCCTTGTTGTTAAGCGAAGGCGAAACGCCCCGTCGCCATGCAGGTATGATTCATAAAATAGGAATGGACTTCATTACCAGCGGTAAATTAGACAAATACTACGGGCGGCTCATCTCCCGACTGTACGAGTTGCGTCAATCTGGAGATTATGATGAACAATACAATGCTACGGAAGAAGAAGTTGTTCCCTATTTCGAACAAGTGGAAGCATTGTTGGAAGCTATGAACCAGATTATCCTGAATCAATTAGGACAGCTATAAATCCTCTCAATTCCGAGGAAAGAAAGAATTTTTTATTAAGCGAAATATCGCATTAAGCAGGGGCTTCCTACAAATGATGATGAATAGTTTTCGTTGAGAATGCAAAAGCCACACTTACGTGCGGCTTTTGTAAATTTGGGTAGTGACGTATACGGCTTGCCCTCTCGGAAAACTTATCCGGATAGCCAAGAATTTCTTCTTGACGCTGCAAAAGTACAGACTTCTTTTCATTCGTGCAAATTTTTCTGCACTTTTCTGCTGACAATGGCCCGATTTCCCTCGTTTTTTCTCCTTTTGATGAAAATCAAGGGGGCCGCAGAGCCCATTTTCTTCCGATTTTCCCCTTTTTTGACCCTCCCTCGTCACTTTTTCCCCTTTCCTTTCGTCACCTTTCAAACCTTTTCACTATTTTTGTGCCCGAAAAGGGCATGAAGTCCCTGTAAAGGGATGCAAACTCAGCGGAGGTGCCTGATTCAAATCTTATTGGAAATAATGCATCACTATTATTTCGCGCATAGCCAAGAAAAGCGTAGGAAACTCAAATTGGTATAACAAGCACGACAATAATAAGTGACAGGTGTGCAATAAATGGTAACTACCTGTTCTGTCTTTAGTGACGCACACGCTTTGAGCGTGGTGCGACTTATGACAGACAGGGGTTCCAAAAGTATTCCTACGCTTTCACCTCTTGCTATGCGCATTAAGGACATCGCGCTCTTTTTATGCGCCATGGCGTGATAGATAGTTGGTGCTTACTGACCTAAAACTATCAATTGTGTATGGCAAATACAAATTTAGCGAATGCGAAAACAGCGAAGAACGATGAGTTCTATACGCAATATCCCGATATTCAGAAGGAGATAAACGCCTATCTGGACTACGATCCCAATGTGTTTCGTGGTAAGACTGTGCTGCTGCCTTGCGACGATCCCGAATGGAGTAACTTTACGAAGTTCTTTGCAGGGCACTTTGAACTGCTGGGGTTGAAGAAACTGATCTCCACAAGTTATGCCCCTGAAAGCAAGAAGTACAAGATGCCGTACCAGCCAACGCTCTTTGAGACACAACAGCCATACTTCGACAATGACAAAAGCAAAACGCACGGCAAAATATTCGTTCTTACCGAAGATGTTTCTGGGGATGGCCGTATCAACATTGAGGATTTGCAATGGCAATATTTGGAGGGCGACGGTGATTTCCGTAGCAAGGAAATACGGAAACTGCGTGACGAAGCAGACATCATTGTTACCAATCCGCCGTTTTCGCTATTCCGTGAGTTCGTTATGTGGCTGATGGAAGTTGGAAAGCAGTTTATCATTATAGGCAATATGAATGCTGTTACTTACAAAGAAATTTTTCCTCTCATCAAGGATAATAAGATGTGGTTAGGTAATGGCTTTCAGAAAGGAAATGCCTATTTCCGCGTTGAAGCTCCACGAGAAAGTTATGCTGATGGCGTTTTTGATGAAAGTACAAATCTCGTAAAATTCCGTAATTGCTGTTGGTTTACCAATATTGATCATGGGCGGCGTCATCAGCCTCTAAAACTAATGACTATGGCAGAGAACTTCAAGCATAGCAAACATAAAGAAATACGTGGCCGTAAAGATTATATACACTACGAGAATTATGATGCTATTGAAGTTCCCTTTACAGACGCTATCCCCGATGATTATAAAGGAGCAATGGGACTGCCCAAATCATTTCTCGATAAGTATTGTCCAGAACAATTCGAGATTATCGGCATTGCAGAAGGAGATACTGGAAAGGAGTTGGGATTAAAGCCATTTCCTCCTGAATTGAAGATGATGAATCCCAGCCTTAGGCAAGGCCAACTTTACTATATGGAAGATGGCTATCCTGTGAAACCATACGCAAGAATACTAATCCGCAAAAAGCAATCGTTATGAAGACAACATTGGAACAATACACCATCGAGCAAATTTGCGACGGCTTCGAGTACAACGAACTGGAAGGCAAAGGTCTTTATGGATTGTCGGGCAAGCTGACTATCCAGCCTGAATATCAGCGTAACTACATCTATGAAGATGGTAAGCGTGATGTGGCTGTCATTGAATCTGTGTTGAAAGGCTATCCGCTCGGGCTGATATATTTCAATCGTAGAGAAGACGGACAGTTAGAGGTGTTGGACGGACAGCAGCGTATCACATCGTTAGGCCGCTTTTGGAAGAATAAATTCGCTGTGAAGATTAACGGATTGGAACAAATCTTTGATGGACTGAATGAGGGTATGCAGCGAAAGATACTCGACACAAAGTTGTTGATCTATATTTGTGAAGGCGAGGGCGACGACGCGGAGAAGGAAATCAAGGACTGGTTTAAGACAATCAACATTGCAGGCATTCCGCTTAATCAGCAAGAAGAACTGAATGCAGTTTTTAGCGGAGAATTTATTTCACTTTGCAAGGCAGAATTTAGCAATTCGCAAAATGCAAACATTCAGCGTTGGGAAAGTTATGTGAAAGGCCCTGCTAATCGTCAGCAGTTCTTGGCTACTGCATTGGAATGGGTTAGCAAGGGCAATGTGGCAGGTTATATGAGTGCTCACCGTCGCGATACAAACATCAACGAAATCAAGACTTATTTCAATACGGTTATAGATTGGGTTGATAGTAAGTTCGACGATGTTTATCCTGAAATGCAAGGATTGAATTGGGGAGAACTTTACGTGCGTTTCCACGCACAGCCATACGACCATACGGAATTATCGGCAAAAGTCCGCGAACTGATGAACGATGACTTTGTGACCAACCGCCGAGGAATCTTTGAGTATGTGCTTGGCGGTTGTCAAGATACAAAGCTGTTGAACGTACGTCTGTTCGACAAGCCCACCATGAGGAAAGTTTATGAGCAGCAGACGATGCAAGCCAAGGCCGAAGGAGTGAGCAACTGCCCATACTGCGCCATCGGCCATGATGCTAATCGTCAGCGTATCTGGAAACTCGACGAAATGGATGCCGACCATGTGACTGCATGGAGCAAGGGCGGCTGCACGGACATTGCAAACTGCCAGATGTTATGCAAAACACATAACAGGGCTAAAGGGAACAAATAAATAATATCAAACATTTACGATTATGGAAAAACATAAAGAACTGACTGATGAGTTGAAAGATTATATATTAGACCCATCAAAAGACTATCGACAGACATTAACAATGTGGCGCGTGGATAAGGACGGGAATCTGGTATGGGTAAAGACCAAGAACGGAACCAACAAATCATATTACATCATCGTAAAAGAGGAACTTACGAATGATGATTGGCTGACCCACATGCGCTGTAAGATGGATGCCGATGAGTTTGGAGAGTTTGCATGTGCTTATTTCAAGGCATGTGAAAAAGCTGGTATTAAAGAGCTGAAGATAACGTTGCGTGGAGAGTTTGACCGTTCATTCAAATTCGCTGATGAAGAGTGAACCTATGTTTGAGTGAGAATCTATTCGTTTCGGAATAATACAAATTTAAAGATATGGCAAAAGAACATGTAGGAAGGACAAAGGCGACAGCAACAAAGACGCTATTTGCCGTTATGAAAGAGATAAGCCGTCGTGGCGGCAGTATGCCCGCCAAAGAATTATATCCATTTGTGGAGGCAAACGTGAAGCTGACGGAATGGGAACTTGAACCAGCAGGTAAGAACAAATATATCCGATGGACGAACAGTTTCCAGTTCTACTCCATTAACTATGCCAAGGCGGGACTTATCATCAAGCAGAAAGGCATGTGGTACTTGACACCCGAAGGTGAGGCTGCGCTCAAACTAACTCCTGAGGAAGTGATGGAAAAAGGCGAGGTGGCTTACCGAGAATGGAGAAAACTCAATCCCAGAGAGGACAAACGTGACGAAGAGCCGACGGACGAGAATGCTGAAAGAGACAGAGCCGAGGAATTGAACCTGCTGGAGTCAGATGCACGTGAAGGTATCAGGCAATTCATCGTGTTGAAGAGTCCTTATGAGTTTCAGGATATGGTGGCTGCTCTACTTCGGGCCATGGGCTATCACACACCATTCATTGCTCCCAAGGGCAAGGATGGTGGCATAGACATCATTGCCTACTTAGATCCGCTGGGTGCACAGACACCACGTATCAAAGTTCAGGTGAAACATAAGCCTGATACGGCCATTGGTGCTTCTGAAGTACGTGCCTTGTCTGGCATCTTGAAAGCAGGGGATATCGCTCTGTTTGTTACAAGTGGTACATATTCGGCTGATGCCAGGAATGCCGCTTCTGGCAATGATAAGTTCATTCGCCTGATTGACGGTAACGACTTCATCGACATGTGGCAGGAATACTACGACAAGATGACCGACGACGACAAGAACATGCTGCCGTTGAAGCGTATCGCTTTCCTTGGAAACAACGAGTAAAAGAATACATATGCCTATGAATACTGAAGAAAAGAACAAGGAGATTGACATTAACGAGGTTGCTATCACGCTGGAGGTGGATAGTGAGGTGATTGCCAAGGTTCGTAGTGGCGAGATTACGCACATCCTCATGGACATCAGTGAGGACAATCAGAACCTGGTTTTAGAGACTGTCGACGGGAATCTGATATTGGTGACAGACAAGATGCCAACAACTTTCCACGGGTGTTACCTATATAATAATGGCGAATTCCCTTACGCCATCAAAAACTCGCTTAGCTTCTTAGTTCTGAGTAGTGGTGATAGCGATTGTATTACCCGTATCATCGACGTGGATACGATGCCAGGTACTCGCTTTAACTACCAAGGTGCAGGCAAACCTATTGTTGAGGATGCCGATGGTGACAGTTGTATCTGGGAAGTTAGTTTTGAAGTGGTGCCTGTTCCTGCAGAGGCAAAGACATACTTGATGCGTTGGAACCCCTCTATCAGCTCTTTTAAAGAGAAGAACTTCGAGGAATGTGTAGAGAATATGGTGCACGGTATGTTCCGTATGAACTGGAGTATCTACGAGTGGGAAGAGGCTCGAAGGGGTGACTTGTTCTTTATGATGCGAGTGGGCGACGATAAGGCAGGCATTGTCTTCAGCGGACAATTCATCTCTGATCCATATCCCTTAGACGACTGGGCAGGAACGAACAAAAGGAGAATGTATGTGGACATGATAGTCACGAACTCCGTGGAACCAGGAGAAAAGCCTTTTCTCTCACTGGAGGAACTGCAGCAAGCCATTCCCGAACTTGAGTGGGCAAAAGGGCACTCGGGTGTTCTGTTATCAGATGAAATAATTGACGCACTGGTTGAGCTGTTGGATAAGGAATAGATGTAAAGATGCAGGACTGCTATAGGTTCTGCATCTTTTTTTTGTGCTTGACTTTTCATGTGGCTCTGCAGGCTTACTGTTTTGTAGAGATATTTTTCCTTGTTGAAACCGGCATTATGTGAATAGGAAGGTAATCGTGGCGAAGCCTGTGTTGTTGCTTTGCCGCTCTCATCCTCACCGTCGCATGAACAGACAAGTAGTGTAGAGTGTAGTGTTTCTCGACGAAAAAAAGTTTTTTGGGGCTCGAAGCGAGGATAAAGAGGAGCGTCAATGAAAGAAAAAAGCCGGATTCTTCACCAGCATCTAATTAATTGTGCCTTTTAGGTCCTTTTTTTGCTTTCAGACAAGGGAAGAAGAGTTTTTTAACGTCAGAAATTTGGCGCGAAAGAAGATGAGTCGTACCTTTGCACCGCAAAAATGAAAATAACAACAAAAAAACACGATATAATGAACAGACAAACTCGGAAAATGCGTTTCCTCGCACTCTGCCTCATGTCGCTGCTGCTGCCGCTGACGATGTGGGCACAGTCCATTGATGAGTCCGAAGCCCGCCAGCGGGCACAAGCCTTCCTGTCACAACGTAGCGGCGGGAAAACAAAAGCGCTGCGCACGGCCCATAGAGGGCGCAGGACAAAGGGTCGCCAGGCCACGGCAGCCTGCGACTACTATATCTTCAATGCGGAAGCGGGCGGCGGTTTCGTCATCGTCAGTGGCGACGACCGCACGATTCCCATCTTTGGATACTCCGACAGCGGCAGCTTCCAGGAAGGCTCGATGCCCGAAGGCCTGAAGGTGCTGCTCGAAGACTATTCAGCGCAGATAGCAGGACTGGAGGACAGCGATATCCAGACACAGGATGGACGCAGAAGGGCACCGGCCCGTAAGGCGATAGCTCCGCTCATCGAAACAAAATGGGATCAGGGAGTACCTTATAATAATAGTTGTCCGGTAATTGAGGGCACAAAGTGCCCAACAGGCTGTGTGGCTACGAGTGTGGCACAGGTCATGTACTATCACTATAACTATTTCAAGCGCGAATATGGATATGAAAAAGACTATAAATGTACCCAAATAATCCCTGGTTATACCACAACAACCGCGCAATTGGTACTTCCTGAACTTGAAGCTACCACATTCAACTGGAATGCCATGGCCAAGACCTACTCTTCAACCGACACGGGCGAAGCAGTTGATGCCGTAGCCCAATTGATGCAATACTGCGGTCAGGCTTTGCAGATGAATTATAAGGCCAATGGCTCATCAGCCTACATTATCGCAGTTCCTGATGCCTTGAAGACTTATTTTTCTTTTAATCAAGGAACACACCATGCCAATCGCAAATGCTACACCTATGCTGAATGGGTAGAGCTGATCTACTCGGAGTTGGCCGCAGAACGTCCTGTGGTGATGGGCGGTCAGAGTTCCGTTGACGGACATGCTTTTGTCTGTGACGGTTATGAGAGTGATGACTATTTCCACATCAATTGGGGGTGGAGTGGAGGTGGTGACGGCTTCTTCCGCTTGGCGGTGCTTCAACCCTACGAGAAAGGAAGAGGTGGAAGCTCTACGCTCGACGGCTTCAACTTCGGACAAGAGGCTGTCATCGGATTACAACCGGATGATAATGAAACAAATGGCTATTGCCTTTCCCTTGAAGATTTCTACTTGAATGATTTTCCTACAAGCAGCAGCCACACATTTACCCGAGCCTCTGAAGACGATCCTTTCACAGTTGACTTGAACTATACTTTGTGTAGCTATAAATATGGAACTAACATATATGATATTGCCTTCATGCTGTTGGAAAACCCGAATAGTTCGGAGAATCCTACGCCAAATAAAGATATCCAGTATGAATCCATGACGTTCAACACCAATCTTTATGGCCCCATTAGCTTCACTATTTTTAATGTGCCGGACGGCACCTATTATATAAAAGTGATGAGCCGACCTCGCCAGCCTAATGGACAGGAGGTTTCCTGGATGGAATGCTTCAACGGCAAACAATATATGATGACAGCCGTTGTCGATGGAAAAGAGTTGACCATCAACGTTCCCCTGCCAAAGCCCACCAAGCCCGCAAGTGCCTCTATCACAGTCGAAGGCAACAAAACGGTGGGCTATGAACAGGATGTCAACGCCGCCATTACGGGCAGAAGTGATGATTATCGTGGGTCATTATTCCTTTATGTAGATGATGCTTTGATGATGGGAAAGCAGGTTGAGATTCCTGCGGGGAAAACGGTAGATGTTCGTTTCTCTTATATCCCGACTACAGATGGTGACAATGTGATCAAGATTACTACAGCCAAGTCAACGGATGCAGACTATGTTATTGGCACAGAAACCGTGACCATCCTTGCCAGCGATGCCTCAAACACACAGGAGCTGACCATCGAGCCCACAATTACCAACCTAGCAGATGGCAAGCTCTACGGCAACGCTGTGCGCACGACTGTCCGTGTGACGAATCCATCCACAACGAATAGCTATGTCGGGCAGGTGTATTGCTCGCTGAGAATGTATAACAATGCCACAGATGCAGCGGATGCCTTCGATCAGAACTATTCCAATGTCATCAGACAATCCATCGTTATCCCCAAGAGCGAGAGTGCTGAGAACCTCAGTTATGTGGATATCCATTTCGATTTTGATGCGCTGGATCCCAACAAGTTCTATCGGCTGCGCTTTAGCTATTTAAAAGGCGATGAACAATATAATACTGCCAGTGGGCCGATTGTGCCAGGTGCAGAGGAAAAAGCCTTAGAGATGGGAGAGGGCTACGTCCTTTATGCTACAGACGGCAGCATGAGCCTCTATCCTTTGTTGCGAACCCTCGATGCCGGTTCTTCCCCATGCGTGGATCTGCGTGGCATCAAGCGCTTTGATGGCGTCACCGTCACGCCGAGCACCAATCCCAACTGCATCTATCTGCTGGCAACAGGCGTAGAGGCGCCCGACGCCCTCAGCAGTTGTAATGTGGTACGCGGCACGTCGGTAAACCACCTCACGACTGAAACGCTAACCCTGCAGGACGGCTATGACTTCTTCACTCCCGTGCCTTTCACCGCAACGGCTGTCAGCTACACCCGCACCTTCACCCTTGCCGCTGATCGCGACAGCGGATGGAACACCATCCTGCTGCCCTTCGATGTGAGCAGCGTCAATTGTGAGGTCATCGGAACGGTTGATTGGTTCCACTACTATTCAGACACGGGTAAGAACTTCTGGGTGCGTGCCTTCACGGAAGACGGCCCTAACTACGTGGTCTTTGACTATGCCAAGGAGATGGCAGCCAACACACCCTACATCATTGCTGTTCCCGACGATCGATGGGGTAGTGCCTGGCAGATGACAGGACGCGCTGTGACCTTCAGGGGCACCAACGCACGCATAGAACCCACGAACGAAAGTTCATCTGGCGCCAGCAACTATAAGTTCAGCGGATGCACTTACGCGAAATCTGTCAAGGATGTGTATTTGTTGAACAACAATGGCAGCAGCTTTGTCTTTACAGATACGCAGACAAACGTCCCCGCCTTCCGAGCCTGGTTCGCTCCTATGGAGCTATCCTCTCTCACCTCGCCGGCGCTGTCTATAGGCCGTCCAACAACTACTGGAATAGGACTCATCCCCGGCTCATTCCCCATCAGGGAAGAGTGTGAAGGCGCGTGGTCAGATTTCAGCGGCAGGAAACTTCATGGTGCCCCGACAAAGCCCGGGCTATACATTAATAATGGTAAAACGATTGTAATACGATAACAATGAAGAAAGCTTATTACAAACCTGAAATGATGGTGGTGACTGTCAATCAGCAGCGAGCGTTGCTCAATACATCTCCCGGTCCCGCAGGTCTCAATTCCAGCTTCATGGAAAACCCCACTATCTATTACGGGCAGCCGTGAAGCGGATTCTTTGCACAGAATTTGAAAAGGCAAATATAACGAAATGAATATGAAACAGATTTTACTTGGATTACTCTTGCTGTGTGGCTTGACAGCTCAGGCACAGACCAGTCGCGTCTATACCGACGCACTCATCGTAACCATCAATGGAGAATCGGCTCCCGAACAGCAGGCCGCCATTGACGTCGTAGTGAAGGAGAACGGCCTCATGGACCTGACGCTCCGCAACTTCATCCTCCTGAGTCCCAACGCCGAGACGGGCGAGATGGATCAGATGCCCGTGGGAAATATCGTGGTCACGGACGTGGAACTGACACCCGCTGGTGACTTCAGCACCTTTGACCTGACGCGCACCATCACCATTGCCGAAGGCGATGCCGCGCTGTCACCCTTCTGGATGGGGCCTCAGCTGGGACCGTTGGAAATCGTGATGGCAGGCCAGATCAACGATGACCGCATCTATGTGACCATCGACATCGACCTGACCCAGACCATGCAGCAGATTGTCCACGTGACAGTGGGTTCGCCGCTGGCCACTGGCACGTTCCAGCTGGAAAACAGCGACTTCGAAGCCTGGGACGACCTGGGCGAGAAGAGCGAGGAACCTGCCCACTGGAATTCCTTCATGCACGCCAGCGGTTCCCTTTCCGGTATGGTGGCAGCACAGCAGGTGGCTCGCAGCACCGAGACGCGTCCCGGTTCAGAGGGACAGTACAGTGCACGCATTTATGCACGAAACGTGATGTTCGGCATCATCGCTCAGGGCAACCTCACCACGGGGCGCATCAACGGCGGCTCTGTCTCGGCCACAGATGCCACCGGCAACTACAACTACACCCAGCTGGATGACTCCGATTTCCACCAGCAGCTGACCGGTCTGCCCGACTCCCTCCGCGTGTGGGTGAAGACGCAATGCAAGTACGACGGCTCCATCAGCTGCGTGCTCCACACCGAGGGCTACTACCAGGATCCCGAGGCCAACGACATCACCGCCCGCGTGGTGGCCAGTGCCAAATTCAGCGCCATCCACTCCAGTGATGACTGGCAGCTGGTGACCATTCCCTTTGACTACGCCCTCACCGATGGCACCCGACCCGCCTATGCACTGATGACACTGACCACCAGCGGTCAGCCCGGTCAGGGTGATGCCAAGGATGAGATGCTGGTGGACGACGTGCAGATGGTCTATAATTCTGAGCTGACCAGCGCCGTCTATGACGGTCAGGCCGTGCAGTTCGATGAGGATGGCATTGCCGCCCTGCCAGCCACCAAGCCCTTTGACCCTGCGCTGCTCCAGCTGACTTCCAACGGTCACGGTTCCAGCATCAAGACGGCGTTCTTGGAGACTGACTGTGGCGAGAATTCGGGCGAACTCTTCATCACTGTCTGTGGTGACGACCAGGCTGTCAATCCTGCCAACCTACACATCTACTGCATCCGTTTCTGCAATGAAACCGTCCGCGTGCGTGAACTGGCAGCCCAGCAGCACCGCAGCACCAACGCCACCTACGACCTCACAGGCCGCCGTGTGGAGCAGCCCCGGCAACCGGGTCTCTACGTCCGCAATGGAAAGAAAGTGGTGAAGCAGTGAAGCATCTATGGTTTTTGCCCCTGACGTTGTTTGCGCTGGCCGGCTGCATCGGCAGTGAGCCAGCGGGCACGGAGTGTGACATCGAACGCTGCTGGATTCATCTGGATGAGCCCGAAGTGGTGTTCTACCACGCCTACGATACAATGGCGGGAGTGCCTGTGACGGCAGACAATCCAGGAGTGAAAGTCATTCCTTCGGCGGCAGACAGCGTGGTATTCAGTGCCAGGTGGGATGCTCGCGTGTGCACGCCCGTACCTATTTATTTTCAAGTGACTCCCGGAGCCACCCTCTACCGGGTCGTGGATGGGAAGGAAGTACCCTTCCAAAATGGCACTGCTGTGGACCTCAATGCCACCGGCGTGAATGAGCACACGGTGCAGACCTTCATCGTTCGTTCCGAGGACCGACAGTGGCACCGCACCTACCGCGTCTGCATACAGATACCGCCGATGCCGTCCTATCCCGAGGAGGGATTCCTTTTCCGCTTTGATGCTTACGGTCTGGAACCTAATGAGGGAAAATACTACGTCTGGACCGAGAGCAACCCCTTCTTGCAGGACTTGCCGTGGGCCAATGGCAACCCCGGCTACCGTCTCAGTGTCAGTTCTGCCCGTCCCGAGGATTATCCCACCGTCCCGATGGCAGACGGCGGGGTGGATGGAGGTCCCTGCCTGCGACTGCGCACCTGTGACACGGGCGGCTTCGGAAGGATGGTGAATATGCGACTGGCTGCCGGCAACCATTTCATCGGCACTTTCGACGTGAGCAATGCACTGCGGGATGCATTGGCCGCCACACGCTTTGGACAGCCCTTTGCCTACAAACCGCGGCTCATGCGGGGATTCTACCGTTACACTCCTGGTGCCACGATGCAGAACCACAACGGAGAGACCATCCAGGACGCGGTGGATGAATGTGACATCTATGCCGTCTTCTACCGCAATGTGGATGACAATGGCAACCAAATCCAACTGGATGGCAGCAACGTCACCACCAGTCCCGCCATCGTGGCTATGGCTCGCATAGACCGTTCCACCATAGATCGTGAGGGGAAGAAGTGGACGCCATTTAGCTTACCATTTGTCTATCAGCAAGATGTGACAGACGAGGACATTCGCCAGAAACGATGCTCCATCACCATTGTCTTCTCTTCCAGTCAAGATGGAGGAAACTTCATCGGAGCCATCGGTTCCACCCTCTGGATTGACGAGGTGACGCTGGAGTGTGATTATTAATTTTGAATTGTTCATTATTCATTGTTCATTGTTCATTATTCATTGTTCATTATTCATTGTTCATTGTTCATTGTCCATTGTTCATTATGAATTATAGAGCCTTCCTTCTGTTTCTCTGCTGCCTGCTGACGGTTCCCGCAGCGGCACAGGATCGCAATGTGGCGTTCACTCTGCGGGCTGGTTATGTCATCGGAGGCACCACGCCCGTGCCCCTGCCTAGCGAAATCCGCAGCGTCAATGCCTTCCATCCCTTGGGTGGCGTGACGGTGGGCGCAGATGTCCGTTACCCGCTCAGTGACCGCTGGGCAGTGCAGGCGGGAGGACATTTCTTCTACGAGGGCTTCCACACCACTGCCGAGGTGAAGAACTACCGCATGGCAATCACCCAAGGGCAGAACTATCTGGAAGGCAATTTCACGGGAACCGATGAGACCGACACATGGATGTTGGGTTGCACCATTCCTGTCACTGCCGCCTTCTGCCTCTCGCCCCGCTGGCGCCTCAGTGCAGGTCCTTTTGCATCCTTCCTTTTCACGGGACGTTTTGAAGGGCTCGTCTATGACGGTTACCTGCGCGAGGGTGATCCCACGGGGCAGAAAGTGGAAATGACGCGCGAGAATCCTGCCACCTATGACTTCCGCAGTGATATGCGCCATGCCTTCTGGGGCTTGCAGTTCTTGGCAGACTGGCAGCCATCCCGCCATTGGGGAGCCTTCGTGGGAGTGGACTGGGGACTCAGCAGCATCTTCCCTGCTTCCTTCAAAACTGTGGAATTCAAGATGTTTCCCATCTATGCCAAAATGGGCATAGCCTATCACTTTTAGTTTTCAAACCTGCGAGTTTTAGGGCTTCAAGGAGATTACGAGCTGGTGGTCATCAGTGCGTGATTCATCGTTGGTGTCTGCTCGGTTGATATCCTTCAAGACGCTGACTATCAGGGGCTGTACGCGAGGCCACAGGTTTTCAATAATCTCCTGGGCTGTGTCTGCTGCCACAGAAGGCAGAACGGAGGTGAGGGCACGGACAGCGGCCTCCCGCAGTTCCGTTTCCAGGTTGGGCGCGTACTCGGGTTCGTTGCCACTGGTGACAGCTATGAGACAGTGCAGGATGGCAGAATACATCTCCCGCGTCATCAGTTGTGCCAGTTCCTGACTGTTGGAGGGCAGGCGTGTCTCGCTTCCCAACAGTGCCAACATTCCAGCCACGTTCGTCAGTTGCTTGCCAAAGCGGTCCCAGGCACGGCGGGCCACCATCAAGGCGATGGCGTTGACACCTTTTTCTATCTGCGAACGACCATCTGCGACGAGCTTGTCAGAAGGATGCAGGAAACAGGTCTCGATGGTCAGTTTTCCCTCCTTGTCGATGGTGCCGAAACGGAGGGGGAAAGGATAGGTGGAAGCTGACCCCGTGGAGATATCGGTGATGGTGACGCTGGGGTCTGTGGAGGAGGCTGAAGGAGAGGTGACGGCATCCGTAATGTGAAGATGCCCCGTGAATACCACGCGCACGCCGGCTGTGGCGAGGGCTGCGGCAGTGGTCTCGGAATCTGGGGTGATGTATTGGGGCAGGAGGACGCTTTCTCCATCGAAATGCTCCACCAAGTGATGGTGCATCACTGCGATGACAAGTTTGCCTGCCTTCGTGGCTTCGGTGGCACGGTCACAGAGCCAACGGAGGGTCTCGGGACGGAGATAACCGTCGGTGTGGTATTCATCGCGTTCGTCCCCACGCCGACGGAGCAGGTTGTCCCCGTAGCGGTTGCTGTCGATTCCCAAAATGACGAGAGAGGGCAGGGGAGAAGCGGCATAGGAGAGGGAGAGGGAGTCACGGAGGAGGGGGCTTGAACCCTCGGGCACCGTAACAGAAGGCACGGTAACAAGGGGGTCATAAAGGGACGGGAAATCTTTAGGGGAGAGGTAGTCGGCTTCCATGGCTTGGTCACCAAAGAAGGAACGGGCGTGGGGATTCAGAAGGTCGTGGTTTCCTGGAACCACGCAGACGGCGATGCCTGCCTCGTGCAGGCGCTGGAGGTGCTGCAAGAGACGTAAGTGGCTGGCACGTTCGCCGTTATAGGTGAGGTCTCCACTGATGAGAACGAGATTGGGATGAACCGCCAGAAGGGTGTCTGTGATGGAGGTCGCGAGGTCGTCGGACTGACGAACCATTTTCATGTCCGTGTTGTCCACGCGGTCAATGGCAGCACCCGGCTGAATGAGTTCAGGTGCCAACAAATGAAGGTCCGAGAGGACAGCGATGCGTTGTGCGGCCACAGGCAGGAGGAACGAAGCCAGCAGACAGCAGAGGAGGAGAGGTCTGTAATTCATTATGGACAATGGACAATTCACCAATGTGTCGTTTTCGCGGGCAAAAATAATGCTTTTCTATGAGAATAGCACCAAAAGGAGGGAAAAACGTTCATCGAAAGGGTACTTTTGCGTTTTTTTGCTCATTTTATTTGGCCGTGTGCAAGAAAAGGTGTAATTTCGCGGCTTGAAAAGACAACCCCAATTTGTCAACTTCAAAAATAGCATCAACTATTTACAACTCAAAAATTCATAAACGCAACAACTTATGAAAAAGTACAATTTTAATGCCGGCCCCAGCAAGCTTCCCCGCGAAGTGATGGAGGCCACGGCTGCTGCTTGTCTGGAATTTGAGGGCAGCGGTCTTTCCCTGATGGAAATGAGCCATCGCGCCAAGAACTTCCAACCCGTTGTGGATGAGGCTGTTGCTCTCTTCAAGGAGCTCCTGGATATTCCCGAGGGTTACAGTGTGCTGTTCCTGGGTGGCGGTGCCAGCCTGCAGTTCTGCATGGTTCCCTATAACCTTCTGGAGAAGAAGGCTGCCTACTTGAATACCGGTGTCTGGGCTACCAAGGCCGAGAAAGAGGCAAAGCTCTTCGGTGAGGTCGTCGAGGTGGCATCCAGCAAGGACAAGAACTTCACCTATATTCCCAAGGAGTTCACCATCCCCACTGATGCAGATTATTTCCACATCACCACCAACAATACCATCTATGGCACCGAGATTCTGAAAGACTTCGACAGCCCCGTGCCGATGGTAGCTGATATGAGTTCGGATATCTTCTCACGTCCCATTGACGTCAGCAAGTATGGCCTGATTTACGGCGGTGCCCAGAAGAACCTCTCTATGGCAGGTGTCACCTTCGTCATCATCAAGGAAGACCTGCTGGGCAAAGTGAGTCGTCCGATTCCAACGATGCTCAACTACCAGACACACGTCAGCAAGGGCAGTATGTTTAATACGCCTCCCACGGTGCCCATCTACTGCGCTCTTCAGAACCTCAAATGGATCAAGAAGCAGGGTGGCGTGGCAGCCATGGAGAAACTGGCCATCCAACGCGCCGAGATTGTCTATGGCGAAATTGACCGCAACAAGCTCTTCGTGGGTACTGCCGAGGAGGACAGCCGTTCACGCATGAACATTACTTTTGTCCTCAAGCCTGAATATCAGGAACTTCAGGATGAGTTCATGGCTTTCGCCACCAGTAAAGGTATGGTGGGCGTGAAGGGTCATCGTGATGTCGGTGGCTTCCGTGCCAGCTGCTACAACGCAATGGATCTCGAAGGCGTCAACGCCCTTGTGGCCTGCATGCAAGAGTTTGAAAAACAACACTAAGACTCTTTAATTATGGCAAAAGTACTTATTGCAACAGAAAAACCTTTCAGCGGCATTGCCGTGAAAGGCATCAAGGAAGTGTTTGACGCAGCAGGCTACGAGGTGGCGCTACTGGAAAAATACACAGAAAAGGCACAGCTGCTGGATGCAGTGAAAGATGCCGATGCACTCATCATTCGTTCTGATAAAGTCGATGCGGAGGTGCTGGATGCTGCCAAGCAACTGAAAATCGTGGTTCGCGCAGGCGCTGGCTACGACAATATCGATCTTGAAGCCGCTACAGCCCACAAGGTGGTGGCTATGAACACCCCTGGACAGAATGCCAACAGCGTGGCTGAGCTGGTATTCGGACTTTTGGTCTATGCTAAGCGCAACTTCTTCAACGGAACCAGTGGCACAGAGCTGAAAGCCAAGCGTCTTGGTATCCTTGCCTTTGGCGCTGTGGGACGTAACGTGGCTCGTATTGCCAAGGGTTTCGACATGCAGGTGGCTGCATACGATGCTTACTGTCCTGCCGAAGTCATCGAAGCTGCTGGCGTGAAAGCTGTGGGTTCCGCTGCCGAACTCTTCGAGCAGAGCGACATCGTCAGTCTCCACATCCCTGCTACGCCCGAGACCAAGCAGAGCATCAACAAAGAGTTGGTTTCCAAGCTTCCCAAGGGCGGCATCCTCGTGAATACTGCTCGCAAGGAGGTCATCAATGAACCCGAACTGCTGGAGCTGCTGGCAGAGCGCGAGGATCTGAAGTATGTTACTGATATCAAGCCCGATGCAGACGCCGACTTCGCCAAGTTCGAAGGCCGCTACTTTACCACGCCAAAAAAGATGGGTGCACAGACGGCAGAGGCCAACGTCAATGCCGGTATCGCTGCTGCCCACCAGATTGTTGATTTCCTGGAAAAGGGTATTACGAAGTTCCAAGTCAATAAGTGATTTATGGCTAAGATAAAACCATTCAAGGGTTTGCGCCCACCAAAAGACCTGGTGGAACAGGTGGAAAGCCGCCCCTACGACGTGCTGGAAAGCGAGGAAGCACGAGCCGAAGCTGGTGATAATGAGAAGAGTCTCTATCATATCATCAAGCCGGAAATTAACTTCCCCGTGGGTACCAGCGAGTACGACCCGCGTGTCTATGAGGAGGCTGCACGTCAGTTCCAGAAGTTCCAGGACAACGGCTGGCTGGTGCAAGACAAGGACGAGCACTATTACATCTACGCTCAGACCATGAACGGGAAGACGCAGTACGGTCTCGTTATCGGAGCCTATGTGGAAGATTACATGAACGGCACCATCAAGAAGCACGAACTGACACGTCGCGACAAGGAAGAAGACCGCATGAAGCACGTTCGCGTGAACGATGCCAATGTGGAGCCCGTCTTTTTTGCCTATCCAGACAACGCTGTGCTGGATGCACTGCTGAAACGTTATGCAGCCACAGAGCCGGAGTATGATTTCATTGCCCCCATCGATGGCTTCCGTCATCAGTTCTGGATTATTAGCGATCCTGCCGATATTGCCACCGTTACCGAGGAGTTCCGCAAAATGCCTTCCCTCTACATCGCCGACGGTCACCACCGCTCTGCAGCTGCTGCCCTCGTGGGAGCAGAGAAGGCCAAGCAGAATCCCAACCACCGTGGCGACGAGGAGTACAATTATTTCATGGCTGTGGCATTCCAGGCTTCGCAACTCACCATTCTCGACTACAATCGCGTCCTCAAGGATTTAAACGGTTTGTCGAGCGAACAGTTCTTGGAGGCTCTGCGCCAGAACTTTATGGTAGAAGATAAAGGCACGGAAATCTACAAGCCCGCCCGTCTGCATGAGTTTTCGCTCTACTTGGATGGTCACTGGTTCTCACTTTTGGCCAAGGACGGTACCTACGACAACAATGACCCCATTGGCGTCCTCGATGTGGATATCTCCAGCCGTCTCATACTTCAGGATATCCTGAACCTGGGCGACCTGCGCAGCAGCAAACGTATTGACTTTGTTGGCGGTCTGCGTGGTCTCGGAGAACTGAAACGACGGGTGGATAGCGGGGAGATGTGTGCTGCTCTTGCCCTCTATCCCGTCTCCATGCAGCAGATCATGGATATCGCAGACAGTGGTAAAATCATGCCACCCAAAGCAACATGGTTTGAACCCAAGCTCCGCAGCGGACTCGTGGTGCACAAACTTTCATGACAGACATTTTCAAGACCATAGCCTCCCAATCGGAGGGACAATACACGGAGAAGCGAAGCAAGTTCCTTGCCTTCGCTTTTCCGGTTTCTACGGTGGATGAGATTAAGGTCATACTTGAAGAATACCAGAAGAAATACTATGATGCACGCCACGTCTGCTATGCTTATTTGCTTGGTCATGAACGTCTTGTCTTCCGTGCCAACGATAATGGCGAACCCAGCGGCACTGCAGGAAAACCTATCCTCGGACAGATCAACTCCAATGAACTGACCGATATTCTCATCATTGTTGTCCGCTATTTCGGAGGCGTGAAATTAGGTACTAGCGGACTCATCCAAGCCTACAAAGCTGCTGCTGCAGAAGCCATCGCTGCTGCCACCATCATTGAGAAGACTGTGGACGAGCAGGTGACCGTCACCTACGAATACCCTCTGATGAACCAAGTCATGCGTGTAGTGAAAGAAGAGGAACCCTCCATTCTGTCCCAGTCTTTCGACAACGACTGCCGCATGACACTTGCCATCCGTGCATCCCTCATGCCGCGTCTTCGCCAGCGTTTGGAGAAGATTGAAGGTGTCAGAATCACAGAATAATCAATAAATAATCACTTTCTTACCCTCTTTGCACAGAAAATCAGCGATTTTCGTGGGCTATGTCATTCTTTTTTTGTACCTTTGCGCCCGCAAAAATAAAATAGTGCAAAATTGTTCAAGAATAATTATTTAATCGTCAAATTGTAAATCAATATGATCAGCGTCTCCAATCTGGCTATACAATTCGGCAAACGCGTTCTGTATAAGGACGTTAATATGAAGTTCACTAACGGTAATATCTATGGCGTTATCGGTGCCAACGGTGCGGGCAAATCCACTCTCCTCAAAGCCATCAGTGGCGAACTGGAACCCAACAAGGGTACCATCGAGATGGGACCTGGCGAGCGACTCAGTGTGCTCTCGCAGGACCACTTCCAGTACGATGACTTCACCGTCCTTGACACTGTCTTGATGGGTCACACCGTCCTCTGGGACGTTATGCACGAGCGTGACGCCTTGTATTCCAAGGCCGATTTCAGCGACGAGGACGGCATCCGTGTGGCAGAGCTGGAAGAGAAATATGCCGAGATGGGTGGCTACACTGCTGAAAGCGACGCCGGTGCGCTGCTTAGTGGACTGGGCGTCAAGGAGAAGAAACACCAGATGCTCATGCGCGACCTCTCTGGAAAGGAAAAGGTGCGTGTGATGTTGGCAAAGGCTCTCTTCGGTGAACCGGACAACTTGTTGCTGGACGAGCCCACGAACGACCTCGACCTAGACACCGTGCAGTGGTTGGAACAGTATCTGTCCGAGTTTGAGCACACGGTGCTGGTGGTCTCACACGACCGTCACTTCCTCGATGCCGTCTGCACCCACACGGTCGATATTGATTTTGGCAAGGTTACTCTCTTCGCCGGAAACTACAGCTTCTGGTACGAGAGCTCACAACTTGCTCTGCGTCAGGCACAAAACCAGAAGGCTAAAGCCGAGGAGAAGCGCAAGGAACTGGAAGAGTTCATCCGCCGTTTCTCTGCAAATGTGGCAAAATCCAAGCAGACTACCTCCCGCAAGAAGATGCTGGAGAAACTCAATGTGGACGAAATCCAGCCCTCCACACGCAAGTATCCTGGTATCATCTTTACCATGGATCGTGAGCCGGGGAACCAGATTCTGGAAGTCGAGGGACTGAAGGCGGTGGCAGAGGACGGCACGGTGCTCTTCGACAATGTCTCCTTCAATATTGAGAAGGGACAGAAGACCGTCTTCCTCAGTCACGACCCACGCGCGATGACTGCACTTTTCGAGATTATCAACGGAAACCGTGAGGCACAGGCTGGTACCTATAAGTGGGGCTTGACCATCACCACGGCTTATCTTCCTCTGGATAATACCGCTTTCTTCCAGAGTGATAAGAATCTGGTTGACTGGCTGATGCAGTATGGCGACGGCAACGAAGTCTTCATGAAAGGTTACCTCGGACGCATGCTTTTCTCTGGCGAGGAAGTGCTGAAGAAGGTCAATGTCCTCAGTGGTGGAGAGCGTATGCGTTGCATGATTGCCAGGATGCAACTGAAGAACGCCAACTGCCTCATCTTGGATACCCCCACAAACCACCTCGACCTCGAAAGCATTCAGGCCTTCAACAACAACCTGAAGCTCTTCAAGGGCAACATCATCTTTGCATCCCATGACCATGAGTTCATTCAGACCGTGGCCAACCGAATCATCGAACTCACGCCCAATGGTACCATCGACAAGCTGATGGAGTATGATGATTACATCAGTGATGACCGCATTCAGGAACTGAAAGCGAAACTTTACGGGGAGGAGGCCTGATTAATTACCTTAGAAAGTTTGGTGTGGCACGTTCTTTGCTGCTGAAAGGGCAAACAAAAAACACTATCATTATGGCAGACGAATTGAAAGATAAAGAAGAACTCTTTGACACAGAGAGCACAGAGAATACTGAGGGCACAGAAATTCCCGTTTCTGACGGTTCACCCAAAGGAGAAAACACCCCTTCACAAGACAGTTCCGTATGTGGCGACTCTGTCGCCACCGACGTCTCCGAGGAAGAAAAGACACCCGAGGAACTCCTCGCGATGGCTCGCGCAGAAATAGAGGAACTGAAAAACCAGGCCCTTTACAAGCAAGCCGAGTTCGAGAACTACCGCAAGCGCACTATCAAGGAAAAGGCGGACCTCATCCTAAACGGCTCAAAGACAGCAGTTACGGCACTCCTTCCCATCGTTGATGACCTGGAGCGTGCGCTGCCTTCTATGAAGAAAGCAGAGGATGTAGCTGCCGTGACAGAGGGCGTGGAACTGATTTACCAGAAATTCCTGAAGGCACTGGCAGGACTGGGTGTGAAGCAAATCGAAACCGAAGGCAAGGACTTTGACGTTGATTTGCACGAGGCCATTGCACAGGTGCCGGGAGTGCCCGACGAGCAGAAAGGACGTGTCATTGACTGCGTGGAGAGAGGCTATACCCTCAACGATCAAGTCATTCGTCATGCCAAAGTGGCAGTGGGTATGTAAAGAAAGGAGGACAAGATGGCAGATAATAAAAGAGATTACTATGAAGTGTTGGGCGTCTCCAAGACCGCTACCGAACAGGAAATCAAGGCGGCCTACAAGAAGATGGCCATCAAATACCATCCCGACCGTCAAGGCGACAAGTCCGATGCCGAGAAGAAGGAGGCAGAAGCCAAGTTCAAGGAGGCCGCAGAAGCTTACGACGTCCTGCATGACCCTCAGAAACGTCAGCGTTATGACCAATTCGGCTTCGCGGGCGTCGGAGGTGCTGGCAACTACCAGAATATGTCCATGGACGACATCTTCTCCAATCTGGGCGACATCTTCGGCGACCTCTTTGGAGGTGGCGCATCGTTCAGCGGCTTTGGAGGCGGTTTCAGTGGATTCGGAGGTGGATTCGGTGGCCGTGGAGGAGCTCGCAAAGCGCAGCATCGCGGTGGAGACCTGCGACTGAAAGTACGCTTGACACTCAAAGAATGTGCCACAGGCGTTACCAAGAAGTTCAAAGTCCGCAAGAAGATTACCTGTTCCCACTGCCATGGCAGCGGTGCAGAGAATGGTTCGGGGGACACCCAGACGTGTTCCACCTGCCACGGCACGGGTTACGTTATCCGTTCCCAGCGTTCCGTCTTCGGCATGATGCAGACACAGAATGTCTGTCCGGACTGCCAGGGTGAGGGAACCATCATCAAGAACAAGTGCCATCTCTGTGGAGGTACAGGCGTGCAGACGGGTGACGAAGTAGTGGAAGTGAAGATTCCCGCTGGCGTGCAGGACGGTATGGTGGTCAATGTGCCAGGCAAGGGAGATGCAGCCATTCATGGAGGTGTTCCAGGTGATATTCAGGTGTTTATAGAGGTGGAACAGGATAAGGATTTCATCCGTCAGGACAACGATATCATCTATAACCTTCTGATAGACGTTCCCACAGCAGTTCTTGGTGGCAGTGTGGAGGTGCCCACCTTGGACGGCAAAGTGAAGGTTAAAATCGACCCAGGCACACAACCGGGTAAGGTGCTCCGTCTGCGTGGGAAAGGATTGCCTTTCCTGAAAGGGTACGGCTATGGCAATGGAGATGAGATTGTTAACGTCTCTGTTTATATCCCAGAGACACTCTCTCGGGAAGAGAAGGAAGCCTTTGAGAAGATGAGAACCAGTGACAACATCCTTCCCAACCAGAGTGCCAAGAGCCGCATATTCAACCGCTTCAAGCAGATGTTTGAATGATGGATTATCAGCAGACCATCGATTATCTTTATCACGCAGCCCCGTTGTTTCAGAACATCGGGGCTGGTGCCTATAAGGAGGGGCTTTCCAACACGCGTGCTTTGGACGAGCACTTTGGGCACCCGCATACCCACTACCGCACCATCCATGTGGCAGGTACTAACGGGAAGGGGAGTGTCTCTTCTACGCTGGCTGCAATTCTACAGTCGGCAGGTTTGCGCGTGGGGCTTTACACGTCGCCGCACCTTGTTGATTTTCGCGAGCGCATACGCGTGAACGGGAAGATGATACCCAAGCGCCGCGTCATCGATTTCGTAAGGAAGGAACGCGCCTTCTTCGAGCCGCTGTCACCCTCTTTCTTTGAACTGACCACGGCTCTTGCTTTCGTCTATTTTGCTGAACAGCAGGTGGATGTGGCTGTCATTGAAGTGGGATTGGGAGGCCGCCTTGATTGCACCAACATCATCAGTCCCGATCTTTCCATCATCACCAACATCAGCTTTGACCATCAACAGTTCCTTGGCGACACGCTTCCTCAGATTGCTGCCGAGAAGGCAGGAATCATCAAGGCGGGAGTTCCTGTCGTCGTAGGCGAAACCAATAATCATGAGGAGGTGCGTGAGGTCTTTGTCCAGAAAGCAAAAGAGTTGGATGCGCCGCTTCGTTTTGCCGATGAAGAAGACTTCCCGCCCGTGGAGAGCGAACTGAAGGGGGAGTATCAGCGAGCCAATATGCAGACGGTGCAATGTGCCCTTTCGGAGTTGCAGAAGCAGTCTTTCTATACTCCCTTACTCACAGAGAACGTCATCCGGAAAGGCCTCCTGCACGTCACCTCATTGACAGGTCTCCGAGGGCGTTGGCAGCAACTTCAGGAGCATCCGACGCTGATTTGTGATGCAGGTCATAATATAGCTGGAATAGAGTATGCTGTATCTCAATTATTGGAGCAGGACTTTAACCATCTCCGCCTTGTCTTCGGAATGGTCAACGACAAGGACTTCACAGAAGCTTTACATCTGTTGGAACAGTTGAAAGACCGGGCCACCTACTACTTCACCCAGCCATCTTGCAAGCGCGCCTTGCCGGCAGAAGAACTGGCAAGACCCTATCTCCAGAAAGGATTCCAGAATGTCCAGACTTTCCCCTCTGTCTCTGCTGCCGTCACTGCTGCTTTGTCCGATGCTGCACCTGCTGACCTCGTCTTTGTTGGTGGCTCTTGTTATGTCGTAGCAGACTTATTGGAAAAATGGAAGGATGACCAAAAAGATTGATTTTGGCAGACTTTATAAAAATACTTTGCAGAAAATTTGGTCAATTCACAGAATTGTCGTACCTTTGCGCCCGCTGTCACGAGATGGCAGCATAAGTTTCAAACCTATTAATTCATTATCAAACATTTATGGCAACTAAAATCAGATTGCAACGTCATGGTCGTAAAGGTTATGCCTTCTACTCCATCGTCATTGCTGATGTAAGAGCTCCGCGCGACGGTAAGTTTACAGAAAAGATTGGTACCTACAATCCTAACACCAATCCTGCCACTGTAGATTTGAAATTTGACCGTGCTCTCTACTGGGTAGAGACAGGCGCACAGCCCACAGACACCGTGCGTAACATCCTTTCCGATGAAGGAGTCTATCTCATGAAGCACCTCCGTGGTGGCGTGAAGAAGGGCGCTTTTGACGAAGCTACCGCACAAATCAAGTTCAACGCTTGGAAGGCCGACAAACAGAAGGGCCTGAAGGCTGTTGAAGAGAAGGTCGCTGCTGAGAAGAAGGCCGCTGCTGCTGCCGCTCTCGAAGCAGAGAAGAAGACCAATGAAGAGATCGCTAAGAAAGTAGCCGACAAGAAGGCTGCTGAGGCTGCTGCAAAGGCAGAGGCCGAGGCTGCTGCAAAGGCTGAAGCTACTGCTGAAGAACCCGCAACAGAGGAGGCTCCGGCAGAAGCTTAAACCCACTTTCATCAAATACTTCTTTCCAAACAAACATACAGGGAGGCGCAACTGTGAAGTTGCGCCTCTCCTGCGTAGTCACCCAGTTGTAATTTGACGGGAACAGGACAGCTGAGTGTCCATTTTTGGACACATAAGTGTCCGGTAATGGACAGTTGAGTAGTAGGCGTATTCTCATTATCAATGTTTTATGCTAATGGCATTGTTTTTGCGAAAGAATGGTCACATGGTAATGGAAAGCATCAATACAGATTTCGAACAATTGATCAAATAATAGATATGAAAGCAGATAATCAGACGATGGACAGACAGATTCCTGTCAGCGTGCAACGACGAAACAAGATAAAAAGGGTGGCTATGTGGCTGGCTGGCTTCCTCGTGGTGATGGCAGGTGGTGCCTGGCTCGGCTCACAGATGATGACCTCCGTAGATCGGAAGACGCTGGTTATCTCGGAGGTGGATCGAGGGACGATAGACATCAGCGTCTCGGCAACCGGTAAGGTGGTGCCCGCCTTCGAGGAAGTCATCACATCGCCCATCAGTTCGCAAATCTTAGAGGTCTTTGCCCATAGTGGCGACAGTGTCGATGTGGGTACGCCCCTGCTGCGTCTGGACCTCCAGTCCGCACAGACCGACTACGCCAAAGCCCTCGATGAGCAGGAAATCCGAAACCAGCAAGTGGTACAACTAAAGGCAAACGTGGAGACACAACTCTCTGACCGCCGGATGCAGATAGAGGTGGAAGAGATGAAGATCACACAGTTGGAAGCTCAGCTGCGCAATGAACTCTACTTGGACAGCCTTGGCTCCGGCACTCGCGACCGAGTGCGACAGGCAGAGACGTCCCTACATACAGCACAACTGCAGCTGCAACAACTGCGACAGCAATACGATAACGAAGTGCGTGTGAAGCAAGCCGACCTGCGGATGCAACAGCTTCAGAACGCTATCTTCCAGAAAGGACTCGCAGAGACGCGCCGCAAGCTGGATGAAGCCGCCATCCGTTCGCCGCGCCGCGCCACACTCACCTATATCAATACGGAGGTGGGCAGCAGCATCGGCGCTGGTCAGAAGCTGGCCATTGTCAGCGACCTCAGCCACTTCAAAGTCGATTGTGAGATTGCCGACTCGCACTCCGACCGCGTCAGCGTGGGCAGTGCCGTCGTAATTCGCGTGGGCAAGGAACGGCTCACAGGAACTATCACCGCCGTCACTCCGCTCAGTCAGGGTGGTGTCATTACCTTCACCGCCCAACCCGACAATCCCAGCCATCCGCGCCTGCGTTCAGGGTTGAAGACCGAGGTCTATGTCATCACCTCTATCCGTGACGACGTGCTCCGCATCCGCAACGGCTCGTTCTATGCAGGCCCTGGCAAATATTCCCTCTTTGTCATGGACAGTGACGACCTGCTGGTGCCCCGAGAAATCCGCTTAGGCGAATGTAACTATGACTACATAGAAGTCATCAGCGGTCTCGAAGCAGGTGAGCAGGTCGTGGTCAGCGATATGGGGAAATACAAAGGGAAAGAGAAGATAAGAATGAAAAATAAAAAATAAGAGTATCTATTCTTAAAGATGTATAAAGAGAAACGAAGAAACTTTAATTTTTCACTTTTCATTCTTTCATTGTTCACTTAAGCACTATCTTTGCACCCGCAAACTGAGAATGAATAGTAAATCGTAAATACTTTAATCGTAAATTACCGCGATGATTCTTGTCGTTGATGACGATAAAACAATACGTCTTTCATTGAAGCTCATCCTGGAGCGCAATGAGTACCAAGTGGCATTGGCCGAAGACCCCAAGGCCGCTATTGATGTTATCCGCAATCAGCCAGATATAGAGATGGTGTTGATGGATATGAATTACACCCTCTCCACTTCTGGTGAAGAAGGCCTGACACTGCTCAAGCAAATCAAGGTGTTCCGTCCCGATGTGCCCTGCATCCTCATGACCGCCTGGGGCAGCATCGGTTTGGCAGTGCTGGGTATGCGTGCAGGAGCCTTTGACTTCATCACCAAGCCTTGGGACAATGGTGTGCTGCTGGATAGGATTGAGACGGCATTGAAAATTGGAGCGGCCCCCCTTTCGTCCCCCGAAGGGGACACGGCACCTTTTAAAGCGATCTCCAAAAGTATAGAAGCCCCCTTGGGGGCAGTAGGGGGGGCAAGCCCCTCCATCCCTCTTCCTTCTCTCTCTGGCATTTACGCCACCATTTCCCGCATCGCCCCCACCAATGCGCCTGTCCTCATTACTGGTGAAAGCGGAACTGGTAAGGAACTCATTGCGGAAGCCATTCACAATCAGAGCCGACGTGCTGATAAGCCCTTTGTAAAGGTGAACCTCGGCGGCATATCCACTTCTCTTTTTGAGAGCGAGATGTTCGGACACAAGAAAGGTTCATTCACCGATGCCAAAGCCGACCGTGTGGGTCGTTTTGAGTTGGCAAACGGCGGTACCATCTTCCTTGATGAGATTGGTGAGCTGGAACTCGCCAGCCAGGTGAAATTGCTGCGTGTATTGCAAGACCAGACCTACGAAGTCCTCGGCGACAGCCACACTCGCCGTGCTGATGTGCGCGTCATTTGCGCCACCAATGCCAACCTGCGCCAGATGGTGGAGGAGCACACCTTCCGCGAAGACCTCTTCTACCGCATCAACCTCATCCACCTGCATCTTCCGCCACTGAGAGAGCGCCCCTCGGATATCCCCCTCCTCGTGGATCACTTCCTCCGTCAGGTCTGCAAGCAGAACCGTCTGCCCCTTGTCACAGCCTCGTCCGATGCCATCGCCTACCTCCAAAGATTCCCCTTTTCAGGCAATATCCGCGAGCTGAAGAACTTGGTGGAGAGGACTGTGCTGATGAAAGAATCAAACTCTGGGCCCATCACCTCTAACGACTTTGGAAATCAAGCCTCCTCCATCGAGTCTTTGTGTCCATCGGATTTTTCGACAGGAAATACCTCTTCAACCCTTGAAGACCTCGAGCGTACCGCTATCGCTGCAGCCATCCAGCGTCATGCCGGCAACCTCTCACTCGTTGCCAAGGAACTGGGCATCAGTCGTGGAGCCCTCTATCGTAAAATAGAGAAGCACGGGTTATAATTCATAATTCACAATGCATAATTCAAAATTCACAATTCAAAATTCATAATGCACAATTCATAATTTGAAGCTTAAGATTTATTTTCTCCTGCTAGCCATCGCCATCGCCCTCATAGCTGGTGTTGCGCTCTTCGCCACGTTCCACAGTCACCCCGTACTGTTCTACGTGACCGAGGGCTACGTTGTACTTTTGCTACTATACCTTATTTATTTCTACCATAAGACCATCCGCCCCTACGACACGCTGATTAGTGGAATGGAACTCGTGCGTGACTTGGATCTGACCACACGCCTCGCACCTTCAGGGCAGTATGAGACGGACATTATCGTCCGCACCTTCAACGACCTGCTGAGCCGCCTGCGCAGCGAGCACCTGACATTGGAAGAACAATACACCTTCCTCAACCTCCTTATCGAAGCCTCTCCGATGGGTGTTGTACAATGCGACCTCGAAGGCCATATAACCACCATGAATCCTGCTGCCCGAGAGATGCTGACGCCCACTGTGGAAACAGCTCTGCGTACACTGCCACTCGGCAGCGAGACAACGCTGCGCTTGGGTAGTACACCACAAATCTACCGCCTCAGCCACCTCTCTTTTCCCGACCGAGGCTATCAGCATCCCTTCTATCTCATAGAATCTCTCACCTCCGAGGTGCGCAGCGCAGAGAAAGCAGCTTACGAACGTGTTATCCGCATGATTGCCCATGAGGTAAACAACAGTGTAACAGGGATTGTGGGGTTAATGGAGGGAGCCCATACGGTCACAGAGGGGGCCGCCACAGAGCGTCTGCTCGCCATGTCCGACTTCGTCACCCGCTTTGCCAATGTAGTCAAGATCCCAGAACCGCACTTGCAGCTCTGTGACCTCAGCGAGGAGGTGGAGGCCTGCCGTCCCTTCCTCGAAAGCCTCTGCAATAGCGCGCAAGTCCATCTGGACTTCCACCTCACCGATGAAGCCACTCCCGTTCGCCTCGATACCGCTCTTTTCCAGCAGGTACTCATCAATATTGTGAAGAATTCCATTGAAAGTATAACAGTGGCCCCCCATACTGCCCCCGAGGGGGCTACTATACTTTTGACGGTTGCTATCAAGGGTGCCGTGTCCCTCTCGGGGGACGAAAGGGGGGCCACCCTTACCATTACTGACAACGGTCGCGGTATCTCCGACGAAGCTGCTCAGCAACTCTTCACTCCCTTCTTCTCTACCAAACCACAGGGCCAAGGCCTCGGTCTCCTTCTCGTCCGCGATATCCTCACTGCGCACCAGTGCTCCTTCACCCTACGAACCGACCCTGCAGACCACCTCACCCGCTTCACCATCCAATTCCCCTAATCTTTTTCGTCCATGTATCCCTCCTGTCCGTTTCCGAACACGCGAGTGTCCAGAAATGGACAGGTGCTTTTGGAAGGTGATGTTCATAATCAACAACTTAGCGGTTTGGCATGGATTTCGCAAGGAATAGAGCGGCACGTCGTGTTCATTTATTGGCACGGCAGAAGTTAATTACTATAATCTGTTGTTAAGAAAAGAATGTCGAAGATTGTCATGTATTTGCGTCAGGCTCTCGCGACGATGCGGGAGGAGAAGCTCTTCTCGAGTATCTACATTGCTGGCACAGCGATGGCCCTCGCCTTCACGATGGTGATGGCGGTGGTTTATTACATCAAGTTGGCCCCAATCTATCCTGAGCCGAACCGGGCAAAAACAGTATATTTCGATGGGATGCAAGTCGTCGCAGAGAACGGAGGCATGGGACAGATGAGCTTTAGTTCCAAGGCTTTCGAGGAATGGTTTCAGGCGAGCCCGAACGTGGAATATTGTTCTCCCACGCTCCTGGCTGCGGGCACAGGTGAGGTGAGTGCACGTGCCCACAAGTATGTCGTGCGGGAGAAGGACGACTACGTGGAAGTCGTCTGCAATCTGGTTGCTGCGGACTTCTTCCATATCTATGAGTACGATTTCCTCTGCGGGCGTCCGCTGACGAAGCAGGAGGTGGAGGCTCACGAGCAGGTCTGTGTCGTCAGCGACGCTTTTGCCGAGCAGTTGTTTGGGAAGGACGTGGATGCGATGGGGAAAATCGTGGCACTGGAGCACGGATGGGGACTGCGCGTAGTAGGTGTGGTGCGTGGTGCCAGCCAACTGACACCCGACAGCTTCGCCGACCTCTTCGTGCCCTATACCTTATGGGAAATCCGCAACAGCAGTTCGCCCTACACAGGTTTCTTCTCCATTGTGGCTACGGTAAAGGATTCGGAACAGCTGCACGCCTTGAAACTGGAGATGGACGAGCTGGCTGCGCGCATGACATCGAGTCAGCAGGAGTACTTGGGCGGTACATTTAGTTTCGGTGATGGCGTAAAGACACATGTAGAATTGACGCGAAACCTGGCGACACATCCGATGCATGCCTTGCGCTCAGAGAACCGCCACTTCTTGGAGGATGTCTCCAATTGGCAACTCTTCCGCCATTATGCAGGCTTGCTTTTCGTCCTGCTCTTCGTGCCGGCGCTGAACCTCTGCGGCATCGTGGCCGGACGCATGGAACGTCGTTCGTCAGAAATGGCGGTTCGCAAGACCTTCGGTGCCCGCCGTTCCACGCTGCTCTGGCAGGTGGTGCATGAGAACTTAGTGATGACCTGTATCGGCGGCACCATCGGTCTCCTCCTCTCGTGGCTGGCCATCTATGCTTTCCGATTGGAAATCCTCGGTATGTTCTTCGACCATAGCACCCTCGGCTCCGCGCCCCTCGTCTCTGGCGAGATGCTCTTTGCCCCCGTCCTCTTCCTCGGTGCCTTCCTCGCCATCCTTGTGCTGAACTTGTTGGCCGCCGTCGTGCCAGCTTGGCTGAGCCTCAGAAAACCTATTGTAGAATCGATGATGGAAAAGCAATGAAAGCAATATTTCAGAACCTTTGGAACAGAAAGCGGGAGGAGATTTGGCTCTTCCTCGAACTCATCATCATCACCATTGTGTCTTGGGTGGTTTTTGACCCTGCCATCGTCAATCTCTACTATCGCAGCCTCCCGATGGGCTACGACACCGACCGTCTGCTGTATGCCGAGGTGGAAGTGAGCGCGATGGGAGAAGACACGGGTGACCCGTATGAAGCCACCGAAGAACGGCGCATGCGGCTGCTCCGACAACTGAAAGCGGTGGAGGGTGTGGAGAACGCCTATTTTTATGACCAGACGTACGAAGCCCTCGGCAACGACCGCCACGGCTATTGGATGGTGCCCAGCGGAGAAGACACGCTCTACATCACCAACATCGAATTCATCCCCGATGCCAACTTCTTCGAGACCTATGGCCTGCGACCACTGCCCGGTTCGCCGAGTGTCGAGGAACTATCGCGGCTGTCCTATAATTCGATGCAGGCGGTGCTCACCCGCTCGGCAGCCATCGCTATCTTCGGCACGGAAGATGCCGTGGGGCGTCGCTTCCAGTTCATCACTGACCCGCCTCTGGAGAAGACGGTGGCAGGTGTGGTGGAGGATGTGCGAGTGTCCGTGCCGACAGCAGAGCGTGCAAGCATCCTCATGCCGAGTAAGTTGTTACATAATGGCGTGCACATCATCCTCCGACTACAGGACGGTATCAACCTCCATCGCTTCTTGGATGAACACCGTCGCGACCTCATTCGGGGCGGACAGACGGACTTCTGCCGCATCAGCCGTGTGATGACCTACGAGGAGCACCTTGAAAAGACGGAACTGGCAGCTGGACGCACGCAGGAGGTCAACCGCAGCCTGGCACTGGCCATGTTCTTCCTGTTGAACCTCATCTTGGCCGTCATCGGCACGGTGTGGCTGCAGGCCAAGCGCCGCACAGAGGAATGTGGTGTGCGTCGTGCCTTCGGAGCCACCCGTCCGCGTCTGCTTGCCAGTTTCTTGGCTGAAGGAGCCGCACTGGCCACCGTCGCCGTCCTCATCGGATGCATCATCTTCCTGAACTACGCCTACAGCGGCCTCTCCACAGTAGATGGCATAGAACTGTTCGAGGCGATGTACCTCAACTTTGCTTCTTACCTGCCCGCCGACCGCACCTGGGTCGATGGCTTTTGGCCCCACTTCCTCATCGTCTCCGCGTGCGTCTATCTTATTATGTTAGTCACTGTCCTCATCGGCACCGCCATTCCCGCCTGGCGCATCACGAGGACACAAATCACGGAGGCGTTGAGGGAAGAATAGCCTCGAATCGAGGGTAAAATCCTTATTAAAGGTTAAAAATACACGCTGGTACACAAGTTTGTGGTCCACAAACTTGTGTACCAGTAATTATAGCCGTATATTTGCAGCCAAAAGTGAGATACAATCTAAAGATTATGAATAGGGCATTTGTATATGGTATGTCTGTTGAAGGCGTGAACTTTACAGACAGAGTGCATGAAACCAAAAGGTTGAAGCAAGATTTCGAAAATGGTATCAACGTGATACTCGTCTCACCCCGTCGTATGGGCAAAAGTTCCATCGTGAAGAAGGTGAAGTCGGAGATCACCAATCCCGCCATCAAGGTAATCTTCATGGATATCTACGATTGCCGTACTGAATACGATTTCTATAATCGTTTCGCCTCTGTCCTGATGAAAGAAACGGCCACAAAGACAGAACAGGTAATAGAGAACATCAGGCGTTTCTTGGTCAGGCTTACACCCAAGATTGCTTTCTCACCGGAACCCATTTCAGAGATGTCATTGTCATTGGGTATAACACCCCAGAACTATCAGGCCGAAGAGATTCTGCAACTGCCGGAGCAGATAGCCAAGGAACAGGGTGTGCATCTTGTTATATGTATAGATGAGTTTCAGCAGATTGGAGAGTTCACCGATTCATTGACCGTTCAAAAACGTCTTCGCGGCATTTGGCAGCATCAGCGCAACGTGTCCTATTGTCTCTTTGGAAGCAAAAAACACCTAATGACAAAACTGTTTCAGAATCGCAAGATGCCTTTCTATCAGTTTGGCGAAATGATGTATCTCGACAAGATACCTACTGCTGACTGGGTAACATTTATCTGCAGTCGTTTCGAGAGTCAGGGCAAGCACATATCGGAAGCGTTGGCTCAAAAGATATGTGAGACAGTGGAGTGTCATTCCTCTTACGTTCAGCAACTGGCCTGGAACGTTCTGGCCGAGACTGAGCAGGAAACCACAGAACAGGACTTCGTAAATGGGGTACAGGCACTGATGGCTCAGTGTTCTGGACTGTTTGAGCAGCATATTCAAGGTCTGACATCCTACCAACTGAACTTCATCCGCGCCATTTGCGATGGCATCCATACAGACTTCGGCAGCAAGGCCATCCTTGAACAATATAATCTTGGAACCAAATCGAATATCTCTCGTATCAAGACGGCTCTTCGTGACCGCGAACTTATTGACATCACCAAAGACGGTGTGTTCCTTGAAGATCCGGTGTTCAGATTGTGGCTGAGAAGAATCTGAATGCTATTATATTGTGTTTCCTGTCCATTTCCGAACACGCAAGTGTCCAGAAATGGACAGTTATTTTTGGAGGTGGTGCTCATTATCAGCGCCTTAACTGTTTGGCATGGTATTCGCAAGAAATAGAGCAGCAGTTAATTCGTTTAATTCGTATAATTCGTTGTTAAGAAAAGAATGTCAAAGATTATCATGTATTTGCGTCAGGCTCTCGCCACGATAAGGGAGGAGAAGCTGTACTCCGCGATGTATGTGGCGGGCACGGCGCTGGCCATCGCCTTCACGATGGTTATTGCCGAGATCTACTACGTGAAGGTGGCGGACATAGCACCAGAGGTCAACCGGAGCAAGACGTACTATCTGCCTTACATGGGCAAAAACAGTGATGAAGGCACAGTGGAGAGCATCACGCAGGAGGTGTTTCGCGAACTGTTCCAGAAGATGCAGACGCCGGAGAGGGTCACGGGTGTGGTTAACATTTGGGCTTCCGCTCAACCTTACATGAAACTCGCCGACGGCATCCACGACTGCGCAGTAAAGGTCAGGATGACTGAACCCGGCTATTTCGACTTCTACCGCTACCGTTTCATCGAAGGTACTCCTTTCACGCAGAATGACTTCGACAGCCGCCAGCGTGTGTGCGTAGTGACCGAGGAGGTGAGCAGGAAGTTGGAGGGAAGCAAGTCTCTTATCCTCGACAATCGCCCTTATCGCATTTGCGGCGTGGTGGAGACTCCCAGTGCGCTCACGGAGCTGGCCAGCGCCGACATCATTGTGCCGTGGACGGCCGAGGGGCTGTTTGCACGATACCATGCGATGTATTCAGATATGCCCGTTGATGTCTTCTTTGCCGTGAAGGCCAGTCGCCGCAAGGCATTCATGCAGGAACTGCGTGAAGTGGAGGCGCGCTACAACGCCATGCACCCCGCAGAACCTGTGGATATTTTTGCGGAGCTGAAGAGCCACTACGCTCTGGTGTGGCGCGACCTGAACTTCCTGTTCGATGTCTATGAGGGTAGCATCTGGTGGTATGTGGCTGCGGCAATCCTCTTATTACTGCTTGTTCCTGCACTGAATCTCAGCAGTATGGTGGCCAGTCGCATGGAACGTCGTCTGCCGGAGATGGCTGTCCGCAAGGCTTTCGGGGCCAAGCGGCGCACGCTGCTCTGGCAGGTTATCCGGGAGAACATGACGCTCACACTCATCGGCGGTCTCCTGGGACTGTGTCTGGCTTGGCTGGCAATCTACGCATGGCGCGACTGGGTGTTCTACGCCTTCTCTGAAGACGCCACGCTCGCGAGTGTCGTGCCCGTGCTGAAGGGTGAAATGCTCTTCGGTCCTGCAGTCTTCGCCATCGCCCTGCTTGTCTGCTGTGTGCTCAACGTTCTGGCGGCCACCGTACCCGCGTGGCTCAGCCTTCGTAAACCGATTGTGGAATCCTTGATGATTAAGAAATGAAACAGTCGAAAGAAATTTTCCGACGTAAAGCGTCCATCTGGCTTGCCCTCTCCCTCATCCTCGTCACCATCGCTCTGTGGTGGGCTTTAGACCCGCTGCTGGTTTTCGCCTACGTCACACGGCAGCCTGTGGGCTATGACCTCGATCGCATCGTGAAGTTGGAGATGGCCAGCTCTGTGGCCATACGCGAGATAGGCGAAGACCGGGTGGTGCCTACAGAAGACTGGTACCACGATGACGAGGAACAGCAGATACTCAGCCGAGTGCAGGAACTACCAGAAGTGGAAGTGGCATATCGCGCCACCAATAACCCACTTGGCTTCGGCGTGATGGGCATGAACGCTTGGTTCTATCATGACAACGACTCTGTGTTGGGTTGGAAGTACGGCTTCATGCCCAACTCCCGCATGTTTGAGGTCTATGGTCTGCACTCACTCACCCCCGGCGTGCCTACGTCGGAACTGACCCACGACTGCGAATGGGACGAGAGCATTATCCTCACGCGCTCCCTCGCCTTGGCCATATTCGGTACCATCGACGTGGCAGGGCGGCGGGTGCGCAGTCAAAAGCCGGACTACAGCAGCGACAAGATGACCTGGGTGGACACGTGGTATCGTGTCCGTGCCGTGGTGGAGGACGTGCGCTGTGCTCCCTACGACCGTGACATGAACACAGTCTTCATCTGCACTTCGGGTGCCAGTGTCTGTGCTCCCATCGTCTTGCGGTTGCGCGAGGGCTGCAATGCCCACCGTTTCATCAGCGAGCGTGAGGGCGAGCTACAACGCGACCTCATCACCGAACACCGCTACATACGCTCGGCTGTGATTGCCCGAGACGCCTTTGACTTCAGCATGAAGCAAACGGGCCTGGGACGCCAGATGCGGCATGGCTCGCTCATTGCTGCATTCTTCACCATTAATCTCGCCTTCGGTGTGTTCGGCACGCTTCTGATGTACACTCGCGAACGACGCGAAGAGGCCGGAGTGCGTCGCGCGTTTGGTGCTACGAAGTGGAGCGTCTTCTGTGGTTTCATCCGCGAGGCATGGTTGCTCACCACCGTCAGCGTCACCATCGGCTGTATCATCTACTTCCAGTTCGCCGCCACCCGCGGGCTGTATGAGTTTACGGGTCACAACCCCACCATCCACTACTGGTTCGACAGCTTCGGCACCCACTTCCTCGTGGTGTCCGTCATCGTCTACCTTATTATATTATGTGCCGTGCTCATCGCCACCGCCATCCCTGCATGGCGCATCTGCAGGAGCGAGATAACCGTAGCATTAAAAGATGAATGATATGAGATATTTCAGACAGGCTCTCGCCATGATGCGAGAGGAACGGCTATTCTCCGGGATATATATCGTGGGAACAGCCTTGGCCATTGCCTTTACGATGGTGATAGCCGTAGTGTATTACGCAAAACTGGCAGACATCGCGCCAGAGGTGAACCGCAGCCGGACGGTGTATGTCAAGGGAATG
>JAFZSP010000095.1 GCA_017619335.1 Bacteroidaceae bacterium
CGGCCTGCACATCCACTCGATAGGCTCGAACGTGATGATAGGCAAGGATTTCTCTCCATACAGAATCACGGGGAACCTGGGGTATAGAGTCTGCAGCAGGACTGCTGACCAAGGAGTCCGTGACAAGAGAATCCAAAGGGGAAATAGCCAGGGTGTCCACTGTCGTGACAGCGAGGGAGTCACCCTTCACAGCGAGAGAATCTGGGATACTGGCCAAGAGGTTCTCTCGGAAAGCTGGGGGAGCAACCTTCTTCGTGGACTTGGAACGGGAGTCTTTGGTGGCTTCTTTCTGCGGAACAGAATCCGGGAGAATCGGATGTGTGAAGAGCTTGAAGGTGTCGGCGTGAATGTAGAAGGTGTCCCGTTGGGAGTAATCGATGAAGACAGCACTGTCGGCCGCCTCGGCATAACCCAAAGAGTCTGAATACAATGCGTAGTTTCCACGGAACTCATTGCGGTTGTCCTTGTCGATGTAAATCACATTACCATAGGCCTTGGACAGGGAACTGTCACCTTGATAATAGAGGCTGTCTCCCTCGATGGAGGAGCCGAGATTGCTGACAATGGAACGATCCAGCAGATAGGCCCGGTTGCCATGGGTGTCATAGGTGCCGTTCTCGCTATAGATGTGGTTGTCGCCATTATCTACATTGGAGGGACCCACGATGCGGGCAAAACCTGTTCCCGTGTTGTAATGCAGCGTGTCGGACACCAGTGTGAACTTGGGATTCTGCAGATCTACATTATAATTGAAGATGGCCTCGCGGGTGGAAGGGCTGTACTGTCCCCACTCACTGGTGAGTGTGTTCTCCTCATCCACCAGTTTGCCTCCATTGAAGAAATAACCGAGGTCATAAAGGCGGTCATAATCCAGCGAATCACAATAAAGACGACTCTTGCGATGTGTCAGGATGACATTGTAACGAGCCTGGGCCAACTGGTCGGCGCCATCGTAGAAGAGGACGTCGGAAACCAGCGTGAGGGTGTCGGCCTGATTCATGCGGACGTGCCCGAAAGCATCAAAGGAGTTGTCTCCCTGAAAATACAGGGCGCTGTCACAAGTGAGGATGACATTGTCATGACGGAAGCGGACGTTTCCCACCAGTATCTGAGCATCACGCTTGATGCGCTGGTTGTAGTACAGCTCGTCTGCATGAAGAAGATGGATCAAGGTTCCCTTGGGACGAGGTGCCGAGTTGCGACGTGCAGAAGACCTGCCTTTCTTTCCCTCCTTGACCGGGAGGGGGGCAGAGACACTTGCTATGGAGCAGAGCGCAAGCAGTGCAAAGATGAATATCAGTGGGAACCTCGCTTTCACGTTACTCCTTTATCCATCCAGGGTACTGAAATTCGCAATCACACCAGTCCGGTTTGATGCGAATGTAGGTGGTGCGCTGTTTCTCACGGATCCACTTGTCCAGGAACTCCTGTGAACGTTTGTTCTTGACGATATTGCTGAGTACCTGGAAGTCCTCGGTAATGGTGGCAGGATGTGCCTTGATGCGACTCTTGAGTTTGATGACGGCGCACTGGGTCTTGCCAGCTTTGTCTATCATGGCGAAGGGCTTGGAGATTTCTCCCACATCCAGTCCTTCTACCACACGGGCTATCTCGGGGGGAAGCTCGGACATTTTGAAACGTGAGGTGCGCATGCGTTCTCCCTCATACTCATCAATATAGACATTGGACATCAGACCGTTGTTGCTGCGGGAGTCCTTGTCGTCGGAGAGTGCCGAAGCAGCCTGCTCAAAAGTGAACTTGCCCTCCTTGATATCCTTGGTGATGGAATCCAGACGGGAGAGGCTGGCCTCCACGTCTTTTTCATCGACGCGGGGAATCTTGAGGATGTGGCGCAACTTCAGCTTGTCGCCCCTGCGGTCGATGAGCTGAATGATGTGGTAACCATACTGCGATTCCACGATTTTGGAAATCTTCTTGGGGTCGGTGAGAGTCCAGGCCACATTGGCGAAGGCTGGATCCAAGTCCACCTTGCTCATGTAATCCATCTCGCCGCCTTGCTTGGCCGATTCCGTGTCATCACTGTAGAAACGGGCGAGCACAGAGAAAGATGTCTCTCCGCTGTTGATGCGCTCGGTGTATTCACGCAGAAGGCCTTTGATGCGGTCGATTTCTTCCTGCTGAATGCGAGGGTGTTCGGCCAGCAGCTCCACCTCCACCTGTGTAGGGATGAGCGGCAGGGAGTCCTCGGGAATATTCTTGAAGTAATAGCGAACCTCGGCGGGTGTGACGGTGATGTCCTTGGTGAGTTCCCGACGCATCTCGTTCATGATCTGATTGTCACGCACCATTTCAAAGGTCTCCTCGCGAATCTGGCTGTAGGTCATACCGCGGTATTCCTCCAGCTTTTCCTTGGAGCCGGCAGTCTGCACCCATTCATTGAGGTAGGCCTCCACGTAACGGTTGACGGTCTCGTCCTCCACGGTGATGCTGTCCAACTCGGCTTGTTGCAGGAAAAGTTTCTGCAGGGCCAGGTTTTCGGGGATAACGCAATAGGGGTTTCCGGGAATGCGTGTGGAGCGCTGACGTTCTTTCTCTACGTCGCTGCGGAGGATCGCCTGGTCTCCCACGACCCAGATGACCTCATCTATCACATTGTTCTGTTGGGCAAAGGCGGGTGCCTGTGTGGTCAGCAGCGCCAGTGCCAGAAAGTGTTTGAGCTTCATCAGTGGTTGTTAACGGTGTTTAATGCTTCCTTGAAAACTTCTATCGGGTAACGGCGGCGCAGTTCGTCCACGAATTCCTTTTCCTTCAAGCCCTGATAATCTTGCACCACCTGTGCGGCAGCATCAGTCCAGTACTGTGGGCCTTTCTTGAGTTTGCGGCCGATGACTCCCACCTGCGGGAACATCTGGTTCTTCTTGGTCTTTCCCTGCTTCACGCCAAAGACGAGGCTGTCAACCAGTGCGTTCTCGCCCTGCTCAAAGTTGCGGCGCTCGAAGCGAACCATCACGCTGTCCTTGTTGAACTGCGTCTTGACGATGTCTGCCCAACGGTCCTCGGCCTTGCCTTTCAGGGCTTTCTGGACGTCCTTGAGAATCTCCGGAGTACGGGCTTGAAGCAGTGCGCCAGCATAGTGGGGCTTCTCATAATTGTATTGTTTCTTATTCTTCTTGAAGTAGCTGATGAGGGCTGCAGTGTCCTTGGCAGCCGGTTCCCAGACAGTGCGCTGCATGATCTCATAGAGCAGCAGACCGTCATGATATTCCTGAATGAGATACTTCAACTCATCGTCCTGTGCCGCAAAGTGATCGCTCTGTTCGTCCAGGAGCTCGTCGATGGTCTTGCCCGTCTGCTTGGACAGTGTATCCAGCACCTGTCCTGCCACCTTTTCCTTCAAACCGCGGCTCTCCAGGAACTGGAGAATGCGGGGAGCCAGGGTGTCGTAGGGTTCCAGGTCTTTCTCATCCATGATTTTGAGGATGTGCCAACCAACAGTAGATTTCAAGGGGGCTCCCATCTCACCCTTCTTCAATGCATAGCAGGCGTCCTCCACCTCTTTCAACAGCTGGTGGGGACCTATCCATCCGATGATGCCTCCGCGCTGTGCCGAGCCTCGGTCTTCGGAAGCCTGTGCTGCCGTTTCTGCGAAGTCTGCTCCGCCCTGAAGCACGGCATAAATGCTGTCAATCTTCACCTTGGCAGCATTCATCTGTTCAGGCGTGGCCTGTTGCGTAAGGCGCACAAAGATGTGTGCCGGCTGGATGAGTTTCTTGCCTTCCAACTGTGTCAGCATCTCATCATAATAGTTCCGCACCTCTTTTTCCTCTGCCTCGGGAGTGACGAGCAAGGGACGGATCTGCTGGTCGCGATAGCTGCGGAACTCCTGCTGGTAGGAAGTCATGGTGTCATAGCGGGCGTCGAGGGCAGCTTCCACCTTCAGCTTGTAATTGATGAAGAGGTCCACGTACTCGTCCAGCCCCTTGCGGTCTATAACACCGTCGGTGTTGTTCTTATTGAAGTTGTATTCAAACTCGCTGCGTGTCACGTCCTTACCGTTGATGCGCATAACCACGGGGTCGGATGACTGTGCAAAGGTGGTCTGAGAGAAGAGATAAAAGAAGAAAGATAAAAGATAAGTGATGTGTTTCATCGTTTCTTTAAACTATAAACCTTAAACTATTAAACAAAAGCTTACTGCGGTCTGCTGTAATTGGGGGCTTCGCTGGTGATGGTGATGTCATGCGGGTGGCTTTCCAGGACGCCAGCGTTGGTGATGCGGACGAACTTGGCGTGATGAAGGTCGGCAATGGTGGCGGCGCCACAATAACCCATACCAGAACGGAGTCCTCCGATGAGCTGATAGATGACTTCCTGCACAGTGCCCTTGTAGGGAACGCGTCCTGCAATGCCCTCGGGCACAAGCTTTTTCACATCCTTCTCGCAGGCTTGGAAATAACGGTCCTTGCTACCGTTCTCCATTGCTTCTAAGGAGCCCATCCCGCGATAGCTCTTGAACTTGCGGCCGTTGAAGATGATGGTGTCACCAGGACTTTCCTCGGTGCCAGCCACCAAGGAACCAATCATCACGCTGTAACCGCCAGCGGCAATGGCCTTGACGACATCGCCGGAGTAACGGAGACCGCCATCGGCAATCAGGGGCACGCCTGTGCCTTCCAGCGCTTTGGCCACATCATAGACAGCAGACAATTGAGGTACGCCCACACCTGCAACCACACGCGTTGTGCAGATGCTGCCAGGACCTATACCCACCTTGATGCCGTCGGCACCAGCAGCCACCAAAGCCTTTGCGGCCTCGCCAGTAGCCACGTTGCCCACCACAATATCCACATCGGGATAAGCGGCTTTGGCTTCACGCAGCTTCTCTATCACGCCACGTGAATGGCCGTGAGCGGTATCGATGACGATGGCGTCGGCACCAGCCTCCACCAATGCCTGAATGCGCTGCAGTGTGTCGGATGTCACGCCCACGCCGGCGGCCACTCTCAGTCGGCCTTTCTCGTCCTTGCAAGCCATTGGTTTGTCCTTGGCTTTGGTGATGTCCTTATAGGTGATGAGGCCGATGAGGCGGTTCTCATCGTCCACCACGGGAAGTTTCTCAATCTTGTTCTCTTGTAGGATTTGTGCAGCATCAAAGAGGTTGGTCTGCTGATGTGTAGTGACCAAATGCTCGCTGGTCATTACCTCTGCAATGGGACGTCCGGTGTTGCGCTCGAAACGAAGGTCACGGTTGGTGACAATACCCACAAGGTGTTTGTCTGCATCCACCACAGGAATGCCTCCGATGTGGTATTCTGCCATCAGGGCAAGGGCATCGGCCACGGTGGCATCACTCAAGATGGTGATGGGGTCATAAATCATGCCGTTTTCTGCGCGCTTGACGATGGCCACCTGACGGGCTTGCTCGTCGATGGACATGTTCTTGTGAATGACACCGATACCACCCTCACGAGCGATGGCTATGGCCATTGTGGATTCGGTCACGGTGTCCATTGCGGCTGTGACGAAAGGCACTTTCAGTTCAATGTGACGGGAGAAACGAGTGGTAAGATCCACCATACGGGGAAGAACCTCGGAGTAGGCTGGAACCAGGAGGACGTCGTCAAAGGTGAGGCCGTCCATTACGATGCGATCTGCTATAAAATCTGCCATAGGAAAATATGCTTTTATTTAGGGCGCAAAAGTAGTGCAAAAATCCCACATGGCCAAAAAAATCAAGCAAATTTCCCTTCAAATCGCCACAATATCACCTTATTTAACATTGTAACTTCCCACAGAAAAGATGTGGCACCTTTTCTGCGGGAAGTCACTCATCAATTACCGACTTCGGAGATGAATTTGATACGGACCAGGCGAATCTGATCGTCGGTGTACTCGTCACCGAGTTCATCGATGGCTTCGTCCAAGTCATCTGTTTCACTCTCGCGGTAGTATTCAAAGATATCCTCTATCTGGTCTGCATCCATTATGGTCTTCAGATAGTAGTTGATATCCAACTTGGTGCCGCTGTCAACAATGGCGTCAAGCTCGTCCAGCAACTCTTCAAAGTCGAGACCCTTGGAGTTGGCCAGTACCTCCAAGTCCACCTTGCGGTCGATACTCTGGATGATGGCCACTTTGTTCTTGCTCTTGTTGGCAACAGTGCGGACACGCAGGTCGTAGGGGCGCTCTATCTCATTCTCCTCACAGTGCTTCATGATGAGGTGACAGAACTCCTGACCATAACGCTTGGCTTTTCCTTCTCCAACGCCGGGTATATTCTTCAACTCTTCGATGGTTACTGGATAAACGGTGGCCATAGCCTCCAGACTCTGATCTTGGAAGATGACATAGGGTGGAATCTGTTTTTCCTTGGCCACTTTCTTGCGCAAGTCCTTGAGCATCATGAAAAGTTGCTCGTCCAGCGCACTGGTGCCAGCCTCGGGATCCACGTAGTCGCTGTCGAAGTCGTTGTCCTCTGAAATCATGAAGGATTCCGGTTTGCGAATGAAGACCAGGCCCTCGGGAGTGAGCTTCAGAAGACCGTAGTTTTCCACTTCCTTGTAGATGTAGCCATTGAGCAGAGCCTGTCGCAGGATGGTGTTCCAGTAACGATCCTCTTTCTTGTCGCCAGCACCGAAGAGTTCCAAATCGTCGTGCTTGTGTGCGATGACCTCTTCTGTGGGGTTGCCCGTGAGAACATTGATGACATGGGGTACTTTGAAGTTCTCTTTGATGGCCTTGATGACTTCCAGTGCCAATCGCAAGTCCTCCTTGGCCTCCACTTTGGCTTTGGGGTGCAGACAGTTGTCACAATTGTGGCAGTTTTCTTCCGTGAATTCCTCTCCGAAATAATGAAGAAGCACGCGACGGCGACAGACGGACGTTTCTGCGTATGAGGCTGTTTCCTGCAAGAGCTGGCGACCTATGTCTTGTTCCGCCACCGGCTTGCCTTCCATGAATTTTTCCAGCTTCTGAAGATCCTTGTAGGCGTAGAAGGTGATGCACTTGCCCTCACCGCCGTCACGACCTGCTCGTCCGGTCTCCTGGTAATAACCTTCCAGGCTCTTGGGAATATCATAATGGATGACAAAGCGCACATCGGGCTTGTCGATTCCCATGCCGAAGGCTATCGTGGCCACAATGACATCAATCTCTTCCATGATGAAGCCGTCCTGGGTCTGGGTGCGAGTGGGTGTGTCCATTCCTGCATGATAGGCTCGTGCATTGATATCGTTGGCGCGCAGAACCTCTGCCAGTTCTTCCACCTTGCGGCGACTCAGACAGTAAATGATACCGCTCTTGTGCGGGTTCTGCTTGATGAACTTGACGATGTCCTTGTCTATATCCTTGGTCTTTGGCCGCACTTCGTAGTAGAGGTTTGGACGGTTGAAGGAACTCTTGAATTCATCGGCATCCGGCATTCCCAAGTTCTTCTTGATGTCGTCACGAACCTTGTCTGTGGCGGTGGCTGTGAGAGCAATGACGGGCGCTACACCTATCTCGTTGACAATTGGCCGGATACGCCGGTATTCGGGTCGGAAATCATGGCCCCATTCAGAAATACAATGGGCCTCATCCACAGCATAGAACGAAATCTTGACTTGTTTCAGGAAATCTACATTTTCCTCCTTTGTGAGCGATTCCGGTGCCACGTAAAGTAACTTGGTATGCCCCGCCAAGACGTCTGATTTCACCTGATCCAGCGCAGAGCGGTTGAGAGAAGAATTCATGAAATGAGCAATTCCGTCATCGGCACTCACCTGTCTGATGGCATCCACCTGATTCTTCATGAGCGCAATCAGTGGCGAGATGACAATGGCCGTTCCATCCATCAGCAGAGCCGGCAGCTGATAGCAGAGTGATTTGCCGCCACCGGTGGGCATGAGCACAAAAGTATCACGCCCCGCCAAGAGGTTGCGGATGATGGCTTCTTGGTCACCTTTAAAGGTGTCAAAACCGAAGTAATGTTTCAGTTGAACTGTTAAATCTATATTATTCTCCATGCGTAGTCTTTGGGTTGCGCTTACAAAGTTATAGACTTTTTCTCCATAGTTGCAAATTTTCTGACCGATTTTAAGTAAAAAAAGGCCTCTAAACACTATTTTTAAGGTTCAGAGGCCATTTTTTGGTCAAAAAACACGTTTTAAGCAGCCGCTAAAGTGCTTTTTTCAACTTGTTCACGTGCATAATCCCGTGTGACGTTGAACTCTCTCAATCCTGATGTGGGTAATTCGAATTGAGGCTTGATCATGATGCTCTCGACAATGCTGCGCAGGCCACGGGCTCCCAGCTTGAATTCCACGGCTTTATCCACGATGTATTCCAGTGCATCCTCGTCAAAAGTCAGACGGATGCCATCCATCGCGAAGAGCTTTTCCTGTTGGCGGATGATGGAATTGCGAGGTTCTGTCAGAATGCGTCTGAGGGCGGGGCGATCGAGCGCATCCAGATAAGTGAGCACGGGCAGACGACCAATGATTTCAGGTATCAGTCCAAAGGACTTAAGGTCCTGGGGCTGAATGTACTTCATCAGGTTCTGACGGTCAATGCGTGCTACGTTCTGCACACTGTTATAACCCACCACATGGGTGTTCAAACGTTGGGCAATTTTGCGTTCGATACCGTCAAAGGCACCACCGCAGATAAACAGGATATTGCGGGTATCCACCTGAACGTATTCCTGATCGGGATGTTTGCGACCGCCTTTGGGTGGCACGTTCACAGTCGTGCCTTCCAACAGTTTGAGCAGACCTTGCTGCACACCTTCGCCAGAGACGTCACGTGTGATACTGGGGTTGTCTGTCTTGCGGGCAATCTTGTCAATCTCATCAATGAAGACAATGCCGCGTTGAGTGGCATCCACATCAAAGTCAGCCACTTGCAGTAGCCGCGAGAGGATGCTTTCCACATCTTCTCCCACATATCCTGCCTCTGTGAAGACAGTAGCGTCCACGATGGTGAAAGGCACTTCCAACAGACGGGCGATGGTGCGGGCAAGCAGCGTCTTGCCAGTACCCGTCGGGCCCACCATGATGATGTTGCTCTTCTCAATTTCCACGCCATCGTCCGTCACAGGCTGCAGCAGACGCTTATAGTGGTTATAAACGGCCACGGAGAGGTACCGCTTTGCGTCTTCCTGACCAATGACATATTGGTCCAGATGGTTCTTGATAGCTTCGGGACGAGGCAGCTTTTCCCATCGGAGTCCAGATGGACGGTGGGAAGATGATTTCGCGGCACCAGAGCCAAGGGCTTCATTGACGATGTTGTAGGCCTGTTGGATACAATCGTCACAGATGAAGCCATTGACCCCTGATACCAATACTTTCACTTCATTTTCTGAACGTCCACAGAAGGAACATTTGTTATATTTCTTGGGCATAAGGGTATTTTCGATAAGGTATTATAATAATAAGGTACGCGCGCGTGAAGGGAGTCATGAAGCCTTGCGTGTCAACACTTGGTCAATCATTCCATATTCCTTGGCTTCCTCTGCGGTCATCCAATAATTGCGATCACTGTCTGCCCAGACTTTCTCATAGTCAGTGTGGCTGTGGTCGGCAATAATCTGGTAGAGTTCCTTCTTCAACTTCTGAATCTCGCGGGCTTCGATTTCGATATCACTGGCCTGACCTTGGACGCCACCTAACGGCTGGTGAATCATCACGCGGCTGTGGGGTAGGGCACTGCGCTTGCCTTCCTTGCCAGCCACCAACAGCACGGCAGCCATCGAAGCAGCCATCCCTGTGCAGATGGTAGCCACATCGGAGGTCACGAACTGCATGGTGTCATAAATCCCCAGACCTGCAGAGACACTGCCGCCAGGAGAGTTCAGGTAGATGCTGATGTCCTTACCTGGATCCACGCTATCCAGGTACAAGAGTTGAGCTTGGAGGGTGTTTGCTGTGTAGTCATCAATGGGTGTGCCCAGGAAGATGATGCGGTCCATCATCAGTCTGGAAAACACATCCATCTGTGTGACGTTCAGCTGGCGCTCTTCCAGGATATAAGGGTTCAGGTATTGGTTCTGGAGACTCATGTAGTCATCCAATACCATGCCGTTGATGCCACGCACGGATGTTGCAAACTTGCGGAAATCAGTTTGTTGCATATCTCTGCTACTTGAAATCTATGATGTTATTTATTTTCAAAGAGTTTGTTGAAATCCTCATGGGAAATGGTCTTCTTGTCCAACTTCACCACATCCTTCAGGGCCACGCCCAACTTGCGTTCCACAGTGCGTGCCACCAGCCCCTCGGCCTGCTCTCGCTTCTGCAACATATCTTGTGCATACTTGGTGATGATGTCATCGGGAATACCGGCCATTCCATACTGAGCGAACTGAGCACGGGTCTGGTCTTTGGCAGTCTCCAGGACATCGTCCTGTTCCACCTTGATTCCCGTCTGGTCTGCCAACTGCTCCTTGATGAGGTGCCACTCCAGCTCACGAACACTGCCTGCATAATTCTGTTCCACATAGGCTTCGTCCTTATCTGGGTTGTTGGCACGCATAATGCGCTTGAGGAGTTCGTCGGGCCACTGGAGTTCTCCGATGCGCTTCTCCAAATAGGCGCGCACATCAAAGAGGAAACGGAACTGGCTTTCGCCTGCAAATTGCTCTTCCAGCTGTTTCTTCACGCGGTCACGCAGTTCCTGCTCATTCTTCACCTCACCTTCACCGAAGAGAGTGTCAAAGAATTCCTGATTAAGTTCTGCAGGGACATAACGGGTGATTTCGTTGATCTGATAGCTGAAGTTGCTCTTTACGTTTTCAGCCTCCTCCTTGCTGATACCCAGCAGACTGCTGAGTTCCACAGCACTGCCTTCATAAGCATCGGAGGGATTGAAAGTCATCACGGTGTTCACCTGGACGCCTTCGAACTTCTTCATCTGGTCTTCGTTCTTGAAATATTCGGGCAGCATGACAGCATCTTCTTTCTGAATACCGCCTTCCTTGATGTTGCCGTCCTCGTCCAGTTCTGCCAGATGGCCCTTGGTCATATCACCTTTCTGCCAGGTTTCCACCTGGGTGTAGTTGCCGTGACGCTGACGCAGTGCCTGAACTTGTCCGTCCAGCATTTCATCGGTGATCTCGATGGTGTAGAAAGGAATCTTGTCCTTTCCTGTCAGTTTTGCGTCAAACTGGGGAGCCAGGGCAATGTCAAAGATGAATTCCAGGGTCTCAGCGCTGAAATCTACGGGCTTCTGTTTTTCGCTGGCAAGGGGATCGCCCAGCATATCTATCTTCTCTTCGCGAAGGTAGCCGTAGAGTTTCTCGGAGAGCAATTTCTGCACTTCTTCAGAAGTCACCTCTGCTCCAAAACGTTTCTTCATCAGGCCCATAGGCACCTGTCCAGGGCGGAAACCGGGCAGTGCGGCCTTCTTTCTATAATCCTTGAGCGTCTTTTCCACGCGCTCCTGATAATCTGCTTTCTCCATTGTGAGGGTCAGCTCGGCTGCCACCTCGGATGTTTTCTCAAATTGAATGTTCATTTGTTATTTAATTATTTGTTATGATTCACTTTTGCTTATATTTCTTTTGACTATTCATTCTTTTACTTCGCCGTCCCTCTCACGCTCCAGGGCTTCAAAGTCCTTCATTCTCAGCTCAAAGCTGTTGGTCAGGTACTTCTCTTTCACCACGGGGTTGCTGGCCAGTTCCTCGGGACGGCCCTTGAAGTGGATGCGTCCCTCAAAAAGCATGTAGGCGCGGTCTGTGATGCAGAGTGTCTCCTCCACATTATGGTCTGTGATGAGCACGCCGATGTTCATGCGTTTCAGCTTCCACACGATGAGCTGGATATCTTCCACAGCAATGGGATCGACCCCGGCAAATGGCTCGTCCAGCATCACAAACTTCGGGTCGATGGCCAGGCATCGGGCAATTTCTGTGCGACGGCGTTCACCACCAGAGAGACGGTCACCCAGATTCTTGCGCACTTTTTCCAGGCGGAACTCTCTGATGAGGGATTCCAGTTTCTCTCGCTTGTATTGTTCAGAGCAGTTCGTCCTCAGTTCCAAAACGCTCCAGAGGTTGTCCTCCACAGACATCTTTCGGAAGACACTGGCCTCTTGTGCCAGATAACCGATGCCTTCATGGGCACGCCTATAGACAGGAAGGTCCGTGATTTCGTGGTTGCCGATGAACACGCGACCCTCGTTGGGGATGACAAGGCCGGTAGTCATGTAGAAGGACGTCGTCTTGCCCGCTCCGTTGGGACCCAACAGCCCGACGATCTCTCCTTGATCCACGTAGAAGTTCACATCGTCCACCACTGTGCGCTTGCCATAAATCTTCTTCAGATGCTCGGCACACAAGCGCAGCGGCTCCTCCTGATGAGGGGCCACAAAAGCGGGGCTTGATTCGTCCACGAGAGGTGTCACTTTGAGCGTTTCTTCGGCCATAGGTGCGATTTGAGTGCGCAAAATTACACAATTCTTGTCAAATTACGCCATTTCCTGCAAAAAAACTGCCTCAAAAGACCCTTCTTTTAGCCTTTTTTCAGTACTTTTGCGCCCAAATATGAAAATAATCACTCAACCACTGGCCACTTTTGGCCGTTATTTGCAATTGATGGCTAAAGTTTTCAGCCGTCCAGAACGCGTTCGCATGTACCTTAAACAATATATAAGGGAGATGCAAAAATTGGGTGTTGATAGTATTGGTATTGTGCTCATGATTTCTTTCTTCATTGGAGCCGTGATTTGCATCCAGATGAAGGTGAATATCCAGAGTCCCTGGATGCCCCGCTTTACCACTGGCTATACCACCCGCGAAATCATGCTTTTGGAATTCTCCAGTTCCATCATGTGTCTTATTCTGGCGGGAAAGGTGGGTAGTAACATCGCTTCAGAAATTGGGACTATGCGTGTGACCCAGCAGATTGACGCGTTGGAAATCATGGGCGTGAATTCTGCATCCTTTCTCATCCTGCCCAAAATCATGGCGCTGCTCACGATGATTCCCGTCCTTGTCACCTTCTCGATGGTGGCAGGATTTGCTGGGGCCTACGCCATCGCCTACGCCGGCATTCTGACCCCCGAGGACCTTACCTATGGCCTTCAGCACAGTTTTAAACAATGGTTTATCTGGATGGGGTATATTAAGTCCTTCTTCTTTGCCTTCATCATCTCCAGTGTCTCAGCCTTCTACGGCTACACCGTTGAAGGCGGCAGCGTAGAAGTGGGAAAAGCCAGTACGGACAGTGTGGTGCACTGCTCGATGCTCATCCTCTTTGCCGACATCTTCCTCACACAGATCCTATCATGATTGAAATCCAATCTCTTTATAAGTCATTCGAGGACAAGGAAGTTCTCAAAGGCATCAACACCACCTTTCTGGAGGGACAGACCAACCTCATCATCGGTCAGTCCGGCTCGGGAAAGACGGTGCTGATGAAATGCATTGTGGGACTGTTTACACCCACTTCTGGACACATCCTCTACGACGGACGTGACTTCGTGGCCATGAACAAACGTGAAAAAGCGCTCCTGAGAAGAGAGATGGGGATGATTTTCCAGTCGGCGGCTCTCTTTGATTCCATGAGCGTGCTGGAGAACGTGATGTTTCCTCTTGACATGTTTTCTGCTATGACGCTGTCCGAGAGGAAGAAACGCGCACAGCAGTGTTTGGATCGTGTGAATCTCATGGATGCACAACAGAAGTATCCCAATGAGATATCTGGCGGCATGCAGAAGCGAGTGGCCATAGCCAGAGCCATCGCGCTGAATCCCAAGTACCTCTTCTGTGACGAGCCCAACAGCGGCTTGGACCCCAAGACCTCTCTCGTGATAGATGCACTCATTCACGACATCACCGTGGAATACGGGATGACCACCATCATCAACACCCACGACATGAATTCTGTGATGGGAATCGGGGACAGCATCATCTTCATCAAGGAAGGCCGGCAGGAGTGGACGGGCGACAAGACACAGGTGGCTACTTCCGACAACCAGGCCCTCACGGATTTCATTTTCGCCTCGGACCTCCTGAAGAAGGCCCGACAGGCGTTCATTTAAGGATTGACAGCAATGGTTTCCATAGAACACCTCTCCATAGAATTCAGTGCCAAGCCGCTCTTCACGGACGTTTGCTTTGTTATCAACGACCGTGACCGCATTGCCCTCACTGGCAAAAACGGAGCCGGTAAAAGCACCCTCATGAAAATCATTGCCGCCCAGCAGACACCCACCAGCGGCAACGTCTCGATGCCAAGAGGCACCACCGTGGGTTATCTGCCACAGGTGATGGAACTGGCGGGCGAGAGGACGGTAATGGAGGAAGCGCTGTTGGCCTTTGACCACATCAGCGAACTCCAGACAAGCATCCAACGGATGAACGATGAGATTGCCCAACGCACAGACTATGAGTCTGAAGAGTATATGTCTCTCATCGATCGCTACACCCGTGCCGAAGAGCATTTCCAAATGATGGGAGGCCTCAACTTTCATGCCGAAGTGGAACGGACGCTGCAGGGTCTGGGGTTTGAACGTTCGGACTTTGACCGTCCCACCCGCGAACTCTCCGGAGGATGGCGCATGCGCATTGAGCTGGCCAAGCTCCTGCTGCGGCAGCCCGACGTACTCCTCTTGGACGAGCCCACCAACCACCTTGACATCCAGAGCATTCAGTGGCTGGAACAGTATCTGGCGCAACGGGCTGGGGCACTCGTCCTCGTCAGCCACGACCGTGCCTTCATGAACAACGTCACCACTCGCACCATCGAAATCACCTGCGGTCGCATCTGGGACTACAAAGTGAAGTATGATGAGTACGTCCGCTTGCGTGCTGAAAGGCGTGAGCAGCAGCTTCGTGCCTACGAGAACCAACAGAAGGAAATCGCCGACCTCAAGGACTTTATCGAACGTTTCCGCTACAAGCCCACCAAGGCCGTGCAAGTACAGGAGCGCATCAAGCAGCTCGCTCGTATCGTGCCCATCGAAGTCGATGAAGTTGATAACTCCTCGCTCCACCTCAAGTTTCCTCCCTGCCAGCGCAGTGGTGACTTCCCACTCATCGTCGAAGATCTTCGCAAGGCCTACGACCACGAAGTCATCTCCCACGTGAACCTCACCATCCGGCGCGGAGAAAAAGTCGCTTTCGTGGGACGCAACGGCGAAGGCAAATCCACCCTCGTCAAGTGTATTCTCGGAGAAATACCCTTTGAAGGCACCCTGAAAGTGGGTCACAATGCCCAAATCGGCTACTTCGCCCAGAACCAGGCACAGCTCCTGGATCCGGAACTCACCGTCTTTGACACCATAGACCGCGTGGCTACGGGTGACATCCGCACCCGCATCCGTGACATCTTGGGTGCCTTTATGTTTGGAGGCGACGCCATAGACAAGAAGGTCAAAGTTCTCTCTGGCGGCGAGCGTTCTCGCCTGGCAATGATCAAGTTGCTGCTGCAGCCCGTCAACTTCCTCATCCTGGACGAACCCACCAACCACCTTGATCTCCAGTCCAAGGACGTTCTCAAGGAAGCCATTGCCGTCTTTGACGGCACTGTCATCGTTGTCTCCCACGACCGCCAGTTCCTTGACGGGCTCGTCTCCAAGGTGTATTCTTTTGCCAACAGACGTGTGCGCGAGCACCTCGGCGGCATCTACGACTGGATTCGCAGCCAGCAGGCCGAGCAGGGAACCATAGGTATTTCTGCCGCCAACAGTGTGCCCAGCTCCTCTTCTGCATCCCTCTCTTCCTCTGCCGCCTCCTATGAAGCCCAGAAAGCTCTCTCCCGCCAGCGTAAGAAGCTGGAAAAAGCTGTGGCAGAGGCTGAGGCCGAACTCGCCCAGATGGAAGCAGCTCTCCACTTGGTGGAAGATCGGCTCTCCACTCCTGAAGGTGCCGCAGATACCACACTCTATGACCGTCACGCCCGTCTCAAACAACAAATAGAAGACACTGAAGCCCGATGGCTCGAAGCCTCCGAGGCTCTTTCCAATCTCTCCTGACACCAAATCATTTAACAATATGAAACTCAAAAACATCCTCGCCATTATGGCACTTCCTCTCTTCGCTGCCTGCACAGGTCAGCAGAAAACCCTCACCACAGGTATAGACCTCGCCAACCTCGACACCACAGTCGCTCCTGGCACAGATTTCTATCGTTTCGCCACTGGCGGATGGGCCGACAGCCATCCCCTCACTGGCGAGTATTCCCGCTTTGGCAGCTTTGACGAACTGGCCGAGAACAACAACACCCAACTGCGCGAACTCATCGAGAATGTGGCCGCCCAGCAGAACCAGCCTGGCTCCATTGCCGACAAGATTGCACAGATGTATAACAGCGTGATGGACAGTGTGTCCCTCAACAAACAAGGCATTGAGCCCATCCGCAAGGACCTTCAGCGCATCGATGGCATCTATGACAAACCCGAACTCTTCCGCCTCGCTGCCGGACTCCAAGCAGAGGGCATATCGGGCTTCTTTGGATATTACATCAACGCCGACATCAAGAACAGCTCCATGAATCTCCTCCAAATCATGCAGAGCGGACTTGTCATGGGGCAGAAGGAATACTACTTAGATACCGACTCTGCCACCACTGCCATCCGTGAGGCCTACAAGCAATATATGTCCCGCCTCTTCCTGCGCTGCAAGGTGGCTACAGAAGAAGAAATGCCTGCCCGCGTCCGTGGCGTCCTGGACCTGGAAACCCGCCTGGCACGCATCTCTCGCAGCCGAGTGGAACTCCGTGACGACGAGAAGAACTATAACCGAATGTCCTATGACAGCCTCCTTGCCGCCTTCCCAGGAATCGACTGGAACTTCTTCTTTGGCGTCCACGGGGCTAAAGGTGTGAAGGAAGTCAGCGTGGGCCAGCCCGAGGTGATCCACGAGGTGGAGGCCATCTGGCAACAGACCGACCTCACCGTGCTCAAGGACTATGTCCGCTGGCAGCTCATCAATGCCGCAGCACCCTGTTTAGACGATGAGATGCGCGAAGCCTCCTTTGACTTCTATGGCCGAGCAATGTCGGGCCGTCAGGAAGACCGTCCACGATGGAAGCGTGCCGTCAGTGCCACAGAAAATGCACTCGGCGAGGCCGTGGGACAGCTGTATGTAGAGAAGTATTTCCCGCCTGCTGCCAAGGAACGCATGACACAGCTCATTCGTAACCTGCAAGTGGCTCTTGGCCAGCGCATTGACGCACAAGAATGGATGAGCGACAGCACCAAGGCTGTGGCCCACGACAAGCTGGACGCCTTCATCGTTAAAGTGGGCTACCCCGACACCTGGAAGGACTACTCCGACCTTGAGATTGGCCGCAACTACTGGGAGAACGTCAAGGCCACAGCCCTCTGGCAGACCCACGATGAAATCCGCCGCAAACTCAACAAACCCGTGGATAACACCGAATGGTATATGACTCCCCAGACTGTCAACGCCTACTATAATCCCACCACCAACGAGATCTGCTTCCCCGCAGGCATCCTCCAGCCGCCGTTCTTTGATATGAATGCAGACGATGCCTTCAATTACGGCGCCATTGGTGTGGTGATCGGCCACGAGATGACCCACGGCTTTGACGACCAAGGCGCCAAGTTCGACAAGAACGGCAACCTCCGCCAGTGGTGGACAGCAGAGGACACGCGTCGCTTCGAAGAACGCACCCACGTCATGCGTGAATTCTTTGACAATATCGAAGTCCTCCCTGGCCTCTGCGCCAACGGCCAGCTCACCCTCGGAGAGAATCTGGCCGATCACGGAGGTCTCCAAGTGGCCTACCAGGCTTTCAAGAACGCCACCGCTGCCGCCTCTCCTTCTGCCACTGCCTCTGCCGACGGTCCCTCTTTCACTCCCGAGCAGTGCTTCTTCATCGCCTACGCCGGCGTCTGGGCTGGCAACATCCGTGATGAGGAAATCCGCAAACGCACCAAGTCCGACCCGCACGCTCTCGGACGATGGCGCGTCAACGGTGCACTCCCGCACATCGATGCCTGGTACGAAGCCTTCAACATCACAGAGAAAGACCCCATGTTTGTCCCCAAAGCCGACCGAGTCACCATCTGGTAATATGCCCCTCACACTCCCTGACCGCCTACCCGCCATCGATCTCCTCAAGAAGGAGAACATCTTTGTCATGGACACCAGCCGCGCTGCCACCCAGGACATTCGCCCCCTGCGCATCGTGGTGCTGAATCTCATGCCCATCAAGATTACCACCGAGACCGACCTCATCCGCGTCCTTTCCAACACGCCTTTGCAGTTGGAACTCGTCTTCATGAAAATCAAGAGCCACACCAGCAAGAACACCCCCATCGAACACATGCGGGCGTTCTACCGTGACTTCGAGTTGCTCCGCCACGAGAAGTTCGACGGGATGATCATCACGGGCGCTCCTGTGGAACACCTGGACTTCGAGGGCGTCAACTACTGGCAGGAAATGACGGAAATCTTCGACTGGGCACGCACTCACGTCACCTCCACCCTCTACATCTGCTGGGCAGCCCAGGCTGGGCTCTATTATCATTATGGTGTCCCCAAGTACCCCCTGGACCACAAGATGTTCGGCATCTTCCCACAGACGCCTCTCCTGCCGCGCCTCCCCATCTTTCGCGGCTTTGATGACGTCTTCTATATGCCCCACAGCCGTCACACCGAGATTCATCGCGCAGATGTAGAAGCCGTGAAGGAATTAACCATCATTGCCGAGTCCCCAGAGTCTGGCGTGAGTATCGTGATGGCACGTGAGGGACGCGAGTTCTTCATCACGGGTCACTTGGAGTATTCCCCGCTGACCCTCGACACAGAATACCGCCGCGACCTGGGCAAGGGGCTCCCCATCGATGTGCCTCGTCACTATTACAAGGACGACAACCCCGACCTCGCACCCCTCGTCACCTGGCGCGCCCATGCCAACCTCTTCTTCACCAATTGGCTCAACTACTACGTTTATCAGGAGACCCCCTACGACATCGAAGCCATCCACTGATAAGTGAAAAAAGAAAAGTGAAAAGTGAAAAATGAAGAGTGAAAGTGAAAAATGAGAGCCATTGAACTCCTCGCTCCTGCCCGCAATCTTGAATGTGGCATTGAAGCCATCCGTCACGGTGCCGACGCCGTCTATATCGGTGCGCCCCGTTTCGGAGCCCGTGCCGCAGCGGGCAACAGCGTGGAGGACATCGCCCGTCTCGTGGATTTTGCGAGACCTTTTGGTGTGCGAATCTATGTCACCCTGAATACCCTCCTCCGTGACGACGAACTCCCCGCCGCCGAGGCGCTCATCCGCGACCTTGCCGCCATTCCCGTGGACGCCCTCATCGTGCAGGATCCTCGCATCCTTTCCTCCGACAGTCGGGTGGCGCACACGTCATCCTCTGACGGTCGAGTGGCGCACATATTTGTGCGCTCCCCCCTCCCTCTCCATTCCTCCACGCAGATGGACAACCGCACCATCGAGGACGTCCGTGCCCGTCTGGCTGCAGGTTACAGTCAGACTGTCCTGGCCCGTGAGCTCTCCTTGGAGGACATCCGAGCCATCCACGCTGCCGTCCCCGAGATGTCCCTTGAGGTCTTTGTCCACGGTGCCCTCTGCGTCAGCTACAGTGGTCGCTGTTATGCCAGCGAGTACTGCTTCCAGCGCAGCGCCAACCGCGGCGAGTGCGCCCAGTTCTGCCGCCTCCCCTTCGACCTGGTGGATGCCGATGGCCACCTCATTTCTGTGCCTGGGGGAAGCCTTCTCCGCCAGCGTCACCTCCTCTCCCTCCGTGACATGAATCGCTCCGCCGACCTGGAAGCCCTCTTGGATGCTGGTGTCACCTCTTTGAAAATTGAAGGCCGCCTCAAGGATGTCTCCTATGTCAAGAACATCACCGCTTTCTACCGTCAGCGCCTTGACGCCATCTTCCTGCGCCGCCCCGAGGATTTCTGTCGCGCCTCCTTCGGCACTGTCAACGTCTCTTTCACCCCCGACCCGCAGAAGTCCTTCAATCGCGGCTTCACAGATTATTTCCTCCACACCCGCACGGCCTCCGAGACACCTGCCTCTGCACCTCTCCACCAGCATCTCACCCCCAAATCTCTCGGAGAGCCCCTTGGCATCGTTCAGGAGATATCCTCTCCCTTCTTCACCCTCCCTGCTTCCATCACCATCAACAACGGCGACGGCCTCTGCTTCTTCACCCCCGCCGGCCACCTGCAGGGCTTCCGCATCAACCGCGCCGACGCCCAGGGACGCCTCTTCCCTGCCGACCCCGCTGTGCTCTCCCTCCTGCGTCGCGGCACCCCTGTCTTCCGCAACCTGGACGCCGCTTTTGAGCGCCAGCTCTCCCGACCCACGGCGGAGCGACGCATCCCCGTCCGTTGGCTTCTGGAGGACAGTGCCGAGGGTTTCTGCCTCTCCGTCACCACCTTGGATGCCCGCTCCCTCACTGTCTCCCGCTTCTTTCCTCTCCCTCTGGAACTCGCCCGCACGCCCCAGACCGAGAACATTCGACGCCAGCTCCTCCGCCTCGGAGACACCCCTTTCTCCACCACTGCCGAAGACATCACCCTCCACCTCTCCGACAACTGGTTCATCCCCGCTTCCACCCTTGCCGAGTGGCGCAGACAGGTGACGGAAGAACTGTGTCACTTTTTGACTGCTGAAGAAGTTCCTGCCGCTCCAACACATCCTGCTCCCTCTATCCTCGGAGCGCACGGCGGTTCTGCCGTCGTGGGTCTCCCCCTCATGACCTGCCGCTACTGCATCCGTCAGTCCCTCGGTCTCTGCACCAAATCCCCTGCCGGCCAGCGGAAGCCCCTGAAGGAGCCCCTCTCCCTCGTTCTGGCCGATGGTCGCCGTTTCCCCCTCCGTTTCGACTGCAAGAACTGCCAGATGCTCGTTCTTGCACCCGACGCTAAATCGTGACAGCCCATGAAGAAATGTCTCTCCATCGCCCTTTTTCTCCTGGTGGCCCTGCTGTTCTGCGCCTGCCAACCGCCCGGCAAGTCATCACAGATGCCGCGGCCCTACGGTCCAGGTTACAACTTCCACGTGCACGCCGACAGCCTCCTGTTGCAGGAAGACCGCCCCATGCACTGGTGCCAGGGCGTGGCCGAGACCAGCGACAGCCTCTGGGTCTTTCATGACAACCAGATTGTGGTGGCTGCCATTACTGTTATTCCTGAAGATTGTGTGGACAGCGTCTGGGTGAAGGTTGCCCGCGACCAGTTCACCATGGGCTGGACCCACGAGAACGACCTCCTCGCTGCCGCCTGCCCCGACGACCCCATCAGTCACATCATCTATTTCCTCTCCACGATTCCCGTGCCGCTGCTGCTGACGCTGCTGGCCATCCTCCTCTTGGTTCCACTCGTGCTTCTCGTGCGTCGTCGCCCTGCGTCACCCCTTCTGCTGCGCAGTGACATCCCCTCCTTCACGCCCACCATGCTTCTCACCACGCTGGGAATGAGCCTCTTGCTTTATGCGTTCATCCTTCGTTGCACGCCCCAGGCTTGGTGTGACTTCTATTATCTTCCCACCCTTAATCCCTTCTCCCAGCCGCCACTGCTTTGCCTCTTCCTCGCCTCGCTCTGGATCTGCATCATGCTCTTCATCATCTGTATTGATGACATTTTCAAGCTCTTGCGTCCAGCCGAGGCCTGTATCTATCTTCTCTCCCTCCTCTCTGTCTGTGTCATCATCATCCTGTTGGCGCAATGGCTGCCCACCTTCCTCTTCGCCCTCTTCTGGCTGTGCCTCTCCGTCTTCGCCGTCCTCCGCTACTGGCACCACGGCCGTCCCCGCTTCTTCTGTGGACAATGCGGTAATCCCCTCCGCCAGAAAGGCCCCTGTCCCCGCTGTGGCGCCATCAACGACTGACCCACATTTCTCATTTTTCATTATTCATTTTTCATTCTTCATTCTTCATTTTTCATTATCCATAAGTGTCCTTCACCTCCCTCTCCTTCCTCGTCTTCCTGCCCATCGTCTTCGCCTTGTACTGGGCCCTCCGCCATCATCTGCGATGGCAGAATGCGCTGATTGTCCTCGCCAGCTACGTCTTCTACGGCTGGTGGGACTGGCGTTTCCTGCTGCTCATCGCCCTGACCACCACCGCCAGCTACGCCTGCGGCTTGGTCATTGAGCGCTGTGAAGGAAGGGAGTCCTGGCGCCGCGCCCTTTCTGCTGCCAACATCTGCCTGAATCTGGGCATCCTCGGCCTCTTCAAGTACTTCGACTTCTTCTCCGAGAACTTCGCGGCACTGCTCCGCACCTTTGGCCTGCACGCCGATGCTCTCACCCTCCACCTCATCCTCCCTGTGGGCATCTCTTTCTACACCTTCCAGGCCCTCAGCTACACCATCGACGTCTATTGCCGCCGTCTGCCTGCCACCCGTGATGTCCTCGCCTTCTTCGCCTACATCAGCTTCTTCCCGCAGCTTGTGGCGGGTCCCATTGAGCGCGCCACCCACCTGCTGCCTCAGATGCTTCACGCGCGTACCTTTAATTATCCAGCTGCTGTGGATGGTCTGCGCCAAATGCTCTGGGGATTCTGCAAGAAGATGCTCGTGGCCGACAGCTGCGCCCTTGCCGTGGACATCATCTGGCAGTCGCCCGCTGAGCAGAGTGCGTTGGCGCTCGTCGTGGGAGCCTTCCTCTTCGCCATTCAGATCTACGGGGACTTCTCCGGCTACTCCGACATCGCCGTGGGCTGTGCACGCCTCTTCGGCATCAGCCTCATGCAGAACTTCCGCACGCCCTACTTCGCCAGCAGCATCACCGACTTCTGGCGGCGTTGGCACATCTCCTTGATGACCTGGTTGCGTGACTACGTCTATATCCCCCTCGGCGGCAACCGCTGTTCGCGTGCCCGCCAGCTGCGCAACACCTTCACCGTCTTCCTCCTCAGCGGCCTCTGGCACGGCGCCGCCTGGACCTTCATCCTCTGGGGGCTTTACCACGCCGTGCTGGTCTGCTTGGAGAAAACGAGACGGTCCATTTTACATTTTCCATTTTCCATTTTACATTTTCCTTCCTCCTTCCTCCTCGTCACCATCGGCTGGATCATCTTCAGAGCACCAGACCTCTCTGCCCTCGGTGCCTACCTCGCTGGCCTCACCCACCTCTCCACGCTCACCGCCGTCTCCTCCCTCACCATGGGGAAGCAAGCCCTCCTCTGGAGCGCTGCCCTCCTCCTCATCGAGTGGCTGCAGCGTCACCGTTCCCACGCCCTTGACTTCCCTGCTCGTGGCCTCCTGCGTCATCGTTCCCTTCGCTGGGCCATCTACTATGCCCTCCTCGCCCTCCTCCTCTTCTGTCACGCCGAGCAGCACACCTTTATTTATTTCCAGTTCTGACCCCATTGTGAATTGTGAATTATGAATTGTGAATTATGAATTGTGAATTATGAATTATGAATTGTGAATTATGAATTCTCCATATCTCCTTTTCCTCCGCCGTCTCGCCTTCTTCCTCCTGCCCATCCTTCTGCTGGCCATCGCCGCAGAAGCCTATGTGCGCAGCATCCCCAACAGCTACCGCGTGAAGCAGCAGGCATTGGAGCAGATGGCAGACAGCCTGCAGACCATCATCCTGGGTAACTCCCACGCCTACAGCGGACTGCGCCCCGAGCTCCTCCCTGGCTCCGTCCTCAACCTGGCCAACGTCTCGCAGACCCTCGATGTGGATCACGCCCTCCTGCTGCGCTGCATCCGGCAATGCCCACAGCTGCATGACGTCATCCTCACCCTGGACAACTCCAACCTCTTCGACCGCCCCATGGAGCAGACCGACGAGTGGTTCCGCATCACCTATTACACCCTCTATATGCACCGCCTCGGCGGCCACACCCCCTGGTTCTCGCGCTACGGCGTGGAACTGTTCCACTTCCAGAGTTTCCAGGGCAAAATCCGCAAATGGCTCCAGCAGCGCCACGCAGACTGCACGCCCCTCGGCTGGGACACAGACAACAGCCGCGAAGCGCGTGAACAGATGGCTGCCGAGGCCGCCCGCACACAGGCCGTCGCCACGTGGGACAGCCTGCAAACCATCAAGACCCTGCGCCGTCACACCATGAGAGACGAGCGAGCCACCCGCCAGAACATCAGCCACCTGCAGCAGATGGCCAGCCTCTGCCAGCAACACGGCATCCGCCTCACGCTGCTCTGCACACCCGTGCGACCAGACTACGCCAGCGGCATCCCCCACAGCCAACAGCAGCTCATCCTGCAGACCCTCCACGACGCCTGCCAACGCTATGGCGCACGCAGCCTGGACCTCAGCCGTGACACCACCTTCACCCCCGATGAATACTTTGACCCCGATCACCTCAACCACGAGGGAGCGGCACATCTCACAGAAATAATATGCAAATCATTGACAACCACATCATCCAGCCTCTGAAGGAGGCCGCCCAGCAGTCCCCGCGGCTGCGCATGAACTACAATTTCCACCAGTCCCTGCAGGATCGGTGCCACCGTTTCCTCAACGCCCTCTGTCCGGGCACCGTCATCCCCGTGCACCATCACCCCACCAAGGACGAGACCTTCGTCATCCTCCAGGGCAGCGTCCGCGTCACCACCTACAACGACGACGGCACCATCCAGTGTACCAGCGTCATCAGCCCCGCCAGCGGACGTCTGGGTGCAGACATCCCCAAGAACGTCTGGCACGGGCTGGACTGTCTGGAGCCCAGTCTCCTGCTGGAATGTAAGGAAGGCCCCTTCGTGGAACACGAGGTCGATGGCATCCTAGACCTCCCGCAGGGCAAGGACATCTTCCTCGCCGGAGGTTGCTTCTGGGGGACGGAGAAATATTTCAAGCAGATCAGGGGCGTGGTGCAGACCGCTGTGGGCTTTGCCAACGGACACACCGCCGACCCCACCTACCAGCAAGTCTATACCGACCAGACAGGCTACGCCGAGACCGTCCACGTGAAGTACAACCCCGACCTCATCAGCCTGGATTTCCTTCTCCAGCTGTTCTTCAAGGCCATAGACCCCACCAGCCTCAATCGTCAGGGACCCGATGAGGGAACCCGCTATCGCACAGGCGTTTATTACACCGACCCTGCCGACCTCCCTGTCATCGAGAACGCCTTTGTCCGCGAGCAGGCCCGTCACTCCCAGCCCTTAGCTGTGGAGAAACTACCCCTGGAAACCTACTACGCCGCCGAGGAGTATCATCAGGACTATCTGGACAAGAACCCTGATGGCTATTGCCACCTGCCCCAGTCCCTCTTCGACTTAGCACGCACCGCAAACGCCGCCCATCAATAATTTCTCCAGAGCTTAAAAAAAATGAGCGCAGTTGTCCGTGAAGGACCGCTGCGCTCAACATTACTGCATTGTCTGACATCTGACACCTGACATCTGACATTCCTGTTTTCTATTACTCAAGTTTCGCAAGTATGCCAACACACTGTAATTCAAAGCCCCGTAGGGGCATGATAAGGGTTCTTGAAGGGTCAAGCGTCCCTTTGGGCCGAGCGGCCAGCCAATTCATTGGCTGGTATGCAATGGCGAGGAAATCGCGTGCCTTTAGGTACGCGACAACCGATCCTTATCGCGTACCTACGGTACGCATTCCATTAACTGGC
>JAFZSP010000096.1 GCA_017619335.1 Bacteroidaceae bacterium
ACACACGAAGGTATCCGACTTCCCTGGGAAGAAAAGTCGCTTAATAGACTCGAAATAGGTCTTATCGTCCCTACCTTCAAATATAAATAGTATCATACTTCAAAAGCGCCTGCTCTAAAAAGTTTCTCGATGTTGTGACCAAATCTCAGTTCTTTTTCTGTGCAAGCCTGCAAGGGTTTGATCTTGTTGTCCTGCAGAATGAAGTTGCAGTCTGGGCGAAGCAAATCGTTCGTCATCAGATAGGTGTTGTGGGATGATGTAAATACCTGGCAATTGAGATTGAACAATTGTTTGCAAACCTCGAAAGCCAACTTGAAGTGATAGAATGCGTCAAATTCGTCGATAAAGACGAAAGAGGCCGCAGACATTCTTTTCATCCATACATATAGTAATTCCAGTGCTTGGGTTCCTGTAGATGCCATTAACAGGAATGGTATGGTATTACCTTCTATTTCGCAATACAGATTCTTATCGCCTTCTTTGGGGGCAACAAATTTGAAACGCTGTCCACTCACCCTTGCCAAGAACTCTGTAAAGTCATCAACATAATGATTCTGGATAATAAATTCTTCTATGTTAAAGCTTGCTGTTTCCAGACCAATGAACTCGCGGCTATCCAAGTTCTTGAACCATAGCATAGAATTCACAAACAAGACCAATTTAACAATGTAATGATCCTGCGAAAACGGGAAAGAGGCAGTCAAGAAGTTAATGACAGAAACACTATTCACATTCTGCTTGAAGTTTTCTTTGATTGCTGCATCTATTTTGAATTGCCTATCGTCAATCTCAAAGGTTTTTTCATCCCTTTTGAAAACTTGCTTATTGTTCACAGACAGTGACTCCGACAATAATAATCCTATAGAATTCTTGGAGTATCTATAATCAATATTGTCGTTGCCGAACTTGAACTGATACTCAAATTCAACGGGTGAATTGGGTGCGCCAGTATAAACGAAGTTTGTGTAATAGTCTGTCTTTTTCCATTTTGCAGACAGATGATTCTCAATATCAAAGATTGCTAAGGCAAAATTCGACTTTCCTGAACCATTTGGACCATAGATAATACCATTCTTGACAACTCCATCCTTGATGGCGTATGTGTTGAATGAATAATTACTTGGCTGGGATAAATCCCATTCAATTCTTTCGGCAAAGCCTCGGAAGTTTTTTACGGCAAATTTGATAAGCATAACTATTTTTTTATATTTCGGCCGCAAATATACAGGAATAAACTCAAATCCCGAAATTTTTTTACGGAAATATTACATTCTTGGCGTGATTTGCATATAAAAAGACTATTTTGTGTCGCAGATAATCAAAGAATTTGTATTTTTATGGTGAAAACACTTTGCACAAAAAGAAAAATGATGTAATTGTTATTCGGTCATGAATTGATTATTCGATGATCACGAAATGATTGTTTCATGGTCATCGAATAATCAGAAGAGATAACTTACTTACTAGGTGTGAGCTGTTGGCTCTCTTACATAAAGGCTTTGGCTCTTTGTTTCCCTTGTTATGACCTTTTGCTGGTTACATTCTTTTCGTACTCCTGAATCACGGGAATGAAGTCTTCGCCCACGGGGACGTTGTTCTTGAGGTTGAAGTAATCGAAGACGGCACCAAAGGGGAGGGACTTGGCTTCCTCGAGGAGGGCGAGACGCTCAAAATGCTGACCGGCGTCCTCATACTTCCGCAGGAGTGACAGGGGCTCCAGGAGTGCTTGGAGGAGGCATTTCTGGGTCGCGCGCGTACCTATTATATATGCACCGATACGGTTGATACTGGCATCGAAGTAGTCCAGTCCGATGTGAGCACGGTGGAGAGCATCGGCACGGATGAGCTCCTTGAAGAGGTCCAGCGTCTGGTCATTCATGATGGTCACGTGGTCACTGTCCCAACGAATCGGACGAGAGACGTGCAACATCAGTTCCGGCACAAAGAGCAGCAGTGAAGCCACCATATCTGCCACGTTCTCTGTCTGTTCGTAGTGGCCAGTATCGAGGGTGTACATCAACTTGCGGGTGGCACAGTAACCTGCCACAAAGTCGTGGGAGCCAACGGTGTAACTCTCCAGTCCGATGCCGAAGAGCTTGGCTTCCAAACAGGTCTTCATACCTGGCAAGTCCTCTTTCAGAATCTCATCGAGGCTTTCTGCGAAAATTTCGCGATAGCGCTTGCGCTCCACCGTCTGGTCCTTGCTGCCGTCGTGTACCCAGATGTTCATGATGGCAGGGTCGCCCTGTGCCCGACCCATGGCGTCTGCAATGCGGCGACAACGCTTGGTGTGTTCAATCCAGAACTCACGGATGGCGGGGTCGGGATTGGAGAGGCTGAGGTTGCCACTCTTGGGATGTGAGAAGCTGGTGCTGTTGAAGTCCAGTTTCATTCCCTGCTCCTTGGCCCACTGAATCCAGCTCTCGAAGTGTTTGATTTCCACCTGGTCGCGATCCACGAACTGTCCGCCGAAGTCACCATAGATCTCATGGAGATTCAGGCGGTGGTTGCCAGCCAGGAGGCTCTTGGCAAAGCTCACGTCGGCTCGCACCTCTTCAATATTTCGTGCACGACCCGGGTAGTTTCCCGTGGTCTGGATGCCGCCGCTGAGGGCTTCGTTGCGTTCAAAACCCACCACATCGTCTGCCTGCCAGCAGTGGAGGCTGATGGGGGTCTGTTCCAACAGGGCAATGGCCTTGTCTGTATCCACGCCAATAGCGGCGTAACGTTCACGTGCAATCTCGTAGGATTTCTGAATGAGAGTTTCTTTCATAATTTATGAGGATTTTTATCAATGATTATCAAGAGTTAAGCCCTTAAACTTCACTGGGTGCTTGCAGTTGGGCTTGGGCCTGTTCCTGTTCTTCCTTCCTTAGTTTCAGCTCTTCCATATAGCCAGCAGTGATAATGCCGGAGGGCAGGGCGACGATGGCGATTCCCACCATGGAAGAAATGATACTGATAATGCGTCCAATGTCGGAAATGGGATAGATGTCGCCGTAGCCCACTGTGGTGAGTGTGCAGATGGCCCAGTAGAAGGCGTCGAAGAAGTTGCGGAAGAGTGGCTGTCCCGTGCCTGGCACCAGTTCCTGCTCGGCGTTGAACATGATGAGTGCAGTGATGAAGGTGTAGAAGAGTGCCAGTGAAAAGACGGTGCAGAGTGTGCGTGACTGTTTGCGAATCACCGCCAAGATGATTTCCAGTGATTCAAAGTACCGCACCACCTTGATGACGCGCAGGAGTTTGAGCAGACGAGACAGACGGACCAGCTTGAACGTGGGGCTCATCAGAGACAACGTGGGCAATATGCTCAAGAGGTCAATAATGGCCATCGGGGTGAAAGGATAACGGATGAAGGAGGACCATCCGCGTTTCAAGTGGAGGTCTGCCGTCAGCCAACGGAGCAGATAATCGATGATGAACAGCCCTCCAGAGATGAGGTCAAAAACAATAAACAAGGTGTGATGCCCCTTGAAGGTGAGGGGAAAGATACCCAAAATGATACTGGCCAGCATCAGCCAGTCGTAAAAACGGAAGACCTTGCGTTCGCTCTTCTCGGAAGGCTCCACGAGGTGGTAAATGAACTCTCTTGTTGTCATTTTCTTCGGAATTTGAGCGCAAAGGTACGGTTTTATTTTGAACAAGCAACTTTTTTCGGCCACTTTTACATTTATTTAGGCTTCTTTGACCACTTCTCTCAACTTTTTTGTGTAATTTTGCGCCCGAAAAGGTGTTTATACCTTCAACCTCTTAACCTCATAACCTCAAAAATATGGATTTGAAAGTACTTGAACTGAGCGAACAGGAGATTGTTCGCCGACAGAATATGGAGACGCTGCGCTCCATGGGCATCGAGCCTTATCCCGCAGCCGAGTTTCCCGTGACCGCCTGGAGCACGGACATCGTGAAGGACTTCGTGGATTTGCCGGTCATCGGAAAAGACGAGGAAGGTAATGACGTGCATGAGCCGGCCACCCCGGAGAACAGTCGCGTCGTGAGTATCGCCGGACGCATCATGAGCAAGCGTATCATGGGCAAAGCTGCCTTTGCAGAGTTGAAGGACTCCAAGGGTAGGATTCAGGTGTATGTGCAGAGGGATAGTCTGGGCGATTTTTATAATGTTGTTTTCAAGAAGCTCCTTGACCTGGGTGACTTCATTGGCGTGAAGGGTTATGTCTTCCGCACGAAGACGGGCGAAATCAGCGTTCACGTGATGGAGATGAAGCTGCTGAGCAAGAGTCTGAAACCCCTGCCCATCGTGAAGACAGACGCCGAGGGTAATGTCTATGACTCCTTCGATGACCCTGAGCTGCGTTACCGTCAGCGGTATGTGGATCTGGTGGTGAATGCAGGCGTGAAGGAGACCTTCGAGAAGCGCGCCATCATCGTTCGCACCATGCGCCGCATTCTTGACGAGGCGGGTTACACCGAAGTGGAGACGCCCATCCTGCAGATGATTGCAGGCGGCGCCACCGCACGTCCCTTCATCACGCACTTCAACGCCCTGAATCAGGATATGTACATGCGCATCGCCACAGAACTGTACCTGAAGCGCCTCATCGTGGGCGGCTTCGAGGGTGTCTATGAGATGGGCAAGAACTTCCGCAACGAGGGTATGGACAAGACCCACAACCCCGAGTTCACCTGCATGGAGCTGTACGTCTCCTACAAGGACTACAACTGGATGATGTCCTTCACAGAGAAGATGCTGGAGGAGATTTGCACCGCGGTGAACGGCAAACCCGAGGTGGAAATTGACGGACAAATCATCAGCTTCAAGGCTCCCTACCGCCGTCTGCCCATCCTGGAAGCCATTCAGGAGAAGACCGGTTTCGACTGCACAGACAAGAGTGAGGACGAGATCCGCGCCTTCTGCAAGGAGAAAGGCATGGAAGTAGATGAGACAATGGGCAAGGGCAAACTCATTGACGAACTCTTCGGCGAGTTCTGCGAGGGCAGCTTCATCCAGCCCACCTTCATCATTGACTATCCTGTTGAAATGTCACCGCTCACGAAGATGCATCGCAGCAAACCCGGCTTGACCGAACGCTTCGAGCTGATGGTGAACGGCAAGGAACTGGCCAACGCCTACTCCGAGCTCAACGACCCCATCGACCAGGAAGAGCGCTTCAAGGAGCAGATGCGCCTGGCTGCCAAGGGTGACGACGAAGCCATGATCATCGACCACGATTTCCTGCGCGCCCTGCAGTATGGAATGCCTCCCACCAGCGGCATAGGAATCGGTATCGACCGCCTGACGATGCTGATGACTGGCAAGTTCGCCATCGGAGAAATCATGCTCTTCCCACAGATGAAGCCCGAGAAGCGCATCCCCAAGGACAAGCCAGAGGTGTTCGTGGCTCTCGGTTTCCCCGAGAGCATCGTTCCCATCCTCTACAAGTGCGGCTACAACCTCGTCAGCGACCTCGCAGGCCAGAAGGCACAGAAGGTGCAGCAGCAGATCGGAGAGGTCATCAAGAAGTACAAGTTAGAAATGGAGAAGCCCTCAGTCCAGCAATTAGAGGAAATTCTTAGTAGAATATGATCGGTTTCGGTTCGCTATCTTCATCAAAAAACACTCCCTCCCTCACAGGGAAGGTGGGAGGAGAATCCTCCATTGGAACCATCGCAATCATGGGCGGCGGCTCGTGGGCCACAGCCATCGCCAAGATGATGCTGGAGAAGAACGACAGCATCTGGTGGTACATGCGCCGTGACGACCGCATCGAAGAGTTCAAGCGCCTCAGCCACAATCCCGCCTACCTCACGAGTGTGCATTTTGACATTGACCGCATCCACTTCTCATCGGACATCAATGAGGTGGTGAGCAACGCCGACACCCTCATCTGGGTCACTCCCTCACCCTACCTAAAAGGCCATTTGAAGAAGCTGAAAGTGCGGCTGCGGGACAAGTTCAACCTCACCGCCATCAAGGGTATCGTGCCCGATGAGAACCTGTGCGTCTCTGAGTTCTTCCATCAGGTCTATAACGTCCCCGACGAGAACCTGGCCGTGCTCGCCGGACCCTCGCACGCCGAAGAGGTGGCACTGGGCCGTCTCACATACCTCACTGTGGGCTGCACGGACGAGCAGAAAGCCGAGGACTTTGCAGAGATGATGGCCTCTCATTATGTGAAGACCAAGACCTCGCGTGACGTCATCGGAATCGAATATGCCTCCGTGCTGAAGAACGTGTATGCCATTGCTGCCGGCATCTGCAAGGGTCTGAAATATGGCGACAACTTCCAGGCCGTCCTCATGTCAAATGCCCTGCAGGAAATGAACCGTTTCCTGGCCACGGTGCATCCCATCCAGCGCAGTATCTTCGAGAGCTGCTACATGGGCGACCTCATCGTCACGGGCTACAGCCAGTTCTCCCGCAACCGCGTCTTTGGTCAGATGATCGGTCAGGGGTACAGCGTCAAGAGTGCCCAGATAGAGATGGAAATGATTGCAGAAGGCTACTTCGGCAGCAAGTGCATGAAGGAAATCAACCGCCATCTGCACGTGAATATGCCCATCCTGGATGCCGTATATAACATTCTTTATGAACGCATTAGCCCAACCATAGAAATCAAGTTGCTCACCGACAGCTTCCGTTAAGGCATAAACAGATAACCATTATACACTAAAACCATGCAAAAGATTTACTTCAAAAGTTTTACTCTGTTGACATTCCTGTTCTGCAGCCTTCCTGCCTGGGCTCAGACAGTGGTGAATGTGGAAAAGGCCGGCACGCTGTCCTCCCTCCTGGAGAGCAGCGACAGTGAGCTCAAAGTGACGGGCTACATCAATGGTACAGATATCAAATACCTGCGCCAACTGACCAACCAAGGCGGCGTGAAATCACTGGACCTCTCGGAAGTCCGAATCGTCAGCGGCGGCACTGCCTACGTGGATGACTTCAAGACCGAGAATGACGTCATCGGAAAGAACATGTTCAAGGAGTGTACGAAATTGCGTTCCATCCTCCTGCCGCAGACCGTGACAGCAATTCTCAGCGGCGCTTTCGCCAACTCAGGAATCACAGAAATAGATATCCCCAACAGCGTCTCCCAGCTGGGAAGTGATGCATTTTCCTACTGCTCTGCCCTCTCCAAAGTCGTCATCGGCAGCCGCGTTTCCAAGATGGATCAGGGCGTGTTCTACAGCTCTGAAGTACGCAACGCCTATGTCAAACCGATGGTGCCTCCTTCCACACCCGCGTACCTCTTCTCTTCCAGACCAACCATCCGCGTCTATTCCGACGTGCTCAGTGACTACAAGCAGTCCAGTTGGGCGCAGTACGGTGCCATAGTGGGCAAACTGGAGAAATTCTATCCGATGGAAGTGGATTCCAGCAAAATCGTGAACGAACTGCGCAGCACCTTCTTCGAGGACGCCGCCTGCACCACCTTGAAGGCTGAATATCAAGCCATGAGCGACGAGGCACTGACTGCCGCTCTGCAGGAAGCAGGGATGCCACAGTTCATGACAGCCATCGCCCTGAAGCTGAAGAACGAGACCTGGGGCAACTATGAGAAGGACTTCCGCATCCACAGCTACGGTGCCTACAGCGATGCCTCTTACTGGAACACAAAGCTCAAGAGCACAGGCGGTTCCTACATGGGCAACCCCACTGGCATCTATACTTCCGACCTCAATCCGCTGTATGTCTTCGTGGACGAGGAGGTGCCCGAGGACGCCACCCTGTACATCGCCGGCTGCGTGGATAACGACCTCATTACCAGTGCGCAAAAGGGCTCAAAACTCTCCAAGGGACTGAACATCATCGATGGCGCGAAGAATGCCCTCTACTACATTATCTATACCGCCGACACGCGCGAGATGAACAAGACGCTCAGCGAGTGGCCGACCATCAAGATTCACATCGAAGGCGGCACAGTCAACGGGTACTATGACGTCTCCCGTCACAGCGATGCCGACTACAAAGCCCTCCTCCGGGCTGCCACCCACAACCTGTTCACCGTCCACGGAGAACACTCACTGTTCAACTTCAAGCGCGCCTCCTACCGCAAGATCTGGCCTTCCACCATCGATCGCAGTATCAGCTGGTTCGACAGCGTCTCCGTCTGGCACAAGGATCTCATGGGCTACAGCCTCGCGGTCTATAGCGGACAGCGCGCCAACCCGCCTTACTGCCTGACAGGCGGCGAGGCCATCTTCCCCATCTACTACAACAACCCCAACTTCGCCATTGAGGGCGCAGAGGGTGATGCAGGTTACGCCAACTCCACGCCCTACCGCACCAGCTATAACTCCCAGGACTGCATCCGCAACTCCTTCGATGTCAGCCGTTATGAGATGGACGACTGGTGCTCCAACCATGAGTGTGGACACAACAATCAGGGCACCATTAACCTGGAAGGCGGCACCGAGGTCTCCAACAACCTCTTCGCCAACGTCGTCCGCTATTTAGACGGTCTGGTCACCTCCACGGGCAATCCACTGTCCGATGTGATGAACGAGTACGCACACCGCGAACCCTACTTCATCCGTGACGTGAACAGCCAGCTGCGCATGTACTATCAGCTCTACCTTTATTATCATCAGGCTCAGAAGAATACGTCCTTCTACCCCAACCTTTTCAAGGCCCTGCGCGAGGACCCTCTGACTGTCTGGGGCAACTCCAACAACAGCGCCCTGAAGTTCGTCCGCAAGGTCTGCGAGGTGGCACAGGAAGATCTCACGGAGTTCTTCACCGCCTACGGTTTCTTCAAGCCCTTCACCAACCTGAAGATCGAAGACTATGGTGCCCACACAATGACCCTCCGCCAGAGTGACATCAACAAGACGCTGGCCGAGATTTCACAGTACCCCAAGAACCGTGAAATTCTCTTCGTGGAAGACCGTTCACAGTATGTCTTGACCACCGATTTCCTGACTACCGCCGGACAGAAGCGCCGCGGCTCGGAGGTCGTGGGACAGTACGGCGACCTGGGACAGTTCACCGACTTCTTCAACGGCACCGCCCCCTCCTCATACACCTACCTGCAGTCCGACTCCCTCTACGCACTGGAGGGCAACGGCGGCGTGGGTTTCCTGATGTTGGACGAGGACCAGCAACTGGTCTATGCGGCCAACTCCTATAACTTCTGCATCCCCTCCTGCGCCGGCGAAGGCTTCACCATCTATTCGGTGGATCAAGGCGGTACGCTCCACGAGGTTGAATTTGCCGGCAGCGGCACCCAGGAAGTCTGGATCACCAAACCCGGCACGCTACCCGACACTCTTTCCTCAAAGGTCATCAAGGCCATCGTCGGCGGTAACATCAACGGCACGGACTTCAAGCTCATGCGCCAGCTCATCACCGAAGGCAATCTGGCCTCCATCGACCTCTCCCAAGCCAAGATTCTCAGCGGCGGCTCAGCCTATAATCAGAGTTACCGCACCACGGCGAATGTGCTGGGACAACACACGTTCGATGACTGCAAACAGCTCATTGCCATACAGCTGCCCGAGAAGATTACGTCCATCGGCACCTGCGCCTTCTCTCACAGCGGCCTGAATGAAGTGACCATTCCGGATGCGGTCGTCAGCGTGGCTGAAGACGCTTTCGCCTACTGCAAGGGTCTCCGTCGCGTCATCATCGGTTCCAAGGTCAGGAACCTGGCCAAAGGCGCCTTCTACGACTCCAAGGTCAAGGACGTTTTCGTCAAGCCCCTCACCCCGCCGTCCGTCAACTCCTACCTCTTCTCCAGCAAGCCCACCATCCACGTCTATGCTTCCGCCCTCGCCGCCTATAAGGCCTCGGGGTGGGCAGAGTACGGCACTATCGTGGGCGACCTGGACGACTATGGAGACATCACTTTCGTGGAGGCTCCCCGCCAGACGAGTGCATCCTCCGCTCCGGCTCCCGTCTATGACCTCTTCGGTCGCAGGGTTACACATCTGCAGCCTGGTACCATCTACATCCGTGGCGGCCGCAAATTCATCACCAGATAATTACGTTTAACACTTCTATTATAATTATGATTAAACTCGACATCACCAAGACCGCTCCTTTCGTGAGCGCAGAGACCATCCAAGCCTACGCCGAGCGCGTGGCTGCAGTACAGAAGACCCTCGAGAACGGCACCTGCCCCGGCAACGATTTCCTGGGCTGGCTTCACCTGCCTTCCAGCATCACCCCCGAGTTCCTGGCCGACATCAAACAGACCGCTGCCACCCTGCGCAGCGAGTGTGACGCTGTCGTCGTGGCCGGCATCGGTGGCAGTTACCTGGGCGCCAAAGCCGTCATTGAAGCACTCTCCAACAGCTTCCAGTGGCTCGTGGGAACGGGTGGACCCGTCATTCTCTTCGCAGGAAACAACATTGGCGAGGACTATCTCAGCGAACTCACCAACTATCTGAAAGGTAAGCGCTTCGGCGTCATCAATATCTCCAAGAGCGGCACCACCACCGAGACCGCCCTGGCCTTCCGCCTCCTGAAGAAGCAGTGTGAACAGCAGATGGGTAAGGACGCTGCCAAGAAGGTGATCGTTGCCATTACCGATGCACGTCGCGGCGCTGCACGCACCTGTGCCGACAAGGAGGGTTACAAGAGCTATATCATCCCCGACAACGTGGGTGGCCGCTTCTCTGTCCTCACGCCCGTAGGCCTGCTGCCCATCGCCGTGGCCGGTTTTGATATCGACCAGTTGGTGAAGGGAGCACAGGATATGGAACAGCAGACGGCACTGGGCAAGCCCTTCGCCGAGAATCCCGCCGCCGTCTATGCAGCCACACGTCACGCGCTCTACACCGCCGGCAAGAAGATTGAGATCCTGGCCAACTACCAGCCCAAACTGCACTTCATGGCAGAGTGGTGGAAGCAGCTCTACGGCGAGAGCGAGGGCAAGGACGGCAAGGGTCTGTTCCCCGCCAGCGTGGATCTGACCACCGACCTGCACTCCATGGGACAGTGGATTCAGGAGGGCGAACGCAGCATCTTCGAGACGGTCATCAGCGTGGAGCAACCCGAACATAACCTGCTGTTCCCCAGCGATGAAGAGAACCTGGACGGTCTGAACTTCCTCGCCGGCAAGCGCGTGGACCAGGTGAACAAGATGGCCGAGTTGGGCACTCAGCTGGCTCATGTGGACGGCGGCGTACCCAACATCCGCATCGCCATTGACCGTCTGGACGCCTATCACCTCGGACAGCTCATCTACTTCTTCGAACTCGGCTGCGGCATCCACTGTAACCTCCTCGGTGTCAACGCCTTCAACCAGCCCGGCGTGGAAGCCTACAAGAAGAATATGTTTGCCCTCCTCGGCAAGCCTGGCTACGAAAAGGAGACCGCAGCCATTAGAAACAGACTCACCCCCTGACCCCCTCTCTTTCAAAGAGGGGGAAAGTCCTCGAGTTGCTAACGAGTAACTAAAAGGATCATAATGGAGTATAGGACTGCATCTCCAGATAGATATGGGCTGTTAAAGGCGTATGCCCGTGAAAACAGGCGGAATGCGACACTGGCAGAACAGGTGTTATGGAATTATCTGCGAGAAAGGCCGTTGGATGTTATCTACAAAAGACAACATATCATTGGTGATTATATTGCAGATTTTGTAGCCTTGTCTGAACAATTGATTATCGAAGTGGATGGCGCTTACCACGCCGAACGAGAACAACAAGAAGACGATGCAATCCGAACAGCGAATCTTGAACACTTGGGGTTCCGGGTGATACGGTTCACCAATGAAGAGGTCTTATACAATACCAATCAAGTAATAAATGTCATTAACGAACAAATACGAACTCACCCATCCTCTCTCCCCCTCTTTGAAAGAGAGGGGGTCGGGGGGTGAGTCTTTTCGCGCTGTCTTCTTTGACATGGACGGCGTGCTGTTTGACAGTATGCCGGGTCATGCTTTTGCATGGGCCAAGGTGATGACGGAGTATGGATTGCCGATGAAGGAGGTGGACGCTTTCGTGAACGAGGGGCGTACCGGAATTGGCACCATCAGCATCTTCACCCAGCGCTACTGGGGACGTGATGCCACCGAGGAGGAAGCCCGCGAACTCTACCGCCGCAAGACCATCGTCTTCAACGAGTATATGGCATCGCGAGGCGGCGAAGCCCCCGAAATCCCTGGCGCAGGCGCAGTATTAAATAAGGTACGCGCGTGCGGGATGAAACGTGTCCTCGTCACCGGTTCTGCCCAGCAGTCGCTCCTCACACGTCTGGAACAGCACTACCCCGGACACTTCACCGCAGACCTCATGGTCACTGGTGATGACGTCCGCTACGGCAAGCCCAATCCCGAACCCTACCTGATGGCGCTGAAGAAAGCCGGCGTCACTGCCAACGAAGCCCTCGTGGTGGAGAACGCTCCTCTGGGCGTGCGCGCCGCTGTGGCTGCAGGTATCCCTACCATCGCCGTCAACACCGGTCCCCTACCCAACCATCTTCTGATGGACGAGGGTGCCACCTGGCTCTTCCCCTCCATGCAAACCCTCGCTGACGTCTGGGACATCCTCTTTGCCCCCGCAAGCGGGCAACAGAACAAATGATGAAGCGCATGAAAAGAATCGCATTTCTGCTGTGTCTGGCACTGACAGCAGCGCTCCTCTCGCCCGTCCAGGCCAAAAGGACGCGCACCCTGCGCCTGACATCCTATAACATCCAACACGGCGAAGGGCTGGACGGCCGGATAGACCACGACCGCCTGGCTCGCATCCTGCGCCGAGCCAAAACGGAGGTGGCTGCCATCCAGGAAGTTGACAGCGTGACACATCGCAACGGCGGCCTCTATTCCTTGGAGGAGATTGGCCGCAAGGCAAAGATGTTCGCCACCTTTGCACCCTCCATCGACTTCCAGGGAGGCAAGTATGGGATAGGCATCCTCAGCCGCAAGCGTCCCATCAGTGTGCGACACATTCCGCTGCCCGGACGTGAGGAGAGACGGATGCTCTTAGTGGCTGAGTTCCAACACTATGTGGTGGCCTGCACGCACCTCAGTCTGACCGAAGAGGACCGTCTGGCCAGCATCCCCCTCATACAGGAAGAGGCCAGCCGATGGCAGAAGCCCTTCCTGTTGCTGGGTGACCTCAACGACACGCCCGACTCCCCCTTCTACCAGCAGATGCAGCAGCAGTTCCTCTTCCTGAACCCATCCTACGACAAGACCTACCCTGCCGACGCGCCCGACTGCTGCATAGACCACATCGCCATCCGCAAACCCACCGCCTCTCCCGACTTCACCCTCTCCTTCTACCACACCTGGGTCGGCGAGGACACCGCCTCTGACCATCGTCCCCTCCACGCCAAAGTGGGAATTTATGGGCAGTAAACGAAGGAAAAGACAGGGAGAAGGATGAATAATGAAGAAGAAAGTGGGGAAAAATTTCCGAATCTCAGGAAAAAGGTGTACTTTTGCGGGCAGAAAACGTGAGTTTCACCTCTTTTGAAGACACGGGCTTTTCTGTTACAGATACACATGTTACACTTGATTCCTATTCTCTTCTGCCATCTGCCAATTTTCTTTCTACACCTCTGACTTTGCCACCTTTCATGTGTAAAAGTGTAACAAGGAATAAGAATCCAATAATATCATATTGATAATCAGAGACTTGGCTTCTCTAATTTCTGCTACACATCCTGCTACACTTCTGCTACACATCCCTTTTCCCTCCCAAAGTGTAGCACTTATTTGCTCAAAGAAAGAGGACCGGCAGCCTCATCACGTGCTGTCGGTCCTCACATTAATAGGTTTCCAATGAACTTCAGAATGGGCCCTTACCGGCGCAACTCGTGGTGGTCAGGGCGGTGACAATCGCCGTCAGGATGGTGATGACGATGTCAAGAATGCGCTTCCAAGTTTCCTTTTTCATAAGCTTTTCAGTTTAGCGTTTAGTGTTGTTTG
>JAFZSP010000011.1 GCA_017619335.1 Bacteroidaceae bacterium
CTTATCTTTGCATCGTCAACCATAACCTTAACCATTTACAGCAAACCATCAACCATTAAAAGATAAATGAAAGCAAAAGCTACATTCTCTACCGCCCATGGCGTGCGGTTAGTGACAACCCTGCTCCTCATGCTGCTCACCACGGCGACGGTGGGAGCAACAGAGTACACCATCAAAACGCAGAATAATTGGGAACAGATTGTCACCGCTGTCAACAAAGGCAGCATGACGTTCAGCGGCGACATCATCAAGCTTGATGTCGACATCAGCGTCAGCAGTATGATAGGCACCAGCGATTATCCGTTCATGGGCACCTTCGACGGACAGGGCCATACGCTGACCATCAACTACGACAACACAGACAACAATGCAATGACAGCACCGTTCAGCTACGTCAACGGTGCCATCATCAAGAATCTTGTCGTCAACGGCACCATCACCGGCACGGCCTACCGTGCCGCCGGCATCGTGGGCGAGACCGGCACCAACATGAGCTACATCACCAACTGCGTCAGCAGCGTTGACATCAGCAGCGACCGCTACACAGGCGGATTCAGCATCGGTGGAAAAGTGACCATCGAGGGCTGCGTGTTCAACGGCAAGATTGTCGGAACCTCCCAGAGCGGCGGCTTCGTCGGCTACAGCAATTCGGCTCTCGTCTTCCGTAATTGTCTTTTTGCCCCGCAGGACGGCAGCAGCATCAGCGGCGGCACGTTCTACTATAATGGTGGTGGCGACATCACGCCTACCAACAGCTACTACACCCGCGCCCTCGGCACCGCACAGGGCAAGGCCATGCGCTCAGTCATCGCAGGTACCGATGTCACCATCGATGACATCGCCCTCAGCGGCAACACGACCGAATACAGCGTCAGCGGCATCACCGCTTATGCCAATGGTGGTATCCGGCGCGGCACAACCCTCTACTACGGCAGTAACGACCGCCTCACCCTCACCCTCAGCAACACTGCCACAGCCCCCCTCGGCTACCAGTACGGCTACACTGCCAGCGCTGGCACCCTCAGCGGCTCGACACTCACCATACCCGATGGTAACGTGACCATCAGCGTCAACACTGCCGAAGTCAGCAGTGATGGTCAGCAGCATCAGGTCAGCTACGCCGATGCCAATGGTGACGGGCATACCGCCAATGCCATCGCCCTCGACGGCACGGAGACCAGCCTCGCCGCAGGTACCTATTTTGTCGGACTCCCCACCGTCACCTTCAACCACAGGCTCAACCTCAGCGGCAACGTCACCCTCATCCTCAAAGACGGATGCACGATGAACGTGGGAACAAGTGATGCGAGAATAAATGATTATGGCATCAGAGGAACCAGTTCCGAAGTGACGATCTATGGCCAGAACGCGGGCAACGGCACCCTTAGCGTTTATACCGGTGCCTCGAACTACTATGGCGTTTCTGTAGATCATCTCACCATCAACAGTGGCATTGTCAAAGTCAACGCCACCGGAGAATATGCCCACGCAATCTATAACTTCGGCAACACCACCATCAATGGCGGCACTGTGGAAGCCACTGCTAACAGTATAAGAAGCTATGCCCTCTATTGTAAAACAGTCACCCTCAACGGTGGCACCGTCAAAGCCAATGGCACCGATGCAGGCATCAAATCACACGCCTCCTCCGGCGACGGTATCGTCTTCGCCGGTGCCTACGTTACCGCCAGCAGCTACTCCGTCAACGGCGGCACCGTCAGAGTCGCCAGCGGCCTCCAATACTCCGACGGCACGAACATCTACACCGATGCGACGGCATCGGCCACACTCGCAGCACTAACGAACACGACGCTCAGGCTCATCTTGCCCTACCTCGATGAGAACGGCACGTCGCAGACCTGTAAGAATTACTATCTCCTTGATGGCACAGAGACCATCCTCGGTACACCTGACAAAGAGTCATGGTATGCCGTACAGGGCACTATCAACTACTCCGAATGTATCTACCTCTATGGAAACGTGAAAATCATCCTGGCCGACGGTGCCACCATGACCGTAGGCACCACTGATAGTCCCATCGAAAACTACGGTCTCTATGAACATGGCTCTCTCGGCATCTATGCCCAGAGCACTGGCAGCAACCGCGGCCGCCTCAGCGTGGTGGTTATAGATCATGCTGGCATATATGTGCAATACAACTTCGCCATTGCCGGTGGACAAATAGAGGCCATTAATACAGGTACAGGCACTGATGACTCCTTTTCAGGCATCGATGCCAATTCCGTCAGCCTAACCAACGCCACCGTCACGGCCACAGGTGTCAACGGTATCCGTTCAGGCATCGATGTGACCATCAACGGCAGCACCGTCACGGCCACCGGCAACAATGAAGATGGCATCGCTACTACTACAGGTAACATCAGTGTCATCAATAACAGCCATGTCATCTCGCATGGCAACAAGAGAGGTATGTTTGCAAACAGTAGCGTCACTGTCAACGGCAGCGAGGTGGAGGCCATCAAGACAGGGCCAAGCACTAATAGCAATTATTTTGGCATTTCTGCCAATTCCGTCAGCCTAACCAACGCCACCGTCACGGCTACAGGCACCACAGGTATCTGTTTAGGCAGCGATTTGACCATTAGCGGCAGCACGGTCACGGCCACTGGAACCCGCTATTATGGCATCAATGTTGGCGTTGCTAACACCAGTATCAGCAACAGCAGCCATGTCATCTCTCATGGCTACGAGATGGGCATATATGTAGAGGGTAATGTCACTATTAGCGGCAGTGAGGTGGAGGCCACCATGACCAGCACTAACATATCATCACCATTGGCTTCTGCCATCAGTGCTAACAGCATTTCCATCCGTGACAACAGCACCGTCACGGCCACCGGTGGGAGTGGCATTTGTGGTGGCGTTTCCATCGGCGGCAGCACGGTCACAGCCACAGGAACTCGCTATTATGGCATCTTTGCTCGCAGCTACCAAGATGTCACCGTTGCGGGAGGTCAGGTTTCAATAACTGGTGAACAACAAGGCATATATAGCTATTACAACAACATCAGCCTCGGCTGGACCAACACCTCCGACTACATCTTCGCCAGCAGCTATTCCGTTGAGGGCGATGGAACCCTCTCCGTGGCTGACGGCCAGACGCTTATCGATGGAAATGGAAACACATACAGCGGCACGCTGACGAATACACAGATTAGCGCCCTTGCAGGGAAAACGCTGCACCCTGCCATCCTTCTGAACAACGATGCCGACAATAGCACTGCCATCGCCCAAGCCTCTACCCTCTGCGAAGGCGGAAAGCAGATAGCCGTGCAACTGCAGGACCGCACGTTCTATAAGGACGGTGACTGGAACACGCTGTGCCTGCCGTTCGATGTCGCGCTCGAGGGCTCGCCACTCGAGGGTGCCATCGTGATGGCACTCGACGGCACGAACAGCGGCTTGTCCGACGGCACGCTGACCCTGAACTTTGTCAGCGAGACCACGACGCTTCATGCTGGCACACCTTATATTATTAAGTGGACCAGAGCCGACGATTATGCGGACGACGATGAGCATAACATCGTGAACCCCGTCTTTACTGGCGTGACCATCGACAATACCGACCGCAGCGTGATCAGTGCTGACGGTAAGGTGACCTTCAAGGGCAGCTACGACTACCAGAGCTTTACCGAGGAGGACAGGAGCATCCTGCTCCTTGGTGCCGACAACACGCTGTACTGGCCGCAGAGCGGTGCCCGCATCGGTGCCTGCCGCGCCTACTTCCAGCTGAACAACGGCGTCACCGCAGGCGATCCGTCGAACCCCAACGCCATTCGCGCCTTCCAGCTGAACTTCGATTGCAACGTGACGACGGGAGTCTCTGAAATGAGAAATGAGGAAGGAGAAATGAGAAATGGAAATGAAGAAATGAGAAATGACGGTGCGTGGTACTCGCTCGACGGACGGAAGCTCGACAAGCCAACGGTCAAGGGGTTGTATATCCACAATGGCAGAAAGATATTGATAAAATAAATTAATGGAAATTACATGGGTAATTATATGGGAATTACATGTTAAAGAAAAGAAAGGAATTGAACACGAATGACCACGAATGGCCCACGCGCTCGAGCTCTGCTCGCTTGCTACCGAAGGGACGCAAGAATGACCATGAATATTATATGGCAATTATATGGGCCGCTCGGCGACGAAGGAGACGCTTGCTACCAAAGGGACGCAAGAATTATATGGCAATTACATGTTAAAGAAAAGAAGATAAAACACGAATGACCATGAATGGCCCACGAATGAACATGAATATTATATGGCAATTACATGTTAAAACAAAGACTATGAACAAGAAAACATACCAGAAGCCTGAGATGCAGGTAGTGAACATCAACATGAGTAGTCAACTCCTTAGTGGTAGCCCCTTGACCGGCACCACTAACAACGTCAACATGAAATATGGCGGTGGCAGCAGCGGCGAGTTCCGCTCACGCGAAGGCTGGTTCGACGACGAGGAAGACTGATGACGAGGAATAATCTGTAGCTAATCCCCACAAAAGCGCGGAGGTTCTGCAATGAGAAATGAGGAAGGAGAAATTTCTTTCCCCTAAAAAGAGATAATTCGCGGAAAATGTGTATCTTTGCATCGTCTAACGAAACAACAATGACGATTATGTCGGCTGGTAAATAGACAAGACGACACGGCTTTCCCTGGAACAAACCGGGGGAGGCCGAAGCGCTTTTCTAAGCAACAAGACAAAACGATAGAACAAAATCATAAACCAAAATGACAATAATGGAAAGAACAAACAAAAACTTTACCGCGCCATCGGCCAAAGGGCTGGACGGAGCCATGAGGCGGGCAGCCCTCGTGCTGCTGCTCGCAGTGCTATCCGTAGTAACGGCCAGTGCGCAGTTAACTCCAGACGGATACTCACACACAGTGGTATACAGAATGTCAACTGTGGGCGGAGGGAGTGAGAGTATCTATGAACATTGGAATACAGGGGAGACAGCACTCTTCTTCAGGGAAGAAAATGGCTGGCAGAATAATGCCCAGACGCAATGGGGACCTGTTGAGTACCGTTACAGTACCAGTTTCAATAAGACGAATAATGACCAAAGTGCATCGTTCGTCTTTACACCATACGAAACTAATTACGACCCGGCTATCAACATCGCTATAAGTTGGAACAGCTCAACTACTACATTCAACCTGCTACAATATCATGACTGGGAACAAACTCATGTTAGTGGTTCTGGTCAGGGACCTACAGATTATAATATAACCAAAGTTGCAGGAATGTTTCGCGGTGCCAGTAAAGATGCGGAATGGACTGTAACGATTCAATCTTTGGATGCAACCAAAAAGATTACCTCTGTCGAATTTATCAACAAGGAGGGAGAGACGAAATTCTCGGAATCTGGTCTGTTCACCACAACCTACACCTCTCCCAGTCTGAGTAATGCAACAATGGGAGAAACGGATAATAATGATCATCGGAATGGTGTCCATCAAATCAAGGTCACCTTCTCCGACATCCCCTCAGCTCCATGGAGCGGCGTAGGCACGGAAGCCAACCCGTTCATCATCCACACCGTCAGCGACCTGCAGGAGCTGGCCACTGGCGTGAACAGCGGCATAGCATACGCCGGCTATTACTTCGCTCAAGATGCCGACATCGACTGTAGCGGCCACGGCATGACACCCATAGGCAACTATGGCAACACCTACACCTTCAAGGGAAACTATAATGGTCAGAACAATAAAATCATCAACTATCATCTCGGCCAAGCTTATTTCCTTTCCGCCCTCTTCGGATACGCTGATGCCGCCACTTTGACAAACATCGTGATGCAGAACTGCAACATCGATGCCAGTAGCGTCAATCTTAGCTACGCCGCAGGCATCTGCTCTTATTGCACCAACGGAACAACCATCAGCAACTGCCACGTCACGGGCACCATCAAAGGCGACCTTGCAGCAGGCGGCATCGTCGCCGCCATCGAAGATGCTAATGTCAGCGTCAGCGACTGCTTCGCCGATGTCACCGTCACAGTTGTTAATACCGATGGGAAGAGGGGCAAGATTTACGGCGCCACCAAAGTCCACCCCACCACCAGCGGTTGCTACTACTACGACAACGGCGACGGCGTAGGGGGATGCGGCTATAACGAAAGCGGCACAGCCTATAACAACACCGAGATAGCCCCTGTTTACGCCCTCACCGCCAGCAATGGCCTCACCTTGGCCGAGACGAACGTCGCCGTCACACATGACGGCACGCCCTACTTCGTCAACGGCGCCACTGCCACGCTAAACGTCAGCGACAATAACAACAGCATCGTTGGAATGCCCACCGTCAGCGGCACAGGTGCCACCTATACCCTTGCTGCCGACCGCAAGAGCATGACCGTCACCGTGGGCAGCGCCGACGTCACCGTCACCGCCAACCTCGATACCACCCAAGGCTCATGCGGCGCCAAAGCCACCTGGAGCCTGGCCGACAACGACAACGACGGTACCTACGAGACGCTGACCATCAGCGGCACAGGAGCCGTGCAGAACTATAGCCAAGCCAACCCAGCACCCTGGGGTAACGCCATCACCATCGCCAACGTGGGCGACGGCATCACCGGCATCGGCGACTACGCCTTTGCCAATTGCAGCAGCCTGCAGCGCGTCAACATCAATAACAGCGGTGCCGTCAGCATCGGCAGCAACACCTTCAGCGGCTGCAATGCCCTGCAATATATCGTCTTCCCCAGCATCGCCGCCGAGCAGCAGAACACCACCGGCAACTGGGAGGCCTACGCCACGAAGCGCCGCGCCCAGTGCGGCAGCCAGCACTTCGCCGTGACCACCGAGACGGGTACTGCCGTTTACGCCATAGCCACCGAGCAAGACTTGCGTTACCTGGTCTATGTGGGCGGAGCCAGTAGCGGCCAGACTTTCCGCCAGACCGCCGACATCACGCTTAACGGGTCATTTTCGCCAATTGGTGATTTTTCCGGCACTTACGATGGCGGCGACAAAACCATCAGCGGTCTTACCATCAGCGGCAACCACCAATCTGCCGGTCTCTTCGGATATGTTGGTAGTGGTGTCACGGTGAAGAACGTCCGCCTCATCAGCCCCTCCGTCACCAGCCGTCATTCTGGAGGAGCATGGGTAGCTGCCCTTATTGGAAATGCACAGCAGTGTACCGTTCAGAACTGCCTTGTTGTCAATCCTACTGTCAGTGCCACTGCCAGCAGCAACGACAACCGAGTCGGCATCCTTTTCGGCTCTCTCTCAAACGCTACTGTTCAGAACTGCTTCGTTATCAACCCCAATGTCAGCGGCACAGGCACCAGCTATGTTGGCGCCATCTGTGGCTATGCTTATAATGGTGGCTCCAATTACCATTGCACGCTGACCAACGTCTATTATTACAACAGCAGTCTTGGTGCCATCGGTTTTAATAACAACAGCGATTTTGCCAGTCTCACCAGGGTCGGTCGCGCCCGCAAGGTGACCCTCGGCTCGGGCATGGCTAATGTCAGTCCCGTCGCCACTGAACCAGCCAACGGCTTCGTCTATGACAACGTGAGCTACTACCGCGAGGGCCTCCAGCTGATCCTCACCGACAACCTTGGCATCGCTCTTGATGGCTACACCAAGCATTACTACGCCAACGGCACCGACCTTGAAGGCACCACTTACACTGTCAACAGCACCGACGGCGATGCCACTCTCATTGCCGCCTTCCGCAGCGACGGCCAGCAGCATGAGGTCACCTACGTTGATGCCCAAGGCGAGAGCCACACCACCCAAGCCATCCCCCTCGACGGCAGCATGACCAGTCTCTCTGGCGGCACCTACTACGTCGGTGCCGACATCACCTTTACCGGAACCATCACCCTCACTGGCAACGTGACCCTTATCCTCGCCGACGGCAAGACGATGAACGTCGGAACGAGCGACAACAGGATTGTTGGCGGAGGTATACTAGACAATAATGGTTATAAGCAACATACATTCACTATCTATGGCCAGAGCCTCGACGAAACCACTGCGGGACACCTTAGTATATATAACCAAAATGATGATGGCATTTATACCAAGAACTATAACCAACAGAGCGGCAACGTCACCGTCAATTCCACAACTTATAATTATACTATAAATTGTGATTACTTCAATCTCAGCGGCAGTAAACTCATCGCAATAAACAACTCTGGTGGCACAGGTATCTTTGGCAACCAAAACATCAGTATCCTCGGCGGACAGCTTGATACCCGCGCGGGAAACGAACAATATGCCCTTACTACCTTCCATAGCATCACCCTCGGCTGGACCAACGCCACCGACCGCATCTATGCCAGCAGTTACGGCGGCACCGTTAACATCGCTTCCGGCCAGGCCATGAACAATGGCACCCAGGTCCTCAGCGGCACCATCAGCGACATGAGCCTCATCAACGGCAAGACCCTCACGCCCAAATTGGCGGGCAGCGGCACCACAGACGACCCCTACCTCATCACCAACGTCGGAGGTTGGGACCTCTTCTGCGACCTCGTTGAGAACAGCACCTATACGTTCCAAGGCAACGTGAAGCTCGGTGCGGACATCAGCGTCAGCCGCATGGCGGGCAGCGAGAGCAAGCCTTTCGCCGGCCACTTCGACGGCCAGAACTATACGCTGACCTTCAACTGCAACACCAGCGATGACTATGTTGCCCCGTTCAGATATGTTACGGGCGGCATCAGTGCTGTAACTAACCACGCAACTATCAGCAACCTCAACGTGGTGAGCACCATCAATGGTTCCACGCATCTTGCCGGACTTATCGCCAACCAGAAAGGCCTTGTCGATTTGACGAACTGCCATGTGACTGCAACTATCGCCAGCACGGCCACGACGGCCAGCTATTGTGCCGGTCTTGTCAGCCATGCAGCCATGCGTGAAGCCACCGATCAGGCCTATGGAAACGAGAATGACGGCACACTCACCATCAGCGGATGTACGGTCAGTGGCAGTATTTCCACCTACGGCAGCTACGCCGGCGGCTTTGTCGGCATGGCCGAAGGCAAGACAAGCATCGTCAACAGCAAGAGCAGCGTCACCATCAACAGCTTTGTCAGTGGCAACGGCACCCACGGCGGCTTCATCGGCCTTCAGCAACATACTTTGAATTATGCTAACGTCAAGGCCACCATTACAGGCTGCCTGTTCAACGGTAAGCTGACTACTACCAATGGCACCACCAACTGCGGCGGCTTCATCGGCTCGCACAACGGTGGCGAGCTCAAAATCAAGGATTGCCTCTACGCTCCCGCCGACCTCGCCAATGGCGAGACTGAGATAAGCGACGGCTACACCTTTGTCGGCAACGGCACGGTAGGCTCCAACTGCATCTACACCCGCACCCTCGGCACTGCACAGGGCAAGGCTACGCACAGCATCACGGCAGGCGAGTATGTTACCATCAGCAACGTTGCCCTCATCAATTTCTCATCCAATCCTGCCGTTTACAACGTCAGCGGAATCACCTCATACGATTGGGGCGGCATCAGCTGCAGAGGCAACCTCTACATCTGCGAAGGTGCCCATGTGAGCCTCGTGCTCAGCAACGACTATCCAGAGCCTGCTCCCGCTGGTTCTGTTTACGGCTACACCGCTACCGTCGGCACATTGGAGGATAATGGTAATGGAACCTATACCCTCAAGATGCCTGATGCCGATGTCACCATCAACGTCGATACAGAAAACACCATCACCCTCGAATGGAGCGGCACCGGCACCGAGGACGATCCCTACATGATTTACAGCAAGGACCAGCTCGACTTGGTAGCCAGCCGCATGTATCAGTACGGCTATAACTATGGCTATGATGAAGGCCATCCAGACGGCTACTTCTTCAAACTCGGCGCCGACATCGTGTACCCCTACACCACCAGCACCGAGAACAACTTCACTCCTATCGGAATGGGTTATCCTTATCCTAACTTCCAAGGCACCTTCGACGGCGATGGCCACACCATTAGCGGCATCCGCATCAATGGCGACTACAGTCAAGGCCTTTTCGGCGAAATCTTTGGCACCGTAAAGAACGTCATTCTGGCTGATGCCATTATCACTGGCTCCAGCTACGTTGGCGGCATCGTAGGCTCCAACTACGGTACATTGGAGAACAACCTCGTCATCGGCAGCACCATCTCCGCCACCGGTGACAACAGCCACGGCGCTATCTGCGGCGAAAACAATGGCACTCTCGATCACAACTACTACACCGCCTGCACCGTGGCTGGAGTAGAGAACGCCACCGGCGTGGGCTGCGGATCCATCTACGACGATGAAACAGGCGACAACATCACCGATGACATCACCGAGATGACCATCGATGAAACAACCTATTACGACGGCGCCGTGCCCGCCCTGCGCGACAACGCCGACAACACCACCGCCATCGGCCTCCTCGCCGCCCTGCCCGCTAACCTCGACCTCGGCTGGGGTGCAGGCAAATATTCAGTACAGCTTACCGGTCGCACGCTCTACAAAGACGGCGCATGGAACACCCTCTGCCTGCCGTTCGCAGTCGAGCTCGATGGTTCTGCCCTCGAGGGAGCCGTGGCCAAGACCCTCGTTGACGCCACGATGTCCGGCACGCACGTCACGCTGAACTTCAGCGAAACGCCTGTGACCACATTAGAGGCCGGCAAGCCTTATATCATCAAGTGGGCCGGCGACGGCACCGACAACATCGTGGAGCCCGTCTTCACCGGCGTCACCGTGGTCAGCAGCACCGCTGAGGAGCGCACCATCACGAAGGCCGACGGCCACGTGAAGTTCATCGGCTACTACAACCCCTTCACCATCGACACGCCCGCCAACGACGACATCTACTACATGACCGCCGACAACACGCTGAAGCACACCGGCAAGCAGCGCACCCTGAAGGCCTGCCGCGCCTACTTCCAGTTCTCGGAGGCCGCCGCCGCCCGCCAGATGGTACTGGACTTCGGAGAGGGCGAGACAACTTCGTTAAGTGAAGAGTTAAGAGTGAAGAGTGAAGACTTTGCTACCGCCGCAGAGTGGTACACGCTGGATGGTCGCAAACTCAGCGGTAAGCCCACGACAAAGGGAATGTACATACACGGAGGCCACAAGGTAGTAATTAAGTAATAATAGAAAAGAAGAACAATGAAAAAGAAAGCATATATCATTCCGCAGACCATGATTGTTGTGGTGGAGACAGCACAGCTGATCGCATTCAGTGGTGGGGGCGACTCAACCAACGGAGATCCCATCGTCGATCCCGAAGCCGATGACAGCGACGAAGAAGGTCGCTCACGTCGTACGTACAACTGCTGGGAAGACGACGAGGACGAGGAAGACTGGTGAGGAGGCCACGCCTGAGTAATCCTCCTGTCGTACTGTACCCAGATTAATGTAAAAGGTGTGCAAAAATGCGCATATTGCGAGTTTTTGCACACCTATATTCTTGTTTTTACACACCTTTTCGTGTTTTTGTACACTTTATTTCGCGCTTATTCCTTATCTTTGCATCGTCAACCATAACCTTAACCATTTACAGCAAACCATCAACCATTAAAAGATAAATGAAAGCAAAAGCTACATTCTCTACCGCCCATGGCGTGCGGTTAGTGACAACCCTGCTCCTCATGCTGCTC
>JAFZSP010000097.1 GCA_017619335.1 Bacteroidaceae bacterium
CCTTGCCTCCCTGCTGAACTGTCACAGCGTTGACAACGAGGTTGTCGGCCTGGGCTGCCAGCGTGACAACCAAGGCGCTGAGAAGGGTTAAAACTTTCTTTTTCATAGTCGTAATTTATTGTTTTAGGATGATGGTTATGATTTGGACGGCATCCGTGATAGTGATTTTGCCATCGCCGTTGAGGTCTGCAGCTTCTGCTTGGAAATCGGCGGCAGGTTGCTGGAGAACGTAGTTCACCACATAGACGGCATCCGTGATGGAGACACGGCCATCGCCGTTGGCGTCACCCAGCAGGATGGGTGTGAGGACTATCGGCGCTTCAGCAGACCCGGCCAGGCTATTGGGAACAAACGTCACGGCGCGGTCGGCAGTAACCTTTGACTCTTTACCGGAAGCATAATCGTAGGCTCTGAAGGTGATGGGAGCGGCGGTGGTGGTGTTGCTATAGATACGGAGATAGTCATCCACGGCAACGCCGACGCAGATGTCATCCATGAAGGCTCCTATGCAGTATTCACCCTCCTTGCCCTCTTCGCCATTGAGCTGCAGGGAGACGTATGCCGACATATCGTGCTGGAAGTCTGCATAATAGAAGTTCCATGGAGCACGGTGGATATTGAAGATGCGATTGAGCTCCTCTCGTGTGTGGGCCTGAACGTCTTCGTTACACGCATCTTCTATGGCTCCGTAGGCATAGATATCCACTTGGCCTGAATGGTAGGAGAAAGATGCGTCGGCACTGATGGCGCGACAATTGGTGTTCACGGTTCCGTCTTCGGCCAGGATATCGTTGCCGTGGACATAGAGCGTGAAATCTGTCCCGTCAAAGTGCAGCTGTCCTCCATCCTTCACGGTGCCGTTGCTCCTGTTCTTGCCCTTGACGGCCTTCGACCCGTCGCCGGCTACGTTGACATAAACCTTTCCACCTTTGAAAAGTGCGTCGTAACAGGCACGTATGCCCTCGCTATCATTGCCAGTAACATTGATGTTCACGTTGCCGCCTGTCATGTAAAGGATACTGTCGCACTTCAGACCCACGGCATTTGACTCGGTGACGTTGACGTTGATGTCACCACCGAGGATATCCAGGATACCATAGTCGTCGGAGTCAATGCCGTCACCTTTGACGTTATTGATATTCAGGACGCCCCCGTCCATCTGGAAATAGCGGTGTTCATTGTTGACCTTGCCATTCCCGCAATGCACACCGTCGCTGACAGCACCGAGGACGTTGATCGTTCCTGTGCTCTTCTTGATTTGAAGGTATTCTTTTGCGGAAATGGCGTGTTTGGCATTACCGGTGACATAGAGCGTTCCTCCGCCCTCGAATTCCGGGTGTCCGCTGAAATAAAGTGCCGCTTTCTGGGAACCGTCCGCATAGTCGGAAAGGACGTTTGTGGTTCCCTCCATGAGTTGCACGGCAATGCGTTTCCCACATTCCACATCTATGGCCGCTCCCTGCTGGCTCGTGATGTTCACGCCTGCCAGTTGCAGCGTGAGCTTATAAGAGCCCTTGATGGTGAGTCCGCCTGCCGTCGTGGAACCTGAGAGGCGATAGATGTACTCGTCTGCCGTTGTCGTGGAGGTGAGCGTCACGTAGGCACCATTGATTGATGAGGTAACTGCTGCTGTGGCTGGAATGGTCACGACAGCCGTGTTGCCGGAATAGACGATATCAATTACATTGTCCTCGGCGGCCAGTGCGGGGCAGGAGAGGATGGTGCCGAGCGCGATAATATGTATGCAGATGAACTTTTTCATAATGCTGAGTTGATGAGTTGTCAAGTAATTCGGATAGACGGGTTTATCGGATGAGAATCTTCTGACACCGGCCATCTGCAAGACGGACGATATACATTCCTGAAGACAATGGGCCTCGCGTGTTACCCATGAAGATACCGCTCAGGCTGTAATAGCCTATAGGCGTGATTGTTGTGGCACCTGTGCCTGCAATGATGGTCTCGTTGTTCTCGCCTAATGTCAGATGAACAGGTGAAGAGCGGGTGCCAAGGACTTCGGAGACGAAGTTGAACTGTTCACGAATACTCAGCGTGACGCCGTCCTCGTCAATAGCCTTGAAGGTTAGCAGCTCGTCACCCTGGCCAAATAATGTCATGAAGATGTGCGAATCCACGTTCTCTCCAACGCCTCTGCATTTCCCCTCGGCATCGTAGGCGACGACTGTAAAATGCTCCACATCCAGCACCTGACCTTCCATGCGCAGGTCGGCAATGAGTCCCATCACATTCGGATAGGCATGTTTGTCCAGATTCCACTGGTTCCCCGCCTTGGCAGCTCTGGGGAGACGCAGCTGGACAGTCGTCGTGGCAGGATTGAAACGGATGCTCTTTGTCGTTGCCGAACGGTAGAGATAGCCCGTTCCGGGCGTCAGTGAGCTGAGCGTGCCCACCCATCCGTCCGTGGCGCTATAGACCGAGAATCCGTTCTGGCCAACAATCATGTCGCCGTCGTCCAGTCGTGAACCGGCCAGTGCGGCAGCCAGCGTCTGGGCTCCTGTCGTGGGATATCCAATCCAGTTCCACCCGGCGCGCAGCGAGGTGGGTGCAGTCTTGGAAGGAATGTCTCCCTCCAATAGGTAGGAGCCGGCTTCTTCCATCTCGAACTTGTACAGCGCTCCGGCTGCGAGTGTCTTCAGTCCTCCGGCCATGGCTCCGGTCTGGCTGCTGTAATAAGCTTCCAGTGTCTGACCGAGAATGCGGTTGGCATGATCCTTGAACAGATTGACAGAGAGCCCTGAAGCGATGGGGTGTGATACCCAGTTCCATCCCTGTGCCAGGTCCAGCGAGAAGGTGGAGGTGACGTTCATGATGCCTTTGTCCACGCCAGTCTGTGTGTCGAAGGAGCACAGGGTGTTCTGTTTTTCTATCGTCGGACGGCCCATGAGGTAGAACGTGTTGCCTCCGTCGGGATAACGTCCCACCGTCTGGTCGCCTCGGTGCTCATCGTAGGCCAGGCCGTCGGCAAAGTCACGCAGTGCCGGGTGTGCAGCCATGAATGAGGCATTTGCGGCCGCGAACTCATCGGAAGAGGTAATCAGCACCATCTGTCCATTGGTATTTCCCAATTTGAACGGAGCGTGGAGCTGAGTCGTAGCCTTGAGCTTGTCGGCCCAGACGATGAGATGGCCGTGGGCCGGGATGATGGTGTTGGCCACGGAGTTGGCAGGAATCTGATACTTCAGGGGATCTTCGACGTCGTCACTGATGTAGAGACCAGCGGCGTTAATGTCGGTGTCGGTCATGTTGTAGAGTTCCAGCCAGTCGTTTTTCTTGAAGGCGTCATTGACGAAAATGCTGTTAGCGGCACTGACCTCATTCACCTTGACCGGCGTTGCAATGTCTGCCAGCAACTGTTCGTCGGGCAGTTGTTCAAAGACAGCCCTCAGCACGGCGGACTTGGAGTCTAACGTAGTTAGATCCAGGTCTCCTTCCCTCATTTCCGAAGAGCCGGAGGACAATGTGCCATGCACAAGACTGGCGGCCCAATAGATGTCTGAGGATGTGGCCGACGTGTTGTGCACCTCCACCGCAATGACGTTCTCTCCTTGGTGGAGCAGGCTATTGTCAATGGTCAGCGTGGCGGTGGCTGCCGTGGCGCTTACATAAGTCGTCGTATAGGTGTCGTAGTAGGGTGTGCCGTTCAGCAGGTAGCGTCCGATCTCAACGCCATTGACGTAGGCCACAAAGCCGTCATCCACGTAGTAGGTCAGCTGATAGACATCAGCCTCCGTCGGTTCGTGATCAATCGTGAACGTCTTGCGCAGATAATAGGTGGGACGTTTGTTGCCGCTGTCATCACCATAGTCCAGTGTGGTCTGGTAGTCGGCATAACCGTCGATTCCCACGTTTCCGTAGCCGAAGGGACCATAACCCGTTGACCAGTACGAGGTGCTGTAGGACAGGTCTTTCCAATCCTCATAATCGAGTGAACCTTGGTCATAATAGTTCCAAGAGTCGTTAATGCCAAACAACGTTTGGGCATCCGTCAGTGACACACCCACGTTCAGGAGCTGCCACCCTTTGAACCGGTAGCCGGCAGGTGCCTGGGCAGTAATGGTAGCCGGGGCGAACAGCTGTCCGTTAAACTGGCCTGTGGGCACTTCCTGCCCGTTGACCTGGAGGATGGCGCCCTCCACATTGGAGCTCATCTGGATGCTGTAGGGGCTGCTCAGACCGAAATAACTGCGCAGGTTATTCATGCGGTCGTAGTGCCCGTTCTCTATATCGTTGATGAGGCTCGAGGCCGAGTTGGACAGATCCCACGACAGCCCGTCGAAACTCATCGCGTTGTAAGCCTTATCCCGCATCTCATAGACAATCTCTGCCGTGCGGTTGCTTTCGAAGACGCTACCATCTACGAGACTGAACGCGTCGATGAATTTCTTCCTGAACGGCTCATACTCCAGCATATTCAGGAAAATATCGATGAGGAAGTTCTTTCCGGTATCGTAACGGCTGTCATAAAGGTGACTGCGCAGTTCAGCAATCATGTTTGTGGTACCGAATCCGGAATCCTGGTCCATGAAGACCAGATGGTACTTGCCGTCGTCCTTGGCACGATAGCCCTTCACGTTGTTGCAGTTAGTCAGCCAGTCCCAGCAACCGGAGTAACATTCTGCAGCCATATAATTGGCGTACTCGTCGATATCCACCACTTCACAGATCTGCTTGTAGATGGCATCGTTGGTGGGATTGTCTGCCAGCTGCTGTGCCAGCGACATCCACTTGCGGAAGATCACATCGTCGCCCACTTTCTGCTCGTAGCCCAACGTGCCGTTGATCTCGAACTGGTCCAATTCTTCGTTGTCGATACCGTAGTTGCCGTAGGCGTGGGTCTTGTTGTTAGGTTCACGGAGATTGAACATGAACTGATACTGGCCATTGATGAAGATGTGGGCAGGCTGTGCGGCCTGGCAATCCACATAGAAGCCGCTCCTGAGGATAATCCGATGGATGGCGGCATCACGCAGGCGGCCTTGATTGTCGTTACCTCCGTTGCGCACAACGATGCCTTTGTTCTTCATGTAGGGCTTGTCCTCGAAGAACGGATAGGGCAGGAAATTCTGACCCAGGTAGTATTTATTGCCTTTCAAACGGAACGAACTGGCTGGCCAGAAGTGGCGGCTCCATCCGCCACACACCTCGAAGTCACACTCCTGGTTCAGTGCCATCAGGAACGAACCGCCATCGTCGGGGACCAGGTACTCAAAGTTCACTGGGCGTTCCCACGAGCGATTCCTGTTGCTGAACGCACGGTTGTTGCCCGAAGTGCCGTTGTTGCCGTCCACGTAGGCTCCGATTTCATCGTCATAGAGATTGCGACTGTCAGTAACGACGGAGACCACAGGCAGGTAGTAGTCCCTGTCACCATAAATATAACTACGCGTGACCACGGCACTGGGCAGATAGCCGTTCTGGAACAGACGGAAGCGGTAAACGATCGAGCCGTAGCCCGTCTGGAAGACGCCCGATTCACTGGTGTCGCCGTTCTCCAGCGTCGGTGTGCTACCGTCGGTCGTATAACGCAGGGTTGCACCGGTGGGAATGGTCACGTGAATGGTTATGGGCGAGGAGAAGACGGTAGCGTCCTTATCTACCACAGGTGCTGCCAGCTGCTGACTGGCAAAAGAACTGCCCGCATTGCTTGCAGCAGGCGTAGGCACCGACGTCCAGCTCCATTCGTTGCCGCCGTCCGTCGTGCGGGCATAGCTGCAGCGCTGGATGGCAGCGGGATAGACCTGGGTAATCAACAGGCTGCCGTCAACGTCGCTGACATACAAGACACCTCCTTCGTAGTCCAGCTTGAAATCCACCTGCTTGAAAGCCTCGCTGCTCTGGGCGGTGCCCGTGTCGTAGTGGTCAAACCAGATATTCGCAAAGCCGTGGGCAGGCACCACACCCATCTCAAAGGGGAGCCTGAACTTCTGCAGGTTCGCGGGGTCGTCGCTCAAGTAGAGGCCGCTCAGACTGATGCTGGTATTGGAGGGATTATAGAATTCCACCCATCCGCCATAGTTGAAGGACGGGTCAATGAACATATCGATATTTGCCGTCTGGATTTCATTGACGAGAAGTTTGGAGGCATCGTTCCTCTCCACCGTCACCCGGATCTGACCTTGCTTCGATGAGAGGAGGGCCCTGGCCGTGATAGTGGCTTGGCCGCTGGAGACAGCTGTCACTTTTCCCAGATTATCGACGATGGCGATATTTTCATTGCTGGACGACCAGACGACGTGATTCAGCAACTCATCAGTGATGCCAGCCACGGTGGCTGTTAGCGTAGCAGACTCGCCGATAACTAATGACAGCGAACCGGGTTCTATGCCTACGCCCGTCGCCGTACTCTCCACCTCGCCGTAATACGTGAGCTGCACGTTGTCGAAGGCAATCCAGTTGGCGTTGGTCGTCGCAGTGGTGTGCAACCCGATGGTCACCACGCCACCTTCGATCACAAAGGCGCAACTGTAATGACGGGGCGAACCGTTTTCCGTATATACCGGGGTCTCAAAGAGCCCCTCGCCCTGGGCAAAGAGAGACACGCCCTCCACATCCATCCAGGTGTCCTGATAGCACGCAATCACATCTGCCTCCAGGACATATTTTCCCGACTGCAAGCCAGAGAGGGTTTGGCTGATGTACCCGGCACCCAGCGTCCCGGGAGTCGGTAGCCAGGCCTCTGCGAACCTGTTAATGGATGCCTCCCCATAGTACGAGGCACCCTGGTAGCCCTTGTTCTGTGCGCCTGGCACGTTGACCGTCCAGCCGATGACAGAGCCGTCAAAAGATGGATTAATAATGACATTGGTCATGTCCACCCCACCGCCAAGAAGACTGCAGGCGTTCAACAGATCCTCCACCGTGGCCGACGGATTGTTGTAAATCTTGCTGGCTTCACTCGTGTCTATGCCATCAGTCTCGGCCTGAACCAGCGCATTGTAGAGCTTCACTCGGGCATTGTACACATCCAAGTCGCTCTGCAGCACATACTTCCAGTCAAGACCATACTCGCTTGAGGAGTTGGGCGGAAGGCTGAAAAGTCCGTCGTTGGTACCCATATACCACCCGTTATTGTCCAGATCTTCACTATAGGGATCCCATCCTAAACAATAATCCGGGCGTTCCGCATACCAGTTGTTCAGCTCGGAGAGCATGATGCGGAAGCTGCCGTCCGCGTTGCTTGCCAGTTTCCAGAAAGTGGACTCATACGGGTTATTGGAAACGCCATAGTCCGTATAGACATCAATTCCAGTTTCGGCATTGAACAAATAGTGTTGTCCGCCAGCCCAACTGGAATATAACTGATAGTAGGTGTAACCCGAGTCATATCTCTCAAAAAGGATATACGGGAAGGCATCACTGATGTCGTAGGTGAGGGCTGCATGCGTGTTCCAGGTGGTGCCGGCCTTCAGGTAACCGTTGGTCTTCACGTTATACAGGAAGACAGGTTCATCCATCGGCGGCAGGCCGTTGTTGAGAGGTATCTCAGGGTAAGTCCATGAGCCTTGTGCCTTCATGGGCTGGGCGCTGACCATGAACAGGAGGAGACTGGGAATCAAATGACTCTTTAGGTAATAAAAAAGCTTGCTCATTGGTGAAAAAGTGGATGGAGATTTAGTTTGCCGCCGCAAAAGTAGGCAATCATTGCGAATCGGCCAAGAAAAAAGAGGAAAAAAACAAGAAAAAGTGACCGAAAGGCTAAAAATTGTTGCCTCGCGCGCGGCGGTGACAGTGAAAAACTTCGCCTTGTCCAGCGGTGCGGGACAAGGCGAAGGGTTTC
>JAFZSP010000098.1 GCA_017619335.1 Bacteroidaceae bacterium
GACCTCCTATCAGAGTGATATGATGGAAGGCTATTATGATTTGGAAGTGCGACTTGCCCACCACCAAACAGCAACCAAACAAATCCAAGTTATTGCAGGACAGCCACAGAAGCTAACACTCAATCCCATCCCTATCTATGGATCACTTGATATCACCAGCACACCCTACGATGCAGATGTCACCATTGATGGCAAGTCATACGGAAAGACCCCATTAACAGTAGAACAACTTCTGGAAGGGAAACATAATGTGGTATTGTCAAAAGACGGCATGTTAAGTGAATCGATTTCTGTCGTTGTAGAAGCGGATAAGACAGCTACCGCCAGTGCCACGCTGAAAGTAAAACCGGTGCAGCAACCCATCCAGCAACAGCCTGTTCAACAGGCAACGCCATCTTCTACTCCGTCCTCCAGCTCCACCCAAACCTTCACGGTCAAAGGCGTTAGCTTCAATATGATCTTTGTTGAGGGCGGCACCTTCACGATGGGAGCCACACTGGAGCAGGGGAGTGATGCCTGGGATGATGAGAAACCTGGCCATCAGGTGACGTTGTCATCTTATTACATTGGTGAGACAGAGGTCACACAAGCATTATGGAAGGCCGTGATGGGTAGCAATCCGTCTTCTTTCAAGGGCGAAAATCGTCCTGTAGAAAGCGTTAGCTGGGATGATTGCAAAACGTTTATCCGCAAATTAAACTCCCTGACAGGGAAGAATTTCCGTCTGCCATCGGAAGCAGAATGGGAATTTGCTGCCCGTGGCGGCAACAAGAGTCAGGGCTACAAGTACAGCGGCAGTAACACGCTGGGTAATGTCGCTTGGTACTTTGATAACAGTGGTATTGAGACCCATTCCGTAAAGTCGAAGTCTCCGAATGAACTGGGCATTTATGATATGAGCGGCAATGTGTGGGAATGGTGTCAGGACTGGTATGGCAGCTATAGTTCCTCTTCTCAGACGAACCCCACTGGTGCCAGTTCAGGCTCTTACCGCGTGTCCCGTGGAGGCGGCTGGAACGGCGACGCCGGGAACTGCCGTGTGTCGCTCCGGTTTAACTTCTCGCCCGGCCACCGCAACTTCTACCTCGGACTTCGCCTTGCTCTGTAGTTCTGCCTTGCAATAGTCAAAGTTCACCAGGGTATGAACAGGATACATATCCCGACCGCCTATACATCTTCAAGGCGGCAAATAGGTAGGACGGGGTCCTGCATTCTGACAGAAGGGCTTAGTGGGTGATCACCGAAACGTCCTTCTGCTCCTGTAAAGATGGTTTCGGGTCATATTTTGGTAAAAAACGCCCTCTTTTTGCCCTTACTTTTGGTTTTGGGTGGTATTTTGGAAGATTTTCACTGTTTTTTGCCCCTACTTTTGGATATTTTTTGTACCTTTGCACACGATTTGCATTAAATAGCTAAAGACAGATGGCATATTTCAGAAGACATATAGACGAGCAACTGCTCCGTTGGAAAGATGATCCACGTCACAAACCTCTCCTGATACGTGGTGCCCGACAGGTGGGCAAGTCAACGGCAGTAAGGGAACTGGCCAGGCAGTTCCGATATTTCGTGGAGATCAATCTGGAGAAACAACCAGACTTGCTGCCGTTGTTTCCCGCGAACATTGATGTCAAGAAGACATGCGAGAAGCTAAGCGGCACTCTGGGTATTCCCATTGTTCCAGGCCAGACACTTCTGTTCATCGATGAAATACAGGTGTCTAAGGAGGCGGTCATGTCGTTGCGCTACTTCAAGGAGGACTACCCGGAACTGCACGTCGTGGCAGCAGGTTCACTCTTAGAGTTCACACTCGAAGAATTACCGTCCTTTGGCGTAGGCAGAATTCGGTCTCTTTATATGTACCCCTTCTCGTTTGATGAATTCCTGATGGCCCAGGGGCTTGACCTGACGATTGCCTATAAGAAGAAAGCAACCAGCGAGGAACCTCTGACGGAAAAAGCACATAAGGACCTCATCGATCAGTTGCGTACGTTCTACCTCGTGGGAGGTATGCCAGCTGCCGTGACGGAGTGGATGGAGACATATAGTTATATCAGCGTGTCTCACGTTCACACCGACATCATTCAGACCTATGAAGACGATTTCAGCAAATACAAGAAGCGCGTTTCACCGGTGCTGCTCAGACAGGTGCTTCGCTCCGTGGCTTTGCAAGTCGGCAAAAAATTTGTTTATACCGAAGCGGCCAGAGATATCCATTCTTCGGTTATCCGAGACGCGCTGCACCTGTTGACACAGGCTGGTTTGATAACTCCCGTAAGGCATACCGATGGCAATGGTGTTCCTCTCGGTGCAGAGGAGGATGCCAGTTACACGAAATACCTGTTCTTTGACTTAGGTGTTATGCAGACCATGCTGGATATCCCCGCTGCTGACATTCTGATGGCCTCTGACGTGGACTTTGTGAACAAGGGCGGCACTTCGGAGATGTTTGCCGGATTGGAGATGATGAAATACCATGATTGTTTCCAACGGGCAGAGATGCACTACTGGCAGAATTCTGCCAAAGGAAGCAATGCAGAAGTAGATTATCTGAGGGTGCGCAGCGGACGCGTGTTGCCCGTAGAGGTGAAGGCCAACACGCAAGGAGGTATGCAAAGCCTGTGGATTTTTATGCGGATGCGCCAGTTGCACCAAGCCCTAAGGACCTCGTTGGAGAATTTCGGTCAGTTTGACTACTATGATCCGAAGGACAACTTTGAGCAGCGACATGTTGATATTATACCTCTGTATGCGCTGAGCAATATATGAGAAGTTACATTGCTCTGTAGCTCATACCCTAAAAAGAACCGCCCTGGTTCGCTGTTCTATGGGAAGCGTGGCGGATTCTGTCGGTGCGAAGTGAGGAAAAAGAAGTAGTGTAGAGTGTAGTGTTTCTCGATGAAAAAAAGTTTTTTTGAGGGGAAATGGTGACGGCAAGTCAAAATCATCATAGAAAAACACTTTGGTAAGCAAATGTGGCTGATAATGAATATCCATCAGGCAAGCCAAGGATGGAGGTAAAATGTCATGAGAAACAGGAAAAGACAACCACCTGTAGGATTTTGCAAGTTTTTGAATAAGATTTTGAAGGATTTTAAGCCGAAGGCGCCCAACTATCAGAAATAAGTTGTATCTTTGCACCCACATTTGGTGAAAGAATATAAAAATGAAATAACGTATGAAAAAGATTATTCTGGCATTGTGCGTGGCTCTGTTCGGCATGAACCTGCAAGCACAGGATTTAAAGCATGAAGTGGGATTATTCTATGGTACAGGATCTGCATCCGACATTCTCTCATTTGTCACAAATGCGTTGTCAGCCGCAGCGGGCGACCAGAGTTCGTTCTGGGGTCCCATCGGCGTGGAGTACTATTACCACATCTCGCCCATGGTGGGTTTAGGTGCTGTGGCCTCGTATGCCGGATGTAATGCCGAGGACGGGAAGACCCACAAGAATGACCTGACCGAGAGCTTCTTCACGGTGATGCCATCGGTGAAGGTCAACTGGATGCGAAAGAAGTACTTCGGAATGTATTCGGCACTCTCTGCTGGTCTGATGTTCTGCTCCATTTCCTGTAATGACAACGCCAAGGCCAATGACCCGAGCGCCAAAGACGAGACGTTATCCACGTTCATGTTCCAGGCCACAGCTTTGGGCGCTGAGTTCGGTAGTAATCGGATCCGCGGATTCGTCGAGGCCGGCGTGGGTGAGAAAGGTCTCCTCTGCCTCGGTCTGAGATATAAGTTCTGAATAAAAGTGATTATGCGGCACCAGATGATTATCCACAAGCATCCCTCAATAATGCCTCGGCAACGGTGAGGTCAAAGGGTGTGGTGATCTTGATGTTCTCGCGGTTGCCTTCCACGAGGGTGATGGGATGGCCGAGGGCTTCCACGACGGAGGCATCGTCGGTGAAGGTGGGACGATAGGGTTGCTCGTAGGCGCACAGGAGAAGGGAAAGGTCAAAGGTCTGTGGCGTCTGGACGAGACAGAAACGGGAACGGTCACGGGTCTGTGACGGCATGGATTCCAGGGTATTATCCAGGGAAGGCGCGGTGAGCTCTCGGATGGTTTCCACCACGGGTGTGACGGGAACTACAGCGCCGTGGGTGGCGGCAGCCTCAAAACAGCGGCGGATGACAGCTGCAGAAACGAAGGGACGGACACCATCGTGAACGCCCACGATGGTGGAGGGGGTGTCCTCGGGAGAGTCCTCGGGCACAGAGGGCACAGAGGGCACAGAGGGCACAGAGATACTGCGGAGGCCGTTGAGCACGCTGTGGAAGCGGGTCTCACCGCCAGTGGCGATGGTGTGTGGCAGTGTAAAGGCGTGCTGCCGGCAAAGGTCGTGCCAGAAGTCCTGCTGGTCGGCAGGCAGAACGAGGACGAGTTGGATGCCGGGGATGGCACGCTCGAAGGCTTCGAGCGTGTGCATCAGCACGGGTCTGCCGCCAATGGGCAGGAACTGCTTGGGGAGGTCTGTCCCCATGCGCAGACCTTTCCCTCCAGCAACGATGATGACGGCGTTCTTCATGTGAGAAGCGTGCAGGCTCGGGTCATTTCACTTCGCTCCACAACATTCCCTGGCGCAGAGCGTCGGCGGTGGCCTTGTCCTTCATGCGTTCTACGATGGCATAGCCGAACTCGAAGACGGCGGCAGGGCCTTTGGCAGTGATGAACAGTCCGTCCTGTTCCACGAGGGCTCCTGTGCAGGTGGCGCCAGCAAGTTCACCTTCAAAGCCGGGATAGCAGGTGGCGCGCTTGCCTTCCAACATTCCCAGACGGCCCAGAATGAAGGGAGCTGCACAGATGGCAGCCACGGGACGTCCCGCGATAATGTGGTCCTTCAGGCGCTCGATGAGGGTGGGGCAAGAGGCAAGGTTGGCAGCTCCAGGCATTCCGCCGGGGAAGATGAGCATATCGGCATCGAAGAACTCCACTTCGTCGATGAGGGCATCTGTTTGGATTTGAATGCCGTGGGCGCCTGTGACGAGGCGCTGGCCTGTGATGGAGACGATTTGCAGTTTGAGGCCTGCACGGCGGATGATGTCGGCGGTTCCGAGGGCTTCCAGCTCCTCGGTGCCAGTGGCGAAAAAGAGGTAAATCATTATGTAGTTGAGAGTTTAGAGTTTAGAGTTTAGAGTTTAGGGGTTAGGGATTTAGCTGTTGGAGGTAACGGTGGATGGTCTCTTCGAGTCCGAGGTAGAGGGCATCGCAGATGAGGGCGTGTCCGATGCTGACCTCTGCAGTCCAGGGGATTTGCTGGTGGAAGTAGGCGAGGTTCTGGAGGCTGAGGTCGTGGCCGGCATTGAGCCCGAGGCCCAGGGAGCGTGCAGCTTCTGCGGCGCGGATGAAGGGGGCGATGGCGGCGACACGGTCAACGCCATATTCTGCCGCGTAGGGTTCGGTGTAGAGTTCCACACGGTCGGCTCCGGCACGGGCGGCATAGTTCACCATTTCCTCGTCGGCGTTCACGAAGATAGAAACGCGGATGCCGGCCTCATGGAAGCGAGCGGTGACATCGCTGAGGAAGTTCAGATGGGTGTGGGTGTCCCAACCGTGGTTGCTGGTGATCTGGTCATGACCGTCGGGCACCAGGGTGACCTGTGTGGGGCGGTTCTCCAGGACGAGTGCGATGAACTCCGAGATGGGGTTGCCCTCGATGTTGAACTCCGTGGTGAGCAGGGGTTTGAGGTCCCGCACGTCCTGATAACGGATGTGACGCTGGTCTGGTCGGGGATGCACGGTGATGCCCTGCGCTCCGAAGCGTTCACAATCCTGTGCCACACGCAACACATCGGGGTTATTACCGCCTCGTGCATTGCGGATGGTGGCCACTTTATTGATGTTTACACTGAGTTTTGTCATAAAATGCACATAATTTGCATGGTTTCTGGTGCAAAAGTAGTCAAAATTCGAGAGAAATGTGTACTTTTGCAGCGGAAAAAATGAAAAAAGGTATGCACAAATTGCGTTTTGCCCTTTTCGGAAACACTTTTCAGGCCAAAAAGTCGGCCTCTGTGCAGAAACTGCTCTGTCTGTTGGAGGAGAATGAGGCCGTGATTCTCATTGACGAGGCTTTCCATCGTTACCTGGTGGAAGAATGGAAGATTTCTGTGCCTGCTGGCGTGGAGCTGATTCGTGACGATGCTTTCGAAGCCGATGTGGTCATCTCCATGGGTGGCGACGGCACGTTCCTGGAGGCAGCCCGCCGCGTGGCAGACAAGGGTATTCCCATTCTGGGCATCAACACTGGTCGCTTGGGTTTTCTGGCCGACGTCACTGCCGATGAGGTGGAGGCTTCCCTGCGTTCCATCTTTGACGGCACGTGTCCCACCGAGGAGCGCAGCGTCCTGCAGCTGGAATATGACCGCGGAGCACCGGAAGGTTATCCCTTTGCCCTGAACGAGGTGGCTGTGCTGAAACGGGATGTCTCCTCGATGATTTCCATTCGCGTGGATATCAATGGTGAGTACCTGACCACTTACCAGGCAGACGGCCTCATCGTCAACACCCCCACAGGCAGCACGGGCTATGCCCTCTCCGTGGGCGGTGCCATTATGCAGCCCGGCAGTCGGACGATGGGCCTGACGCCTGTGGCCCCCCACTCACTGACGGTGCGCCCGCTGGTACTGACAGACGATGCCGTTATCACCCTGAGTGTGGCCAGTCGCAACCACCGTTTCCTGGTTTCTCTTGACGGCCGCAGTGAGAAGTGTTCAGAGGATGTGCGCCTGACCATCCGCCGTGCGCCCTACACCATCCGTGTCTTCAAACGTCCTGGCAGCTCGTTCTTCAGCACGCTGAGAACCAAGCTGATGTGGGGAACAGACCCGAGGGAGTGAAAAAATTAAAAATTAAGAATTAAGAATTAAGAA
>JAFZSP010000099.1 GCA_017619335.1 Bacteroidaceae bacterium
CCAAACTGGTCAAGGAGGGCACCATCACCCAGGAGCAGTGGCAGGCCATCATGGATGGTGAAGCCACCATCGAGATTGATGAGGGCGGTAATGTCACCCCCGTGCAGCCCGAGAATCCGTAAAGACTCACCCCCGACAGACTCACCCCCGACCCCTCTCTTTCAAAGAGGGGAGCGAGGGAGCCGGGCAGAAGGCAGAAGAGGGTCGAAGACTCACCCCCGACCCCTCTCTTTCAAAGAGGGGGCGAGGGAGCCGGGCAGAAGCGGAGGGGCAAGCCCCAGCGAGCAGACAAGGGAAGCCCCGAAAGGGGCGCAAGACCACAGGCAGGGGTGGAATGAAATGAAACCCCTGCATTGAACGGCGACACCACACGAACCCCGACGGGGTGACAGAATGAAAATGTTCTGTCGTACCTTCTTGAAGTGTCAAGCGACCAGAGGTCGAGCGCGGCACTCGTGTAACACCGACCCTGGTAGCAGGGGTTCCGCTACGCTCCACCACCTGCCTGTGGTCTAAACACCCCTTCGGGGTTTAAACCCCTGTCTGTGTTCTTTCTGGCCTTCGGCCTTACCTACCAATTAACACAAACAACACTAAACGCTAAACTGAAAAGCTTATGAAGAAGGAAACTTGGAAGCGCATTCTGGACATCGTCATCACCATTCTGACCGCGATCGTCACCGCACTCACCACCACCAGTTGCATTGGCAAGGGCCCGTTCTAAAAGCCTCACCCCCAACCCCTCTCCTTTGGAGAGGGGAGTGAGGACCGAGTGGAACCCCGAGAGTTACACTTGTAACCTGAAACCAGAAACTATCTACTACTGCTTGCCCGCGCCACATCATACCGATGGACGCGGGCAAGTTTTTTATAGTGTCTGAACCCCTTCAGCTCTCGTTGATGGTGTCAGCAATTTTATCCACATTCATGCTGCGCGCGCTGGCATCGAAGATGTCCTTGTAGAGTCCTCCCTGCCGATAGACCTCGGAGGGAGTGCCGCTCTGGACGACGTGGCCTTTCTGGAGAACATAGATCTGGTCGGAATCAATGATCTGCCCGATGTTGTGGGAGATGATGATGACGGTGCGCCCTGCCTTGATGGCGTCTATGCTGGCCTTGATCTGCTCTGTGGCGATGGCGTCGAGGCTTGCTGTGGGTTCGTCCAGGAAGATGATGGGCGGGTTCTTGATGAACATCCGTGCGATGGCGATGCGCTGCTGCTGTCCTCCGCTGAGCTGGAGGGCTTGTGAGGCGAAGCCGCCCGGCAGCTGCATGATCTGGTCATAGATGTAGGCCTGTCGGGCAGCCTTCACCACGTCTTCGTGGGTGGCACGCGGGTTGCCGTAGCGGATGTTTTCCTCGATGGAACCGCTGAAAATGTGGTTCTTCTGCAGCACCAGCCCCACGTTCTCGCGCAGCCATTGCGTGTCCCACTGGCGCAGCTCGTGACCGTCTAAACGGATGCTGCCGCAGTCGGGGTGGTAGAACTTGTCCAGGAGGTTGACGATGGTGCTCTTGCCGGCGCCGCTGAGTCCCACGAGGGCTGTGATCTTGCCGCTGGGGATGTGCAGGGTCACATCGGTGAGTGCCTTGGTGCCGTTGCCGTAGGTGAAATCCACGCCGCTCATCTCGAAATCGCCCAGGACTTGGGCAGGGTGCCAGGTGCCCGTGTCCTCCACCTCGTCGTCGGCGTGAAGGATGCCGAAGAACCCTTCAGCGTAGATGAGCGCATCGTTCATGTCGTCGTAGATGCGGTGCAGCTGACGGATGGGAGCGCTAACGTTGGCGAAGAGCATGACGTGGTACATGATTTTGCCGATGCTCATGCCGGGATAGTCGGTGAGGACAAGGTAGGCCGTCAGGATGATGATGAGCACGGTGCCAATCTGCTCGAAGAAGCTCTTGAGGCCATTGAAGAAGAAACTCAGGCGGCGGGTGTTCATCTGCTGGCTGGTCATGGCATCCTGGATGGCAGCCTGACGGGCGGCCTCGATATCCTCGCGATTGAAGGACTTGATGACGGAGATGCTCTCGATGATGTTCAGAATCCCCTGGCTCACAGCCTGATGACTGCTGAAGATGTTCCGGCGCCAGCCTTTCAGGTGGTTGGCCTGCACGTAGGTGAGGTAGAAATAAATAGGTACGATGCACAGGGCCACCAGTCCCACATAGACATTGGCCGCAAACATCAGAATCAGGGCGAAGACGGCGCTGGTGAAGAGCGGCAGGATCTCGATGAAGAAGTTGTTGACGGTGTTGGAGAGGCTCTGGATACCGCGGTCTATGCGTGACTGCAGCTTGCCCGTCTCGTTGCCCTCCGACGAGAAGAACGCCATGCGGAAGGAGAGCATCCGATCCACGACCTTCAGGGAGAGGTCACGGCTGATGAGGATGCGCATTTTCTCGCCGAAGTAACGCTGCCCGAAAGTGATAAATGCCGAGATCACTTCCTTGCCCAACAGGATGGCACTGATGGTGAATAGGAGTTTGGCGGCTTGGCTCCAGGCAAAGGAAGTCTGCATCATGGCGTTGATGGCGTCCACGGCTCGGTCCAGCACCACTGCATTGACCTGTGCCATCAGCGAGCCGATGAAGGTCAGCGCGAGGGTGAGGATGACAAGCCAGCGGTAGGGCTTGACGAAGGGCAGAATGTTCTTCAGCAGGCCGATGAGATTCATCTTGATGGCCGGCTGCTCTGTGTTGGTGGTGTTTGGTGCCATAATTATTGTCGTTTGCTCTTGAAATTTGGTGCAAAGGTACGTTTTTTTTATGAAAAACCTCATGAAAATCGAGATTTAATGACTTTTTACACTGCAAATTTGGCCGTGAGGGTAAACTTTCTTACCTTTGCCCGCATTTTGTAAGAAAATCAACTAAAAAACCTTAATCATTAAACTCTAAACAATCAACTCTACTATGGCAGATAGTAAAGAAAAACTCTTCGCGGACTTCACTGCCCCGTCACGTCAGGAATGGCGTGACAAGATTGAGGTTGACCTCAAGGGCGCTGACTACGAGAAGAAGATGGTGTGGAGAACCAACGAAGGTTTCTCCATGCAGCCGTTCTACCTGAAGGAAGACGTGGACCAGTTGCCCACCGTCAACGCCCTCCCGGGCGAGTTCCCCTTTGTGCGCGGCAACAAGAAGGACAACAACGTCTGGTACGTTCGTCAGAACATTGTTGTCAAAGACCCCAAAGAAGCCAACGCCAAGGCTTTGGACATCCTGAACAAGGGTATCGACTCCATCGGTTTTCGCATTCCCGGCGAGACGGTGAGTGCCGAACTCATCGAGACGCTGCTTGACGGCATTTGCTGCGACATCGTGGAAGTGAGCTTCCGCATCTGTCAGCGCCACGTGCTGGAACTGGCCGACATCCTTGTGGCTTACTACGAGAAGAAGGGCTACGACAAGGAGAAGATTGTGGGCGGCATCGGCTTCGACCCCATCGAGCGTATGCTCATGAAGGGCAAGGACAGCACCATGCTGCTGCCCACCATGCCCAAGCTCGTGGAGAAACTGAAGGACTTCCCCAACTTGCGGTGCGTGATGGTTCACAGCGACCTGCTCTGCAACAGCGGTGCCTACGTCTATCAGGAACTGGGCTACGCGCTGGCTTGGGGTAAGGAGTACCTGGAGGAACTGACGGAAGCTGGCGTGCCTGTGGACCTCGCCGCCAAGAAGATCAAGTTCTACATGGGCATCGGCGGCAACTACTTCATGGAGATTGCCAAGTTCCGTGCCGCACGTATGCTCTGGGCACAGATTGTGAAACAGTACGAGCCCAAGTGCGACTGCGCTTGCAAGATGTGCATCAACGCTGCTACCACGACCTACAACCAGACCGTGTTCGACAGCTACGTCAACATGCTCCGCTCACAGACCGAGACGATGTCCGCAGCCCTCGCAGGTGTCCACTCAGTAGTGGTAACGCCCTTCGACGCTCCCTACGAGACACCGACCGACTTCGCCGAGCGTATCGCACGCAACCAGCAGCTGCTGCTCAAGGAAGAGTGCCACTTCGACAAAATTGTGGATGTCAGCGGCGGCAGCTACTTCGTGGAAGAGCTGACCGTGGCCATCGCCAAGGAAGCTTGGAAACTGTTCCTTGCCGTTGAGGAAGAAGGCGGTTTCCTCGCCGCTGTCAAAGCTGGCAAGATTCAGGAGGCCATCAACAGCACCGATGCCGCCCGTCACGCCAACGCCGGCAAACGCAAGGAGTTCCTGCTCGGTACCAACCAGTTCCCCAACTTCACGGAGACGAGCGAAGGCAAGGAACCGCTGTCTTGCGACTGCACCTGCAAGCACTCCAGCGACCCCGATGTGCCCGCCTTGAAGACCAGCCGTCTGGCTTCCGATTTCGAGACCCTGCGCCTCACCACCGAGAAGGCTGCCAAGCAACCCATCGCTTTCATGCTGACCATCGGCAACCTGGCCATGCGTCAGGCTCGTGCACAGTTCAGCTGCAACTTCCTGGCTGCTGCTGGTTACAAGGTCATCGACAACCTCGGATTCAAGACCGTGGAAGAAGGCGTCGAGGCTGCCGTCAAAGCTGGCGCCGACATCGTGGTGCTCTGCTCCAGTGACGACGAGTATGCCGACTACGGCGTGCCCGCATTCAATGCCCTCAAGGCTGCCGACCCCAAGGCCATCTTCATCATCGCAGGTGCACCTGCTTGCTCTGAGGACCTCAAGGCCGCCGGCATCGAGAACTTCATCCATGTGCGTGTTGACCAGCTCAAGACCCTCAAGGAACTGAATGCAAAATTAGGAATCTAACAGTTATAACTCCCAAAACTCAAGAAGCAATGAAAAAGAATTTTGCAGATATAGATATCTTTGCTGGCATCGAACAGAAGAATGGTCAGCAATGGCAGCGGGAGAATGGCATCACTGCCAACTGGAAGACTCCTGAGCAGATTGATATTCAGCCCGTTTATACAAAGGAAGACCTCGAAGGCATGGAACACCTGAACTTCGCAGCAGGTATTCCGCCCTTCCTGCGTGGCCCGTACAGCATGATGTATCCCTTCCGTCCGTGGACCATCCGCCAGTACGCTGGCTTCTCCACCGCCGAAGAGTCCAACGCTTTCTATCGTCGTAACCTTGCCAGCGGACAGAAAGGTCTTTCCGTGGCCTTTGACCTGCCCACACACCGCGGCTACGACCCCGACAACGCCCGCGTCGTGGGTGACGTCGGTAAGGCTGGCGTGAGCATCTGCTCCCTGGAGAACATGAAGGTGCTCTTCGCGGGCATACCTCTTAATAAGATGTCCGTCTCCATGACCATGAACGGTGCCGTGCTGCCCGTGTTGGCTTTCTACATCAACGCTGGTCTGGAGCAGGGCGCACAGCTCGAGGAGATGGCTGGTACCATCCAGAACGACATCCTGAAGGAGTTCATGGTGCGTAACACCTATATCTATCCGCCGGCCTTCTCCATGAAGATCATTGCCGACATCTTCGAGTACACCTCACAGAAGATGCCGAAATTCAACAGTATCTCAATATCTGGCTACCACATGCAGGAGGCTGGTGCCACTGCCGACATCGAGCTGGCCTACACGCTGGCAGACGGTATGGACTATCTGCGTGCCGGTATCAATGCCGGTATTGATGTGGACGCTTTTGCCCCTCGCCTCAGCTTCTTCTGGGCCATCGGCGTGAACCACTTCATGGAAATCGCCAAGATGCGTGCCGGCCGTCTGCTCTGGGCCAAGATTGTCAAGAGCTTCGGCGCCAAGAACCCCAAGTCCATGGCTCTGCGCACACACTCCCAGACTTCCGGTTGGTCACTCACCGAGCAAGACCCGTTCAACAACGTGGGCCGCACCTGTATCGAGGCTATGGCTGCCGTGCTGGGACACACCCAATCGTTGCACACCAACGCCCTTGACGAGGCCATCGCACTGCCCACCGACTTCAGCGCACGTATTGCCCGTAACACACAGATTTACATCCAGAACGAGACGCAGGTGTGCAAGCACATCGATCCGTGGGCTGGTTCCTATTACGTGGAGAAACTCACTCAGGAGCTTTACCTCAAGGCTTGGGAGCACATCCAGGAAATCGAAAAGCTCGGCGGTATGGCCAAGGCTATCGAGACGGGTCTGCCCAAGATGCGCATCGAGGAAGCTGCTGCCCGCACACAAGCTCGCATTGACAGTGGCGTGCAGACCATCGTCGGCGTGAACAAGTACCGTTTGGAGCATGAAGATCCCATCGACATTCTCGAGGTTGACAACACCGCCGTGCGTCTGCAACAGGAGGAAAGCCTCAAGCAGCTCCGTGCCAACCGCGACAACGAGCAGGTCAAGAAGGACCTTGCCGCCATCACAGCCTGCGTGCAGGAATTTGCCGATGGCAAGCGCAGCGAGCACAACCTCCTCGACCTCGCCGTCACCGCCGCAGGCCACCGTGCCACCCTTGGTGAAATCAGTGATGCCTGCGAGGCTGTCGTGGGCCGTTACAAAGCAGTAATCCGTACTATTTCAGGCGTGTATAGTTCAGAAAGCAAGGCTGATGCAGACTTCGAGGAAGCCTGCCGCCTCACCGAAGAGTTCGCAAAACAGGAGGGCCGTCGTCCTCGTATCATGGTTGCCAAGATGGGTCAGGACGGTCACGACCGCGGCGCAAAGGTCGTTGCTACGGGTTATGCCGACTGCGGTTTCGACGTCGATATGGGTCCGCTCTTCCAGACGCCCGCCGAGGCTGCCCGCGAGGCTGTGGAGAACGACGTCAACATCGTGGGCGCCAGCTCTCTGGCAGCAGGTCACAAGACTCTCATCCCGCAGCTCATCGAAGAGCTGAAGAAGCTGGGTCGCGACGACATCATGGTCATCGCCGGAGGTGTCATTCCTGCCCAGGACTATGACTTCCTCTACAAGGCTGGCGTCGCTGCCGTCTTCGGTCCCGGCACCAGTGTGGCCAAGGCCGCTTGCGAGATGATGAAGCTACTGCTGGGTAAGGAATAACCTCCAACAGCCAGGACTGATAGTAATTTTTTCTCATATCGTTTGTCTGAGAGCCGTTAGACATTTTGTCTGGCGGCTCTCTTTTTCTTGATGACTGCCTTTCCTGTGAAAATCTGTGCAAATCGTGTGCAACAAAGGTTCGAGAAATGCCCATAAAGAGACAAATACCTGATTTTGACTTTCAAAGAGATGGAAAAAGTGCGAAAAGATTTGGTCACAATAAAAGAAGTTCGTACCTTTGCCGCGCAAATTTAAAAACTATCGTCATTTTCGCTATGAAAAAGTTCCTTTTTTTCTTGATGAGTGTCGCACTGCTGGTCGGTTGCGATTCCAGTGAGACTGTGAACAACTTTACCACGAACAGTGAGAATCTCCCCAGCACAGAAATCTTTGTTCAGGGTCAGCACCTGCTGCCCAACGACTTGCAGACCCGTGCAGGCCTCGCTTGGCCCTACCACAACGAGAACGAGGACTGGGAGACAGCTCGCTTCTCCATTCGTGCCGACGGCACTCTCCCCGGTTACATCGACCAGAGTTCCGCTCTCTACTACGGACGCTCTCCAGGCAAGGACGGCCAGAACAGAGGCCGCGTCTATAGACTTTATCCCTATGGTCACTACAACGACCGCGATTTGGACTACTACCAGAGGGACAAGAAGACTGGCAGCAACATCGGTCTCTTCCGTTATGTCTATGACCCCACCGGCATGAAGACACAACTTCCCCTCCTCGAAGTCCCCTCTGTGCTCAATATCCTGGCCGACGAGAAGACCGACATTGAGAACGGCACCAGCAGAGCAAGCCTCGACGCCGTCAACGCCCTCATGGAAAAAGGTGAAGAATACCTCAATTCACACGTCCTCTGGTATGTCGTCAAGGAAGTGGGCATGCGCTACGGTTGGCACGTCAATGGTATCATCACCGACTACGAAGTGCCTCGCTATGAGTTCAGCGCAGACCATGTGCCCGACAATGTGGAAGTAGATATCCATCAGCAGGAGCACACAGACTGGAACGAGATCAAGACCTCCATTCACATCCGCACCGACTGCGAGTCTGTCTCTATCAACATCCCCTTGAAGTATGAGGATATCGTTGAGCAGGACGACTTTGCCATCCGCGTCTTTGATTTCGACTACTCTGAGTACACCATTACCCACACCATTACTCACGACGAGAATGGCATCACAATCGCCATTACCAACATCCCCGCAGAGTTGATTGCCAAACTGAAGCAGAACTTCGGCGACGGCCTCACAGTAGAAATCCACAGCTACTGCACCAAGTCCGACTTCTGGGAGGAACTCGCCAAGAGCACCGTTCTCAAAACAGGCAAGCCCTGCACCGTCAATGGACAGATTTCAAGCGCCTTCCATGACGAAGTGCTACCGATATACATCAAACAGCCATAAACCAATATGGTCGAGCGTACTACAACTTGCCCGCGTCACACATTCGTGATGCGGGCAAGTTGCGTAAAATGGCGTTTTTTTCTGGTGCCTGCCCTTGTTACCGTAGGTCGTTCCGACCAACGGCTATTGAGCGGAGACGGTTTCACCGCCCAATCCAGGCTTCGGGATTGAGCTTGGCGGTCTCCTTGCGGAGCTGGAAATGAAGTATGTGGTTTCCGTCATTGTCCTCTGCCACCGTGCCGATGAGGTCGCGGGCCTTGACTTTCTGCCCACGGGTGACGATGGTGGAGGAGAGGTTGCAATATACGCTGATGTATGAGCCGTGGCGGATGAGGACGTTCTTCATGTCGCCCAACTGGAAGATGGCCGAGACCACTCCGTCAAAGATGGCACGGGCACGTGCTCCGCTCTGTCCCATGTAGTTCACGCCTTTGTTGTCCAGTATGATGCCCTTGCTCACTTGGTTGAGGCCGAAACGGCGTGCCACACGATAGGGTCCAGTGATGGGCACAGGCAGTCGGCCTTTGTTCTGTTCCAGGCTGCCGTTGAGCTGGCGGTCTTCGGCCGTGAGCCATTTGGTGGGAGCCGGCGTCTTGGATGAGGCAGGCTTGTCGGCAGGTTTGGTGCTGCCCTTGCCGCCTTTGTTCTTGGCCTCGCGCGCACGCTGTGCTGCCAGTTCTGCTTCGCGCTTGCGCTTGGCTTCGGCCTCTGCTCGTTTGCGGGCTTGTTCTATCTCGTAGGCCACCAACTCGTCAATCTTCTTGTTCAGTTCCGTGAGTTTCTTCTGCTGGTCACGCATCTGCTGCTCAATCTCTTTCTGCTGCTTCTGTAACTGCACCACATTGCGCTTGACCACAGAATGGCGTGATGCCAATAACTGTCGCTGGCGGATCACCTCCTGCACAGTGGTGCTCATCTGCTGTTTGGCTTCCAAGAGTTCGTTCTGCTTGTCACGCACCTGGTTCTGCTTCTCCATGAGTTGGATGCCCAAGGTCTTCTGCAGCGAGGCCAACTCACGGGCATAGCGCGAACGACGCACCATCTTGGGGAATGACTGTCCGGAGAAGATGAAGAGGACGGGGTTGCGGGCCACCTGTGACTGGCGGGCTGCACGCAGGCTGCGGACATACTTGTCCTTCCGCACTGTCAGCTGCGAATCTAAATCCTGCAGTTCTCCTTCCAGACGCTCCACCCGATGCTCCAGGGTGTCAATTTCTGTGTTCAGACGGTCGATGTACTGCACACGGTTGCGCACCTGCTCTTCCAGGAAGCCGGCTGTCTGTTCCTTCTTCTCTGTTTCTTTCTTCTTCTGCTCCAGCTGGGTCTTGGACTGCTTGATGCCTTTCTCGATCTTGGCGGCTTCGTTCTTCAGGTTCTTGATCTGTTTGGTCTGTGCCACAGCGGGCTCCGACAAGCACCACAGCAGGCTTGCCAAGAACGCAAGATACAGATAAAACCGCTTCATCACTTATTCAGGTTGGAGAGCATTTTCAGGATATCATCCATGCTCACTTGTTTGTAACTGCTGCCGGGTGTGGTGGCCAGGTCTGTCATCTGCTCGTCCACCTGCAGGCGGGACAGGGAAATGTCGGCGTTGATTTTCCTGCTGCCGGCTCTCACGTTGAGCTCCAGCTCATTAGGAAAGACTTTGTCACCCAGTTTGGCCCAGTTCTTGTATTGACAGTCAAAGCCCAGGTCACTGCGCGTGGGCGTTCCCACGGTGGCCTGACTGACCAGATAGCGGGTCACGTCCACCAGGAACTGAGCTGTGAGGGTGCGGCGGCTGTCTGTGTCTAACTGGACACGTCCTTCTTTGGTGGAGAGGGTGAAGTCGCTCTCTGCGGGTGTGCCGCTCTTGCCGGGTGTGAAGAGCTCGTTCCAGAACAGCGCCTGGAAGATGCCGAAATCCACGTCTGCCTGGCGGAAAATCTCCACATCCTTCCAGGCCACCTGCATGTACTGCTTGTGCATGCGATCCTGGATGAACAGGTACTCGGGCGTCAGCTCCATGCGTCCCACCTCCAACAGCCCTAACGCTGTGAGGGACAGCTGGATGATCTCGTCACGTTTCATCTTGAGAGAGCCGCCCACGGTGGCGCTCTTGCTGCCCAGTGTCAGGTGCAGACTCATCTTGGCGCGGATGCCTGTGACGTCCTGGCGGTTGGCATTCACTTGTGTCACGATGGTGCTGACCTTCCTCTGCTCCTTGGTCAGTTGGGTAGCTGCCGCCTCGCCCTCCTTCACGGCGTGCTTCTTGGGATGGCACGAGGAGAGCGCCAGCAGCAGTGCAGACGCTAATATAATATATAAGGTGTATTTACTTCTCCACATATTTCTTCAATTTTATCTTCTTGGGTAAGAGGGCCGTGAGGTTCTTTCCACCCACCTGCTGCGCCATCTGCCAGAAGCGCATCGCCTGCTCCATGCGACCGTTCTTGGCTGCGATGTCCCCAGCATGTTCCAGCACCACGCCGCTCACCATCGGGTCGGCCACCAGCACGCTGTCTGTGGAGTCGGGCGGGCAGACGCGGTCTATGTAGATCTGTGCCTCGCTGTAACGTTCCTTCATGAAAAGAATCCAGGCGTAGGTGTCTAAATAGGTCTTGTTGTTGGGTTCCATCCGGATGGTACGGTAACTCATCTCCTCGGCCTTGTCCAGCTGCTCGTTCAGCAGGGACAGGTAGTAGGCGTAGTTGTTCAGGCAGCCGATGTTGTCGTCCTGATAGGTGAGGCAGGAGTCATAGGCCGTGAAGGCTTCCCGCTCACGTCCCATCTCGTGCAGCACGTCCCCCATGAGGCTGTAGAGGTCTGCCACCATCGCGGGTCTGCTCTCCGGGGTCTTCTGCACTACTCCGTCCTCGAAGGCTTTCAGCGCCTCGGCTTTCTTGTCCTGTTGGTAACAGGCCAGTCCCAGGTACAGGTGGCAGATCAGTTCCTCGGGATGTGTGAGCACGCCTCTGCGACAGAGGTCTTCCAACCGCTGGAAGTCCTGGTGGTTGGCGTAATAGCCGATGAGGTAAAAGAGGGCCTGTGTGTTGGCCGGTTCCAGCTCGTTGATCTGATCCATGATGCTGACGAAGGCTGCTTCATCCTCCTTCGCGTAGGAGGCCAGAAAAGCCGCCCGCAGCTGTAGCAAGTCCAGGTTGCGGGGTTGGATGCTGTCCAGCAGGTCCAGGGTTTCTGTGACCCGCTGCCGACCAGTGGAGTCGTTCTCCATGGCCTCGCTGATATAGTCCCTGAGCAGTGCCACCCGCATCTCGGCCTCTGTCTGCGGGGCAAAGAGCAGGGAGTCACGTGTCGTGTAATAAAGGGAGTCGGCGTTGGTCTCACGATAGTATTCCAGCATGGAGAGCTTCAACTGTGCATTGTCGGGTTCTGTGGCGCGCACCTGTTCATAGACCTGCAGGGCCTCGTCTGTGCGTCCTACCTTCAGCAGCTGATTGCCGATGGCCAGCCGATAACTCATCTCGTGAGGGTACTCGCGGCAGAGGGCTTCCAGCTCTTCAAAGGCTTTCTTCTCTTCTTGCATCCCCATGTAAAGGGCATACTTCCGATAACTGACAGAAGCCATCTTCCCTTCCAGCAACTCTATGCGATCCAGTGCCCGGATGGCGTCCTCGGAACGATCCAGACCGGAATAGATGTTCACCAGTTGTGACAGCACATCCGTGCGTTTGGGTTGCAATGTGACCAACTGCTCCAGATAGGGGAGGGCTTGGTCTGCCTTGCGATGGTCCAGATAATAGGATGCCAACGATTCCTTGTAATAGGCATTGCGGGCGTCCAGTGCTGCAGCCCGCTGCAGGAGGCTCTCCGCTGTGGAGTCCTGGCGGAGCAGCATGCGGTACAGTGCCAGGTCAAACAGCACCTCGGGTACATCGGGACAGATCTGGGCACAATGCTGCAGGAGGTCAAAAGCCGCCACATGATGCCCAAGCATCTTCTGCCGAGCCGCTTCCTGATAGAGGTAGCTGAGCCTCATGCGGTCATTCTCCGAGAGAAGGGAGACTGCTGAAGGTACACTGCTTGACCCCTCCACTCCCGATGAAATGGGCGTTTTTTGCGAGTGGCAGCCATACAATGCGAGGACCACAATCGCCAAATAGACTATGTATTTCCTTCTTTTCACTTTAACCCTAAACCCTAAATACCGCTGTGTCCGAATCCGCCAGCTCCGCGTTCCGTCTCGTCCAGCACTTCCACGGGTTGCCACTCGGCCTGTTCGTGTCGGGCGATGACCATCTGGGCGATGCGCTCGCCGTCACGGATGGTGAAAGGCTGGTCGGAGAGGTTCACCAGAATCACGCAAATCTCGCCGCGATAGTCCGCATCGATGGTACCAGGCGCATTCAGCACCGTGATGCCGTGCTTCACAGCCAGTCCGCTGCGGGGACGCACCTGTGCTTCCACGCCCTGAGGCAGGGCGATGAACAGCCCCGTGGGCACCAGTGCCCGCTGTAAGGGCTCCAGCACAAGAGGCTCACTCAGGTTGGCACGCAAGTCCAGACCCGCCGACTGCGAGGTGGCGTAGGCCGGCAGTGGGTGATGGGAGCGATTAATAACAGGTATCTGCATACAATATTCCTTATTTCGGCTGCAAAGGTACAAAAAATAGTTTCAAGTTTCAGGGTTCAGGCAGGGAGAAAATGAAGGAATCCCAATTTTTTAACATCAATTATTACGAAAACCCGGCCTTTTCCCATGAATTTCCTCAGAAAGGAAGCAAATAGCAGAAAAGACACAGCATGAAAAAGAGTGGGTTTCACGATGACTTACCTTGCTGGGCGTCCTTCCGCTTCACTTGCTCCTCCCATTTGTGGAAAGCCGTCTCGAAACGTTCCAGCTGTTCCTGTAGTTGGTCACTCTCGTGGAGGAGGCCGTGACGGCTGCGGAGCTCGCGACGGATGCGCAGGTCCTGGATGGTATCTACCAGGAAACCCACGATGAGGTTCATCAGGACGAAGGAGGCGAAGATGGTGAAGGAGACGGCATAGAGCCAGGAGAAAGGCCGCTCTTCCACGAGGGGCCGGACGATGTTGCCCCAGTCGTCAAAAATCATGAGTTGGAAGAGGGTGAGGTAGGTGTGCCCCAAAGTGCCGAAGTACTCGGGAGCGATCTCGCGGTAGAGGTTGACGCCGATGATGGCATAGAGGGTGGTGAGGAAGAGAATGTAGAGGCAGGCCCCCATGATGGCCGACATGGAAGCAAAGATGGCTGCCGTGAGTCGCTGGAGGGCCGGCTGGCGCAAGATGACCTTGCTGGTGGATGCCAGTTTCAATAGTCTCAAGGTTCTGAGACTCACTATACTGGCCATGCCTCTGTACAGCGTGAGTGCAGAGATGGCTGTGATGATGAGGTCAAAGATATTCCAGCTGTTCCAGTGTCCGTTGGAGCGGAAGTAGCTCCACATCCCTTGGCGTGTGGGATGCTTGAGGATTCTCGCCAGGATTTCTATGATAAAGATGACGATGCTGATATCACAGAAGAAATCGATGGCGGGTCCCCAGTGGTCACGGATAGTGGCGTCTGTCAGCAGAAGGGCTGCCAAAAGGTTGAGCACCAACAAGATGTTGATGCCCACCTCGAAGTAGTGGAACGTGCGCAGTGCGAGACGCTTGCGATCCATTATTTATGAGGCCAAAGCCTGTTCGATGAATTTGTCGATGGCAGCGCTGAGGCCGTCGGGGTTCTTGCCTCCGGCAGTGGCAAAGTGAGGCTGTCCGCCACCACCGCCCTGCATGAGCTTGGCAGCTTCGCGGATGACTTTGCCCACGTTCACGCCGTGCTCCTGGACCAGTGAATCGCTGGCAGCACAGGTGAGTAGGGGTTTGTTCTCGTTGAGGGAACCAATGCAGACAAGGGCGTTCTCCACCTCGGCACGCAACTGGAAGACGATGTCCTTCACGGCCTCAGGAGGCAGGACGGTCTTGCCGCTGATTATGCAGACACCCTCACGTTCCTTGGCACTCTGCAGCAGCTCGGCTTTATAGCCTTGTGCTTTCTCGTGGATGAATGCTTCGGCCTGCTTCTTCATTTCTGTGTTCTCGCTGACGAGGCGGTCAATGGTGGCTTTCAGGTCGGGAGCACCGTTGAACATCGCGCGCAGGGCCTCGATGGTGTCCTGCAACATGTAAATGGTCTCCTCGACAGCAGCGCCGGTGATGGCTTCGATGCGGCGAATGCCAGCAGCCACGCTGCTTTCTGCCACAATCTTGAACATGCCGATCTGGCTGGTGGATTTCACGTGGCAGCCGCCACAGAACTCCACGCTCTGTCCGAACTGCACCACGCGCACGCGGTCCCCATACTTCTCACCAAAGAGGGCGATGGCACCGAGTTCCTTGGCCTGCTCGATGGGCACGTTGCGATGGTCCTGAAGAGAAATGTTCTCGCGGATGCGCTGATTCACAATGCGTTCCACCTGACGCAGCTCCTCGGATGTAACCTTCTGGAAATGGCTGAAGTCAAAGCGCAGACCTTCAGGGGAGACGAGTGAACCCTTCTGCTCCACGTGGGTGCCCAGCACCTCGCGCAGTGCCTGATCCAGCAGGTGGGTGGCACTGTGGTTGGCCTCACTGGCGTGACGCTTGTCGGTATCTACACAAGCCATGAAGGGAGCCTCGGGGTGCTCGGGTAACTTCTTGGCAATGTGCACGGTGAGGCCGTTCTCGCTCTTGGTGTCAATGATGTCAATGGTCTCGAACTCACTGACAATCACTCCCTGATCGCCCACTTGTCCGCCCATCTCGGCATAGAACGGGGTCTTGTCCAAGACAATCTGATAGTAGGTCTGCTTCTTCTGCACCACGCGGCGATAGCGCAGGATGTGGCACTCGTATTCGGTGTAGTCCCAGCCCACAAATTCGCTCTCGGCGGGCGAAGCGCCGAGCACACTCACCCAGTCGTCTGTCTCTACTTTGGCAGCGCCGCGTGCGCGTTCCTTCTGCTTCTGCATCTCCACATTGAAGCCAGCCTCATCCACAGTGAGGCCGTTCTCGCGGCAGATGAGTTCCGTGAGGTCCAGCGGGAAACCATAGGTGTCAAAGAGGGTGAAGGCTTCTACGCCACCGATCTCTGTCTTGTCAGCGGCTTTCGTGTCGGCCATCACCTTGTCTAACAGCTTGATACCTGTTTCCAGTGTGCGCAGGAAGCTCTCTTCTTCTTCCTTCATTACCTTGGCAATGAGCTCTTTCTGTGCGACGAGTTCCGGGTAAGCCTCGCCCATCTGCTCTGTGAGCGTGGGCAGCAGCAGGTGCATGAAAGCACGCTTCTGGTCCAGGAAGGTATAGGCATAGCGCACAGCGCGGCGCAGGATGCGGCGGATGACGTAGCCGGCCTTGGCGTTGCTGGGCAGTTGGCCGTCGGCAATGGAGAAAGCCACAGCACGGATGTGGTCAGCAATGACGCGCATGGCCACATCCACCTCTTCCTTCTCACCATAATGCTTTCCGGAGAGTTGCTCAATGGCCTTGATTGTGGGCTGGAAGACATCGGTATCATAGTTACTGTGCTTACCTTGCAGGGCACGCACCAGACGTTCGAAGCCCATTCCCGTGTCAATGACGTTCATACCTAAGGGCACCAGTGAGCCGTCGGCCTTCCGCTCAAACTGCATGAACACGATGTTCCATATCTCGATGACCTGTGGGTCGTCCTTGTTAACGAGCTCGCGACCAGGCACTTTGGCTTTCTCTTCGGGTGTGCGGCTGTCCAAATGAATCTCTGAGCAGGGACCACAGGGACCCGTATCGCCCATTTCCCAGAAGTTGTCGTGCTTGTTGCCATTGATGATGTGGTCGGCAGGCACGTGCTTGGCCCAGAAGCCGGCAGCTTCATCGTCACGGGGGATATTTTCTTCAGGAGAACCCTCGAAGACGGTGACATACAAATCCTTGGGATCCAAGCCGATGACATCCACCAGGTATTCCCAAGCCATGTCAATGGCACCTTCCTTGAAGTAATCGCCGAAGGACCAGTTGCCGAGCATCTCAAACATCGTGTGGTGATAGGTATCGTGACCCACTTCTTCCAGGTCGTTGTGCTTGCCGCTGACGCGCAGGCACTTCTGGGAGTCGGCACGGCGGCGCGGCTCTGGGTCTTTGGTTCCGAGGATGATATCTTTCCACTGGTTCATGCCGGCGTTGGTGAACATCAGTGTGGGGTCGTCCTTGACGACCATAGGAGCTGAGGGCACGATGGTGTGTCCCTTGCTGGCGAAGAACTGCTTGAAGCTCTCGCGGATTTCGTTGGCTGTGCGCATTATCGAGTTTAGAGTTGAATGTTTAGACTTTAGCGTGAAGATTTTGGGGCTTTTTGCCCAAATCGGGCGCAAAGGTACGAAAAAAAGTTCACGCGCGCGCACATTCCTTATAAAATTTTGTAAAAAAGCGTCGTATAGAAAAGAAAAATGAAGAAAGTTGCCACAGAGTGCTCGAAAAACATTACCTTTGCACGCAGAAACCAAAAAGAAAAGATTCATGCCACTGATTCCTAACAAGGACTTGAAGCAGTTCTACACTATTGCTGAAGTGAGTGAGATGTTCTCGCTCCCAGCCTCTTTGCTGCGTTACTGGGAGAAAGAGTTTCCGAGTATCAGTCCTCGGAAAAGCGGCAACAATGTTCGCATGTACACCAAGGAGGATTTGGAAGAAATCAGCCTGGTATATGATTTGGTGAAGGTGCGCAACATGAAGTTGGCGGCAGCTCGTGAGTTGATTCAGCGTAATCGTGAAGGTGCACGCAAGAGCAATGACCTGCTGACGCGGATGCAGGGTGTCAGAGAACAGCTGCTGGCCATCAAGAAAGAGTTGGACGCACTGGTCTGATGGATTCCATGCGTTTCATGATACGCGTGAAACGTCTTCCAACCCATCTATTTTTCGGAGATTCTTGATGATGACATCCAGGTCCTCTGTGTCATGCACGCTGAGTTCAATGTCACCTTGGAAGATACCATTGTTGGCAGCAATGGAAAGCCCATGAACATAGACATTTAGCTGTTCTGTGATCACATCTGTGAGACTCTTGATAATGCCCACGCGGTCGATACCCTCGATGTGGACAGTCGCCGAGAAATTCAGCTGCTTGTGGGTGTCCCAATAGACGGCCAGGATGTGGTTGCCATCGACATTCTTCAGCTTATCGGCAATGTCACAGTGACGTTTGTGGATGATGACGCGGTTCTGTGCATCAATGTAGCCTAAGACCTCATCGCCAGGAATGGGCGTACAATGTGGACACATCGTGACGCGACCGATGACATCTTCGTTCAGATACAAAGGTTTTTTCCTGTCCACCACCAGCGTGCCTGCCTCTGGTGGGGCGGCGGCATCTTGGGCAGAAGCTTCTTTCTTGTGTTTGTAGAAAGGGAGGTAACGGGTCCAGCCTTTGCCGTTGTGATTTCGTTCAGCATCTGGGGCTCGTTGGATGGCTGTCAAATCACTGTCATCCAACACGATGCTTCCTGCGCCAATGGCAATAAAAAGATTCTCACGGGTTTCCATCATGTGGTGCACACACAGCCGATCCAGCACAAGACTGTTCTGTTCCAGGTCGTGAGCTGCGCACCATTCTGTCAGCATTTCCTCTCCTGACTTCTGCTGTTCACGACGTTTCTTGCGCAGCAGGGCTTCAATCTTGCCGCGTGCCTTGGCGGTGGTGGCAAATTCCACCCACGACGGCTCCACGCGCATCTCATCGGAGGTGATGATCTCCACCTGGTCACCGCTCTGGAGCACATGGTTGATGGGCACCAGCTGGTGGTTGACTTTGGCACCCATGCAGTGCGTGCCCACCATTGTGTGAATGGAGAAGGCAAAGTCCAGGGCTGTGCAGCCGGCAGGCATTGTGCGGAACTCGCCCTTGGGTGTGATGACAAGGATTTCTGAGCTGTACAGATTCAGCTTGATGGTGGAAAGGAAGTCCATGGCCGAGGGCTGCGGGTCGTCCAGGATTTCCTTGATGGTGGACAGCCACTTGTCCAGTTCGGTCTCGCTGGTGGAGTTGTCTTTCTCCCCTTCTTTGTATTTCCAGTGGGCAGCAAAGCCTCTTTCTGCCATATCGTCCATCTTGCGCGAACGGATTTGCAGCTCTATCCATCGTCCCTGCTTGCTCATGAGGGTGGTGTGCAGGGCTCGGTAACCGTTGGACTTGGGATTTGACAGCCAGTCACGGAAGCGAGTGGGGTGCGCCTTGTAGATACTGGTGCAGGCAGTATAAATCTGGAAGCAATCCTGTACTTCTGTCTCTGCGGAATGAGGGTCGAAGATGATGCGCACAGCCAGCAGGTCATAGATTTCCTCGAAGGCGACGTGCTTGTTCTGCATCTTTGTCCAGATGCTGTAGGGGCGCTTGATGCGGGCTTTGATGTCGTAGGTCAGCCCCATCGCATCCAGCTTTTCGCGGATAGGAAGAATAAAGGATTTGAACGCTTCGTTCAGATGGGGACGGATCTCGTCCAATCGCTTGCAGATCTCTTCATGTGTCTCCGGCTGCTCGTATTGGAAACTCAGGTCTTCCAACTCTTCCTTGATGAGGTTCAGTCCCAGGCGGTGTGCCAGCGGCGCATAGATATATAAGGTCTCGCCTGCAATCTTGTACTGCTTGTGGGGCGGCTGTGAACCCAGTGTGCGCATATTGTGCAGACGGTCACTGATTTTGATGAGGATGACGCGGATGTCGTCACTCATGGTCAGCAGCAGCTTCTTGAAGGATTCGGCCTGGGCAGACGCTTTGTCTCCGAAGATTCCTCCAGAGATTTTGGTGAGGCCATCGACAATTTGTGCAATCTTCTCACCAAAGATATTGCTGATGTCTTCTACGTTGTAGTCCGTATCCTCCACCACGTCATGCAACAGGGCTGCACAAATACTGGTGCTGCCCAACCCTATCTCCCCACAAACAATCTGTGCTACGGCCAGCGGGTGTGTGATGTAGGGCTCTCCCGAGAGGCGTCGCACACCCGCATGAGCTTTGTTCGCAAAGTTGAAAGCTTTGGTAATGAGTTCCACTTTCTTGCGATGCGGTGAAGCAAGATAGGTCTCGATGAGGTGGTCAAACATTTGTTGTACCATCTCGTCGTCTTGCTGTTGCTGGAGGGTCGGGTCTTCGTCCATTGTCGTAGGGTTTAAATTTTATCTTACTCTGAGCTTCTGTCCTGCACGGATGTTGTTGCCTTTGATGCCATTCAGCTGGCGCAGGCGAGCCACGGTGGTTCCGTTTCGTCTGGCGATGGCACCGAGGGTGTCGTTGCGCCGCACGGTGACGGTCTTGCCACCTCGCCCAGCGTTGCGCCCGCGTCCTGTGCCCTGTGCCACTTCCACCTCTCTCCTGCTGGTGAGAAGTTCTGTGGCGTGATAGTTATAGATGCTGTCTCCTGCTGCCACGAAGGCGACCATCGCAGCTGTGGGCAGGCGAAGTGTGCAGACGTGGCTGTCTCCAGGGATGAGGCTTGTGCGGTACTGTGGGTTCAGCGCGCGCAGTTCCTCGTCACGGACATTACAGAGAGCCACAATCTGGTCCATGTGCAAATCGCGGGTGATGGTCACAGTGTCAGTGGAAGCGGGCAACTGCGTGGCTGCCGGGCAGATATTGTGGTCACAATAATAGTTCATGATATAGTTGGCAGCGATGAAGGCGGGGACATAGCCTCGCGTCTCTGCAGGCAGATAAGGATATATCTGCCAGTAGTCTTTCACTCCGCCAGCCCGGCTGATGGCCTTGCGAACGTTGTTGGGGCCGCAGTTGTAGGACGCGATGACGAGGGTCCAGTCACCAAAGATGTCATAAAGGTCTTTGAGATAATGTGCTGCAGCATAGCTCGCCTTGATGGGATCGCGACGCTCATCGATGAGGCTGGTGACCTCCAGCCCGTACTGCTTTCCCGTGGTAATCATGAACTGCCAGAGTCCCACGGCTCCTGCACGGCTGACTGCCGTAGGGTTCAGTGCCGATTCGATAACGGGCAAGTACTTCAGTTCCAGCGGCAACTGGTAGGCTTCCAACGCTTCTTCAAAGATGGGCGTGTAGAAGTTACTGGCACCAAGAATGATGCTCACGCTGCGGCGCAACCGTCCTGCATACTGGTCAATGAACTTCTGGACGACGTCGTTGTGTGGCATTTCAATGACGTTGGGCAGACGATGCAAACGATGGATATATGTTTCGCGCGGGAATTCAGGATTGCTTCCGCCGTCACAGTCAACGTCGGAAATCAGATAACTCTTATTGTTCCATTCCTGAAGCAGGCTGTCCAACTCGGCTTCCATACCGTCTGGCAGTGCGATGTCGTCGGCCGAAATGGTCACGTTGTCGCCCTTCCGATTCTCGTCTTCTGCGACTTGGGCAGAGAGCAACAGAGGAGCAGCGGTCAGACAACTGATCAGGAACAGTCGGGTAATATGTCTGTTGTGTGTCATAGTCGTTGAATCTTTTAGAAGTTAAGTCGCAGTGACATTCCCAGGCCGGTCTCTTGTTGGAAATTCATGTTCCGATGCAGGTCGGCCGACTGGCGGTTCAGGGTCGAGGGCTGGGAGGTGATGACTGCTGGAGCCAACTGAAGCGAGAGATCCTCACTGATGTCAAAGCTGGAAAGCTCAGCATCCACGTAGGCATCAATGACAGAAATGATATAGACTCCAATGAAGGCGAAGATGCTCATATCCCGGTATTTACGGTAATAGTTCTTCTTGTTCTTGAAGATTTCCTTGAACTGGTCTTCGCGTCCGCTGATGTCGTAGTTCAGGGGGAGCATCTTTTCGTAGGACTTGGTCGTGGGGTCGCTGTCCATGATATCCAAGTAGGCTTGTGAGTAGTCGCGGAGCATCTGGTTGTTCCAGGAGAGGGCGTAGGCGCAACCGAGGAACCCTCCGTAAATAATGGGCAGCTTCCAGTATTTGTGGTTGTAGATTTGTCCGGCACCAGGGATGACCAGTGCGAGCCAGAGGGCTCGGGTAGGATCGGGTCGAAACTGAATGAGGGGAAGTGTGATGCCGGAAAGAGAAGCTCCAGGGACGTTGACGGCTATAGAATCGCCCGACAGGCTGACGGAAAGGGAGTCGCTGGAGGTGTTGATACTGACAGGGGTGATGGGTTTCAGAAGCACAGAGTCCGGGGTGATGGGGAACTCATCAGGGACCTCTTGTGCCGCTACTTTCGTGGTGGGCAGCCACATCAGCAGCATGGTCAGCAGTATCATGCCGGCCCACACCTTATTATATATGGTGGTCCCTGTCTTCATGTGTTGATCAGTGCTTCAATCGGTCCAGGAGGGTGATGATGCGCTCCAGGTCTTCCTCGCCAGAGAAGGGAATGGTGATTTTGCCGCGGCCCTTGTCGGAACAGGTGAACTGCACGCGGGTCTTGAAGTAGTCTGAGAGGCTGTCACGCAGTGAGGCATACTGCTCTGCCATTTTGCTCTTGCGCGGTCTCAGCTTCTTGGCGGTGGTAGTGACGGTCTCGCCTTCCATCAGGCGTTTGACCATTTCTTCTACCTTGCGCACGCTCAGGTGGTCACGCTGGATTTCTGCGAAGACCTTCAGCTGCAAGGACGGATTGTCCAGTGAGAGCAGAGCACGGGCATGGCCCATATCCACCTCGCGGTTTTTCAGCGCCATCTGGATGGTGGCCGGCAGCTTCAGCAGTCGCAGGTAATTGGTGATGGTGGCACGTTTCTTGCCCACGCGTTCGCTCAGGCGGTCTTGCGTCAGATCATACTGTTCCAGCAAGTGCTGATAGGCGAGGGCAATCTCCACGGCGTTCAGGTCTTGGCGCTGGATGTTCTCGATGAGAGCCATTTCCATCACGTTCTCGTCATCGGCGGTGCGGATGTAGGCGGGAATCGCAGTGAGACCTGCTGTCTGTGCAGCGCGCCAGCGTCGTTCGCCTGCAATGATTTCGTAGGTGTCATCCTCCATCTTCCGAAGGGTGATGGGCTGGATGATGCCTATCTCCCGGATGCTGTCGGCCAGCTCTTGCAGGGCCTCGGGGTCAAATTCGCGACGGGGCTGGTTGGGATTGGGATGGATGCGGTCCAAGGCAATCTCACTGATGGAGCTGGAGCCTTGTGTCTTCACTTCCTCCGTGCTGATGAGCGCGTCCAGACCGCGGCCCAAAGCGGGAAATTTCTTATGCGGAGCCATATATTAGTGATTCACGTTTAATTGTTTACTTCTCGTTCTTCTCTATGATTTCCTTTGCCAACTGCAGGTGGTTGCGGGCGCCGGCACTGTCGGCGTCATAAAGGATGGCGGGCAGTCCATGACTGGGTGCTTCAGAGAGTTTCACATTGCGGTTGATGAGAGTCTTGAAGACCAACTCCTGGAAGTGTCGCTGTACCTCGTCTTTAATCTGGTTGGCCAGGCGCAGACGTGAGTCATACATCGTCAGCAGGAAGCCTTCTATTTCCAGTGCGGGATTCAGCCGCTGCTTGATGATCTTGATGGTATTCAGCAGCTTGGAGATACCTTCCAGTGCGAAGTATTCACACTGCACAGGAATGATGACAGAGTCGGCGGCCGTCAGCGCGTTCACGGTAATCAGTCCTAAGGAGGGCGAGCAGTCGATGAGAATGTAGTCATAGTCCTTCAGCAGCGGACGCAGCACGCGGCGCATCACTTGCTCACGGCCTTCCAGGTTCAGCATCTCAATTTCTGCACCGACGAGATCGATGTGGCTGGGAATGATGTCCAGTCCGGGGATGTCTGTCTCGTAGATGGCTTCACGGGCATCTGTCTCTCCGATGAGACATTCATAGATGCTGGTCTCCACTTCCTTTATGTTGATTCCGAGTCCGCTGGACGCATTGGCCTGCGGGTCGGCATCAATGAGTAGCACGTGCTTCTCCAGCGTGGCCAGTGAAGCGGCGAGATTCATTGATGTGGTGGTCTTGCCTACACCACCTTTTTGATTGGCTAAAGCGATGATTTTACCCATTTCAATCGTTCTGTTTTTGGGGTTGAGGGTGCAAAGGTAGGTATTTCTGACGAGAAAAAGGCACTTTTAATCCTTTTTATGCTTCCTTTTAAGGAATAATCACTAACTTTGCGTCGGAAATCCGCTTTTCCGTCCCAGAAATGAACACTTTTGAACAAAAAACACAGGCAGAACTGGATGTCTTCTTCATGCAGCAAGCCCTGAAAGAAGCAGAGACCGCAGAGCACCTTGGTGAGGTGCCCGTGGGTGCTGTCGTGGTGGCGAACGGAAGAGTCATCGCCCGTGCCCACAATCTCACCGAACGTCTCACCGACGTCACAGCCCATGCCGAGATGCAAGCCATCACCGCTGCTGCCACCGCTCTCGGCGGCAAATACCTGACGGACTGTACGCTTTATGTCACCCTGGAACCTTGTGTGATGTGTGCGGGTGCCATCGGCTGGAGTCAGCTGTCACGTCTGGTCTATGGCGCAGCCGATGAGAAACGAGGTTTCACACGCTTTGCGCCAGCAGCTCTACATCCTCGTACAGAAGTCCAAACAGGGGTACTTGCAGAGGAAAGTATGCGTCTAATTCAGCAATTTTTCCGGAAAAAGCGTCGTTGAACGCACTTTTTTCCTCTCTTTACACGTTTATTCAATAGAAAGCATTACCTTTGCCCCCGAATTCCAACAATAACGAACAGCATTATCTAATGAAAAGGCTTTTTTTCTCCTTCGCCATATTATGCACGACCCTCTTCGGATTGTGTGCGCAGGATGCCGTGACCACCGCACATACTCCTGTACTCAATCCGCAGAACACCTATTTTAATCCCGCCTTCAAACACGTGGATGTAGGCTTGACGTTGGGTACAACAGGTATTGGTCTGGAAGCGGCAGCTCCATTGACCGACTTTATGGATGTGCGTGCCGGTTTCACTTGGATGCCTCGCATGGAAGTGACCATGAACTTTGCCATCCAAGTCTATGACAAGGACGGAAATCCCAGCCCTACTCGTTTCAATCGGATGGCTGAAATGATGCAGCAGGTGACAGGTTATAAGGTGGATTCCCAAGTGGATATGCTTGGGAAGCCGTCGTTTGATAATTTCAAGTTCCTCTTGGATTTCAAGCCTTTCCGTGATAAACGATGGCACATTACGGCAGGTTTCTACTTGGGTGGAAGAAACATCGCCCGCGCCTATAACACCACAGAAGATATGCCTTCACTGTTTGCCGTAGGTATGTTTAATCATATCCGTGACATCTATATGAACGATGAACCTTGGTATTATTATCAGAATGAACCTGTTTATATAGATCCACAAATAGGACAGCTATTGGATCAGATGGGAGATATGGGTATTCAAGTGGGTAAATATACGCACGATGTCCTTTATACTGAAAATGAATACTATACCACGTTCACTGTGGATGATGATGGTAACATTCATGATGTCGGTGATTTGAAACACGCAGTAGGCGATGTCAAGTATCCTGCAGGAAGTCCTTATCTGATGAAGCCCGATGAGGAGAGCATGGCCAAGGCACGTATCCGCGTCAACGCCTTCCGTCCTTATCTCGGCTTTGGTTATGGTGGCCGTCTCACCAAGCGTGATGACCGCTTCCGTATTCATTTTGAGTGCGGTGCAATGTTCTGGGGCGGCACCCCCGCCATCATCACGCATGACGGCACGAACCTTTCCAAGGACGTGACAGACATTGAGGACAAGGTGGGAGATTACGTGAACTTCTTCTCCTCTTTCAAGGTCTTTCCTGTCCTGAGTGTTCGTCTGACTCGCCGCTTCTGAGGCAGCTTACTTCTTTGAAAGCATAGCGATGCAGGTGCCCCTCTGAATCTCGCAGTACCAGGTGCCCACTCTGCTCAACATCAGCGATTTCAGCCATGAAATCCCCGCCTTTATCATGATAGGGGTGCAGTCCGTTGCGGCGGTACAGCGCTGTCAGGTAGTCGGCATGGATGGCGTCATAGTTTCCTCGTTGGATCTGCTCGTAACGGCGCATGAACCCCGCCATAATATGCTCCAGGACAAAGCGCCGTTCCTCCTCGTGACCCGTTAGTTGTGCCAGGGAAACTGGTATGACAGACCATCTGCCATCTTCCATTCTCCAGTTGCCTTTGTTCAAGTCCCATTCCCTCTGGTTGACATTCACGCCACACCCAATGATGCTGCGTCCGATGTGCTGCCCATGTAAATCATTCTCTATGAGGATGCCGGCAATCTTCTGATCATCTGCATAAATGTCGTTGGGCCACTTGACAGTGACCGTAACTTGAGGCAGGGCGACAGCTTCGCGGATGCTGAGGGCAATGGCTTCACTGAGAACGAAAGCACGTGAAGCGGGTAGGGTAGAGGGATGCAGGAGGAGGCTGAAGAGCAGGTTCTTCCCTGCCTCAGCCTCCCAGTGGTTGCCCGCTTGTCCGCGTCCGGCACTCTGGTGTTCAGCCGTTACCAGGGTCACTGCCACGGGCTGAAAGGGACGGTAGTTTCGCAGAAAGGTGTTGGTGGAATCCACCTCGTCCAGCTCTATCATGCGGAAAAAAGGAGAGTCGTCCAGACAGAAATAAGGATAATTCATGATGATGATCTTGTGATGGCGTTATGGGCGCTATGACGTTATTACGATATAACGTAATTACGATGCTTAATGAACGCAAAAAGGAGGCTCATGCCTCCTCTTCTGCTGTTGGGCTACCCGGACTCGAACCAGGAAAGGCAGGACCAGAATCTGCAGTGTTACCATTACACCATAGCCCAATCTTTGCGAAAACTCGAGCCGCCATTCCACAGGCTTGCTCTCTTGGTCGTCAACTCGTCAACTTCTCGTCGTTGGGCTACCCGGACTCGAACCAGGAAAGGCAGGACCAGAATCTGCAGTGTTACCATTACACCATAGCCCAATCGACATGTTGGCGCCCGCTTTTTCGCGTTTGCGGGTGCAAAAGTAGGCGTTTTTCGTGAAACAGACAAACTTTTCCCTAAAAAAATGTAATTTTACACCTTTTTTTCTTATAATTTGGGGAAAAGGTAGTATCTTTGTGCCCCGAAAACGCACACTTATGAATCAAATAACGGAAAATATCATCGACCAGATTCAGGCCGGCATGGAGGAAAAGAAAGGACGAGACATCGTCATCGTGGACCTCTCGGGCATCACTGATGTGATCTGCCAGGCCTTTGTCATCTGCACAGGCAATTCACCCAGTCATGTTCAGGCGCTCACCGATTCGGTGGAGGAGTTCGCCCGCACCAAAGCTCATGCCCGTCCCACGGCCATCGACGGTCTCCGCAACGCGCAGTGGGTGGCTATGGACTATGGAGATGTCATCGTTCACATTTTTTTACGTGAAGCGCGCGAGTTTTATGATCTGGAACACCTCTGGGCCGACGCTTTGCTCACTGAAATCCCCAATTTAGACTGAAGTCATGGAAGTCAATGACCCCAACAACAATACCGCTCCAAACAGCGGCAGTAATGCCCCTGTCGGCAGCAATAACCACGGAAAGAACAAGAAACCGCGTTTCAACTTCACGTGGGTCTATATCGTCATAGCCATCGCCTTGGGTTATCTCTTCTTTGCAGGAGGAGACCTGGATCAGAACGGCACGTCCAAGAGTGTGACCTATACTGTCTTCAAACAGTATGTGGAGCAGGGCTATGCCAACAAGATTGTGGCCAACAAGGACGATGGCACGGTGAAGATGTTTGTGAAACCTGAGCACATCCGTGATGTCTTCCAGCAGGGCGTCACACAGACCGGTAAGCAACCCTTCGTGCAGGCAGAGTTTCCCTCTGCAGACAAGTTGGACGAGTTCGTCACCTCCCAGCAGGAACTGGGCAACTTCAAGGGCGAGCTCAGTTACAAGCGCAGCAACGATGGGTTCATGCAGATATTCTGGAACCTCTTTCCTCTGTTGTTTATCATCGTGGTGTGGATGCTCATCATGCGGCGCATGGGGAGTGGCGGCGGTTTGTCTGGGATGGGAAGCATCTTCAACGTAGGCCGCTCGCGCGCGCAATTAGTAGAAAAAGGTGGTGAAAATGAGTCCAAGGTCACATTCAAGGATGTGGCTGGACAGGCTTCTGCCAAGCAGGAAGTCCAGGAAATCGTGGAGTTCCTGAAGAACCCGAAGAAGTTCACAGACCTGGGCGGCAAGATTCCCAAGGGTGCCCTTCTTGTGGGACCTCCGGGAACAGGTAAGACACTGCTGGCCAAGGCCGTAGCCGGCGAGGCAGATGTCCCGTTCTTCTCCATGAGCGGTTCCGACTTCGTGGAAATGTTTGTTGGCGTGGGAGCCAGCCGTGTGCGTGACCTCTTCCGTCAGGCCAAGGAGAAAGCCCCCTGTATCATCTTCATCGATGAAATCGACGCTGTGGGTCGTGCCCGTGCCCGCAATGCCATGATGGGAGGTAATGATGAACGTGAATCCACGCTCAATCAGTTGCTTACAGAGATGGATGGCTTCGGCACCAACAGTGGTGTCATCATCATGGCCGCCACCAACCGTGCTGATATCCTGGACAAGGCACTGCTGCGTGCGGGACGCTTTGACCGTCAGATTCATGTGGATCTCCCCGACTTGAACGAGCGCAAGGCTGTCTTCAAGGTTCACCTGAAACCCCTCAAGGTGGATGCCTCTTTGGATGTTGATCTCTTGGCTCGCCAGACACCAGGCTTCAGCGGTGCAGACATCGCCAACGTCTGTAACGAAGCAGCCCTCATCGCAGCCCGTCACGGCAAGCAGGCCGTCACGAAGGAGGACTTCCTCTCCGCCGTTGACCGCATCGTGGGCGGTTTGGAGAAGAAGACCAAGGTGATGACCGAGGAGGAGAAGCGCACCATCGCTCTCCACGAGGCCGGTCACGCCACTATTTCCTGGAATCTCCAGTATGCCAATCCTTTAATTAAGGTCACCATTGTCCCGCGTGGCAGCGCCTTGGGTGCCGCCTGGTACCTGCCCGAGGAGCGACAGATTACCACGCGCGAACAGATGTTGGACGAGATGTGTGCCACCCTCGGAGGCCGTGCTGCCGAAGAACTCTTCACGGGGCACATCAGCAGCGGTGCCATGAACGACCTGGAGCGTGTCACCAAGCAGGCCTACGGCATGATAGCCTATATGGGTATGAGTGAAGCTCTTCCCAACCTCTGTTATTACGACAATAGTGAATACTCCTGGCAGCGTCCCTACAGCGAGGCCACCGCAGAGCTTATCGACAAGGAAGTCAAGAAGATGATAGCCGAACAGTACGAGCGTGCCAAGCAGCTTCTTCTGGAAAAGCGTGAAGGTCACAATGCCCTGGCCGACCTCCTTGTGGAGCGCGAAGTCATCTATGCTGAGGATGTGGAGAATATCTTCGGCAAGCGTCCCTGGACCAGCCGCACAGAGGAACTGCTGACAAAACAGGAGGAAGAAGATAATCCGGACACTCCTGATAATCCGGATTCTCCGGACAATTCGTCATTCAATACCACTGCCCTATGAAGAATCTTCTTATCCGCTCTCTCACAGGCATCCTGTTCGTCGTCATTATGGTGGGCGGCATACTCTATTCCCCCTTCACCTGCGGTCTTCTGTTCATGGTCATTACCGTGCTGACCATCTGGGAATTCACCGGTCTGGTGAACACCCGTAATGACGTCCTTGTTCCGCGTCTCATCTCCACCACTGCCGGTTGGGTCTTTTACGTTGCCTTCTTCACCTATGCAATGGGTGCCGCTCAGTCGGGACTCCTTTTTGCACTGTGGTGGCTGAACATCGCCTATATCCTCATCGCCGAGCTGTATATGAAGCGTGAAAATCCCCTGAACAACTGGGCTTTCGCCCTGATGTCACAGCTGTACATTGCCTTGCCGTTTTCCCTGCTCTCACTGCTGCTTTTCCGCCCCGATTTCGTGGAAGTCAGCTCTCTGGGCTCTCGCGCGGGCGCGTACCTTATATTATCTATATTCATTTTCCTCTGGTGTTCTGACTCCGGGGCCTACTGCTGCGGCTCGCTCTTCGGTCGTCACAAGCTGTTCCCCAGCGTGTCTCCCGGCAAGACGTGGGAAGGCTCTGTGGGCGGAGGCATCGTGACGGTGGCTGTCTCCCAGCTGCTGGCGGTCTATCTGCCTGTTCTCACGCCCCTGCAGTGGGCTGGTTTCGCGCTGATTGTCGTGGTCTTCGGCACCTGGGGCGACTTGATAGAAAGCCTGTTCAAGCGTCGTCTCGGCGTGAAAGACAGCGGTCACATTCTGCCCGGTCACGGCGGTATGATGGACCGTTTTGACAGTAGCTTGCTTGCGATTCCAGCCAGCATTGCCTACTTGTATGCCTTGTCTGTACTCTGAATAAACGTTAAATCCACACTCATCCGTTAAACGCAAACACATAACGCTGGTCAATTAAAGAAAAAAAGACTAAGCAACAATGAAACACATCTACTCTCTACTCCTCGCGCTGTGCTTAACCACAGCCGCCAGCGCACAGAAAGCCACCATCAGTGGCACCGTTGTGGATCATGACGGCGAACCAATGCCCGGGGCTACTGTTGTCATCATGAACCCAGACAGCACACAAGTTACAGGCCAATCCACCGCCAACGACGGTTCCTTCAAGATACAGACAAAGGTTGGAGATTACATCCTTCGAGCCTCCTTCATCGGGTACAAGACCGTCTTCCGCAACATTTCCCTCACCAAGCAGAATCGCTCCCTCCTTCTTGGAGAGATTGTCCTTCAGGACAACGCCAAGATGATGAAGGACGCTTTGGTCACCGCTGCTGCTGCACAGGTGGAGATGAAGGCCGACACTTTTATCTATAACGCCGATGCCTTCCGCATCCCTGCCGGCTCCAATTTCGAGGCCCTGCTGAAGAAGTTCCCTGGCGCAGAGATTACCGAGGAAGGAACCATCAAGATCAACGGCAAGGAAGTGAAGAAGATCCTTGTCAACAAGAAGGAATTCTTTGGCGATGACACCAAAACCACCCTCAAGAACTTGCAAGCCAACATGGTAAGTCAGGTCAAGGCCTATGACCGTCAGAGTGACTATACCCGCGTCACAGGTATTGATGACGGTGAGGAAGAGACCGTGCTGGACCTGACCATCAAGAAAGGTATGGGCGAGGGCTGGCGTCTTAACCTTGATGCTGGCTACGGCACAGAGAACCGCTACCGCGAGAGCCTGAATCTCACACGCTTCATGGAGACCTGGCGCGTGGCCGTCTTCGGCAATGCCAACAACACGGGCGACCGCGGTTGGGGCGGCTTCGGAGGCTGGGGCGGCGGTGGTCTCACTGCCACCAAGATGACAGGTGCCGACTTCGCCTGGATGAACAACAAGGAAGAGGGAGAGGCTGGCTTCATGGAAATCGGAGGTAACATCCGTTACAACCATTCCTCTACGGATAACCTCACCCGTTCCAACTCCCAGACTTTCGTCACAAGTGCGGTGTCACAGTACGTTAACAACCTCAGCCAGAGCTATGGCAGCAACTCCGGTGTCAACGCCGACCTTCGTGTGGAATGGCAGCCCGACTCCATGACGAACATCCAGTTCCGCCCGCGCTTCTCCTATAGTGATAACAACAGCGAGAGCCGCAGCGCTGATGTCACCTTCAACGATGACCCCTACGCTGCTGGAATGACCAAGCCGCTGGAGGAGTACTCTTTCTTCAATGACACGGACAGCATCCGCGTCAATGCCAACTCCCGCAACAGCTTTAGTAACAATAAAAACCGCGATGTCAACGGTTGGTTGCAGATCAACCGCCGTCTGGCAAAACCTGGACGCAACATCACCGTTGACTTGGGCGGAGGCATCAGCAACAGCGACGGTAATTCAAACAGCCGTAGTCTCATCCATTACTATAAAAAGGAGATGGATCTGACCTTCAACAACCAGCGCAACACCTCGCCCTCCGAGAGTTGGAACTGGCGTGCACGCCTCTCCTATAGCGAACCCATCTTCAAGGGAGCCAACATTCAGTTCAGCTATCAGTTCCAGCGCCGCTTCTCCGACAGCGACCGCAGCCTCTACTCCAACGTTCTGAACCTGATGTCCAATCAGTTCGGAGGAATGACAGACCAGCAAATCGCCACTGCACTCTACCAAGGATACCTCGATGGCGTGGATACGCTCCAGCTGACCAAAGACCTTCATAACAGCCAGTATGCCAAGTACAACGAGTACAACCACGATGCCAGCGTCATGTTCCGCTACCAACTGGGTGACTTCCGCCTCAATGCAGGTGTGAGCCTCCAGCCCCAGCGCACCCACATGATTTATCAGAAGAACGGCAAGGACTTCGATATCACCCGTGACGTCTTCAACTGGGCTCCCCGCGTGGATCTGCGTTGGAAAATCAGCAACACCAGCCAGTGGCGACTCCGTTATAACGGCCGCATGAGCCAGCCCTCGATGACCAACCTGCTGGATGTGGAGGACAACAGTGACCCCCTCAACATCTCATTAGGTAACCCGAATCTGAAGCCCTCGTGGACCAATAATTTCAACACCTTCTACAACAACTACATCCCTGAACGTCAGATGGGATGGAACCTGGGTGCCGGCTTCAACCAGACCAACAACAGCATCAGTACCGCCACCACCTATGACACCGAGACTGGTGTGCGAACCACCCGTCCCGAAAACATCAATGGTAACTGGAATACATGGGTCTGGGCAGGCTTCAACACCGCCTTGGGTGCCAAGAAGTTCTGGAACTTCTCCACCAATGTCAACCTCAACTACAACAATTCAGTGGGTTACATGCAGCAGACTGGCAGCCTCAACTCCGTCAAGAGTACCACCAAGCGTCTCACCGTGGGCGACAACATCCGTCTCAATTACCGTTACGACTGGGGCGAGACAGGCTATGGTATAGACTTCGGCCTCAATGGCGGCTTTGACTACAGCCATGCCCGCAACGACATTCAGACTACAGCCAACCTGGACACCTGGAGCTTCAACTATGGCGGAAACTTCATGCTCAACCTCCCATGGGGAATGACCTTCAGCACAGACCTCACAGAACAGGCTCGCCGTGGTTACAACGATTCTTCCATGAACACCGATGAACTCATCTGGAACCTTCAGCTCCAGCAGGGATTCTTCCGTGACCGCAGCCTCAATGTGTCATTGGAATGGTATGACGTTCTCGGCCAGCGCAGCAACATCAGCCGCAGCATCTCTGCCACCCAGCGCCGCGATTCCGAAACCAATGCCATCTACTCCTACGGCATGATTCGCGTCATCTACAACCTCAACCTCATGGGTAGCCGCGAGGCTCGAAGGGAGTTTGGTGACTTCCCCGGTGGCGGTCCATTCGGTGAAGGTGGTAACCGCGGTGGCAATCGTAGCGGCGGTCGTTCTGTCAACGTCCGCGTAGGAGGCGGCTTCGGAGGCCCCGGCGGTGGACGTCGTTAAATCTGTCATCCAATCGTTTTTCAGCAAGCGTTTAGTGTCTCGCCTTGTCCGACCCCTGTTGGATAAGGCGAGACACTGGCTTCAAACGCTTCCGCGTCCAGCCCCTAATGTGTTTGCGTCTATACGCTCTGCCACTTTCGTCCTTACGCTTGGGCACTTTCGCTTATACGCTTGGCCACTTTCGCCCATTGTCTCCTGTCGTTGCGCCCATTGTCATGGGCAAAAAAAATTTTTTTTGTTTGAAAAACACTACACTCTACACTAAACAAACTGCCCAGTTGAGGGGGGCGAGTGTAGAGTGTAGTGTTTTTCAAAGAAAAAAATTTTTTTTCATAGAATGCATTTTTTGGGCAAAAAAGCACCAACATATCATTATTATTTGTACCTTTGCACCGAAAAACAAACGAAACCACCAAAAAGAAACCTCAAAAAGGAATATATAATCAATCTCCAAAGTAAACAAAAACATACCATAATGAAAAAACTGCTACCCTTCACCCTTGCTGCCATCTGGGGGCTCTGCACCTGCCTGTCCCTCTCTGCCGCAAACATCGATGAGGCCACCGCCCGTCAACGTGCCGCTGCTTTCCTGCAGCACCGCACCACCGCCCTTCATCAGCGCTCCGCCACCCCCTCTTCCCACCCCGGCACCCCCTCCTCC
>JAFZSP010000100.1 GCA_017619335.1 Bacteroidaceae bacterium
ATCGCCCTCAGCGGCGGTGAAACACCCATCGGTGGTGAGACAGACGAATTTGATGTCAAGGACAAAGCCCTCTTTGAGGAGAGCCCCTTTGAATAAGATTCACTGAAGTCAACGATTATTGAAGCCGAGGAGCAGCAGGAGGGGCTATACCTCTTGTTACTCCTCGGCTCCTTTATAAGAATAAGGTGGGATAATCTGGTAGTAAGCATTCGATAAATTGCCCGTTGTAGCAGTTCTTCAGGTATGAAGCGGCAAAGCCGAGCGGCAGTTTTGTTGTACCTTTCGTTTCAGCAGTTACAGTGGGACTACCAGAAGTAATTATCGCCTCTATTTCTTGCACTTTATCGTATTTCACGCCTCTATTTTGTGCACTTTATCGTATTTCAGAGAAGATTTTCGTGCACTTTATCGTAATTTAGAAATAAAATCCGTACCTTTGCGGCGCAAAAAGATGGTAGTTAGAAAATGTCGGTGACAGACAGAAAATACCCAGTGGGAATACAGACGTTCTCTGAAATAATCAGAGGCGAGTATATCTATGTGGATAAGACGGACTTGGTATGGCGCATGCAGCAGTTGGCCAAGTTCATTTTCCTGAGTCGTCCACGACGATTTGGCAAGTCATTATTGTCATCGACGCTGCACTCTTTCTTTGCAGGTGATAAACAGCTCTTTGAAGGGCTGAAGGTGATGCAGTTGGAGAAAGAATGGAAGAATTATCCCGTGTTGCATTTCGACCTGAGTGCGACCAAGCATTTGGATATTCAAGGCATCAAAGCTGAATTGGGCCTGCAACTTGCCGAGATGGAAAAAGTGTATGGGCGACGACAGGAAGAGGTCTCGCCTGGTATGCGCTTTGGCGGAGTCATTCGCAGGGCTATGGAGCAGACGGGGCAACAGGTGGTGATTATCATCGATGAGTATGACGCTCCGCTACTTGATGTGCTTCACGACGATGAACGTCTGCTTGAGGTGCGCGAGGTTCTGCAGGAGTTTTATCAGCGATTAAAGATGTTTGACCCTATGATCCGTTTCTGTTTCATTACGGGTATCACCAAGTTTTCGCAGCTAAGTATTTTCTCCACGATAAACAATCTGACCAACATTTCGATGTTGCCAGATTTCGCTGCTCTCTGTGGAATTACCGATGAGGAACTCCTTACTACATTGTCCGAAGATATCTGCCTGTTGGCTGAACGAAACGGCTGTACGCCCGAGGAGATGCATGATCGACTGAAGCGAATGTACGATGGATACCGTTTCAGCGAGGAGTCGCCCGACATCTACAACCCTTTCAGCCTGATGAAGGCTTTCCTGCTTAAAAAGTTGGACTCCTACTGGTTTGAGAGTGGTACGCCAACATTCTTAATCCGTCAGATGCAACGCTTTGGTACTAACATCACTTCGTTAGAGGCTTTGGAGGCTCCATTATCAGCTTTTGATCGTCCCACGGAAGCGATGACGACAGCTTTGCCCCTTCTTTATCAGAGTGGCTATCTCACCATCAAAGACTACAATCCAGAGTCGCAGGCTTATACCTTGTCACTTCCCAATCAGGAAGTTCGCGTTGGCTATATTGAGGGACTGCTACCTACTTATGTGGGCCTTGAAAGTGCTGACGTTCAAATGGGCTTTGCACTGAAATTCTGGCGTGCATTGAAAAACGACGATATTGAACAGGCATTGTCGAGCATGAAAGCTTATATGGCTTCGCTGCCCTATATTGAAGGATTCAAGAAGAAACTGAAGGAACCAGCAACTCGCGAAGGTTTCTATGAATACACCCTATACCTCATCTTCTCTATGCTCAATGTCTATGTACGCACACAAGTGAAGTGCGCCAATGGCCGCATTGATATGGTGGTGAAGATGCCCACCTCGCTTTATGTGTTTGAATTCAAAATCGACGGCTCTGCTCAGGATGCGTTGCAACAGATAGACACCAATCGCTATGCTATTCCATACGAGACAGACGGTCGGAAAGTAGTGAAGATAGGTGTCAATTTCAATACCGAAACCCGCATCCCTGAAGACTGGGTTGTTGAGTAGGTTTTTTCAGAAAGAGTCGTTTGTTTCCCTCTTCATCATCACAGGAACTGCATAAGGATGCGCCAGACGCAGAGGATGTGACAGAGGGAGCCGGCGAGGACGAAGAAGTGGAAGAGGCTGTGGACGTAGGGGCGGCCGTGGGACAGCGCATAGATAACGGCGCCGGTGACGTAGAAGACGCCCTCGGCAATGAGCCAGTTGACGGCGACGGGTTCCACACTGTCCAGCAGCGGCTTGAAGGCCACAAGTACGCTCAGACCCATGGCCACGAAGCAGATGGTCTCCACGTGGCTGTGCTCTCGTAATCCCCTGAAGCTGACGATGGTACCGGCGACGGCGGCTGCCCAGACGAAGGCGAAGAGGCCCCAGCCCCAGAGTCCGGCTGAGCGCATTGCCACGAGCGTCACAGGCGAGTAGCTGCCGGCGATGTGCCAGTAGATGGCAGCGTGGTCCCAGCGGCGCAGGATGCGGCGGACGCGGGTGCCCGCGGGGAGGGCGTGATAAAGGGTGGAGGTGATGTAGGAACCCAACATTCCGACGAGGTAAAGCACCACGCCCACGGTGGCCCAGGAGTCTGCCGAGCGGACACACCAAATCAGGAACGCCGTGCCGACGCCGATTCCCATCAGAATACCGGCCGCATGGCTCCATGAATTGAGCAAGTCTTCACGTCTGGAATAGTGAATCATGTGTTTTATTGTCGTTTTACGGCGCGAAAGTATAAAAAAAAGAGGAAAAGTGCGGACGGATGGAAAAAAAAGACTACCTTTGCCCCACATTTTTAAATAATACTAACGTATAATGCGTATTTTTACCACCTTTCAACGCCTTTTCGTCTGTCACAAAGTGACGCGTTCGGCTCTTTTACTGGTAGGCTTTTTATTTGCGGCCATACAGCCCTTGTTGGCCGACCCTATTACCCGTGAACAGGCACAGCAGCGTGCCGCCGACTTCCTCCAGGACTGCAAAGGCAGCCGCCGACTGGCGCCCGTCACAGAGCAGCGTCGCCTCGCGAAGCGAAAAACTCTCAACCCAGACTCCCCTCTCTACTACGTCTTCGACCGCGGCACCGACGAGGGCTTCGTCATCATCTCCGGCGAGGACAAGACGGATGCCGTGTTGGGTTACACAGACAGCGGTACCTTTGACTACCAGACAATTCCCGACAATATGCGTGCCTGGTTAGACGATATGGAAGACCAGATTGCCAAGGTGCGCGCCGGTGGCGCTGTGCTGACTTCCTCGGCCGTGCCCCTGCATCCTGCCATCCCTGCGATGATCACCACGCGATGGAACCAGGGCGACCCCTATAACCTCACCTGCCCGAACTACCACGGGCTGGGCCGAAGCGTCACCGGCTGCGTGGCCACCGCGATGGCACAGCTCCTGTATTATCAGCGTGCCAAGTCCGTCACAGAGACCCAGGCCGAGATGCCAGCCTACGACACTTACGACGAACACCCCACCTACGGCCATCTGCACGTGGAGGGTATTCCCGCCGGCTCGCCCATCGACTGGGACAACATGCGTGACACCTATTCGGGCGGCGAGAGCCAAAAAGCCAAAATGGCTGTGGCCGACCTGATGCACTACTGCGGCGTGTCGGTCTTTATGGAATACTCCAACAGTTCCTCCGGCGCCTACTCCTTCAATGTGCCCGCAGCCTTCCAGAACTATTTCGGCTACGGCGAGAGCGTGCAGTATTTTGGGCGCTGGGGCTACAGCAATGCCGAGTGGGACGCCATCATCTACAACGAACTGATGAACGACCGTCCGCTCTACATGAGCGGCGCCAACAGCAGCGGCGGTCACGCCTTTGTCTGCGATGGCTATGACGGCAAGCGCAACTTCCACATCAACTGGGGTTGGGGCGGCAGCAGTGACGGCTTCTACCTGCTTTCCAAACTGACGCCGGGCTCGCAAGGCATCGGCGGCACCAACGACGGCTACAACTCCCAACAGGCCATCGTCATCGGATTGGAACCCATTAACTTCCAAGAGAAAGAGATCATCTTTGAAGATACCTACGTGAAGCGCCTCTGTATCACCAACTGGGATGCCGATGGCGACGGCCGCCTGACCTTCGCCGAGGCTGCACGGGTGACCGACCTGGGTCGTGCCTTCGCCGGCTCCCGCATCAAGACCTTCAACGAACTGCGCAACTTCACCGGTTTGACGGCCATCCCAGACAGCGCCTTCGCCGGCTGCTCTTCCCTGACCAACATCAGTCTGCCGGAACACATCGAGACCATCGGCGCTGCCGCCTTCCGCGGAGCCAAGGTGCTGAAGAATCTCCTGCTGCCCACCGGCGTGAAGAGGGTGGGAGAGGGCGCCTTCGCTGACTGCCGCGCACTCACCAGCCTCTCCCTGACGGAAGGTGTGACGGCCATCGCTGCCGAGACCTTTCGCGGCTGCGTGGCCTTCACCAGTTTTGACCTGCCTGCCGCTGTGACCTCCATCGGTGACCGCGCCTTTGCGGAGTGCACCAAACTCAAGACCTTCAACACCGCCACCACCAACCCCGAGACGTGGGAGGTCGGTGACTCCATCTTCGAGGGTGTGGATCTGTCCGCAGCTACACTGAACGTGCTGCAGGGCACCCGCGACTTCTTCGTGGCCACAGCCCCCTGGAACCGTTTCGGCAACCTTTATGTTTCACGCATCCAACCCGACGATGTCTTCATCCCGCTGAACACAGAGCGGGTGGTGTGCCTGTATAATGTGGGCACCAAGGCCTATCTGCAGAAGGGCGAGGCCTACGAGACACAAGCCGTCGTGGGCGGAGAACCCCTGCGCTACTATGTGAAACCCGTGCCCAGCAAGGAAGGCCTCTATTACCTCACCACCGCCGAACCCGGCTACAGCCACCAGGTGCTCTTCCGCACCATGCAGGACGGTCAGGTGGGAGAAGGCGTGAAAGCCTGCTTCGTGGATGGCACGCTGCAGACCAACGCCTACTGGCAGCTGGCACAGGTAGATGAGAACACCTATACGCTCCAAGTGCCCCGCGGACAGTCGGGTTACAAGGAAGGGCAGTTCCTGGGAATCGACCCCGAGCACCGCTCCGATGCCTTCAACCCCACGATGGGTCTCTACTTTGATATTGATTATGCCGGACACGAGGCCAACTGCCAGTGGCGGTTCGTGGATTATGAACTCACCTACGGCATCTTCCGTGCCGCCGAGGAGCTGAAAGACCTGCTGACCATCGCCAAGAACAAACGCGTCAACGCTCAGCGCGAGCAGGCTGTGCTGGATGACATGAACAGCACCTACGAACAACTGATGCAGGCCCAGCGCACGCTGCGCGGGAAGCTGAAACTGGTGCATTTCGAGGATGAGACCGTCAAGAGCATCATGCTCGGAAACTGGGACGTGGACGGCGACGGCGAGATTAATATGACAGAAGCCGCACTGGTCACCGAGGTCAGCGGCTTCTATCACAAGGATATAGTGACCTTTGACGAGCTGCCGATCTTCCAGGGTGTCACGGTGCTCTACGGCAACTCCTTCGAGGGCTGCACCTCGCTGGAAAGCATAAAGCTGCCCGCCGGACTCACGACGATGTATTACCGTGTCTTCTACGGCTGTTCGTCACTCACCTCCATCTTCATGAACCGTTATGTCACCTACATCGGTGAAAACAACTTCGACGGCTGCACGGCACTGAAGACCGTCAGCATTGCTGTGGAAGACCCCTCGACCATTTATCTGGGTCCCGACGTCTTCAAGGGTGTGGATCTGAAGAATGCCACCCTCATCGTCCCCAAGGGCAGCCGTGAGGCCTACGCCGCGGCACCCGTCTGGAAAGAATTCGGCACCATCAAAGAAATGCGCGCCCGCACCAAACCCGCCTTCTCCGAAATCACACCCGACGCCAAGGTCTATGTATATAATATAGGTTCGGGCAAGTATATCAACAAGGGCGAGGCCTACGGCACACAGGCCGTGGTCTCCGCCAACGGACTGCTCTACTTGGCCAAGCGACAGGGCAAGCCCGAGAACAACACCTATTACCTCTACAGTGACCAGACAGGATCGAGCAACAAGGTCCTCTTCCGCACCAGCACCGACACCAAGGTGGGTGAAGGTGTGAAAGCCTGTTTCGTGGATGGAGGCGCATCGTCCAAAGCCTACTGGAAGGTGCAGCCCGTGGAAGGAAAGGAACACGTCTATACGTTCCAAGTGCCTGAGACAGACGGTACCTACGTGGAGGGCGAGTATCTGGGCGTCCAGACCAGCCACCACTCCGACTACGAACGTCCCACCTTCGGCCTCTACTGGGATGTATCCTACAAAGACTATCCCGAAGGCTGCCAGTGGGCCTTCGTCACCTGGGAAGATATGCTGGCTGCCGAAGCTATTGACGAAGCCGTCCTGGAACTGGAAACGCTGCTGGACAATGCCACTAAGAAAGGCCTGGACGTCACCGCAGAACAAGCCGTCTATGATGATTTGGACAGCACGCCCGAACAGGTGCAGCAGGCCATCGGCTCGCTGCGCGGGAAGATGCAGCTCATCGACTTCGCCGACGCCAAGGTCAAGCAGCTCTGCACAGACGTCTGGGATGCCGATGCGGACTATGAAATCAGTCGGCAGGAAGTGGCCGAGGTCACTGATATCGCACATATCTTCCGCTCACAGACCAGCATCAAGAGCTTCGAGGAACTGCGTTACTTCACCAGCCTCACAGCCATCCCCTCCGATGCCTTCCGCAACTGCACGGCACTGACGAGCATCTATCTGCCAGCCCAGGTGAAGAGCGTGGGCGACAACGCATTCAACAACGCCACGGGCCTGAAATACATGGCCGTGCTCTCCGACGCACCTGTCACAGGCCTGAAAGAAGCCGCCCTACCCAAGAACGTGCAGGTCTTCGTGCCCGCAGCGCTCGTGGAGACCTACGCTGCCGACGAGGGCCTGGCCAAGTGTACCGTACAGGAATACACCGGCACGCCCACGGTCACATCTCAGGATCAGGAACGCATCTATGGCCGTGCCAACAGCAAGTTCACCTTCGAGGTGACCGGCGCACCCATCAACGGCGATCCCGCCCTCACCTGTGAGGCAGACGTCACCGCACCCGTGGGAAGCTATGACATCGTGGTCGCTCCTGGCACCATCACCTCGCCGGGACTCCAGTGCGTCAACGGCCTCCTCACGGTGAACCCCTCACCGCTCACCGTCACCGCCAAGTCCTACACCCGTTATGAGGGTGAGCCAAATCCCGAGTTTGAGTGCACCTACGGCTCCTTCAAGAACCGCGAGAAGGCCGCCGACGTTATCCTGGTGCCCCCCACCATGGAGTGTGACGCCACGCCCGAGAGCCCGGCTGGAGAATATGAAATCCGCATCTTCGGCGCCGAGGCACTGAACTATGAGTTCAACTACGTTCCCGGTGTCCTCACCGTCCTGCCCGACAAGAGCGCCGTCCGTGATCTCTCAACGCTAAACTCTAAACCCTCAACACTCCACGACCTCAGCGGCCGCAGAGTAGGGAAGCAGAACCTCAAAAGAGGTATCTACATCATTGACGGCCAGAAGCGCGTGAAGTGAATTAAAAATTCACAATTTAAAATTCACAATTCAAAATTATAATTGACTCAACTTTCGAAAGTATGCTCGCTCGAACTCGTTCGCTTGACACTTCAAGCGCTCGACCTTTGGTCGCTTCGACACTTCGAAGAACAAGCTGTATTTCAAAGCCCCGTAGGGGCATAATAGGGGTTCTTGAAGGGTCAAGCGTCCCTTTGGGCCGAGCGGCCAGCCAATTCATTGGCTGGTATGCAATGATGGGAAAAACGCGTGCCTTTAGGTACGCGACAACAGATCCCTATCGCGTACCTACGGCACGCATTCCATTTGCGACCACATTACCAGCCAATGAATTGGCTGGCTACCCCTATCAAATGCCTACGGCATTAACCCCTTCAAGCGCTCGGCCCAAAGGGACGCTTCACACTTGAAGAACCCCTATCAAATGCCTACGGCATTAACCCTTCAAACCCTATCAAATGCCTACGGCATTACTTGCGAAACATGAGTAATTGATAAATCATAAATGATTAATATTATGGCAATTCCCTATTTCAAAAAAATGTTGATGCTGGCCGCCGCAGTGCTTATGGTCACAGCCGCCAGCGCCGACCCCATTACCCGCGAGGAGGCCCGGCAGCGGGCAGAGAGTTACCTCAACAGCCTGCCTGGAAGCCGTCGCGCTCCGCGCCTCACACCCATCACGGACCAGCGTCGCCTGGCACCACGAAAAACGCTTGAGTCCCCCTACTACGTCTTCAACCTCGGAGAGAGCGAGGGCTTCGTCATCGCCGCCGGTGACGACAGCACCTATCCTGTGCTGGGTTACTGTGACAAGGGCGAATTCGACTACGAGCAGCTGCCCGACAATATGAAGTGGTGGCTCGGATGGATGACAAATCAGCTGGAAGACCTGGCCGCGAACCCGATTCCCGCAGCCAAGCGAGCACCGCTGCGTGCTCCTGTTCATCCCGCAGTGGCCACCCTCTGCACCTCCACCTGGAACCAGAACGACCCCTATAACCAGGAGTGCCCCAAATACTCCACGGGAGAACGCTGCGTCACAGGTTGCGTGGCCACCGCCATGGCACAGATCATGTACTTTCATCGCGCAAGATCCGTGGATGAGACACAGGCTGCCATTCCAGGGTACACCTGGGACGGAATGATATTAGAAACCGTCCCCGCAGGCTCCCCCATCGACTGGGATAATATGACCGACAGCTACGGCGGCAGTTCCACGGGCAAGGAGAAGAAGGCTGTGGCACAGCTGATGCGCTACTGCGGCATTGGATTGGAGATGATGTATGGCATAGCCTCCAAAGGCGGTTCCGCAGCTTATTCCTATATGGTTGCCGACGCCCTCAAGAAATATTTCGGCTACGGCAACAGTGTGAGGTATGTGTCTTCCGACAACCCCAGTTCCGACTCTTGGGATGCCACATTGTATAAAGAGGTGTCTGCCGGACGTCCTGCCTATCTCTCCGGCCACAACGAGGAAGGCGGTCACGCCTTCGTCTGTGACGGCTATGACGGCAACCAGTGCTACCACATCAACTGGGGCTGGGGCGGCAGCAGTGACGGCTACTATCTGCTCTCCAAACTCAACCCGGGCTCACAAGGAATTGGCGGCAGCAGCGGCGGCTACAGCGACGGACCCGAAGCCATCGTGGGCATCGAACCTGAGTTTATGGCCGAGAAAGCCATCACCTTCTCCGACGCCACCCTCAAGCGTGTGGCCACCGCCGCCTGGGATACCAATGGCGACGGCAAACTGACATTCGGAGAGGCCGCTTTAGTGACAGACCTGGGCGATGTGCTCAAGGGACAGCGCATCAAGACGTTCACAGAACTCTACTACTTCACAGCCCTCACCTCCATCACACCCGACGCCTTTGCCGACTGCACCACGCTCACCACCGTGAAACTGCCCAAGAGCGTCACCGCCATCGGCCCACGGGCCTTCCAGGGCTGCAAGGCTCTGAAGACCTTTGCCCTGCCCGACGGCCTCACCGCCATCGGCGAGGAAGCCTTTGACGGCTGTGCCGCCCTCTCGGGACTGGAGCTGCCCGCAGGCCTCACCGCTATTGGCGCACGTGCTTTCCAGGGCTGCACCGGACTGAAAGCCATTACCTTGCCCTTCACTCTCTCCTCCATCGGTGACGGTGCCTTCACAGACTGCACCAACCTGACCCAGGTGGATGTGCCCACCACGATGCCGGAGAGCATCATCCTCGGAAACGATGTCTTCGCAGGAATGAATCTGGCAGCTGCCACGCTGACCATCTGTCAGGGCACACGCCAGTACTACTCCCAGACCGCACAGTGGAAGGACTTCGGTACCATCCATGAGAAGCGCGACCTCACACGCTCCACCTTCATCCCCTTGGAGGCCGACAAGACGGTCTATCTGTATAATGTGGGCACGGGCCGCTTCCTCAATCGCGGTGAAGCTTGGAGTACACAAGCCATTGTAGATGAGTACCCGATGCGCTTCGTCCTCAAGCACACTGATGCCATGGGCGACGGCGTCTATGCACTCTACTCCGACGACACCGGCAACAACCGCCACTACACCTTCCGCACCACCACCGACGCCACCGTGGGCTCCGGAGTGGCTGCCACCTTCGTGGATGGCACCCTCGGCAGCAGTGCCTACTGGCAGTTCGCAGAGGTGGCTCCGTCCATCTACACCATTCAGATTCCCGCCACGGCCAACGACTTCAAGTCCGCCGAGCAGTTCTGGGGCGTGCAGACAGACCACGAGAGCAATGTGGCATCGCCCACCTACGGCGTCTATTCAGATATCATCTACACCGATGCGCCCCTGAACTGTCAGTGGCGTCTGGTGGAGTATGATGAGGACTTCGCCATCACCTTCGTGGCCGCCGAGACACTGCAGAATCTCATTGACAAGGCCAACGCCAAGCGCATCATCACCACCCGTGAGCAAGCTGTCTGTGACAATCTGGAGAGTACCCTGGATGACTTGCTGGCTGCCCAGAAGCGTCTGCGCAAGCGTCTCGGAATCATTGACTTCCAGGATGAAGTGATGCGTGACGTGGTGCTGGAGAACTGGGATTCCGACTATGATGATGAGTTCTCCATTGCCGAGGCGGCTGCCGTCACGGAGCTGGGTTCCGTCTTCTCGGGCACCGACGTGGAAGAACTCACAGACCTGCAGTACTTCACAGGTGTTGTCAAGTTGGAGAACAACGCTTTCCAGAACTGCAAGAAGCTGCGCACGGCTGTCCTACCACCCATGCTCAGCACCATCGGCTACCGCGTCTTCAAGGGATGCAATGCACTGGAGACCATGGAAATTCCCGAGGGTGTGGAGACCATCGGTGTCAGCGCCTTCGAGGGCTGCTCGGCACTGAAGACCGTGCGCGTGTACAACGGCGATGTGGCCAACATCCGTGTGCCGGCCAGCGCCTTCAAGGGCGTCAACCTGGCAGAGGCCACGCTCTATGTGCCCTTCGGCTGCCGTGAGGCCTTTGCCGAGGCAGACGTCTGGCAGAACTTCGGCACCATCCGCGAGATGCGTGGAAGTGTCAAACCCGCCTTCTCGCCTGTGGCTACCAACACATCGGGTTACATCTATAATGTAGGTACCCGCCGCTACATCGCTCCCGGAGAGGCCTACGGCACACAGGCCGTGGTGGCCAACGAGGGAATCGTCTATCAGTTCCGCCGCACCAACTCAATGGCTGCAGACACCTATTATCTCTACAGCGACCAGACTGGCCAGAGCAACAAAGTACTCTTCCGCACCGATACAGACAACAAGGTGGGTCCTGGCGTGAGGGCCTGCTTCGTAGATGGTACCGTCTCCGCCAAGGCATACTGGACCATCGTACAGGCCCCGGACAACACCTTTACCATGCAGGTGCCAAAGAAGGACGGCACCTACAAGGAAGGAGAATACCTCGGTATCGATCCCGATCACGCGAGTCAGGCTGCAAACCCCACCTACGGTCTCTACTGGGATATTGACTATGACGGCAACGAGGACAAATGCACCTGGGCTTTCATCACCCTGGAAGACTTCGAGAGCGCCAATGCCTTCAATGCACAGGCTGCCGAACTCGCCGACCTCCTGGTGAAAGCTGCCGACCGTGAGATTGATGCTGCCGCCGAGCAGGCCGTTTATGACAATCCTGCCGCCACAGCCGATGACATCACGGCCGCCGTCGGTTCCCTGCGTGACAAACTGCACTACATCTCCTTCGCCAGCCCGTCGGCCAAGACGCTCTGCGTGGCACTCTGGGACACCAATGACGACGAGGAACTCAGCCGTGAGGAGGCCGCTGCCGTCACAGATATCGGCGACAGCTTCCGCAGCCAGACAGCCATCAAGAGTCTGGAGGAACTGCGCTACTTCACCGGTCTCACCGAGATCCCCGAAGCTGCCTTCCGCGGCTGCACTGGGATGTTGAGCATCTATGTGCCCGCCAACGTCAAGAGCCTGGGCGCCAATGCCTTCGGTACCACTTCTTCCCTCAAGTATATGGCCGTGCTTCCCGACACGCCCGTCACAGGCCTTGCCGATGCCACCCTGCCCAAGAACCTTCAGGTCTTCGTGCCCACTGCCCTCGTGGAGACCTACGCTGCCGATGAGGCACTGGCCAACTGCACTGTGAAGGAATACACCGCCACGCCCACCGTCACTGCAGAGAGTGACTCACGCATGTATGGCCGTGCCAACAACAAGTTCACCTTCACCGTCACTGGTGCCCCCATCAACGGCGAGCCCGCCCTCACCTGTGAGGCCGACGCCACCACCGCCGTGGGCACCTATGACATCGTGGTCGCTCCCGGCACCATCACCTCCGAAGGACTCCGCTGCGTCAACGGCACGCTCACCGTGGAGAAAGCCACCGTCACCGTCACCGCCAAGTCCTACACCCGCTACGAGACACAGCCCAATCCCGAGTTCGAAGTCACCTACAGCTCCTTCAAGAACCGTGAGAAGGCAGCCGACGTTATCCTTGTGCAGCCCACCCTGGAGTGTGATGCCACACCCGAGAGCCCGGCAGGAGAGTATGAGATACGCGTCTTCGGTGCCGAGGCACTGAACTATGAGTTCAACTACGTTCCCGGTGTCCTCACCGTCCTCCCCGCCAACGATGCTGTCCGGAATCTCCCAGCCCTGAACGCTAAACCTTCAACACTCCACGACCTCAGCGGTCGTCGTCTCACCACACCGCCCACCAAAGGCGTTTACCTGGAGAACGGCCAGAAGCGAGTGGCACAGTAAAGATCACTTTGTCAGGCCATCGCAAAAGAAAAGGTGCACTTTCACGGTGCACCTTTCTTTTGCTTGTTCGGGGTGATGGGGTTTACAAGCGTGTCTTCCAGGCAAAGGTGAAGAGGAAGGATCCGTTCTTCACATCCTTTTCACTGAGGTAGCCGTTTTTGCTCACGGCAGAGAGGCCGAGGTTGTACTGTGCCCCCAAGACGAAGTGCCCCGATAACTCGTAGGAAATACCCAAAGGAATGGTGAGGTCAAACTTCTTCATGTCGTCCCACACGTCCACGCGGACGTCACTGGTCACCTTTCGGGGACCGGACTTGTCTGTGATGCGGCTGGTCTCATTGGCACTGATTAAGAGGCCGGGCTGAATACCGGCGTTGAAGGACCAACTCTTGTAGAAATACAGGTGAGCCATCACCGGCAGTTGCAAGTACATCAGACTCACGCTGTTGTTGTCATAGCGGACGTCACCCACCTTGAGGTTCTCCCACGACTGTCCCTGCAACCCCAGGGTCAAGCTGCCGGAGAGTCCCAGCCAACGGCTCACCTGATAGGTGGTGCCCAGTCCCATATAGAAACCGGGAGCCGGCACCTTGTCCAGCCTACTGCCCTGCAAGGCAATATCCTCTGAACCCGACAGCCAGGAAGCACCCAGCCCCGCTTTCAGGTCCAGCGACCACTTGCCCGCTGCATACTGTGCCGAAGCACTCACGGTCATCATCACGGCGACAACCGCCATCATAAAAATCTTTTTCATACTATCCTTATTTTTTGTCTGAGAATAGATCATTTTCTATTATAATTCGAGAACAAAGTTACAACATTTCTGTCACATAAACATAGTTTTTTTATGAAAATTTTGGCTCATCTAAAGAGATTTACTAACTTTGTGCCGAGTTTTACTTAAAGACCTTCTTATGTTGAACGTTTTTATCACTGAAAACATCCTTCAAAGCCTCATCTCCTGAAGGAACAGGGTCTATATGTGACTCAAGTCTATAGATGCTATTGTAACCGTCATGATTCCATATAAAACAACAGTTTAGTATGCATTACCGAAAATTACTTTTAATATTTACATTATTGATATTCGTGTTACCCTTGTCGGCACAACTGCCTGCATGGTATCAGTCCACAACTCGTCTGAATATCCGTACATATCCCTCAACTAATGCCCGTATCATCACTACAGTCCCCCAACATACCAGACTGAAAGTGGTGGAACACTATGATGCAGGATGGGACAAGCTTGACTATCAGGGGCGTTCAGCCTACGCCTCTCGACGGTACCTTTCATTCGTGGAGGTGATAGAACCCACACCCTCTAGTTCTTCCCAGTTTTCATCCTCAAGAAGTTCAAAGTCCTTATCTGACAGTGGATGGTCATGGCTTTGGATTATTGTGGGAAGCTCTCTCGTGATAATTGTCCTGCGAGCTGTTCTTATGATTGGGTTAGGATTATTCAGTGGCTTTGTCTTTAAGATATATTGGCTCGTCAGTCTGCCGTTTTATTGCTTGAATGCATTGCAACGTTTCCTTTCCAAACCATGGCGCATTTTTTTTAGGACGAACAGTGGTTCAGACTCTCGCAACGAAGACTACCGCACTTTTTTCGAATATGCCAAAATACCCCTCTATATTCTACTAACCCCTTTGCGCTTTATTAATGCCGTTTACTATAATCTTTTTGTACATTGCCTCTTTGAGGCATTTTACTATCTCTGTGAGGTCATCGTTCCCGAACATTCCAAAGAAGGAGCCGACAATTTGGCTGAATGGTTTTTATGGCTGCCTGTTAGAATAATTAAATATCCGATGTTTCATTGGACGCTTACTGTGATAGAGAGTGCCATCTGGGTAATAATTGATACCATCTTCCCAGCCCTTACCTTGTTTCATGGCACCGACAGTTCGGCCAGCGCCAGCATCACCTGCAGTCCGAACAGGAATGTCATTTCTGGTTGGTATGCTGGTCTCTGGAAGGTGGGTACTGGTAACTACGCTGGAAATGGCATCTATTTTGCGCCTTCACGCAGCACCGCTGGCCATTATTCCAGTGGCTCTCTGATTGTTGCCCGTGTCACTTTGGGAAAGGTATTGGATTTAGGCATGGCTCCTTGGCACATCTATTGTCAATGTGGTTATCCAAACGCCTTTGGCCCCACTGATTGGGGGTTGAAGAATGGCTATGTGACGGGTGAATGGTGGCGAGGAGATCGTAAATGGTGGGAATATTGCATGTATGATTGGAAGAACCGCTACAATTATAGCTTCCGCATTCGCCCCCTCTTTGTATTAGATATCAGCAATGAGAGTATTCAGCGTATCCCTGGAGGTATGGCTCATTGGCTTTTCCGTGATATAGTCATAAAAGACATTATCAACTATCTTGGTGGAACTCATCTGAGATGAGGTGACCTTTTTGGGGTTTCCAGCTGTATCTCTTGTCTGCGGGTGGTGGCCAGTCATCATAGCGCCAGTCTGCCCAGTCGAAATGGCCTCGGTTTCGGAGGTACGTTTGCCATTTGGTCCAGTATGCAGCACCTTCCAGATTGAGATCATCGTTGATGGGTATATCACGATAGGAGAAATCCTGCATACTCCCTTGTCTGCATATTCCGGTGTTCCGTCTTCATGATAAGGATTGTCCATACACAACAGAACGACTTCTGTCTTGGTGGCAAAGAAATAGATGATGTAACCATCTATTTCCATGCCAGAATGGGTCGAGAACACGTCCTTGTCCTTCCCGATCTCGGACAGGAAGTGCCAAATGGTGTCGTTCGTTTGTATGAAAAACTTCTCAATCATTCAGAAGAGGAACTTGACGATGTCGTTGAAGATGGCGAGCGCCATCAGTGCAAAGAGCAAGGCCATTCCCACATACTGAGCGCGTTCCATGAACTTGTCGGAGGGCGGACGGTGCGTGACGGCTTCCACGAGGAGGAAGAAGATGTGACCGCCATCAAGACCTGGGATAGGAAGGATGTTCATCACGGCCAAGATGATGGAAATGAAGGCTGTGATATTCCAGAACGAAGCCCAGTCCCAGACAGAGGGGAAGAGATTGCCGATGGTGCCGAAGCTGCCGACGCTCTGTGCGCCCTTCTTGGAGAAGAGGTAGCGCAGGTCGCTGACGTAACCTTTCAGGGTCTCCCAACCGTAGGAGATTCCAGCGGGTATGGAAGCGAGGAAGCCGAAGTCCTGATGCTGGAAGGCATCGCGGTAGAAGCGCGGATAGGAGAGACGAACCACTCCTAACATATAATTCTTATCCAGTTGGAGCACAGCGGTGTCTGGCTGTGCTGCGCCCTCGTTGCAGAAGACGATGGGGAGTGCGCGCAGTCGGATGCTGTCTTCACGGGAGCAGTCGGAGGCGAGGACGTCGGCGCGGCGACCCATAATGGCATCAAAATCGCTCCACCACTGGATGGGTTTCCCATCGATTTCCAGAAGGCGTGCTCCTGTCTTCATGCCGACGAGAGCGGCGGGCGTTTCTGGCAGTACGCTATCGACTTGTGCAGGCACATTGATGGTGAGGAAACGCGGGTCGCTCTCGATCATTTCCAGCAGGTTGATGCCTTCCTCGGGCATGTTCAGCGTAACCTCTTTTCCTTCACGCAGCACGGTGACGGTCTTGGCTTCGGAGATGGTGCGATAGACGTTTCCGTCCCATCCTTCAATGGGTTGTCCATCTGCTTTTACGGGAATGTCACCGTCTTGGAAACCAAGAGCTTCTGCGGATTCGTTAAAAGAGAATCCGTAGCTGATACGTTCCATGGGCAGGGTGTCCCGACCCCAGGCAAAGAGAATCATCGCATAGATGAACAGGGCGAGGAGGAAGTTCACCAGGACGCCGCCGAACATTACGAGGAAACGCTGCCAGACGGGTTTGGCGCGGAACTCCCAAGACTGTACGGGCTGTTTCATCTGTTCCAGATCCAGGCTCTCGTCAATCATGCCGGAAATCTTGACATAACCGCCGAGGGGAATCCAGCCGATGCCGTATTCTGTCTCGTTCTGTGCAACTTTGGGGAACAGACGTGCAAACCACTTGTCTTTGGTGGAGAAGAGGTGGAACTTATAGTCAAAGAACATGAAGAATTTCTCGACTTTGATGCCAAAGAGTTTGGAAAAGAAGAAGTGCCCGCCCTCATGCAAGATGATGAGGATGGCGAAGCAGAGAAGGAGTTGAAAGAGTTTAATCCAGAAAGGGGACATTGGGGGAATTGATAATTAAAAATTAAGAATTAATAATTAAGAATTGACAATTGATAATTGTATCGTTATGACGTTGATTTATTTTTCTTTAGAGTAGTGATGCTGCGAGGCGGCGTGCTTCCTGGTCGCTATGGAGATAGTCCTCGTAGGTGGGCTGCTTGATGAAGGAGGCGCGATCGAGGGTTTCAGCGATGACATCTGCCATCTGGAGGAATCGGCAGCGGCCTTCGAGGAAAGCGCGGTTGACGATCTCGTTGGCGGCGTTGACGATGCAGGGTGCGTTGCCGCCACGGTCGAGGGCTTCGTAGGCGAGTGCCAGACAGCGGAAACGTTCCGTGTCAGGCGCTTCGAAGGTCAGATCATGCATGGTGAACCAGTCCAGACGGTCGAAGGAGCTCTGCAGACGTTCTGGGAAGGAGAAGGCCAACTGGATGGGGACACGCATATCCGGTACTCCAAGTTGTGCTTTCACGGCTCCATCGGCAAACTGCACGGCGCTGTGAACGACGCTCTGCGGATGCACCACCACCTGAATGCGATCCGGCTCCACCCCAAAGAGCCACTTGGCCTCAATGACTTCGAAGCCCTTGTTCATCATGGAGGCAGAGTCGATGGTGATCTTGGCACCCATATCCCAGTTGGGGTGTTTCAGTGCCATCGCGGGGGTGACGGTCTCCAGCTGTTCGCGGGTGAAGGTGCGGAAGGGACCGCCCGAGGCAGTGAGGATAATCTTCTCAATGGGAGACACCTCGCCGACAAGGCTCTGGAAGATGGCGCTGTGCTCGCTATCTACAGGCAGAATAGGCACTTCATACTCGCGACAGAGGCTGTTGATGAGTTCTCCGGCCACCACCATTGTCTCTTTGTTGGCCAGCGCGATGGGCTTGCGGGCACGGATGGCGGCGATGGTGGGCGGCAGGCCTGCAAAGCCAACCATCGCTGTCAGTACCATATCCACCTCACTGGACTCCACGACCTGACAGAGGGCTTCGGAACCTGCATAGACGGCGATGGGCAGGTCTTGCAGCGCCTCGCGAAGTGCCTCATAATGAGCCTCGTTGGCGATGACCACTGCCGCAGGCTTGAACTGACGGGCTTGCTCTGCCAGCAGTTGCCAGCGGCTGTTGGCTGTGAGGACACGGGCTTCAAAGCGGTCGGGGTGCTCGGCGATGACTTGCAGGGCCTGGGTGCCGATGCTGCCTGTGCTGCCGAGGATGGCTATTTGCTTTTTCTTGATTTCTTGTTTCATATCGCACTTTTGGGTTGCCATAGAATGGCAACATTCAGAACTAACATACGGAACTAACTATTGAGGGTGAGGAGATCTTCTGGGACGTTGACGATGAGGTGACGCTGCTGGTGGTCGGCTCTGAGGATGAAGTCCTCGTGGGCGGGAATGAGGAGTTCCCGGCCTTCTGGGTTTTCCACGACCAACAGCACGTTGGCGGTCTGATCCAGCACGGAGGTGACGGTGCCGAGGAACATCTTGTCTTCTTTGGGGGCTGGCGTCTGGTAAACTTCAAATCCTGTGAAGTGACGCCAGGTGAGTTCTTCCTCTTCTATGTCGCTGGGCGTGAGTGCCTTGGGGAAATACACGTCACTCCCCACGAGTCGGTTGGCATCATCGGCACTGTCAATGTCCTCGAACTTCAGCAGGGCCACGTTGTCTGAACGGAAACGCCATTCCTCCAGGAAAAACGGAATCTGTAACCCATCAAGCTGCAAGAACAGATAATCTGCCTCCACACGATCCCAGACATCATCTGTGAACTGAAAAGCCACCTCTCCACGCACGCCGTGTGCGCGCGTGAGCGTACCTATTTTATAAAGGTCGGAGGGGGAAATCATGAATTCAGTCTTCTATGCGGGTGATGTGTGCTCCGAGGGCGTTGAGCCGCTGCTCGATATCTTCGTAACCGCGGTCGATTTGTTGGATGTTACTGATGGTGCTGGTGCCCTCGGCGCTCATGGCGGCGATGAGGAGTGCAATACCTGCACGGATATCGGGAGAAGTCATTCGTCCTCCACGCAGTCGCAGTTGGTGGTCGTGCCCCACGACAACGGCGCGGTGGGGGTCGCAGAGGATGATCTGCGCGCCCATATCAATGAGCTTATCTACAAAGAACAGGCGGCTCTCGAACATCTTCTGATGGATGAGGACAGAACCCTTGGCCTGTGTGGCCACCACGAGCAGCACGCTCAACAGGTCGGGCGTCAGACCCGGCCAGGGGGCATCGCTGAATGTCATGAAGGAGCCATCGATGAAGGACTCAATGACATAATGGTCGTGGTGTGGGACATAGATGTCGTCGCCCTGACGCACCACCTGTATGCCCAATCGGCGGAAGGTGTAAGGGATGATGCCGAGGTCGTCAAAGCCCACATTGCGGATGAGAATGCCGTCGCCACACATGGCAGCCATTCCGATGAAGGATCCCACCTCAATCATGTCTGGCAGGATGCGGTGCTCGGCTCCGTGCAAGTGTTCTACGCCTTGGATGGTGAGCAGGTTGGAGGCGATGCCTTCAATGCGTGCTCCCATGCGGTTGAGCAGGCGGCAGAGCTGTTGGACGTAGGGCTCGCAGGCAGCATTGTAGATGGTGGTGGTGCCGTTGGCCAGCACGGCAGCCATGATGATGTTGGCCGTTCCCGTGACAGATGCTTCGTCCAACAACATATAGGCACCGTTGAGGCGCTGGGCGGTAATGTCGAAGAGCTCGCGGTCGGCATCATAACGGAACTTGGCGCCCAGACTTTCCATTCCGAGGAAGTGGGTATCCACACGGCGTCGTCCAATCTTGTCGCCACCAGGTTTGGAGACCATTGCCCGTCCGTAACGTGTCAACAGCGGTCCCACAAGCATGATGCTTCCGCGCAGTTTGGCGCTGAGGCTCAGGAACTCGTCGCTTTGGAGATACTGCAAGTCCACGTTGTCGGCCTGGAAGGTGAAGTCGCCTTTTCCATGCTGCGTCACCCGCACGCCGATATTTCGCAGCAACTGAATCTGGTTGTTGACGTCGGCGATATTAGGGATGTTCTGGATGCGTACAGGCTCGTCTGTGAGCAGGGTTGCACAGAGTACCTGCAAGGCCTCGTTCTTGGCGCCTTGCGGGGTGATCTCTCCTGAGAGGCTGTGTCCGCCTTCAATCTTGAATGAGCTCATAAGGTGGTTTCAGGTTGCAAGTTGCAGGTGACTCTACTTTTTTCTCTTCTTTTTCTTCTTGCCAGTGGTTGTTGGCATGTGTCCACCAGAGACGGGAGCATATTGGAAGTTTTCTGGCAGACGGGCGCGGCCATCGGTGTAGTAGTCCAGGTCGGCTTCCACTTTCCGCTCGTCCATCGCATCCACATTCCAGTTGTAGAGGCTGCGTTTCATGAAGTTGGCCATCATGCCAGTGAGTGCTTCGCGGTCCGGTCCGTCGGGCATTTCCTTCAGCTCTTTCATGAAGGCTTCTGTGAGGTGGCCGTAGTGACGGTAGCGTATGCGCTGCATAGGGTATTTCAGCGGTTTTGGCTTGGCATTGATTTCCTCGCGTTTGGGAACGTCGAATGGCCAGTCAATATCCAGCTGATAGTCCGAGATCATCGCCAGCTGGTCCCATAGCTTGTGCTCATAGTCGGGCTGCTGTTTCACGCTGGGATTCATATTGGCCATGATTCCCACGATGGTCTCTGCGCAGGCCTGCCTCTCCTGCCGGTCTTCGATGAGCATGCATATATCCACCATTTCCTGAATGGTGCGGCCATACTCTGGCAGGTGTAACTTCTCGCGTTGGGTGTTGTATGTCATATTGTTAAAGAATTATTCACTTTTCATTCAGCGTTGCATGCAGCATATCCTTGGGCTTGGTGGCCACGAAGTCCTTCAGGTAGAAGGGCTCGAAGTAGGCCACGTCTGCCAGCTTTCCCTGTGCCAGAGCGCGCTCCGCCAGCGGCTGCATGTACTTGGCCAGTGGATGGATGTTGTCCAGGAAGAGCGCGTTGGGGTGGGAGAGGACCGTCTTGCACTTCTCGGCTCCAGGTCCGAAGAAGCAGACGGGTCCGCGTTCCAACCACTCACGATAGGTCTCGCCGTCCACGATGTCGGCTTGGGTGGGTCTCACTTCTCTGAGCGCCCTGTCAAAGACGGCGGCATAAACCTCCATGCGTCGGGCATCAATCATAGGGACAAACAGGCACTCGTCGGGCAACTCTTCGTGGAAGAGGAGCACGGGTACAGAAAGCAGTTGCAGTGTGGGCACCGCCAAGAGTGGCACTCCTCTGCCATAGGCCACGCCCTTTGCCAGCGATACGCCAATACGCAGTCCCGTGTAACTGCCGGGACCCTCCGAGACAGCCACTGCGTCCAAAGGGATGGCGTGACTCTCGGCAAAACTCAAGGCTTCCTCCACGAAGGGCGCGCAGACGGTGGCGTGGTTGGGTCCCTCGAAGTCGGCCTTCTCAAAGATGGTCGCGCTGTCCTGGCTGACGGCCACTGAACAGACGCGTGTACTTGTTTCTATGTGCAGAATACAGGACATTTTGGGTCTTCTGTCATCAATTTGGGTGCAAAGATATAAAAAAGTCTTGGCATAATTGCAGGTTTAGGAAAAAATAACGTTCCATTTGCCCTGTTCAATGAAGGAAAAGCAGTAACTTTGCAGCCAGAAACCAAAAAACAATCCATAACAGAGGTGTTTTTACCTCATTTTTCTGTGATGAAACATCATTTTCGTTACTTCCTGTTCATGACTGTTGCGCTACTGCCTTCAGCTTGGACTTCGGGCAAGACAAAACAGCCAGTTCCGCAACCCGAGAAATCGGCTGTGGAGTATGTGAACCCCTTTATCGGCACGAGTGGGATGGGTCACACCTTCCCGGGTGCCTGTGCACCTTTTGGTGCCGTCCAACTCAGTCCCGACACCGATACCATTCCCCACAATGTTCAAGGAGATTATCAGCCTGATGTCTATCTCTACTGTGCGGGCTATCGTTATGACGACCCCACGATAGTGGGTTTCAGCCATACTCACCTCAGCGGCACAGGCCACAGTGACCTGGGCGATATCCTTCTGATGCCGCAGACGGGGCAGCTACAGCTGAATCCTGGCACGCGAGACAATCCTGACGGCGGCTATCGTCAGCGTTACAGTCACGAGACGGAGCAGGCCCTTCCCGGCTACTATGAAGTCACCCTTGCCGACAACGGTGTCCGAGCTCAACTGACCACCACGCAGCGGGTGGGGCTGCATCGCTATACTTTCCCGGAAAAGGCTGATGTACAACGTCTTGTCCTTGACTTGACGCATGGCATTTACAACTATGACGGCAAGGTGCTGTGGAGCAGTCTGCGCGTGGAGAACGACACGCTGCTCACGGGTTACCGCATCACAGAAGGTTGGGCGCGCTGCAACTACACCTATTTCGCCATCACGCTCTCCCGTCCCATCCAGAACTATGGCTACGCGGACCGTAAGCGAGAGCCCTACACGGGTTTCTGGGGAAAGTTGGGACTCCATCGGAATTTTCCTGATATTGGAGGTCGCAACGTGGTGGCTTTCTTCGAGTTCGATCCTCGTGCGCACGAACCTTTAGAAGTAAAGGTGGCGTTGTCCGCTGTTTCTGTGGAGGGCGCTCTCCAGAACCTGCGTGCCGAAGTGGGCGGAAAAACGTTTGAGCAGGTTTGCGCCGAGACCCGTGCAGCCTGGCAGCGGGAGCTTTCGGCGGTGAAGATCGAAGGCAGCGAGGATCAGAAGACGATGTTCTATACCTCGCTCTACCACACGATGATCAACCCCTCTGTGTATTCCGACGTCGATGGCCGTTATCGCGGTTTGGACGGCGAGGTGCATGAATCGGCTGGCTTCCAGAATTATACCGTCTTCTCTCTTTGGGATACCTATCGGGCCTTGCATCCGCTGTTGAACCTGTTGCAGCCCGCCCGCAATGCCGATATGGTTCGTTCGATGCTGGCCCACCAGCAGCAGAGTGTTCATCGCATCCTGCCCGTCTGGAGTCTGATGGGCAACGAGGGTTGGTGTATGACGGGTTATCATGCTGTCAGTGTGGTGGCAGATGCAGTGGTGAAGGGCGCTGCGCTGAATCGGGCAGAGGTGCTGGACGCCCTGCGCTCCACTGCCACGTGGAACCGTTTCCCCAGTTTGCCCGAGTATATGCAGAAGGGGTATGCACCCTTTGACCACGATGGCACAGCAGCCTCGAATACCTTGGAGTATGCCTACGATGACTATGCTGTCTCCGCCGCAGCCAAAGCGCTGGGCGACAAGCTGATGGCAGATGACTTCGAGGCCCGCTCGCGCTATTATCGCAACACCTTTGACCCTCGCACGGGCTTTGCCACACCGCGTTTTGCCGACGGCCACTTCAAGGAAGATATGGATCCGCTGCAGACCTACGGAGAAGGTTTCATCGAGGGCAACTCCTGGAACTTCTCTTTCCACGTCCCGCACGATGTTTTCGGGCTGATGGAGGCGATGGGCGGTGAGCCTGTTTTCCTGCAACGGCTTGACCAGCTGTTCAGCATGGATTTGCCCGCGAAGTACTATGAGGATAACGAGGACATCACAGCCGACTGTCTGGTGGGCGGTTACGTTCACGGCAACGAGCCCAGCCACCATGTGCCTTACTTATTCGCCTGGACGTCACAGCCTTGGAAGACGCAGAAATGGCTGCGCACCATCATGAACAAGATGTACCGTAACGATATTCGTGGCCTGGGCGGCAACGATGACTGCGGACAGATGTCGGCCTGGTTCATCTTCTCGGCCCTGGGCTTCTATCCCGCCTGCCCCGCCACAGACCAGTATGTACTCGGAGCGCCATACGTTCCATACGCAGACGTCACGCTTCCCAACGGCAAGCACATCGTGGTGAAGGCTCCGAAGGTCAGCGACCGAAATCGTTATGTGAAGCGTCTGCTGCTCAACGGCCAGCCTTATTCCCGCTTGTTCCTCACCCATCAGCAGCTCACAGACGGCTGTGTGCTGGAGTTTGAGATGGCAGACAAGCCCAATCGTCAGCGAGGGTTGCAGGCAGCGGACAAGCCCTTCTCCCTCAGCACTGCCGAACAGAACCGCTGGGACAGCCACCTAAAGGATATTAAGTTCGTGGATGAGGCTCCAAAGTCAAAAGGCTCAGCCATTTACCACGCTCTCATACCCAACCCCGACGGCTACATCCGTCGTGTGGCCCGTGAGGTGATGCAGACGCTTTACTTCACACCCGAGGACAGCATCCCGATGCTGCATCGCCTGCGTTACATTATCAAGGACGACCCGGGCGTCTCTGCCAAAGGTGGAGGAGGCGGATTCGTGGAAATCTTCTACAGCACCCGTCACGTGGAGAAGTCCTTCCAGAGGCGTGATACAGCCAGCGTGGATTTCGAGACGCGAGGCGTCCTACTGCATGAGTTGACCCACGCCTTCCAGCTGGAACCCCAGGGTATTGGCAGCTACGGCACGAACCCTGTTTTCTGGCAGCTTATCGAGGGCACAGCGGATGCGGTGCGTGTGGCGTGTGGTGGCTTCCACGATGAGAAAGACCGTCCACGAGGCGGCAGTTACACAGATGGCTACCGCTATGTGGGTTACTGGTTTGACTGGTTGCGCCGGACGAAGGACAAGGACTTCATCCGCAAGATGAACCGTACCTGTCTGGAAGTCATTCCCTGGTCCTGGGATGCCGCCCTGACTCGTGCCCTGGGTCGTCCCTGCACGGCCGATGCGCTGTGGCAGGAATATCAGGAAGCCGTTGGGGATAAATGATGAATGAAAAATGAATAATGACTCAAGTTTCGCAAGTATGCCAACACACTGTAATTCAAAGCCCCGTAGGGGCATGATAAGGGTAGCCAGCCAATTCATTGGCTGGTATGCAATGGCGAGGAAAACGCGTGCCTTTAGGTACGCGACAACAGATTCTTATC
>JAFZSP010000101.1 GCA_017619335.1 Bacteroidaceae bacterium
ATCCTTATCGCGTACCTACGGTACGCATTCCATTAACTGGCACATTACCAGCCATTAAAATGGCTGGCCGCTCGGCCCAAAGGGACGCTTCACACTTGAAGAACCCCTATTAAATGCCTACGGCATTACTTGCGAAACTTGAGTTCTATTATTTAAAACGCTCTATGTGGAAAAGATGGGGATTAATGTTTACCTTATATTATATAATAATATTATAATATTATTATATAATATAAGGTAAAAGTCAGATGACACTTTATTTTTCACGTCGATTTTCCGCAATGTCAGATGTCAGATGTCAGGTGTCAGATGTCAGGACGTGCTTGCGCCCCAGTTCTGCAGCGTGCTTTTTTCCCATAATAATTTGGTGGATTCAGAAAAATGTCGTACCTTTGCACCGTGAATGAGGGAAGTCCCAGGCCGACGCGAATACCGGTAACGCACGATGCCACTGGACGCAAACGCCGCAGCGAATAAAGGCAAACCCGGGAGCCAATAGACGCTTGACACTTCAAGAATGGACAATTCCTGAAACTTGAAACTTGAAATGAAAAAAGCCTCCTGCGGGAGGCTTTTTTTGTAGGTTGTCAGTTGAGTCTGAAGGAGATGGGGAGGAGGAAGCGGACGCGCACGTCCTTGCCTTTGTTCTTTCCGGGTGTCCACTTGGCGTCCATCTTTTTTACGACGCGGACGGCTTCGTCCTTCAGGGCCTGTATGCCGGCGTTGTAGGCATCGACACCGGCTTTTTCCTCATCGGTCATCTCGGGTTTGTAGGCTTTGACGGTGACTTCTGCCTTGCGGCCTGTCACGGAGGAGACCTTGTCAAGGGCTTTCACATCGGTCAGCGTACCGTCTTTCTCCACGACGAACTGTACCATCACACGGCCTTGTACTCCAGCCTCCATCGCTGCGGCAGGATAGCGGGTGGTTTCTGCGATTTTCCTGTAGAGTGCTTCTTCCTTACCAGGGTACTGTGGCAGGACTTCAGCCATCTCATAGATGGCGTCGTCATCGTCTGCGGCACTGGCCTGGATGGCATTGTTGTTTTCCACTGCGCCCGTGATGGCACTTCCGGCCAGTGTGCGGGCCATGGCATCGACGTTACTGAGCAGCAGCATGGCAGCGGCTGCGGGCACGAAGAAGATGTATTTCAGCATCCCCGTTCGGCGGGTTCTTGTTGCGTTCATCATCATGATTCTGCGTTTTAAGGGTAAGACATTGAAGTTATTTGCAAGTGTAGCTACATGCTGTTGACTGGCGAAGCCGAGGAGGTGGTACTGGTAGGTGCGACGGTCGGCATCCTTGCCCACGACGGCGGCATCTGCGATGAACTCCAGGTTCAGCCTCACCTCCCTGCGGAGCACCCACGTGGCGGGATTCCACCAGAAGAGGATGCAGAAGAGTTGGGCCAGAAGGATGTCCATGGTGTGTCCTTCGCGGACGTGTGTCCGCTCGTGAATCAGTACCTCGCGGAGTTCATTTTCGCCCATTTCATCGGAAGAAAGGAAGATCCAGGGGCCGAAGCTGAAGGGGCTGCACGAGCGGGGATAGCGATAGACGGTTTGTCCGAGGACGGTCTCTCGCGCGCACGTGAACCTTAAATAAATTATGTATCCGAGCTGCCACAGCAGTTTGGCCGTGAACCACGCGACAGGAATCAGATAGATGATGCCCCAAAGGATGAAGAAGCCCACGACCCACATCCCGCAGCCCGGTTCGGTCTGGTGCACGCCCAGAAAGGCGACGCGCTGTGCCGTCACGTCCAGCGTGGGGAGGACATACGAGGCGTAGGCCTCGGCCATTTCTGCTGTCTCGGCCTGTGTGGCCATCCATCCCTGCAGGTTCCACAGGGGCAGCAGCAGGGCAGTGGCATAGATGCCGAGGAGCATCACGCGGCGGATGCCGAAGTAGGTGTCGCGGTGCATCAGTGTCTGGAAGAGCAGGCACAGCAGCGCCAGGATGAGATTGGCTTTTATGATGTAAATGAGCAACATAGGAATGCAGAATGAAAAATGAAAAATGAAGAATGAAGAATGAAGAATGGACAATTTACGCTTTGCCATTTTCAATCTCCTGGATAATTTCCTGGAGGTCTTTTGGTGTGAGGCGTTGGTCGCGGGCGAAGAAGGTGACCATCTCCTTGAACGAGTCGGAGAAGTAATCTCTCACGAATCCTGCGACGCGAGTGCGCTTGTACTCTGACTGCGTCACTGTGGGGTCATAGAAATAGGTCTTGCCCACGTGGACACCTTTGACATACCCCTTGCTCTCCAAGTTCTTGAAGACAGAGGCCAGGGTGGTGTAGGGCGGCTGCGGTTCCGGGTACTGCGCCAGCACCTCTTTCACGGAGCAATGGCCCAGTTGCCAGATGATGACCATTGCCTGTTCTTCTTGAATCGTCAGTTTCTCCATTTTCTTTCTTCATTTTTCTGATGGAATCCATCTGTTTTCTTTGTACGAATCCATCGTTTTTATCGTTTGACGCCGCAAATTACGACATTTTCGTAGATATGTGCAAGAGAAAGCACGTTAAACTGTGTTAACGAGCCGAAGAATCTACGATTTTTTCGGAGATGCCTTGTTTTAAGCTGGGTCGGGCACCACTTCGATGTAGAAACTGAAGGGCCGGAAGCCGTCGTTACAACTGATCATGGCGCTCATCGGGTTCTGCATCCAGCCGTCATAGAAGTTGCCTTCCCCTCGGGCCAGTGCTTCCACGAATTCACGCATGGAGCCCCAGGCCGCGGGACATAAGCCTTGGGGGCACGCCCCGTTCTCAGAAATCCATTCCTGTCCCTGCAGAACATCACAAGTGTGCTCGATGGGATTCTCATATTGTGCCATCAGGTCTGGATAGACGGTCTGGCGCACGGCTGTTATTCGGACTTTATTCATCGTTGTTTCAGTTTCTTCTGTCGTTTTGGCGGCAAAAGTAATAAAAAGTGGAGAAATGAGCGTCGGAAGTAGTAAGTTTTTGCTCATTTCTGCCTCTGTTTCCCACATTATTCCTATCTTTGCCACCAAAATGTCGAAATAGCGTCCTGTATGAAGTGTAAAGTTATCCTCTCTGTCCTTGCTTTTTTCGCGGGCTTTGCTTCTTTCACAGCAGCCCAACCGACCGTCCCCCTTACTGCCCCCGAACCAGCGCAGGTGCCCACTGTCACGTGGGACCGTCACAGCCTGATGCTGGATGGACGCAGGGTGGTGCCCGTGATGGGCGAGATTCATTATTCCCGTGTGCCGGCGAACGAGTGGCAGCAGGAGATCCAGAAGATGAAAGCTGGCGGCGTGACCTTCATTGCCACCTACGTCTTCTGGAACCACATAGAAGAGCAGCAGGGCATCTTCGACTGGAGCGGCCAGCGCTGCCTGCGCCGTTTCCTGGAGCTGTGCCGTCAGGAGGGGCTGCCTGTCTGTCTGCGCATCGGTCCTTACTGTCATGGTGAAGCCCGTTGCGGAGGCATCCCAGACTGGGTGGTGAGCTCGGGCTGTCGGCTGCGCTCGCAGGATCCGCAGTTCCTCTCCTACGTGGAAGCCCTCTACCGCCAGGTGTTCACCCAGGTGCAGGGGTTGCTGTGGAAAGACGGAGGACCCGTTATTGCCTGCCAGTTTGACAATGAATATGGCGGCGACGGCGCCTACCTGATGGCCCTGAAAGAAATCGCCCTGCGGGCAGGCTTCGACCTCCCGTTCTACACCCGCACAGGTTGGCCGGCACTGAGGAAGCCCACGCCCTTCGGAGAGATGATACCCCTCTATGGCGACTATGCCGACGGCTTCTGGGATCGCAACACCACAGAGGGCAGCGGCAGTTACTGGAAGGCTTTCCACTTCAGCAGCCCCCTGCAACTCCCCCAAGGGGGAGAGGCCATGGGAGCGCTGGACAACGCAAACGCCCAGCCCTCCACTCTCAACCCTCCACCCTCCACTCTCAACTCTCCACCCGCCTATCCCTACTTCACCTGTGAACTCGGTGGCGGCATGATGACCTCCTACCACCGTCGTGTCTTCCTCTATCCGGAAGACGCCTACGCGATGGCGCTCGTCAAGCTCGGATGCGGGTCCAACCTCTTGGGGTATTATATGTATCACGGCGGCACCAACCCCGATGGACACCTGACAGACCTCAACGAGAAGCAGCGCACCCCTGTCACCAATCACAACGACCTCCCTGTGAAGACCTACGACTTCCAGGCTCCGCTGGGTGAGTTCGGACAGAAGTACCCTCATTATTATGGTCTGAGACCCCTGCATCTGTTCATGCACGACTTCGGCGAGTTGCTGGCACCCATGGAGGCAACCTTCCCTCTGGCCCCCCTTTCTTCCCCCAAGGGGGAAACTATAGTGAAAGGAGATGATAGCAGACTCCGCTGGAGTTACCGCACAAATGTCTCCCCCTCGGGGGACGAACGAGGGACTGCAGCCTTCGTCTTTGTGAACAATTACGAACGCTTTGCCTCCCTCTCTGCCAAGCGCGGCGTGCAGTTCTCGGTCTGTGGTGTGACCTTCCCGCGAAGGCCCCTCACCATTCCTGCAGGGACGATGACGGTCTTCCCAGTGAACCTGCCCATCGGGTCGGCACTGCTCACCTACGCCACCGCCCAGCCTGTGGCACAGAGGGATGGAAAAGTGTGGTTTGAACAGAAGGACGGCATCGCTGCTGAATTCTGCTGGGACGGTAAGGTCAGAACCATCAAGCGCACCAGTTTGACAGAACCTTTTGCCACGCTCGGAGGACAGCAGCTCTTCCTCATCACCACGAACCAGGCAGAGCACCTTTTCCTGGAAGAAAAACTGCCACAAGCGCTTCCCGAGTTCAAGGTTTCCGTGAGTCTCGTCCGTGAAGCAGGTCCGTCACGAACCATCACCACGGGTGTGGCCAAAGTGGCGGAAGAGCCGGAAGATGCTGATTTCGAGTCTGCTGCCATTTACAGAATCACGCTGCCCACAGAAGCTGCCGCACGACAATCCCTCCTTCAAATACGTTATCGGGGAGATGTGGCTCGCCTCTATGCACAAGGCCGCCTCATCGATGACAACTTCTACAACGGCCGCCCCTTCCTGTATGGTCTCTGGCGGTTGTCACCTGATGTAAAAGAACTGGAACTGCGTATTCTGCCCCTGCAGGCAGACATGCCTGTTTATTTCCCGCGTGAGGCAGATACCACACCCGGCCAGGCTGTACTCGGCGCAGCGCTGCTGCCCAGAGAATAGCCGATGCCCCCTCCATTACTGTCAAAGGAGATATCACGGATGTATGTGGAACGGTGCTCCTCCCCTTGTTGCAGGTTCTTGGCCTCAAAGAGGAGAGCGAGGGTGCCGTCTGTCTTGGGGACGATGCAGATATTGGAAGTGCCGTAGTAGGTGGAGTCGGCCAGTGTGAGCGGTTCCGTGGCTTTGGTCCAGGAGGCGGGATCCAGCAGATCGGCTTCTGCATCTGCCGTGAGACACCCTAAGCTGTTGAAGACCGTCCAGATGCCGCTGGCAGAATAGAAGATGCAGACTCGACGGCCATCAGGAGTGAGACAGGCCTGGGGATTCTCGTTCACATAGATGGGGTAGGCGGAACGGCTGCCGTCGGGATTGATCCACTGGCGTTCCCACTCCAGATCAGGGGAGGAAAGCATCACGCGCTGGGAAGCAACGGTGCAGGGGTCGCTCAACTGGGCGATATAGATACACTGTGTCTCTGTCTCGGCACGACGCTGGGGCCATCCGGACCAGAGGAGGTACAGCCGGTCGTCTGGCATCACGAGGACGTTGGGATGCAGGCCGAAGTTCCATTCAGGATTGGTCTGCAAGGCTCCGCAGAGCTGCCATGAACCAGTGGTGGAGTCTTGCTCGGAACACGTGAGGACATAGAGCTGGTGATTGTCTGTATTGCCGTCGTCAGCTTCAAAATAGATATACCATTGCCCTCGGATATAGTGCATTTCCGGAGCCCAGAAATGGTCCATGTGCAGGCTGTCTGGACGCCAGGCGATATACTCTTTGGCTTCAGGGATGTTCCGCAGATCGTCTGTGACGCGGAAACGGATGGTCTCGTCATCGGGCTGACAGGTGAAATAATACTTGCCCTCATGCAGGATGGCGTGCGGGTAGCTGCACGAGTCCATCAGCAGGGTCATGTCTCCAGTGGAAGAGGAGGGGAGAGCGCGCTTTTGCTCCTGGCATGAGATAAAGAGCGCCAGAGAGAGTAGGGATAAGAAATATTTCATTGTGTTGATTCTTTTGCGGTGCAAAGTTATTAAAAATGTCTTAATTGAGAAAATTTCGGGTCAATTGTTTGCTTTTCGAGTGCAAAAAAGTTGTCCTGAACGATTTTTTGCTTGTTTTGAAGAGCATTTTTCCTTCTTATTTAATAAAAAGATGTTACTTTGCCGCATCAAAACGCCAAAACGAGAAAAAAACAATCCAAAATCATCAATAACAACCTTCATTCACCCTTCAAAAACGATGAACGTAAGACATTTCTTTTTCGTAGCTCTGGGGCTGACGGCAATGACCGCTGCCAGCTGTGCCGGCGGTCGCATGGAGCCATCGGCAGCGTTCTTTGAACCCTACCAGAACACCGCACTGCGTGCACCCTCTGTGCCATTGTTGGTCTCTGACCCCTATTTCTCCATCTGGTCGCCTTACGACCGTCTCACTGATGGAATCACCCGCCACTGGACAAATGATGAGAAACCGCTGGACGGCTTCCTCACTGTGGACGGACAGACCTACCGCTGGATGGGCAGCGAACGCACCATCCTGAAAACCCTCGTTCCCATGGCCGATGAAGAGGCGTGGGAAGGACTCTACAGCCGCACCGTGCAGCGCGACGGATGGCAGCAGCCCACCTTCACACCTGGTGCCGACTGGAGCATGGGACGTGCAGCATGGGGCTCGGACGGCCTCAGCTACGTGCGCACCCACTGGAGCGACCTGAACAGTGACCTCTACGTCCGCCGCACTGTGCAACTCTCCGAGGCAGACCTGCAGGCAGACCTCTGGGTGGTCTATTCACATGACGACGTCTTCGAGCTTTACCTCAACGGCACCAAGGTGGCCGACACGGGTGAGACATGGGTAGATGGCGTGCAGCTGCACCTCACACCCGAGCTCAAAGCCCTCCTCAAGGAAGGAGAGAACGTCATCGCTGCACACTGCCACAACACCACAGGCGGTGCCTACACAGACTTCGGTCTCTACAAGAACACCAACACTGCAGGTGCCGATGTGAAAGTGGCAGAGCAGAAGGAAATCGATGTCCTGGCCACCAATACCTATTATACCTTCACCTGCGGGCCCGTGGAGCTGGATGTCGTCTTCACGGCTCCCATGCTGATGGATGACCTGGACCTGCTCTCCTCACCCGTGAACTACATCTCCTATCAGGTGCGTTCCACGGATGGCAAGCAGCACAACGTCCAACTCTCCGTAGCTGCGGCACGTGAGATAGCCGTGAACAAGAAAAGTCAGCGCACCAACACCGAACTCATCACTGTCGGAGGCGTGCAGTATGGCAAGTGCGGCACCATCGATCAGCCCATTCTGGCCAAGAAGGGAGACGGCATCTGCATCGACTGGGGCTACCTCTATGTGCCTGCCATCAATGGCGACGTCACCACTGGCGAGGACGGCAGCATCACCTTCTCCCACGACTTCGGACAGACCACCTCGGCTTCCAGCTTCATGATGATTGGTTATGACGAGGTGCTGGACATCGAATACATGTACAAGCGCTACAAAGGCTACTGGGCACGTGACGGCAAGACCACCATCTTTGATATGTTCAACCGCATGAACAGCCAATATACCAGCATCATGCAGCGCTGCCGCGACTTTGACAAGGTCATCTACGACGACGCACTGGCCAGCGGAAACGAACACTATGCAGAAGTCCTCTCGGCTTCCTACCGTCACGTCATCGCTGCCCACAAGCTCTTCGAGGACGAGGACGGCAACCTGCTGTTCTTCTCCAAGGAGAACAACTCCAACGGCTGCGTGAACACCGTGGACCTCACCTATCCCGAGTCTCCCCTCTTCCTCATCTACAACCCCGACCTGCAGAAGGCTCAGATGACCTCCATCTTTGACTACAGCTACAGCGGACGATGGACCAAGCCCTTCGCTGCACACGACCTGGGCACCTATCCTATTGCCAACGGACAGGTCTATGGCGGCGACATGCCGCTGGAGGAAGCTGGTAACATGCTGACACTGGCCGCCCAGCTCTGCCGCATCGATGGTAACACCAAGTATGTGGACAAGTACTGGGACATCATCAAGACCTGGGCAGACTATCTCTCTGAGAACGGACAGGATCCCGCCAACCAGCTCTGCACCGATGACTTCGCAGGACACTGGGCTCACAACTGCAACCTCAGCGTGAAAGCCATCATGGGTGTGGCCGGATTTGCTGAAATGGCTCGCATCAAGGGCGACCAGGAAACCGCAGAGAAATATATGAATCGCGCACGTGAGATGGCCATCAAGTGGGAACAGGATGCCCGCGAGGATGATCATTACCGTTTGGCCTTTGACCGCGAAGGCACCTGGAGCCAGAAGTACAACATGATCTGGGACAAGCTCTGGGGCCTGAACCTCTTCCCCAACGACGCCATGGAACGTGATATCCAGTACTATCTCACCTGCCAGAACCAGTACGGTCTGCCGCTGGACTGCCGTCGTGACTACACCAAGAGCGACTGGATCATGTGGACTGCAGGTATGGCAAGGGAGAAGGCAGACTTCCTGAAGTTCGTGGAGCCGCTGTATGACTACATGAACGAGACCGGTTCACGCGTTCCCACCAGTGACTGGTACGACACCAAGACCGGACTGATGGTGGGCTTCAAGGCTCGTTCCGTCATCGCAGGACACTGGATGCGTGTGCTGGTGGATAAACTCGCAAAATAATAACTTCAAAACCTCATAAACTATGAATCAAAGACTGAAACGCAAACAGCTGACGTCGCTACTGCTCATGGCCGCACTCGTGGTCATGGGTGGTGCCTTGGTCGGTTGCGAGTCCTCGACAACAGCCGAGGATTATCAAGGTGTGCAGAGCTCTGAGCCCTTTGACCCGTCGAAGCCCATTGTCATTCAGAGTATCACTCCTGACAAGGGAAGTGTGGGACAGCAGATCTGCATCAAGGGTTCCAACTTCGGCAACGACACTGCCCAGGTGAATGTCACCGTCGGAGGCAAGGAAGCCGTAGTGGTTAGCGTGAAGAGCAACGCCATTTACGCCTACATTCCGAGTGCCGCCTATAACAAGGTGGAAGGCACCACGCTGAAAGGATCTGTGGTCGTGGCAGTGGGCGGCAAGTCTGCCGAGAGCCCCGTGGCGTTCACCTACGAGCGCAAGATGGTGGCCGGCCGCCTCTGCGGAAAACGCTACGAGCGTGTGGCTGACGTGGTCTGGGCCGATGGCTCCTTTGCAGCCAACTCAGAGAATGTCAGCGGCTTCAAGAATGACGGCGTGATGCAGTTCTCGCCCTACAACCATGATCACCTCTTCATCGTCTATGACCAGGAGCCTTTCTACGGCACTGTAGCCCACGGCATCCAGCTGCTGGACCTCAAGAACAAGACCGTGGAGACCATCCTGCCGCTCTCGATGTTCTCCAACGAGCGTCTGCGTACCATCGACTTCGCTGTGGATCCTTACGCCTACAACGAGGACGGTACCTTCGAGACCGATGCAGATGGCAACTTCGTGGGGCGCGCTCCTGAAGGATGGGTGGAAAACGCCACTCCCGAGCAGAAACGCTGGCGCGAGCACCTCATCATCTCCGCCGATAACTTCGACTCCAACTACCGTGCACACTCCGTGTATATCGTTGACCGTGATGCCAACGGTAACTTCAGCCGCAACTCCCAGGTGCGCCAACTGGCCAACTACCAGGCTTGTAACGGCGCCAGCCTCCATCCTGTCAACGGCGAGCTGTACTTCACCAGTTACATCAAGGGTGAAGTCATCCGTCTGGAAATGGAGAAGTACTGGGACACCCTGCTGCCTGACTCCACTGGTCGCACAGCTGTCTGGGATCCATACGTGAACAACAACCTCAGCAACCTGGCCGCTGGAACCAGTGCCGGAAGCGGTGCCTTCGAAATACTGTACACCGTGCAGGACACTTCGTGGGAGTTCCAGATTGACATTCATCCCTCTGGTAAGTACGCCTATATCGTGGTCATCAACCGCAGTTACATCCTGCGCACCGACTACAACGAGAAGACAAAGCGCTTCTCGGCTCCCTACGTCATCGCTGGTGACATGAGTGACAGAGGATTTGCAGACGGCGTCGGAAAGAGTGCCCGCATGAGGCGACCCTACCAAGGCACCTTCGTCAAGAACGAGGAGTATGAGGCCGCCGGCAATCCAGATATCTACGACTTCTACTTCTGCGACAGTGAGAACGACGCCATCCGTCTGCTCACGCCGGAAGGTATCGTGAAGACCTACGCTGGTGGCAGTGCCGCCACACATGCCGACGGCAATACCTACGGCAACGAGAACGGCGAGCTGCGCGACTTCGCACGCTTCCATCGTCCCACGGGCCTCGTCAACGATGTACACCGCGATGCCATCACTGGGCAGAACACCCTGATTTTCTATATCCTGGACACCAGTAACTTCTGCATCCGCACCATCACGATGGAAGAGAATATGGAAGCTACCGAAGAGCAGGAAGACAATGCTGAATCATAAAACATTGGCGCCATGAATATGAAAAGATATATCACACTTCTCTTCCTGGCCATCGGCCTCGTACTCACGGCCACAGCACAGGATATCACCATCACTGGTACTGTCACCGACGACACGGGCGAACCTCTGCCCGGTGCCAACATCATCGTGAAGAACGCCACCGGTCTGGGTACTATCACCAATGCCGAAGGTAAGTACTCCATCAAGGTTCAACAGTACAAAACTCTCGTCTTCTCCTTCATGGGCTTCCAGTCACAGGAAATCATGATCAAGGGTGACAAGACCGTCATTGACGTGCAACTGGCAGAAACCAAGACCAGCGCCATGGACGAACTCGTCGTCACTGGTATGCAGGCACAGAAGAAACTCACCCTGACAGGTGCCATCACCAACGTGAAGATGGACGATCTGAAACATTTCTCCACCTCCAGTCTGACCAACACGCTGGCTGGTAACGTCGCAGGTATCATGGCCTACCAGAAGAGCGGACAGCCCGGTAAGAACACTTCTGAGTTCTGGATCCGTGGTATCAGCACTTTCGGCGCCAGCTCCAAAGCTTATATCCTCGTGGATGGCTTCGAGCGTGACAACCTGGACGACATCAATATTGAAGACATCGAGACTTTCTCCGTCCTGAAGGACGCCTCTGCCACCGCCATTTACGGTTCCAAGGGCGCTAACGGTGTCGTGCTCATCACCACCCGTCACGGTAAGGCTGGTAAGGTCAACATCAATGCCAAGTTGGAGACCAGCTACAACACCCGCACCATCACGCCGGAGTTCGTCAGCGGCTTTGACTATGCCAACTATCTGAATGAAGCTCGCGTGACCCGCAACCTCGGTGTGCTCTACCAGCCCGTGGAACTGGACATCATCCGTTACGGTCTGGACCCCGACCTCTATCCCAATGTGGATTGGCAAGACCTGCTGCTGAAAGACGGCGCCATGAGTTATCGCGCCAACCTCAACATCAGCGGTGGCGGAGAGACAGCACGTTACTATGTCTCTATGGCCTACACACAGGATGAAGGTATGTACAAGACCGACAAGACGCTGAAGGACAAGTATGACACCAACGCCAATTACGACCGTTGGAACTACCGCATGAACGTGGATGTGGATATCACCAAGACCACCATCCTGAAGCTCGGCATCAGCGGCAACCTGAACAAGCGCAACTCTCCAGGTATCGGTGACGACAAGGTATGGGGACAGATGTTTGGTTACAACCCCCTGTATTCTCCAGTGCTTTACAGCAACGGCCTCTACCCCGCTAAGGGCGTTTTCAATACCGAAACAAAAGATGGTGTTGTCGTCTATACCCTGGACGAGAACTACATCAACCCATGGGTCAGCTCCACACAGACTGGTTATAACACTGAATGGCAGAACAATATTCAGACCAACATCACGCTGGAGCAGGACTTGAAGTTCATCACGCCAGGACTGAAGTTCACTGGCCGCTTTGGTTATGACACCTACAACAGCAACGCCATCCATCACCATCGTCTGCCCGCCCTCTATGCTGCACGCTCCCGCAACACAGAGACTGGACAGTTGGACTTCCAGCAGGTGCAGTCCGTGCGTGACATGAACCAGACCAGCAGCAACGACGGTTCACGCCGTGAGTTCCTGGATCTGTTGCTCCACTGGGATCGTCAGTTCTGGGATTACCACAACTTCGCAGCCAACGTCAAGTTCACACAGGACCAGAACATCAGCACCCAGAACCTGGGCGAGGACATCAAGAACTCCGTCTCCCGCAAGAATATGGGTCTGGCTGCTCAGTTCACCTACAACTTCGCTTCACGCTACTTCATTGACTACAACTTCGGCTACAATGGTTCCGAGAACTTTGCCGACGGTCACCGTTGGGGTTTCTTCCCCGCCTGGTCTGTGGCTTGGAACGTGGGCGAGGAGCCTTGGGTGAAGAATAAAGTCAGCTGGCTGGATATGTTCAAGATCCGCTTCTCCCACGGTAAGGTGGGTTCCGATGCCACTGGCAGCAACCGTTTCCCTTACCTCTATACACTGGAGAATTCCGGAAATGGTTACATCTGGGGACAGAACGGGCAGAATTCCTACGGCAGCGTCCGCTACCGTCAGGTGGCCTCTGAGTATGTAACGTGGGAAGTCGCCACGAAGAACGACCTTGGTATTGACCTGGTGCTCTTTGACAACAAGTTCTCCCTCACACTGGACTACTTCGATGAGAAACGTACAGGTATCTTCCAGGAACGCAAGTACCTGCCTACCACCGTGGGTCTGGAACTGTGGGATGATGGCGGATGGAACTATCCGAAAGCCAACGTGGGTTCTGTGAAGTCACGCGGTTTCGACGGCAACTTCTCCTACAACGACAAGTTCGGCGATGTGGGCCTGACTGTTCGTGGTAACATCACCTACAGCAAGAACAAGATTGGTGAATACGATGAAGAGAATAATGTCTATCCTTACCAGAACCAGAGCGGTTACCGTGTGGATCAGGTGCGTGGACTCATCGCCCTCGGACTCTTCAAGGACTATGACGACATCCGCAATTCTCCCACTCAGGAGTTCGGCACCGTCCAGCCTGGTGACATCAAGTACAAGGACGTGAACGGTGACGGCGTGATCAACGACGGTGACATCTGCGCCATCGGTGCCACCAGCCGTCCCAGCCTCATCTACGGTCTGGGCTTCACCATCACCTACAAGGGCTTTGACTTCAACGTCCACCTGCAGGGTGCCGGCAAGAGCACCTTCTCCACCTACGGCAAGTGCGTATGGGCCTTCAGCGAGAGCCAGTGGGGTAATATCTTCAAGGGCCAGCTGGACAACCGTTGGGTGGATGCCGGTACAGCAGCCATGCTGGGAATCCCGGCCAATGAGGATGTGAATGCAGACTACCCGCGTCTGAGCTATGGCGGCAACAGCAACAATGACCGCAACAGTACCTTCTGGCTGCGTGACGGCCGCTACCTGCGTCTGAAGAATCTGGACATTGGTTACACGCTCCCGCGTACCTTTGTTAATAAGATTCATTTCCAGAACATCCGCGTCTATGTATCAGGCACCAACCTGTTCTTCCTTTCCAAGAAGTTCAGCACATGGGATCCAGAATCCCTCCAGCCACGTGGCGAGGACTATCCCATCACCAAGGCTATCACCGCAGGTTTGCAAGTTAACATCTAAAGACCATGTGTATTATGAAAAAGTTTATTGCTAAATATGTATTTCCGATGGTCTGTGTCGCAGGATTGTTCACAGCTTGCGCCGACCTCGATTCCGATAAGTACTTTGGTGACCGCAAGACGCTGGAGAGTGTCTTCACAGACCGCGAACAGGTGGATCAGTGGCTGGCACATGCTTTCTCCTTCTTGACAGGCCCCAACTTTGAGGTGTGCTCCAAGGGCGGAACAGGTGGAGAGAACAGTGCCTGGAACCCCTTCTGCTTTGCCGACGACATCTATTACGGCGACCGTGACTACGCCTACGGCGATGCCAAGGACCGCGGCTACACCTCTTATAATACGTTCCGCGAGGGCGGTTACACAGAGGCTGTGGGACAGAACGCCTGGGTGCGATCCTACCAAGGCATCTATCAGGCCAGTATGTTCCTGAAGAATATCGACATGAACACCGACCTCAGTGACGAGGATCGTCTGGACCGCAAGGGGCAGGCACGTTTCGTTCGTGCTTATTATTACTGGCTGCTGCTCCGCAAGTTCGGCCCTGTACCCATCATGCCCGACGAGGGTGCAGACTACACCCTGGAGTATGACGAGCTGGCCACGCCGCGCTCGACCTATGAGGAGTGTGCCACCTACATCGCCGAGGAGATGAAGAAGGCCGCCTCCGAGATCTCTCCCCGCTATACCATCAAGCGTGACGAGGCCAACATTGCCCGTCCCACCCGTGGTGCCTGCCTGGCCACCCGTGCGATCGTCCTCATCTATGCTGCCAGCCCTCTGGCCAATGGACAGCTGCAGAACGGCAAGCACCCTGAAAATGTCACTGACGACATTGCCAAACAGCTCACCAACTTCGACGGCACCCACCTGCTTTCCCTCACCTATGACGAGTCCAAGTGGGCACGCGCTGCTGCTGCCTGCAAAGACGTGATGGCACTGGGCTATGAGCTCTATCACGCTGGTTACAACACAGACCCCACCGATGGCCGTCCCAAGACCATTGATCCTGATTATGACCCGGTATTCTCCGAAGCCAACTGGCCCAACGGATGGAAGGATATTGATCCCTATCTGTCCTATCGTGACCTCTTCAACGGCACTGCCAGTGCAGTGGATAACCCCGAACTCATCTTCACCCGTGGCAGCAACATGAATGGCGGTGACAACGATAACTCGCTGGCCGCACTCATCGCCCACGCCATGCCTGTCTCCCTCAGCGGATGGAACACTCACGGCATGACGCAGAAGATGTGTGACACCTACTACATGCGTGACGGCTCCGACGTCCCTGGTATGTACCGTGAATGGCGCAAGCCCGATGGTCCTGGAAACAGCCTGGAACGTCCCTCTGGCTGGACTTCCCGTTCGGACATCTCCAACCTGGTCTATCCGGAAATCTCCCAAGACCTGCGCAAGAACCCGGGTATGAACGTCTCCCTGCAGTATGTGCGTCGTGAGCCGCGTTTCTATGCCAGCGTGGCCTTCAGCGGCTGCTACTGGGAACAGCTCCAGAACCCCACAGCTTCACAGCGCAACTCCCAGGTCTTCTACTATCGCGGTGCTGGCAACGGTTACATCAATGCCTTCTCCTACCTGCGCACTGGTATCGGCCTGAAGAAGTTCTATCATCCAGATGACTATCGTGATGCACAGCATGACTATAGTCACATCCGCGAGAAGTTCGAGCCCGCCATCCGTTATGCAGATATTCTGCTGATGTATGCCGAGGCCCTGAATGAGCTCACCCAGAGTTACACCATGAAGACATGGCAGGGTCAGGACGTGACCATCTCCCGCAACGTCGAAGAGATGAAGAAGGGTATCCAGCCCATCCGCATCCGTGCCGGACTGCATGACTATACTGATGCAGAATATGCTGATGCCGATCTCCTGCGCGCCAAGATCAAGCGTGAACGTATGATTGAATTCATGGCCGAGGGCAAGCGTTACTTCGACCTCCGTCGCTGGATGGACGCTCCCATCGAGGAGAACACCCGCGTCTATGGCCTCAACGTCTTCCAGACCACAGCCAAGCGTGACGAGTTCATGCAGGTCATCCCCGTGTACAACCTCTCTGCCAACTTCAACGACAAGATGTACTTCTGGCCGATTTCCCACACCGACCTCAAGCGCAACAAGAACCTCACGCAGAACCCGGGTTGGACCTATAATGATTAATTCATAATGCACAATTCATAATTCACAATTGAAACATTGAAAGTATTGACAATTATGAAAAACAAGATATTTAGACATCTGATATTAGGTTCTGTATGTTGCTGTATCGCAGCAACCCTCTCACTCCTTACCGCCTGTAATGACGAGTGGAAGGAAGAGCAGTACCAGCATTACATCAGCTTCAAGGCTCCCCTGAATGACAATGGTGTCACTGCCGTCTATGTTCCCTACACCCGTCACAATGACGACGGCACACCTATGTATGGCGAGGGCAAGTCACACTATGAGCTGCCCGTCATCGTCAGCGGCACCACCGATAACGATGAAGACATCACCGTTTACGTGGGCCACAGTGACACGCTGTCCATCCTCAACGTGGAGCGTTTCGGCAGTCCGGCCTACCGCGCCGACATCACCGACCTTTATTACAAGGACATGTCACAGTTTGCCTCCTATAGTGAGACCCTCAAGATCAATGCCGGCAAGAATGTGGAACTGCTGAAAATCAACTTCGACTTCAACGGCATCGACATGCGTGACAAGTGGGTGCTCCCCATCGAGATCAAGAAGCATGAAGGTTACACGCCCCATCCGCGTAAGAACTACGCCAAAGCCATGCTTCGTGTCTATCCATACAATGACTTCTCGGGCAATTACAGCGCCACCACCCTCACGGTGACCAACGCCGACGACCCCGATAATGCCACAGGTATGGAGACAGCTCGCGGCTATGTCGTGGATGAGAACACCATCTTCTTCTATGCAGGCACCATGAACGAGGAGAGCCGCGTGGATCGTCAGAACTACAAGGTGTTCTTCCACTTCATCCCTGAGAACGCAGAGAAGACGCAGGGGCGCATAGAGATTACCTCCAACAACCCCGCCAACGGTTTCGTGAACAACGGCCAGGCCGCCTATCGCATCTACGAGCAGATGGACGAGGTACAGCCCTGGCTCATGCACCGTTACGTGATCATCAGCGGTATCGACTACAACTACACTGATTACACCTCCGTCGAAGGATACCCCATGGAATACACTGTCAAGGGAATCCTTACACTGGAGCGTCAACTGAACACTCAGATTCCGAATGAAGACCAAGCTATTCAGTGGTAAATAAAAGACTCACCCCCGACCCCTCTCTTTCAAAGAGGGGAGAAGACCCACCCCCGACCCCTCCCATAAAGGAGGGGAGAGGGTCCCCCTCTCCCTTCCGTTTCTTCCGTTATTTCTCCGTTAATTCCGTTATCTGATGAAGTATTTAAAGTATTTCTTTTTAACTACACTATTATTAACCGTTCCCGCCTTTTCCTCTCCCCTCTTTGAAAGAGAGGGGTCGGGGGTGAGTCTTTCGGGGTTGAGTCCTGTGGATTACGTCTCCACCCTTGTGGGAACGCTCTCCAAGCACTCCCTCTCCACAGGCAACACCTATCCCGCAGTGGCCCTGCCCTGGGGCATGAACTTCTGGACACCACAGACGGGACGCATGGGTGATGGATGGTGCTATGTCTATACCGAGGACAAGCTCCGCGGCATCAAGCAGACCCACCAGCCTTCACCCTGGATCAACGACTACGGACAGTTCGCCCTCATGCCGACCACCCGCACCGTCTTCCGTGAGGATGATCGTGCCTCATGGTTCAGCCACAAGGCAGAGGTGGCCAAACCTTATTATTATAAGGTATATCTCGCCGACTGGGATGTCACCGCAGAGCTCACGCCCACAGAGCGTGCTGCCCTCATGCGTCTGACCTATCCAGCCACAGACGAAGCACGTCTGGTGATTGACCCCTTTGACAAGGGCTCCAGCATCAGCATCGATGTTCAGGGCCGCCGCGTCACAGGTTACACCACGAAGAACAGCGGTGGCGTCCCCGAGGGCTTCAAGAACTTCTTCGTCATCGAGTTTTCCCATCCCATCACCTTCGTGGCCACTGCCGATGGTGACCGCCTGCAGGAAGGACGCTCTGAGCTGACGGCCGATCATGTCACAGGTGTCGTGGGTTTCCCCACACTGAAACGTGGCGAGCAGGTGACCCTGCGTATCGCCTCTTCCTTCATCAGCACAGAACAGGCTGTTCGCAACCTGCAGGAGCTTGGCACACGTTCTTTTGACGAGGTCTGTGCCGCTGGTCGCCAGCGCTGGAACGATGTCTTGGGACGCATCGCTGTGGAGGACGAGAACATCGATCACTTGCGCACTTTCTACAGCTGCCTTTATCGTTCCGTGCTCTTCCCCCGCATGTTCTATGAATGGGGTGCCGACGGCGTTCCCGTGCATTACAGTCCCCACACGGGCAAGGTCTGTGAAGGTCGTTACTTTACAGACACGGGCTTCTGGGATACTTTCCGCAGCCTCTTCCCGTTGGTGAACCTGCTGTATCCGGAGATGAGCGAACAGATGCAGGAGGGACTCGTCAACTGCTACCGCGAGAGCGGCTTCCTGCCCGAATGGGCCAGCCCAGGACATCGCGGCTGCATGGTGGGCAACAACTCTGCTTCTGTCGTGGCAGACGCCTACCTGAAAGGCATACGTGGTTATGATATCAATACCCTCTGGGAAGCTGTGGTGTATGGAGCCAATGCTGTCCATCCACAGGTTTCTTCCACAGGCCGACTGGGCTTTGATTATTACAACAAGTTGGGATATGTTCCATACGATGTGAAAATCAATGAGAGCGTGGCCCGCACTTTGGAGTATGCCTACGATGACTGGTGCATCTATCAGTTGGGCCTCAAGCTGGGCAAGAAGGAAAAGGAACTCAAGCCCTTCCGCGAGCACGCCCTGAACTACCGTAACGTATTCGACCCTGAGACAAAATTGATGCGTGGTCGCCTCCAGAACGGCCAGTTCCAGAGCCCCTTCAACCCCCTCAAGTGGGGTGACGCCTTCACAGAGGGCAACGCCTGGCACTACACCTGGTCTGTCTTCCACGACCCAGAGGGACTCATCAGCCTCATGGGCGGCCGTGACGTCTTTGCCGCCATGCTGGATTCTGTATTTAACGTTCCGCCCCTCTTTGATGAGAGCTACTACGGCGGCGTCATTCACGAGATTCGTGAGATGCAGATTATGAATGCAGGCAACTACGCCCACGGCAACCAACCCATCCAGCACATGATTTACCTCTATGACTGGGCCGGTCAGCCCTGGAAGGCACAGCAGCGCGTGCGTGAAGTCATGGACCGCTTCTACAATGCCGCTCCCGACGGCTACTGCGGCGATGAGGACAACGGCCAGACCTCTGCCTGGTATGTCTTCTCGGCCATCGGCTTCTATCCCGTCTGCCCAGGCTCGGGAGAGTATGCGATTGGCACGCCCTATTTCCGCCGTGCCACCCTCCATCTCCCCAAGGGACGTGACCTCGTCATTGAAGCAGATGCACCCGTCCATCCTTTCATACAGAAGCTGCTCGTCAACGGACAGGAATACACCCAGAACTACTTCCGTCATGCAGACCTCCTTCGTGGCGGTTCGCTGCGCTTCCAGTTGGGACAAGAACCCAACCGCTCACGTGGCACGGCCCCGTCCGATGCCCCCTACAGCTTCTCCAAGGAGCAATAACAGACACTGACGATGAAACACATTTTGCATTTCACTCTTTACATTTGTTGGCTCCTCCTGCCCGTCGCCTGCTCGGCAGACGAACCGTCGGAGTCCGTCGCTGTCACAGACCTTCGCCGCGCCATCACCCTGACAGACGCCACCATGCAGCGCTCCTTCACAGGTACAGACATGAGGATGTATGACACCTATGACACCTCCAACGGTCGGGGCAGCGGCACTGCGGATGTCTGGCCCTACACGGCTGCGCTGGAAGCCCACTGCTCTGTGCTGGAAGCCCTGGAACTCCTGCGTGAAGAGGCTCCTGAACTGTATGCAGAGGCCCATGACCGCTATGTCACACGCCTGCGCCAGCTCTTCCAGAACCTGGCCTACTATGCCGGCACCTACCGCCTGCGCTCTTACGCCCAGATGCGGCGCTGGACCATCTATGGCGTGCATCGTTCCGGCAGCAAAGGCACGGCGGTCGTCACAGGCATCGAAAACGTCTATGATGACCAGATGTGGCTCTGCCGAGAGCTCACCCGTGCCTACCACCTGACGGGCGAGGAGGCCTACCTCAAGGAGGCCACCATGCTGGCCGACTACTGCATTGACGGCTGGGACTGCTGCTTGGATGCAGATGGCAACGAGTATGGAGGAATCAGCTGGGGACCAGGCTATAACAGCAAACACTCCTGCTCCAACGGACCACTCATCCAGCCTCTGGTCTGGCTGGCTGACATCTATCGCACAGAGGACGAACCGGAGAATCTCACCTTCTACTTCGTCCAGCCCGATGGCACACGTGCCAGCACCCAGCGACGCCACAGTGAGGTCTATCTGGAAATGGCACGCAAGGTTTATGATTGGCAGCGGAAACACCTTCTCAACAGCTCCACGGGCGTCTATTGGGACATGCTCGGAGCACCAGGGGAAATCAAGTACGTGGAGGTCGGAGGCTACACCTATCGTGACCATGTAGATACGGGCGGCCCTACAGGCACGGCCTACACCTACAACACGGGCACCATGCTCTCTGGAGCCATGGAGCTCTATCGTGTCACAGGTGAAGAGGCCTACCTGACAGACCTCAACAACCTCTGCCGCAGCGCCCTCGGGCAGTTCGCACGCAACCGCCGGGTGGATGGCGTCACCTTCCGTGAATGGCCCACAGATGAAGTGGCCACCAGCGGCTTCAACACCTGGTTCGATGATGTGCTGATGCGTGCCTTCGTGGATGCCTATACCTATAACACCACGCGCACTGTCACCACTGCCCTCAACTCGTTCCAGCAGAACCTGGAGTGGGGCTGGGAGTTCCACCTCCGTGACGGCTGTCTGCCCATCCACCTCATCGACGGCTGGGGCGACGCCACCGTCACCAAGGGCTTCCACCAGTGTGCCTTTGCTGCCGAGCTCGCCATGCTCGCTGTGTGGCAGCACCGCGTCTCTGTCGCCAGTGCCGTCAACGACCTGGACGTGCAGGAGTCCGCATCAGTGCCCTCCGCAGATAGCACGCCAGACAATGATACGCCCCATGCACGAGTCCGTACTACCTCACATGCCCTCCACCTCGGCTCCTACGACCTTCTCGGCCGTCGCCTGGCAGTGAGGTGACCATCTCCTGACCACCATCCTTTGGCCGCATTGGCCTTCACGTCCAGCCCCTGAAGCGGTTGCGTCTATAGGAAAATGCCTTTGCGTCCAGCCCCTAACGCCTTTGCCTCTATAGGCAGAGGCGTTTTCGTCCAGTGCTCATTTTCAAGAAGCGTGCAACATTCCTCGAAAATGCGGGAAATGGAGATGGCCCGTGCCGTAATGTCAAATCAGGGAGATGGCGAAGATGAGGAGGGCATAGCGGGCAGCCTTGCCCAGGGTGATGGTGAAGAGGGAGAGCCAGGGATTGGCGCGCATAAAGCCCAGGGTGACAGCGATGACACTGCCCAAGATGGGGAGGAAACAGAGGATGCCAATCCACGCGCCGTAGCGTTCCATCCAGCGGGCGGTGCGGTCGATCTTCTTGCGCTCCACATGCAGGTAATGCTCTATCCATTCCATCTTGCCCAGCGTGCCCACACCGTAGTTGAACATGCTTCCTGCCACGTTTCCCACAGTGGCTGCGATGAAGAGTTGCACAGGTTCGAGGCCTGCCAGCTGCAAAGCCGTCAGCACGGCTTCACTGCTGAAAGGAAAGACGCTGCCTGCAATGAACGAGGCGACGAGCATTCCCCAATAACCCCAAGATTCGAGCAATTCAAGCATGGAAGTGGATGGTTTCAGGTTTCAAGTTTCAGGAATAGAAAAGCGGGAAGGGAGTGAGCGCGATGACGCCTATGGCGATGAGTCCCAGGGTGAGGAGCATTACCCAGAGGTTGGTGAGGCGGGTGCGGGTGAGTGCGATGAAATGAGCGGCTGAGGGAGCGGTGGTGAGCAGCAGCAAGGGGAGCAGATACTGGAGGTCCGAGGGACGTAGTAGGAGCCACAGCCAGAGGCTGACCAGCATGGTCATGAAGGTGTAGTGGCACATGCGCACTCGGATCTTGTCGTCGTAGCTCTTGCGGAGGTAGTGGATGAAGCCCGTCAGCCCCCACAAAATGATGAGCAGGAGGGCCAGCAACTCTGGAAGATGCGTCTGTGCAGCAAGCGTCAACCGTTCAGAGAGTCCCAGATGGACCCCGCTCCAGAACCCGTTCCAGTCCGCCGTCTGCCCCAACTGGATGACCCACTGCCATGAGAAGGGTTCCGTGAAGGGTGCGATGATGGCGGCGCATTGCTCCAGGAAAGGCGTCGTCTGACCCAGGGCAAGCGCAGCTGTGCCCCAGAAGACGTAGGGCAGCAGGAGTCCCATGAACGCCGCTCCAAAGCTCTTCCACTGCAGGGCACGCAGATACACGCCCAAGTTCCACAACTGGATGATGAACAGCAGCCAGACGGACGGCCAGAAGAGGCTGGCCAGAGAGAGGCAGAGGAAGGAATGAAAGGTGTCGGCCTCGGGACGCAGCTTCTCGTAGGTGCGCAGCAGGAAGTAAAAGGAACTTGCGACGAAGAAGAGGACGAGGGTGGCGTGCTGCAAGGGATGCAAGAAGCCGCAGACGGCCATCAGCAGCAGGAAGAGGCTGGAAACCATGCGCGAACGGATGCGAAGCAGGGCGTTCACGGCGTTGGTCTCGATGATGACGTAGGTGGTGAGTGCACAGGCTGCCAATCCCAACAGGTAATCTGTGGAATAGGTGGCTTGTGGTAGCCACCACAGCAGCGTCGTCACCACGCACGCCACGGGCAACGTCGCTGAACTCTCTGCAATCTTATTTTGCCATCTGCGCTTCACGGCTTACAAGTCCTGTCCGATATCGCGGCGGAAATATTGGCCTTGGAAATGAATCTTCTGTGCGCCAGCGAAACTGCGGGCGAGGGCTTCGGCCTTGTCCTTGCCGTAGGAAGAGACTGCGATGACACGCCCTCCGGCAGTGACCACCTGACCGTCGGCATTAAGTGCCGTTCCAGCGTGGAACACCACACTGCCCTGGACGTCGTTGATGCCTGTAATGGGGAATCCCTTCTCATATTTGCCAGGATAACCTCCGCTGACCAGCATCACGCAGACAGCCGAGCGCTCGTCGATTTCCAAGGGACGGCAGGCTAAGTTGCCTTCTGCCACCCCGCAGAGCAGCTCCACGAGGTCGCTCTTCAGACGCAGCATGACGGTCTCTGTCTCGGGGTCGCCCATGCGGCAGTTGTACTCGATGACCTTGGGGTCGCCTCCGCAGTTGATGAGGCCGAAGAAGATAAAGCCTTTATAGTCCAGTCCTTCTTCTGCCAGACCCTGAACGGTGGGGCGGACGATGCGATCTTCCACCTTCTGCATCCATGCTTTGTCGGCAAACGGAACGGGCGAGACGCTGCCCATGCCGCCTGTGTTCAGACCTGTGTCGCCTTCGCCGATGCGCTTGTAGTCCTTGGCCTCGGGCAGAATCTTGTAATCCTTGCCGTCTGTGAGCACGAAGACGGAACACTCGATGCCACTGAGGAATTCCTCTATCACCACGCGGGCAGAGGCCTGTCCGAACATACCTCCGAGCATCTCGCGCAGCTCTTTCTGGGCTTCCTCCAGTGTGGGTAGGATCAGCACGCCCTTGCCGGCACAGAGGCCGTCGGCCTTCAGCACGTAGGGCGGTTGGAGTGTTTCCAGGAAAGCCAACCCCTCCTCCACATGAGCTCCGTCAAAGGTCTGATAGGCCGCTGTGGGGATGTGGTGGCGCTGCATGAATCCCTTGGCAAAATCCTTGGAACCTTCCAGCTGGGCACCTGCCTTGCTGGGGCCGATGACGGGCACGTGGCTGAGGGCGGCATCGTCGCGGAAGAAGTCATAAATGCCCTTCACCAGCGGGTCCTCGGGACCCACCACCACCATGTCGATACCCTCGCGGAGCACGAATTGCTTGATACCTTCGAAGTCGTCGGCCTTCAGAGGGACGTTCTCTCCCACCTGCTGTGTCCCCGCATTGCCTGGGGCGATGAAGAGTTTCTCAATCTTGGGTGACTGAACTATTTTCCATGCCAGCGCGTGCTCACGGCCGCCGCTGCCTAAAAGAAGAAGTTTCATTGTGCTATGATATTTTAACTTCTATAACTTCCATAAAAATTATTTCAAATAATCCTCGAAATACCTCGTAATCCGCTCATGGAGATGTACCTGGTCTGTGCCAAACATGTTGTGCTCGTCACCAGGATAGGTGAAGAGGTCGGGCTGTGTGCCGGCATCGATGCAAGCGCGGATGAAGGAGAGGGTGTGCTGGGGCACACAGATGGGGTCGTTGTAGCCGAAGATAATCTGCAGGCGGCCACGCAGGTTCTTGGCCTTGGGCAGCAGGCTGCTGGAGGCGTAACCCTCGGGGTTCTCCTCGGGGCGGTCCATGTAACGCTCGCCATACATCACCTCATAATATTTCCAGTCGATGACAGGTCCTCCTGCCACGCCCACCTTGAAGACATCGGGATAGGAACACATGAGGTTCGTGGTCATAAAGCCGCCAAAGCTCCAGCCATGCACGCCCAGACGGTCTGCATCCACGTAGGGCAGCGTTTTCAGGAATTCCACGCCGCATAGTTGGTCTTTCATCTCCTCGTCCCCTAAGTGACGGAAGGTGGCCTGCTCAAACTTCAGGCCGCGATACTGCGACCCTCTGTTGTCTAATACGAAAATGACATAGCCCAGCTGCGCCATGTAAATCTCCCAACCACGGAAGTAATAGCCGCGGGAGGCCTGCACGTTGTGGGCGTGAGGCCCGCCATAGACATAGACGACGGTGGGATATTTCTTGGACGGGTCGAAGTTCACGGGCTTGATGAGGCGGTAGTAGAGGTCTGTGATGCCGTCAGCCGCCTTGATGCTTCCGCTGCTGATCTCCGGAGCGTTATAGTCCTTCCAGGGGTCTTCAGCAGTCAGCAGGTTGGTGCTCTTGCCCGTCTTGGTCTGGGTCAGTTCCACCTTGCGGGTGACGGTGGGGGAGGAGTAGGTGTCGATGAACTGTGAGCCGTTGGCACTGAGGTTGGCGCTGTGTACGCCGTCGTCTGCACAGAGTAATGTGGTCACTCCCTTGGAGAGGCTCACCGCATGAATCGTAGCGCGCAGGGGGTGCGTGACATTGCCAATGAACAGCGCGCTCTTTTCTTTCTGATTGAAGCCTAAGAAGTCACGCACCTCGAAGCTGCCAGGTGTCAGCAGGCTGACAGCCACATGGTCACACGTGCTGCCTCCGCCCTCGGCCTCGTGCCATTCGGGGTACATCCGCTTCTTGAGGTCAATGAGGTACAGGTGGTTCCAGTTGTCGCGGCGTGTCTGCATGACAGCCTTCGTCTCGTCCCACGGAAGGAACGCCAGCACGTTCTGGGGTTCCACATACTTGGGATGCTTCTCTTCCAGGAGGGGTTCGCTGTCCTTCAGGCCTGTGGCTGCATCGTAGCCGAAGAGCTGCATGTGGTTCTGGTCACGATTGAGTTCAAAGACGTAGAGTTTCTTGCCGTCTGGTGCCCACGAGAGGTTGGTCATGTAGTCCGTCTTGGGCTTGGGATTCTGCAGCCAGACGGTCTTGCCTGTCTTCACATCATACACGGCCACACTGACGTCCTCTGTCTCGCAGCCTGCCATGGGGTACTTATCCACGGTGGTGGCTGCCATGCGCTGGGTGATATCCACTTGCGGGTAGGAGGGGATGCGGCTCTGGTCTTTCTTGTAGAAGGCCAGGCGCTGTCCGTCGGGACTCCAGAAGAGGCCGCTGCTGATGCCGAATTCATCACGACTGACAGTGTGTCCATAGACCACGTCATCGTTGCCGTCCTGTGTCAGCTGGGTGCGAGTGCCGTCGGAGGTCTGCACGAAGACGTTGTTGCCAATGCAGTAGGCCATCGCGCGGCTCTCCTTGTTCCACACCAGCTCGCTGGCGCCCTCTTGAAGGGCTCCGCGCCAGACAATCGTTTTCTTCTGGAAGTCCAGCAGGATAATCTCCTTGGATGTCTGCACTTTCACAATGGGCTCGTCGGGATAGGGGAATTCTACGCTAGTGCAGGCTCTCACCATTTTCTCGCCGAGGATGGTGTTCAGGTCGTCACAGGTGAAGAGCGTGGATTTCTCGATGGCTCCTTTCACGTTTTTCATCTCCTGGGCCTCGTCCACCGTCAGTTCCACTGGTACTTCTCCCCACCAGGTGGAGAACATATACTTCGGTTGCAGGTTCCAGAAGGTGGAACCGCCTCCAAGGAGGTCATTGAGCGTGAAGCTCTTCTTTGTGGTCTGTGACATCATTGCCGATGCGGTCGTCAGGAGCGCCGCTAATAAAAGAGTCCTTTTCATGTGCTGAATGATTTAATCTTCGTCGTCATCATCTCCTCCGAAGAAACGTCTCCGTGCTTCTTGTCGGGCCGCACGGTCGTTGCCCTTGGGCCGGTAGTCTCCACGGCCGGCACTGCTGCCACGCCCCTTGAAGCTGTCGCGACGGTCTCCGCGTTTGTCTGCGTCACGACGGTCGCCCCGCTTGTCGGAATCCCGTCTGCCGCCCCGTCTGTCGGAATCCTCGTCCCGATCAAAGCCGCCACGACGTCCGCGGCCGTTGTCGTCGCGGGAGAACTTGTTGAAGCGGTGGCGGTCACGGTTGTCACCACGTGCATCGTCATCATCGAAATCCCGTCTGAAGCCTTCCCGCTTCTGCTTGAAGGGGCGACGGTCTGACATCTGACGGCGGTCGGCATCGGACTTCACAGAGCCGCCCTGGGCCATGTGCTGGTCCAACCGCCCGTCGAAGAGGACGTACTTGCGCAACTCACATTCCAGGGAACCATTATATAAAGGTGTCTTCAGGGACGGTTTGAGGCCGATTTGCTCGAAGTTCTCGTCCTTGTAGCTGAGAATCCATGCTTCTCCGCCTGTGAATTCGCGTTTCAGTTTCTGTCCGATGGTCTTGTAGAGGCCCAGAAGGTCTGGGGCCGAGAGGCGTTCGCCGTAGGGCGGATTGGTGACGATGAGGGTGGGCTGCTGCTCTCCATCAGCAGGCAGCACGGGCGTTTTGGTGAAGTCTGCCTCTTCGATGGTGATGTCCTTGGCCAGGCCGGCAGCCTTGACGTTACGGGTGGCCACGCCCACGGCTTTCGGGTCGATGTCACGTCCGTAGATGTGGTGAAGGAACTCGCGCTCAGAGCTGTCGTCGCCAGAGACTTTCTGGAAGAGGTCGGCATCGAAGTCCGGCCACTTCTCGAAGGCATAACTCTGGCGGAAGATACCTGGTGAGATACCTCGTGCGATGAGTGCGGCCTCAATGCACAGCGTGCCGCTGCCGCAGAAGGGATCCAGGAAATCGGACTCCCCGTGCCAGCCTGTCATCAGGATGATGCCTGCGGCCAGCACTTCGTTCAGCGGGGCTGCCACGCTTTCCTGGCGATAGCCGCGGCGATGGAGACTCTCTCCACTGCTGTCTAATGCTAAGGTGGCATCGTAGTCGGAGATATGGATGTGAAGCTGGATGTCAGGGTTGGAGACGCTGACGTTGGGGCGCGATCCTGTGCGCTCGCGGAACTGGTCGGCGATGGCGTCCTTGACCTTGTAGGCCACGAACTTGGAGTGATGGAACTCTGGAGAGAACACCACGCTATCGACCGCAAACGTCGTCTGTGGCGAGAGGTATTCTGTCCAGTCGATGGCCTTGACGGCTTCATACACGTCGTCGGCACTGCGGGCCTTGAAGTGCTTGATGGGTTTGAGCACACGGATGGCGGTGCGCAAGCAGTAGTTGGCGCGGTACAGCATTTCCTTGTCGCCAGTGAAGGTGACCATGCGGCGGCCAATCTGGATGTCGCTGGCACCGAGTTCTGTCAGTTCCTGTGCCAGCAGGGGTTCAAGACCTTGGAAAGTCTTGGCGATGAGTTCAGTTGTCATTATTTAATGGGGTGAATGGGCTTAATGGATCTAATGGCTGTATTTGTTCTGGAGAATCTTGGTGCCGGGTTCCACATCTTCTGTGACCCAGATGTTACCGCCGATGACGGCATCGTGACCGATGGTGATGCGTCCCAGGATGGTGCTGTTGGCATACACGATCACGTTGTCCTCCAGGATGGGATGACGAGGGATACCCTTGATGGGGTTGCCATCGGCATCCACAGGGAAGCTCTTGGCACCGAGGGTGACGCCCTGGTACAGCTTCACGTTGTTGCCGATGATGCAGGTGGCACCGATCACCACACCCGTTCCATGGTCGATGGTGAAGTGGTGGCCGATGGTGGCACCAGGGTGGATGTCTATGCCTGTCTCGCTGTGTGCCATCTCTGTGATGATGCGGGGAATCAGGGGCACGCCCAACTGCAGCAGCTCGTGGGCGATGCGGTAGTTGGTGATGGCCTTGATGACGGGGTAGCAGGAGATGACTTCGCCGTAGGTCTCTGCGGCTGGGTCACCTAAATAGGCAGCCTCCACGTCTGTGGCCAGCGTCTGGCGCAGGGCAGGCAGCTTCTGGATGAAAGCACGAGCCAGCTCAGCGGCTTTCCGCTTGCGGGTGTCCTGGGCAGAGGAGTAGGTCTCGCCGTAGGCTTCCACCTCTCCCCAGCCGGTGGCAAAACACAGGCCGGCCTGGATCTGTTCACACAGCAGACAGTACAGCCGCTCCAGGGCCACACCGGTGTGGAAGATCAAGTTTTGGGTGTTGACATTGCTCTTCCCGTAGAAACCTGGGAAGAGAACACTGCGGCACAAGTCCATCGCCTCGGCCAGCTCGGGCTGAGAAGGCAGCGGGTCGCCGTCGCGATGTTCGTGGAACAGACCGCAGAGGGACTCAGGGTTGGCCAGCGCGGTGGCCACCGTCGTCAGAAGAGTTTGCGTAGAACGATTCATTTCGGGCGACAAAGGTACATATAATTAAGGAAAAGAGGAAAGAGAACGGGAGAAAAAACGATTTTTAGTTTCTGAATGTGCAATTATTTGACGAAAATGGGCCTTCAGAGGGCATTTACCCCCTTTTCTGACGGCTATCATTGCTTTTTTAACTTTATTAAAAGTTCAGATTTGGACGAATGGACAAAACGTTTTACCTTTGCAGCCATAAAGTTCATTTTCGAGCGAAATAACCCTTATTCATAAACAATCTAACACAAAGAAACAATGAAACAACTCACTCTCCTGATGTTTGCGCTCTTCTGTGCATGCACGACAATGTTGGCACAGGAAGATTTTGCCAACTTCAAACGTTATGCCGAAGACAACGTCCGCGTGAAAGCAGAACCCCAAAGTGCCCGTCGCGTCGTCTTCATGGGCAACTCCATCACAGACAACTGGGCCGCCATGCATCCGCAGTTCTTCAAGGACAATGGATTCGTGGGACGTGGCATCGGTGGACAGACTTCTTACCAGATGCTCCTGCGATTCACACAGGACGTCATCGACCTCAAGCCCGCTGCTGTCGTCATCAATTGCGGCACCAATGACATCGCCCTCAACAATCATCCCTACGTGGAGGATCGTACCTTCGAGAACATCGAGGCGATGGTAACGCTGGCCAAGGCCCACAAAATCGCCGTCATCCTCACCAGCGTCCTGCCTGCAGAAGGCTTCAGCTGGAGACCAGAGGTGACGGATGCTCCTGACAAAATCGAGAAACTCAATGCCCGCATCAAGGAATATGCTCGCAAAAAGCATTGTCAGTATGTGGACTACTATTCCGCACTCGTTTATGGAGAAGGACGCCAGCTCAATCCACAGCTCCGCAAGGACATTGCTCATCCCAATTCCGAGGGCTACGACGTGATGGAGCCCCTGGTGCTGCAGGCCATCAAGAAAGCTCTCTGAACCATCGACATCCCATCAATCAATCGGCCCGTAACGTTCTCCCACAACGTTACAGGCCGATTTTCCTTATATAAGTTGTATTCTTCCCACTTACTTATATCCATTACTCGTCCTCCTTCTTCATCACGTTATACAATGCCAGACCCTTAACCGTCAGCAGGTACTTCTGACGTGGATGACGGGGCGACTGAGGATATAGAAGACGGACATAGCCCTCCTTCATCGAAGGATTCAAATGATATTCTATAAAGTTGGGGCGATGCTTCAATCCCGTCTTTTCCATTAACTGAGCAATGGACAATTCCTCTTCACCGATTACCTTTATTAATTCTAAAATCAGGGGATTATTCGTGTGTACCAAATCTTGAACTTGTTCGGGTACTTGTTCGCTACTTGTTCGGGTACTTGTTCGGGTTCTTGATGGGGTACTTGCGGGGGTGGCCAAGTTTGGCTGTACGCTCCATTCTGTCGTAGGATTGATATGCAAATACCGGTTTCGCAAATCCCATTGTTCTCCAAGCAACAGATTGCGGAAGAAACGTTCCAGATAAATGGGTGAATAGTCTATACCCTTGCGTGCATTCTTATAGTTGGCACGCACCAGGGCATTACGGAAATACCAAGAATGTTTTGCAAACTGGTCATTGTCAACATCAAAGCCCAGCGAACGCAGATATTGTATGGTAAACACGGCTGTAGTTCGGGTATTCCCTTCACCGAATGCATGTATCTGCCACAAACCTGATACAAAGTGTGACAGGTGGCTTATCATCTCGTCATGGCTCTTCCCTTTATAACTATATGCACGCTCTTGCTCCAAGTCGTAGTCGATGGCACGTCGCAGGTCTTCCCAATTAAGATATAGAACAGTGTCTCCTTCCAAAACCCACTCTTTCTTAGTGATATCGTATTTGCGGAATTCACCTGCATGCTTCATTACACCTTCAAAAACTCGGCGATGTACAGATTGGAAGCCACCTGTACTAAAATCAAAAGTAAGACTCGACAGCACTTTTACGATGTTCGACGATACCCGGTCTGCTTCTTCTTTGTCTTCATCGTTGGCATCGTGAGCTGTTTTTGTTATATAATACTGATTGACGAGATCGCGTGCCTCGTCGATGGTGATTTCTCCTTCAATATGTCGGCGTGCGGTGTTTTGCAGGTAGTCTGATGTCTTCAGGCCATCCACTGCTTGCAACCCTATAGCAGTCTGCCAATAGCCTGCTTTCTCCCTTTGTGCAGGTTCCCCTTGGCGGATATACTCGTCGAAATTGATATATAATTGGTCACTCATATTTACTAATACTTTTATTTAAAAACCTTTTGCTTGCAGCGAACTGACCCTCAAGGGCCTCTTTTCGCTTCACGACAATGAGCTTATTGATGTGAATATGGGGCAAAGATACTCTTTTTTATTGAAATATCGCTCTCAAAAAGACATTTTTGCAGAAAATGACGGGGTCAAGACATCATTTTCCTGTTTTTGACCTCAAAAAATGCTGTTTCCCACTGTCAATGATGGGACTGTTTAATAAAAAATGGTCCCAAAATCTTTCTTTTTACAAGCAGTAAGCAGCCTTTTTCCACTTCCTTTGCTTTCAATAATCACTTTTTTGCTCCTCTCTCCTCACTTTTTCTTCCTTTTTCTTTGTCAGTTCACCATTTCTTCCTACTTTTGTGGCGAGAAATGAAAAGAATGGTTGTAAATGAGCACAGAATCAATGACAAAGAAAATTGCAGAATACTTCAAGTCACAACCTGTCTTGAAGGCTTGGCTCTTTGGCTCCTTCTCTCGTGGCGAGGAGCGTCCTGACAGCGATGTGGATATACTCTTTGTCCCTGATATGTCGCAGAAGTTCAGCTTGTTCACTCTAGGAGGGATGTATATGGACTTAAAGGACCTCTTGAACCGTGAAGTGGACTTAATCCCGGAGAATTCCCTTCTCCCTTTTGCTAAGAAAAGTGCAGAACGTGATAAAATTCTGATTTATGAGAGAACCGCTTAGAGACAAAAATCGTTTAGAACATATGCTAGACCATATAGATAAGGTCTTGAATGCAGCAAAGGATAAGAGCTTTGCGGAATTCAATGATGACCCAATTCTGTTTGGGGCAATAGCATACTATACAATGGTCATTGGCGAGGCTGCCTATATGTTGACGAATGATTTCAAGGAACAACATCCTCTAACTCCATGGCGCCAGATAGAAGGCATGCGTCATCACATTGTCCACGGATATGCTCAGATTCAGAAAGATATGCTGTGGAATGTAGTTCTGGAAGACTTACAACCCTTAAGATCTCAACTTGAGGCATATCTTACCGAGACCAACTGGGACGAGTGGGAGCGAACAAAATTTGACCTGTAAAGCCGAGACTTTTTTAGGGCATGAACTACAGAGCAAGGCGCATGCCGAGGTTGTAGCTACGGTCGTCATGCAGGAAAGATCCACGACGCGAAACACGACAGCCTTTGAGGCTGCTGCACCAACTTCCACCACGGCACACACGAGAACGACCTGATGAAGGGCCTGTGGGGTTCGTCTGAGAAGAGGTACCACCTCTTAATAGAAAAAATAATTGATAAAGATATTTTACTGTGAAATTCATCAGAAAAGAGGAATCATAACTACCATACCAGTCCTGACACCATTCCCAAACATTCCCACTCATATTATAGATGCCTAATTCGTTGGGAGATTTTGTTTTCACAGGATGTGTCTCGTCACCACTATTCTGTGTATACCAAGCTACATTACCCAACATGCTACTGCCGCTGTACTTGTACCCTTGGCTCTTGTTGCCACCACGGGCGGCATACTCCCATTCTGCTTCCGTAAGCAAACGGAAGTTTTTCCCTGTCAAGGAATTGAGTTTACGAACGAATTCTTGACATTCATCCCAAGAAATATAGTACATGGGGTAATTCGTTCCAACGCCTCGTAATGGCCATTCTTTATTGGCCTTATTGCGTTGTTGGAGAACGGTGGTGCCCATCACAGCCTGCCACAATGCTTGTGTCACCACTGTCTCTCCAATGTAGTAGGACGACAAGGTTACCTGATGGGCAGGCTTCTCATCAGATTCAACATCGCTTCCCTGCTCATACGTGGCACCCATAGTGAAGATACCACCTTCCACCCGAATCATCTTGAAACTGACGCCATTCACAGTAAAGCTTCTACAATAGACATTTGTTCTCTCCATGACTTGCGCGTTTGATTCTCTTCGTGCTGAGGTTGATTCTGTGGAACAGATAACAGTTTCATCGGAATCGGAATGAGGATTATCTGCAGGTTCTGCATTCTTCTCTGTTACGGGTTGAGACGTATTGGAATAATCTGACTCTGTATGACTCTTAAGCCACTGGCGGACCTCCGACACCGACTGCGGCCTGCGCTTGCGACTAGGCTGCATCATCCAAAGAATGAGTTCGGTCAACTTGGAACTAACCTGTGGAGTGAAAGAAAAAGCGTCTGCACCTTCGTTGATAACGTCGGACGGCTCAGGAGGTTGGTTGGAGGTCAATAGCTTGTATAGCGTGGCACCTAAAGCATAGAGATCTGTCCACGCCCCGATATTCTCACTTCTGCCATCCATCTGTTCCGAAGGTGCATAGCCCTTGGTGTATGTCATTGTAGTAGAAGTCACACCTTCGTGGTCTCCAGAGAGTTGTTTGCTGGCACCAAAGTCAATGAGAACGGCCGTACCATTAGGCGACATCAAGATATTGTTGGGCTTGATGTCTAAGTGAAAGATGGGCGTAGGTTTGTTATTATGAATCACCTCCAGGGCATCCAATATCTGATTGAGAATGGCCGTCACTTCACGTTCTGTAAGAGGTGATGTCTCCCGTTTTAGGCGGTCGTCCAGAGATTCGCCCTCAATGAAATCCATCACGTAATAGACCGTTCCGTTCTCCTCGAAGATATCATGGACACCCACGATGTGGTCGCTCTTGAGTTTCCACAATCGCTGAGCCTCTTTTTTAAACTTCTCGCGTTGGCTCTCATAGGTGACACGGTTGTCTGGAACACTGACAGTGACAGTATTATCTTTTGCACGAAGGTTAATACCCTTCATGAAGAATTCCTTCACCACCATCTCTGCATCCAGTCCGAGGTGACGCACCATATATGTATTGCCGAAGCCACCGGAACCTATTGACCGTTCAATACGATAGGTTCCATTACGTAGGAGAGTTCCTACTGGTAATAATCTGTTGACGTCTTCCATTTGATTCCATATTTCGACCGCGCAAAGCGCGGTATTGTTTCTTTGCGGCCTTGCCACGTCCTTCGCTCCTTTATGCGGCCCTTTTTCTTGGGCCGCTTGGAGCGATGACGGGCAAGTGCCGAGTGCTTTCTTGAGGGTATGAACTACAGAGCAAGGCGCAAGCCAAGGTTGCCGCCCCGGTTGCCGGGCGTGCTGATGAGCCGGTACGACACACGGCAGTCCCCGGCGAGGTTGCTCCAGCCGCCACCACGACGCACGCGGTTAGAGCCCGAACTGGCACCAGTGGGATTCGTCTGAGAAGAGGAACTATAGCTGCCATACCAGTCCTGACACCATTCCCACACATTGCCGCTCATGTCATAAATGCCCAGTTCATTCGGCGACTTCGTCTTCACGGGATGCGTCTCGCTGCCACTATTATCTGTGTACCAAGCGACATTACCCAATGTGTTGCTGCCGCTGTACTTGTAGCCCTGACTCTTGTTGCCGCCACGGGCAGCGAACTCCCATTGAGCCTCTGTTGGGAGGCGGAAAGATTGACCCGTCAGGGAATTGAGCTTACGAACGAACTCTTGACATTCATCCCATGATATATAATACATGGGATAATTCGTTCCTACACCTCGTAAAGGCCATTCTTTATTCGCTTTATCACGTTGTTGGCTAACAGTGGAACCCATCACAGCCTGCCACAGGGCCTGTGTCACTTCTGTCTCACCGATGTAATAGGAAGACAATGTTACTTGATGGGCAGGTTTCTCATCTGAATCGGCATCACTCCCCTGCTCCGATGTGGCTCCCATCGTGAAGGTGCCGCCCTCTACCCGGATCATCTTGAAGCTGACACCGTTGGCGGTGAAGGTTTGAGAGGAAGCTGAGGAAGTGGACGGAGTGGTGGATGGTGTTGGCTGCTGCGCGGGCTGTTGCGCCTGCTTCTTCTTCAGTGTGGCACTGCATGTGGCCATCTTACCGGCCGTGACGGTGACGGACTGGGTTGTGGTCTCATATCCCTCAGCACTGAAAGTGATACGATAGGTTCCGGCCTTGCGGTTCTTCAGCGTCAGCGGCGTGGTGCCCATATACTCACCATCGATTTTGATGGCAGCATCGGAGGGTGTGCTGGTGATGGAGAGTGTGCCCATCGTGGGTTTTGTGGGACGATTGACCACCCTGTCTTGCGGCTTGCCAGAGACCGTGGTGGTGGAAGTCGTGGTGGTTGTGGTCGTGGTGTTTCTTCGGATAACCACATCCTGCGCCTGCGTGGTCGTCAGCGCCAGCAGGCAGGCGAATAGTGCAATGTATGTTCTCATAGCGTCATGATTTTATGTAGTAGATTGTGCAGCCAGCCACGGGTGTTGTTGCCTGCGGCTTTTGGCTGTTCGTTTTCCGCCTCCCGCACACGTATTATATTAATAAGGTTCGCGCGCGAGGTGGCTTCGTCGTCGGGTGCGGTAGCATCCGATGGTTCCTGTTCCACGGCGAGGATGCGGATGAGGTAGGCTGTGTGGTTGTCGGCGGCAGAGGCGGTGGCAGCACGCAGCCGCTGGAGGATGCGTTCGTCGGGTAAGCCAGCACAGAGGATGCTGAGGAGGTGGTTGTCGGTGAGTTGCTCCACGATACCATCGGAACAGAGGAGGAAGAGGTCACCGGGACGCAGGTCGGTAGTGTGCACGATATCGGGTCGGCTGCGGCGTTCCTGATGGGGTTGCATGGCGCGGGTGATGATGTTCTTGCCCTCGTAGGTATCTATCTCGTCGCGGGTGAGCTCGCCGGAGAGATAGAGGTCCATAACGAGGCTGTGGTCGCGACTTTGGTAGAGGAGAGCCCCCTCCCGACCTCCCCCATTGGGGGAGGAGTTCGGACGGATGTGGTAGATGCGGCTGTCGCCGATATGCGCCATGGTGGCTCCGCCGCGATGAAGGCAGAGGAGGGTGAGGGTGGTGCCCATCTTCTTCAGGTCTGCAGGGTTGTCGCGGGTATCGAGTTGGTTGTAGGCCTCGGCGATGGCATCCGCCAGGAGGGAGTCGGGCAGTGGGGCGTTTGCTGTTAGGCGGTCAGAGATAAAGTGTCCGATGGTCTCAGCCACCGTTTGAGATGCCACCTCGCCGTGGTCGTGACCGCCCATGCCATCGCAGACGAGGAAGAGGGGGTCGGCATCTGTTGCCTGTCCGAAGGGCGGGAAGAGTGCATCTTCCTGATTCTGGCGCTGGCCCAATTCATAGATTACCTGTGGGGGAGCTATTTTACAATTCATAATGCACAATTCATAATTAACAATTCATGATTAGCGCATATACTTGATGGGGGTCTCGCCGAGGGTGATGATGTCGCCATGGGCGAGAACAATGGCGTCCTCGGGTTGCAGGGGCTCGTCATCCACCAGAGTGGGACGCTGCTCCATCTTTTCTTTGTCGCGGATGTCGCTGAGCACGGCCTTGATGCGTCCGTTTTTCAGGCGAGTAACCTGTATCTGGGCGTGCAAGCGGCTCATGGAGTGGTCGTCCGTAGGCAGCTGGATGGTGGCCGTGCCGTTCTTGCCCTTGGGCTTACGTCCCACCGTATTCGTGCCTTCTGAGAGGGCGTAGGGTTCTCCGTCGAAGAGGAGGTGACCAATCTGGTCATCGTGTGGCTGGCGGTCTGCAAGGATGGTGTCGCCCGTGGCAAAGGTCACTCGCATCTTGGCACCACAAGCTGGATTGGGACAAGTAATGAGCAGCTGAGGTTCTCCCTTGGGGTTGGTGACCTCAAGAACGCCTCTGCATCGGGGACAACGGATGGTCTTCTTTTCCATATTATCTCTGTGTTACCACGTCATCAGGGACATCTCATTGTCGAAACTTCCCCACATAACGGGATGTTGTTTTTGATTGGATTTCTGCTGCACACCCTCGCTGACGAATTTGAACAGCTCGTGGGCAGTGATGATGCGGTTGCGGTCGGTGTCGGCTCCTCCGCGCAGGCCGCGTTCCAGATAAGCTGTAAAGAGGCTGTTCTTCATCGTCCGGTTTTCGATGGATGTCTCGTTGGTGCGAGAACTGAGGAAGAAGAGCACACTGGTCTGGGCATAGGTCTCGGCTGTGGCGTGACGGTTGCTGCGACGCGCCTTTCCGGCAAAGCAGGCATCGGCCAAGATGATTTTCTTCTTGGCGGCAGAACGACCGAGGGCGCTGACGACATCGTCGTACTTCAGGAAGTCGTCGTGACAGACGAAGGCTCCCGGCACGCCATGACCACTGAAGTAGAAGATGACGGCATCGTCCTCTGTGGCCTCAGTGCAGAGCTGCTCAAAAGCGGCTGTGACGGCAGCCACCGTGGCCTGTTCGTTCTGGAACAGGCGCACCGTGGATTGTCCGTTTTTCTGGTAGAGCTGCTGCATGGTAAGAGCGTCATTTGCACTGAGGTGCAGGTCGTTCTTCGTTCCCGGGTAGTCTGCGATGCCCACACAGACGATGTAGTTGCGGGCTACGCCATCCGACAGCGCCATCAGCAGGCAGCAGAGTATGGTTACAATTTTATTCATTGTGCTCTTTGTTAAAGGTATATCAAGCAAGATCCACGTCAGCATCGTTCATGTAGTCCGGCATATCGGGTGCGAGGTCTTCCTGAACATGGTTTGCTTGTTCAGGTTGGGTTTCCTGCTGCATCTGGTCAAGTTCGGAGAGTGTCTGGAAGGTCTCTACGTCCATTCCAATCCTTGAAATGTCTGAGACTTCATTGTCTTCAATCTCGCCATTTTGATTGGTGTCCATCACTCTGACATCGAACACCTGGTCGTTATCCACATCAACCAGTGCCACCTGAACGTCATCTATGCTCATACGCCCCACGTTTATTGTCTGTCCTTCCACCTCACGCGTTTCCACGCCGAGGAAATGTACTTGGGGTTCAGCCGTCACGTTATCGGTGTGACTGGTTTGATGAACATTGCTGTCAGAATCGGAAGTCTCAGTGTCATTCGATGCAGTGGTGTGGTGATCCTCTGCCATCTGCTGTCCGAGGTAGGGCTGGACTTCTCCGGCGAACTCGTCCCTCTGAGCATCATTCATTGCTTGCCACTCATCGGCGGTATAGGTGTTGTAAAGCTGTCCGTGCCAGATAAACACGCCTCCTGCTCCCACTTCTGCACGTGCGGCGGCAAAGGCTTCGCCGAAAGAGAGGTTCTGATTCACGGTGGCTTGGTGTACTTCGGTGACCGTAGCACCTTCTGTTTCAGGGCTCGTTGCATCAAGGGTGTCATCTTCTTCCACTAATTCCACTGCCTCATCTGCATCGGCAGCCAGCGCTTCGACGGTATGAGTAGCAGCGGCCCCCATGGCTATTCCCGCCACACCTCCAATGGTGACGGTCTGCCAACGGACATTTGTCTTTTTTTCTGTGGCCTCTTCGGCTGGCATGGCAGCAGCAGCCTGGGTTTTGTTCTGACTTTCGCGGAAAGTGGTTTCGTCTTGAGTAATCATAGTTGTAATGAGTTTTTGAGGTTAAACTTGATGTTTTCTGGTGCAAAGGTACGATGAGTGAAGGTGCTTTTCCAAATTTTTGCAGCAGTTTTCCATCAAATACCCTGTTTCCGTGACGAAATGGCCGTTTCCGGTTATTTTATGATCAGTGCTCCACAATGGGGACATTTCTTCATCTGGCGCAGGAGATCGTAACTCTGCATAGTGAATAGACTGCCACAGGCCGGACAGCTGTAGCGGCGGCGTGTCTCTTCTTCCAATTGCTGTTGGCGCAGTGGCACACGGGAAGCAGAACGCCAGGCAATGAACAAGAAGAGCAAGGATACGACGCCCATGATGATATACAGCACCAGACGCAGGGAAACTCCGTTGCCACTTCCTTCCATAAAACCAAGAATCATGGCTGCGGTCGTCAGAAGGCCCGTGGCTGATCGCAGCACGCCGAAGCGACGTTCCTTGATTTGCAGTTGCAGCTTTTCGGTCTGAAAGTCTTTCCACACCTGTTCCAGGGGTCGGATGTCTGCCAGTCGAAAGAACTTTTCCAGAAGATCCCATCCCAGCTGATAATGGTCGCTGCCCAGCTCGATGCGGTCACCCTGCTGGATGCGTTTGCGTTCCACACCGTAACTGTTGACATAAAGGTCATTCTCTATGTTGAGGTTTTGGAGAATCATCAGTCCTTCGGAAGAAACTGTCAGGCAGACATGTTCTCGGCTCACACTCTTGGGCACACTGTCTGGTTCACCCGCCAAGACAGTCTTGCCGCCAATGGTGACACATAATTTGCCGCTTTCTGCGTCGCGGCCAATCTTTAATTCTATAAGGTTCATACACGTGTATCTATAAAGAGGTCTTTCATTTTCTTCAGGGCTTCTTTGGAAATCGGCAAGGAAAAGGCGAATGACTGCATATCGGACAACACCAGTCGTTGGTGGGCACAGTCGATGTTGAAAACGTAGTCACGATTGATGATAAACCGCTTGCCGATGCGCATGAAGACAGCTGCCTGCTCCCGCAACTGTTCACTCAAAGTGGTTTCCATCCGGGCGAGGCTAACCCCCACCTGCACTTTCAACTTGTTCTTGGTCATGATGTTGGTGTAGTTGCCATCGGCCTCGAAGTAGGCAATGCGCTCCACGTCCAACCGCAGGAGGTTGTCACGGCTATTGAAGAAGATGAGCTGTCTCATAGTCGTTTGCCGTTCTTGTCATACCAATTACCCTGGTCGGGTTGTCCGTCCTTGAAGGTTCCTTCGAAATAGCTGCCGTCCTCTTTGACGGTGTAGCGTCCCTTGTGGAAACGATTGTCGCGGAATTCTCCCGTGAAGGTGTCACCGTTCTTCATGACGAAGCGGGCACCGATGCCTTGCATGATACCATGAACAAAAGGTCCCTCATAGCTCAATCCGACGGAGCCGTCGGAAAAGGTGGCTGTTCCCTTGCCATGTGGTTTGCCTTCAGCATCGATGTCTCCAGTATAGCGATAGTCACCAATAGGTGAGGTACAAGCCTGATCCGTTGCGGTGTTGGGCTTGGCTGCTTCCACGATTTCTTGAACGAGTTCTTGGGAGTTGGATGAAGAATCATCTTTTGTGTGGCTCTTTGGCCAGAAGAGGATGGCTAATAATAAAAGAAGCACTGCCGCCGCTGCTCCGATGATGCCTATCTGACCGTTAGAGAGTCTTTGCCATAACGGTGTGGGCTTGGGAGGTGGAGGGGTGTCTGGCATCTGGGTTTTGTCGTTGTCCTGGTCATCGTTGTCAATGGGTTCGGTCGTAGTCGGCAACGCCAGAAACTCCCGCACATCGGCTACTGACTGCGGACGTTTGCGGCGGTTGGGGTTCATCAACCACAGGATGAGCTTGCGCATCTGCTCACTCATGCTCTTGGGGAACTCAAAGGCATCGGCCTCCGCTTCTTGGATTTCAGAAACCATTGGAGGTGTTTTGCCCGAGAGCAAGTTGTACAGCGTGGCACCCAGCGCATAGAGGTCTGTCCAGGGGCCGATGCGATCCAGATTCTGATCCACTTGTTCAGAGGGAGCATAGCCCTGCGTGTAGGTCATACCGATGGAGGTGGAGTTGGCTCCACCTACACCCAACTGCTTGCTGGCACCGAAGTCTATCAGCACGGGACGGCCATTGCTCTTCAACAGGATGTTGCCAGGTTTCAAGTCCAAATGCCACATCTGCTGTGTGTGGACGTACTCCAGTGCATCGAGCAGGTCGGGCAGTAACTGCCGCACCCGTTCTTCGGAGAGTGGGCCATGACGTTCAACGGCCTCTTTGAGCGAACCGCCATCGATATAGTCCATGATGTAATATGAGGTCTCGTTCTCGTCGAAGAGATCTTCAACATGCACGATTCCTGGATGGCGCAACTTTCGCAGTCGCCGGGCTTCTTTGTTAAACTTCTCGCGCTGAGCCTCGAACTGAGGCTGCGAGGCACTTGCAACGCTGACGGTGGTCGTCTCACCCTCGCGCTCGCTGATGCCTTTCAGGAAAAACTCCTTCATGGCCCAGCGCTCATCGAAACGCGTGTTCCGGACTACATACGTGTTGCCAAAGCCGCCGGAGGAAAGTTGCTGTTCCACGCGGTAACGGCCTTGCAGTTCTGTGCCAATAGGCAACAATTGTTTGTCTTTTTCGTTTGACATATATAATGATTATTCTATTCAGTCATTTGCAGGGAGGGCTAAGCGGAGGCCTTGATCGCGGTATTTCGCATGAGTATATCGGCAGGATGGCATCGTTAAAAAGCCCAATTCTAAATAACTGCCTCCACGGGCTACATGAGACTCTCCTTGAACGGGTCCCGTGGGATTAGTTTGTGTACCTGAAGGATAATGAGCATACCAATCCAAGCAGAGTTCATAGACATTCCCACCCATATCGTAAAGCCCCAACTCATTAGGGATTTTGGTGCCAACAGGATGAGTCTTTGTACTCCCAGTGCTTTGAGTCCAACCCACCTCAGTGTGTTTATTGCTGCCGCAATACTGGTAGCCTTTACTTTTGTTTCCCCCACGTGCGGCAAATTCCCATTGTGCTTCACTGGGCAAGATAAACGAACTTCCCGTCAAGTCATTCAGTTTCTGGATAAAGTCTTGACAATCATCCCAACTGATGGTCTCTACGGGCAAATCCTCTCCTTTGAAATGAGAAGGATTGGAACCCATAACAGCCTGCCAAAGAGCCTGTGTGACTTCTGTTTCACCTATGTAGAAATCATCCGTGAGCGTGACCTTGTGCACAGGCTTAGCATCTATATCATACACTTTCTCTCCCATGTCGAACGTCCCAGCCTCCACGCGAATCATCTTGAACGAGACGCCGTTCACTTGGAAAGTCCTGTTGCCCAGAGAATCCTCTGTATAAGGTTTCTGCATCTCAGCAGCGATGGTGCTCAATGAGTCAGCTACTGCAATGGAGTCCGCAAAGACTGCATCTGACTTCGTGGAAGAACTACAGGAGTGCATGGAGAGATTAATCACCATCACGGCAACAGCTGCTATTGCGGTAAGAAGCAAGAAACCCAACAGCCAGCGGGTGTTCTTACTGACGAATGAAGCAATGGGTTTCCAAAAAGGTTGGCTGGACTGCTGACGAGTGCGGGAAGGCGAAGTTTGGCGGGGAGTGTACGTGGTTTCCTCCGAAGCAGCATCAGTTACAGCTATTGAGGCAGATTCAGAATTCGCGATGGGAGCATCTTGTTCTGTCTCATTTCGCACGGCCTGTTTTTCGTATAATGTCAACGCCTCCAGAACCTCCCTCACACTTTGGAAGCGTTTTTTACGCATGGGGGTCATTGCTTTCTCTATCACAGCAATGGTGCTGGTGGATACGCCATGCTTCTCAAGGACAAAGGCGGGAAAACCATCGTTCAGCACTTCGCTGGCTTCAGGCGGACGCTCGCCGGTCAGCATCTTGTAGATGGTGGCACCGAAAGCATAGACATCCATTGTCACAGGCAGCCCGTCGCCTCGTTGGTAGTTGGCTTGCTCAATAGGAGCGTAACCTGGTGTGCCGCCGCCAATAGAGGTGCTAGACTCTGGAGCACCTTGCTTATCGAACTGCTTGGAGAGGCCGAAGTCGATGAGAACAGCCTCGCCTGTAGAACGCAGCATTACATTGGCAGGTTTCAGGTCCAGATGCAGCATCTGATGGGCGTGCATGGCTTCCAGTGCATCTCCAATCTGACGGGCTATCAGCAAAGCCTCCGATTCTTTCAGTGTTCCCTTCTTCTCGAGATAAATCTCCAGACTGCCGCCCTCGACGTATTCCATGGCATAGTAGGCCGTACCATTCGCTTCAAAGTATTCCAGCACCTTCACAATATGAGGATGTTGAAGCTTGGCAAGGTTCTCAGCCTCACGCAGGAACTTCTTTTTATAATCCGTGAAGTAGCTTCCTTGACTGCTGCTGGTCACTTCCGTACCCTCGCGGCCACTGAAATCGCGCATGAAGAACTCCTTCACTGCCACCTGCACTTTCGTGGAGAACGACCCCATCTGTCCCACAACTTGCATCTCTGTGGAAGCCAAATAGGTGATGCCGAAGGTTCCTTGCCCCAATGCCTTCTGAATCTGATACCGGTTCTTAGGGCCTTGAAGAATGGTTCCTTGAGGGAGAGAATTCATAATGTCTGGCATACGATTTAGTTATTTTGCCGACAAAGATAATGCTTTTTTGCGAGATAACGCAAAAAAGGATGAAAAAATGTGAAGGAAAGGGCCCAAAAAGTGGAAAATGCTATTCAATAAAGCTTTTGGAAAGATAAAAGTGTGAATAAATTGGTCAAATCAGAATAAAAGGCTATCTTTGTGCCGTGATTAGTCAAATAATTCGTCATTATCGCAGCGATGATGGCATCTCTAAAGAATATAATGGAGTGATTCACCAATAAAAGATAATCATGAAGCAAAGATTCATAACCTCAGTGATAGCCCTCTCCCTGCTGGCCACGATGCCTGTGTGGGGACAGACGCAGGTGATTAAGCGTCCGGAAACGAAGCAGAATGCAAAACCGGCGAAGGCAGTTAGTCGCTGGAAATGGAATGATGGTTATATCGAAGGCCTTGCCAAGGTTCAAGATAAGAATGATAAGTGGGGTTTTATCGACAAGACCGGTAAGCTAGTGATCCCTTGTCAGTGGAAGAGAGCATGGTCTTTCTCAGAGGGACTGGCTCGAGTGATGGACGACAATAATAAGTGGGGTTTTATTGACAAGACCGGTAAGTTGGTTATGGCTTGTCAATGGAAAGAAATCAATTCGTTTTCAGAAGGAATCGCCGGGGTAGAGGACGAGAGTGGCAAACATGGATTCGTTGACAATACTGGTAAAATAGTGGCTCCTTGTATATATGACGGCGTGGGTTATTTCCATGAAGGGCTGGCATGGGTAGGAACACATGGTAAGGGTGTTGGGTTTATTGATAAGACAGGTGAACTCGTTATTCCACAAGAATGGTCAAAATCTGAGGGTTTCAGTGAGGGCCTTGCCTTAATGGATGGTTGGAGTAACGGAGGGTTTATAGACAAAACAGGCAAGGTCGTTATACCAAAGACTTGGGAAAAAGCCGGCTCTTTTCATGAGGGGTTGGCATCTGTTCAAGACAAGGAAGAGCGATGGGGATTTATTGATAAAACAGGAACTCTTGTGATTCCGCATAAGTGGAAGAATGGATATGTATTATTAGCGGCGCCCTTCTTTCGTGATAGCTTAGCCTCCGTCAAGGATGACAATGGAAAATGGGGCTTTATTGACAAGACTGGAGTGGTGGTGATACCATGCAAGTGGAAATGGGCTGGAGACTTCATTAATGGTTTGGCAGAAGTTAGAGATGAATCTGGCAAGTCTCACAAGATCAACAAACAAGGTGAGATTGTAAAGTAATATCCCCGTCAAAGACGAGTGGAAATAGGATTCTCGTTATAAACCAATTACAGGACAACGAAAAGAATACAAAAAACGCGTTTCCTTCACGGGGGGAGTGAGGGAAACGCGGTTCTTTGTGGGTGGAATGGAGGGTTAATACTCTGGGAAATCGTCTCCTGCCAGATACCCCCCTTTGCACTAAACGACTTCTACTGCGGCCTTGCTTGCGCCGGCCTTGTACAAGTCGAGTGCTGCACCCCTTCTGTTGTGGACGATACTCAATCGTCCCCTTCCAGAAGGCCCTCGGGTTGGAGGTCCTCGTACTCGATGATGGCATCGAAACAGGGGCACTGCTTCATCCATTCGTCGGGGTCAATGCGGCCGTTGCCGTCCAGGTCGGGGCTGAGGTCGCGGTGTCCCATGATGATGGCGCCGGGGAACTGGTCGTGGAGGCGTGTGAGGAGGGCACGTAGGCTCTGTCGCTGGGCTCGGGTGCGTGTGTCGGCTGGTTCGTCGAAGAGGTTGATGCCGCCTTCGTAGCAGATGCCGATGCTGTGTTGGTTCTGGCCTTTGCAGTGGGCGCCGACTTGCCAGAGTGGACGGCCCTCGTGGACTTGGCCGTCGCGGGTGATGTAGTAGTGGTAGCCGATGTCCTTCCAACCGCGCTGGCGGTGGTCTTCGCGGCACTGGCGGAAGGTGTAGGGCCGGTCGATGCGGGTGGCGCTGCAGTGCAGCACGATGAGTGTGATGGTGCGCATGAAATTCAGTTTAGTGTTTAGGGTTTAGGGTTTAGATGACTGCGATGCAGCCCTGTGTGGTGAGGGCGGTGAGCAGCGCCGTCAGGATGGTGATGATGATGTCGATGATTCGCTTCAAAGTTTCCTTTTTCATAAGCTTTTGAGTTTAAAGTTTAGCGTTGTTTGTGTTGTGGTTGATTGCGTGGATTGATGCCGTAGGCATCAGACAATGGTAGCCAGCCAATTCATTGGCTGGTAAGGTGGTCGCAAATGGAATGCGTGCCGTAGGTACGCGAGAGGGATCTGTTGTCGCGTACCTAAAGGCACGCGTTTTCCCCGCCCCTTCATACCAGCCGTTAAAACGGCTGGCTACCCCTATTACGCCCCTCTGGGGCTTCCCTTTCCGCTGGGCTACCCTTTTCCCTTCTCCCCGGCTCCCTCGCCCCCCTCTTTGAAAGAGAGGGGTCGGGGGTGAGTCTGTTGGGGCTTGCCCTTTACGGTTCGGGGGTCACGGGGGTGACATTGCCGCCTTCGTCGATTTCGATGGTGGCTTCACCGTCCATGATGGCCTGCCACTGTTCCTGGGTGATGGTGCCCTCCTTGACGAGC
>JAFZSP010000102.1 GCA_017619335.1 Bacteroidaceae bacterium
CGTTTGCGGGTGCAAAGGTACGGCGACTTTTTGAATCCTGCAAATATTTTCGGGACTTTTTTTCAAAATCCTTGCATTTTTCTTCGTTTTTGCTCTTTCCGCCTGAAAGCGCGAAGCGGCCTCGCGCGCGTACCTTATTATTATATATAGAGAGTGTGGTAAGCGAGTTTGTATAAAGAATCACATTAGAGGAAAAACACTGCTTCACGTGGCCGGATGAAAAAAAGCATCGGCAATCTGACGCTTTTCTCGAAAAAAAACACTACCTTTGCAGCCGAAAAAGAGAAATATTGCAAAAAACACAATAAAGAATGATGATTCATCTCCTTCAAGCTGCGGAAATCGCAGCAGACTCTGTGGCAGCAACTCCGAAGATCAAAGCGGTTGCCCAGGAACTGTCCAGCGGAAACGTGCAATGGAATCAGGTTGTAAGTCAACTTATCGATTGGTCCTTGGATGCCGGCAAGCATATATTGGTGGCCTTGGTGGTTTATCTGATAGGTCACTATCTGATTAAACTTTTGAATTACTTGTTGGCTCGTTTTCTGGTGCGTCGGAATATCGAAATTAGTGTTCAGACCTTTGTGAAGAGCTTTGTGGGTATCTTGTTGCAAGTGCTGTTGATTGTGACTGTGGTGAGTGCATTAGGTGTTAACACGACGAGCTTTGCAGCGCTGCTGGCTTCGTTCGGCGTCGCCATCGGTATGGCCTTAAGCGGTAATTTACAGAACTTTGCGGGCGGTCTTGTCATCCTGTTCCTCAAGCCTTACAAGGTGGGTGACTGGATTGAAGCTCAAGGAACAGCTGGTACGGTGCAGGCGATTCAGATTTTCCACACCATCCTGCTGACAGCCGACGGCAAGCAGATCTATGTGCCCAACGGTTCCATGAGCAGTGGGAGTATCATCAACTACACGCTTACCCCCTCTCGTCGTGCTGAATGGATTATAGGAGTGGAATATGGTGAGGACGTGGAGAAGGCTCGTCGGGTTATCTTGGAAATCCTGTCGGCAGATTCCCGCGTGCTGAATGACCCCGCGCCAGTTGTGTGGTTGGGCGAACTGAACAACAGTTCCGTGGATATGACCATTCGTTGTTGGACAAGCAATGACGATTACTGGGGCGTAATGTTTGAGACACGGGAGAAGATTTACAATCGCTTCAACGAGTTAGGTATTGGATTCCCGTTCCCGCAGGTGACGGTGCATCAGGCGGGTTAATGGTTCTTGGTTCATGGTTAAAGGTTTAAGAAACTGAGATAATATGGAAGCGATGATCGTTGATTTGGCGCTGATTTTGATATGCGCAGGTGTGATGACTCTTATTTTCAAGCGTTTGAAGCAGCCGTTGGTGCTGGGGTATATTGTTGCGGGTTTCTTGGCCTCACCCAATATGCCTTATATGCCAAGCGTGACCGACTTGGATAACGTCCACCTGTGGAGTGATATTGGTGTCATCTTCCTGTTGTTTGCCCTGGGTCTGGAGTTCTCGTTCAAGAAAATCATGAAGATGGGTAGTGCTCCCATCATTGCCGCCATCACGATTATCTTCTGCATGATGGTGGTCGGCATGGTCACAGGTTTCCTGTTCGGATGGCGTCAGATGGACTGTCTTTTCCTGGGTGGTATGCTTGCGATGTCCAGTACGACCATTATTTTCAAGGCTTTCGATGATATGGGTCTGCGGCAACAACAGTTCTCCAGTATGGTATTGAGCGTGCTGATTATCGAAGATATACTGGCCATTGTGCTGATGGTTTTGCTTTCTACGTTGGCTGTCAGCCAGCAGTTTGAGGGTGGCCAGATGGTCACGAGTATCGTCAAGTTGGTGTTCTTCCTGGTGCTGTGGTTCGTTGTGGGTATTTATGTGATACCTCTTTTCCTGCGCAGGGTGAGGTCCTTGATGAGCGACGAGACTATGTTGATTGTCTCTCTGGGCTTGTGCTTCGGAATGGTTGTGTTGGCCGCAGCCGTAGGCTTCTCTCCCGCCTTTGGTGCTTTTATCATGGGCAGTATTCTTGCCGAAACAATTGAAGCAGAGCGCATTGAACATCTTGTGAATCCTGTGAAGGATTTGTTCGGTGCCATCTTCTTCGTGTCTGTCGGCATGATGGTTGATATGGCACTCATTGTGGAGTACATCGTCCCCATTCTGTGCATCATTGCCGCCATCATGATCGGTCAGACGGTGTTCAGCACGGGCGGTTTCCTGCTGGCTGGACAGTCCCTGAAGATGTCGATGCAATGCAGTTTCTCACTGACACAGATTGGTGAGTTTGCGTTCATTCTTGCCACATTGGGTACGTCCCTTGGAGTGACGAGTGACTTCCTTTATCCCATCGTCGTGGCAGTCTCTGTCTTCACGACTTTCACGACGCCTTATATGATTCGCCTGGCAGTTCCAGCCTATAATTCTCTTTACCGCCATTTGCCCCGTCGTTGGAAGTCTATTCTGGACCGTTACGCCAACGGTGCTCCGAATGTTGTCGGTCAAGAGAACCATTGGCGTGCCTATCTGCTGGAAGTGGGTCGTGTGCTGCTCATCTATGGTGTGTTGTGTATATCCATCGTGGTGCTGATGTTCAAGTTTGTTGCACCTCATGTCGAACGGTTGTTGCCGGAAACATGGAGCAATATCGTGCTGGCAGCTTTCACTGTCATCATGTTATCTCCTTTCCTTCGCTCACTGATGATGAAGAAGAACCACAGCGATTCTTTCCAGATACTTTGGAGCAGCAATACTTTCAACCGTGCACCCCTGATAGCTGTTCAACTGCTGCGAATCTTTTTGGGAGCAGGCTTTTTGAGCTATGTAATGGGTCACACCGTGCATTGGACAGGAATGTTGGGTATCTTCGTGATTATTGCCATCGTTTTCTTCATTATCATGAACCGTGGCTTGCAGCGTCAGAGCCGTCACATGGAGAAAACCTTCACTGATAATTTGAATCTGCGAGAGCGTCAGGCAGCGGAACGTGCCGGCCGTCCGAAGTTTGCCGGAAGGCTGATGGAACGTGACGTTCACTTGAGCATTTTCCCTGTTCCCGTGGGTATCCCTTGGGCTGGAAAGTCGTTGTCTCAGTTGAGCTTTGGACGGAACTATGGTGTTCATATTGTGGCAGTTCTGCGTGGAAACCAACGCCTGAATATCCCTTCCGGCAACACGATTATCATGCCAGGTGACCGCTTGCAGGTCATTGGTTCCGATGAGCAGATTACCGCTTTCGGCCGCGCTCTTGAGAAATTGACCGAGGCTGCTTCTGCGGCTCCAGTTACTGATGAAGAAATGATGCTTCGCCGCATGGTCATTGATTTTGGATCGCGCTTCGTAGGCAAGAACATTCAGGAGAGTGGCATCCGTCATGATTTCCATTGTCTGGTCGTGGGTTTGGAAGAGGATGGCAGTGAGTCTTTGGTCTCGCCGAATCCTCAGACGCCTTTCCGTGTGGGGGATATTATCTGGGTGGTGGGCGCCGAAGCCGACTTGACTGCCCTGGAACATGCAAGCCATGCGGATTCGGTCACGTCTGGTGCCTTGCCCGGATTGCAATAAAATGAATAAGAAAAGATGAAACCACTCATTGATTTACATACACATACGATAGCCTCTGGCCATGCCTACTCCACCATTCAAGAGATGGCTCAGGCGGCTTCCCAGAAGGGTCTCCAAATCCTTGGCATTACGGAACATGCTCCGGAACTGCCCGGGGCTTGTGAGTCCATTTATTTCCGCAACTTGCATGTCGTTCCCCGTGAGATGTATGGCGTTCGGCTGCTAATGGGTGTGGAGTTGAACATCCTCGACACGACAGGGCGTATGGACCTGGACGAGAAGCATTATCGTTGTTGTGACCTCCGAATAGCCGGTATTCATATTTTGTGCTGGCAGGGTGGCACACGGCAGCAAAACACGGATGGTATGTTAGCTGCCATTCACAGCCCCTGGACCCACATCATCAGCCATCCTGGCGACGGCACGGCAGAGTTGTTTTTTGAGCCCATCGTGTTGGCAGCCCGTGACACCCAGACGCTGTTGGAAATCAATTCTTCCAGTCTGATTCCTGCCCGTAACAAGGAAGCTGCTCGTCCCAACAACCTCGAAATCCTGCGGTTGTGCCGGAAGTATGATGTGCCGGTGATTCTTGGGAGTGATGCTCATATCTCCTTCTTTATCGCCGACTACCAGTATGCGCTTCCGTTGTTGGAGGAAACAGATTTCCCTGACGAGCTGGTGATGAATTACTGGCCCGAAAAGGCACTGGATTACATGAATATTCAAATAGAATAATGATATGAAGAAGCCCAAATGGTTGGATAGGCAGTGGTTGCGTGAGAACCTTTTCTGCACCGACACTCCCCTTGGTCACGCTTTTGACGTGGCGGTCATTATTGCCATTGCCATCAGCATCATCATCGCTTTCGTGGAGAGCAGCCCCCTGCTGCCTCCGATGGTGAAACTCGTTCTGGAAGTGTTGGAATTTGTGCTCACGGCACTGTTCACGGTGGAATATGCTGCCCGCTTGTACAGCGCCGAGAGCCGTCGCGCCTATGCGTTAGGCGGTTGGGGAATCATCGACCTGATGGCCATTTTGCCGCCTTACCTTTCCTTTTTCCTTCCCGGTGCGCGTTACATGATGCTCCTGAGGAGCATACGTTTTATCCGTATCTTCCGCATTTTCAGACTGTTTGCATTCATTAATGAGGGCCAGTTGCTGCTGCGAGCCTTGGGTAAGAGTCTGCACAAGATTTCGGTCTATTTCATGTTTGTGCTGATTCTTGTCATCTGCTTAGGCACGCTGATGTTCATCCTTGAGAGCGGCCAACCGGAGAGTGCCTTCACCGATATTGGCACCAGTATTTACTGGGCCATTACGACCCTCTCCACGGTGGGTTATGGTGACATCACCCCTGTCACGCCTGTCGGACGTATGCTCTCGGCTTTCATTATGTTGTTGGGTTACACGCTGATTGCCGTACCAGGCGGAATTGTCACAGCGTCCTTCATCAATGAGACGAAGGACCCTGTGAAAGATGGTCGCTGTCCTCGCTGTGACGCCAAAGTCCGCAAGAACGACAAGTTCTGCTCCCACTGCGGGGAGAAGCTTTGATTACTTTGTGACAGTATAGGTGCCGCTCTGGTATTCCTTGCTCTCGCTCTCTCCGGGCAAGGTCACGGTGGCGGTGGCTCCTTCGGGGATGGTGAACTCCCAGATCCAGCGGTCACCGTCATAGCGCCAGGCACTCTTGATGAGTCCGGCTGCGGAGTGATATTCGGCATTGATGTGCCCCAACCGCTTGTCCGGAACAGGCTGCATGATGATGTGCTTGAAACCGGGCTGTGCGGGGTCGGCGGCGATTCCAGCTACCGTCTCCCAAAGCCATTGACCCACGCAACCGTAGGCGTAGTGGTTGAAACTGTTCATTCCTTGCGGTCCCATCCCTTTGTCGGCCATGTAGCTGTTCCATCGTTCCCAGATGGTGGTGGCACCGTTGTCCACGGAATAGAGCCAGCTGGGATTCTTGCGCTGGAAGAGCAACTCGTAGGCGATGTCTTCCAGGCCGTTGTCGGTGAGTGTCTGCATGAGAATGCTGGTGCCTAAGAATCCCGTTTGCAGGCAGTTCTCGTGGTCGGCGAAGTTCTGACGCAGGCGAGCAATCATGGATTCGCGGGCATCACCCTCCAAGAGCTGGTTCTTCAGCGCGAAGAGCGCCGGTGTCTGCATGGTATTGAGAATCTCGGTGGTGAAGGTGCCGTCTTCTGTGAGGAAATGCTCTTTCAGATAGACCTTTGCGCTGTCGGCCATCAGGCGGTAGGGCTCGGCGTCACGCCCTGTAGCTTTTGCCATATCAGACATCATTCCAGCGTCGATGGCCCAGTAGCTGGCACTGAGGAAGTTCCAGAGGACGACGGTCTCTGGCATCAGTCCCTGTGGTCCCCAGGCTCGTCCGCTGCAGCTCTCTAACGGTTCGTAGCTGAGCCAGTCGGCCCATTGGTAGTTGTCGTTCTCGGCGCTGAGGGTTTGGTGGTCGTAGTGGGTGTCGTTCACGTGTTTTATGTAACGGTTCATGGCCTCCCAGTTTTCCTCGATAATGTCTGTGTCGCCGAACTGCTTCCAGACAGTCCAGGGCACGATGATACCTGCATCGGACCATCCCACTCTCATGACGCCGGCATCACGGTACTGCCCCCAAGGTGCCACTCCAGTGAAAGCGCCCGTCTCGGTCTGAGTGTCACGGACGTCGCGCATCCATTTATGGAAGAAAGGTGCTGTATTGGCAAAGAACGTCCCCGTCTCTGTAAACACCTGAGTGTCTGCCGTCCAGCCCTGGCGCTCGTTGCGTTGCGGGCAGTCGGTGGGCACGGAGAGGTAGTTGGAACGCTGGCCCCAGATGATGTTGGAAATGAGCTTGTTCACCAGTTCGTCACCTGTCTGGATGCTACCCGTTTCCAGGTTCTGGGCGATGGAGGTTACGGGGATCGATTTCACGGACTGAATAGTGACGGGGCCTGTGGCAGTTATGCTGGCAAAGCGGAAGCCGAAGAAGGTGCAGCGGGGCATGAACGTCTCGAAGGCGTCACTGCCGGCGAAGGTGTAGTCCAAACGCATGTGAACGTTATGGGTACGCAGGTTCTCGCGATGAACGCTGCCTTCGGGGCCATCCATCCCACGGCTGCGGGCGCCATTGCCGTCGTTCAGCAGTTCACCGGGCAGACAGGTGAGCACCGTGCCCTCATCGGCCTTGAAGACAAAGGCAGGTACAGCGGCTGCATTCTGTCCGAAATCCACCACCAATTTTTCTCCAGTGTTCAGCGTGATGGGCTCTCCGGCGGCGTATACACGATTGATGACCACGTGGCCGAATTCCTCTTCACTCTTGTCAGCAATGTCACGCCAGATATAGGCTCGCACGGGCTCCAGTGCCAGATCTTCCCGCAAGTAAATCTCAGCGCCGTCCGACGGCAGAATCTCCCCAGTGAACTCCGTGCTCACCTCAGGCTTGGAGAGTTTCTCCGGCGTGAGGTAGCCAGGCTGCAGGCGGGCGTCAAACGCCTCACCTTCAAAGATTCCCGCCTGTGTCACAGGGCCGGCGATGCCCGCCTTCCAGTTCTCGGTGTCTGTTCCTATTAATTGCTGGGAGCCATCGGAGTAGGTGAGTTGCAACACGCCCCGGAAAGCACATTTTTTGCCAATCATTCCATCGTTGCCGCCAGGCGTTACAATCTTGTCTGCCCACCAACCGGGTGTGACTTGAGCGGCCAGGACATTTTCCTTGCCAGCTCCTGTGCGGAATACACGTGTGATGTCGTAGGTAAAGGAGCGTCGCGTCTTCATTGGATGGGTGAACCCAGGGCGCAGCACTTCTTCACCCACGGGCTGTCCGTTCAGGTAAAGTTCAAAGACGCCCAAACTGGAGGTCATCCACTTGGCGGAGGTGACTTTCTTCTCATTGTTGACGGTGGAGAGGAACCAGCTGGCTCCCGGTGCCGAGCAACCATTGTCTCCGTCATTTACAGGACCCTGCACCACCGGCGCGTCGGCCACGGTAATCCACTGAGAGGCATCCCAGGCCGAGGCATCCAGTGCTTCGGTGCGTTCGCCCACAAACGATTTTTTCTCGGCATTACAACTCCAGACAGCAGCCAGCACCACAGCAGCCAGCCCTGTCCTACAAAAATTACTGAATAATGATTTCATCTTTTTTAATGAGCTTTTAGTTAGTGAATTCGTGTCTTTTGATGGGCTCCATGTGAAGTGTCACGTGTGTGGCGGAGCCGAAGCGGTCTTTCAGTTTGCGCTCGATGGTGGTGGCTCGCTCATGCACAGTCTGTAACGGCAGCTGGCCATCCATCCGCACGTGGGCCTCGATGGCGATGCGGTTGCCGATGTGACGGGTGCGCAGGTTATGGGGTTCCTGCACATCGGGGAACGACTGGATAATCTGGATAATCTCCTGTTCCGTCTCTGCAGGCAGGGATTGTTCCGTCAGGTCGCCGATACTTGACTTGAGCAGTTCCCAAGCCACCCGGACGAGCATACCTCCCACGATGATGGAAGCCAAAGGATCCAGCACTGTCCAGCGCTGTCCCAGCCAGATGGCGCCTCCGATGCCCACGGCAGTGCCGATGGACGAGAGGGCGTCACTGCGGTGGTGCCAGGCGTTGGCAATCATCACCTGCGAGTCCAGTTGTCGGCCTTGGCGCACGGTGTATTGATAGAGGAGTTCCTTGATGGCGATGGAGAGCAGTGCCGCCCAGAGTGCAATCCATCCCGGAGCCTCCAACGCTGTGCCGCCCAGCCAGTCTGCCAACTTCGTGGCTCCCGAAACGATGATTCCCGTGGCGGCGGCCACTAGCGCCAGTCCGATGAGGAATGTGGCAATGGTCTCGAACTTTCCGTGACCGTAGTCGTGGGACGTGTCCTGCGGCTTGGCACTGATGTTGACAAACACCAGTACCACCAAGTCTGTCACGAAGTCCGATAGCGAGTGGACGGCATCGGCAATCATTGCGGAGCTGTGTCCCATCACTCCGGCAATGAACTTGAAGGTGAGCAGTGCCACATTGCCTGCCGTGCCCACCAGCGTCACCTTGTATATTTGTCGCTCTCTGGTCATCGCTGCTGTTATAAGCTGTTCATCACTTTCTGCAGATTGGCAAGGAAACGACAGGCGTGGGCTCCGTCCATTTGGGCATGATGGAATTGCAGGGAGATGGGCAAAGTGGTCTTGAACAGGCCTTTACGATAACGGCCCCAGGCCAGGAACGGGTCGTTATACCTTCCGGAATACTGGTTGACGATGCAGTCCAGTTCCATCTGGGGCAGGGCAGACGTTCCCACGATCATACAGTCTTCCAGTGCAGTATTGGTGCAGTTCTGGGCGCATTGAGCGGTCAACGCTGTATAGTCTGCACTGAACTGTCTAATGTCTTCGGAGAACGGCACATCGCACAGGTTGATGCCTCCTTTCACGTTGTTCACAACGATGTTGATGGCCAACTTGTCATACTGATAAAGCTTTCCGTTCTCTGGCAGGAGATAAAACTCGTCGATGGTGCTGGCAGCTTTGCCGATGCACCAGCACAAGAGCATATTGAATTTCATCCTTGTCTTCCGGCTCACCTTGCGCAACCGGCTGACATTCATCGTCTTCATCAGCGTCACCATGGGCATGGGAGATTGCATCCACAGCGCAAAGGCTTCTGCGCGGCTCGTTTCTTGGGGATTGACTTCTCTTTTCATCTGTGAAAGGTTTCTTACTTCTTATGTGTCATGATGTCCAGGACAAAACGGTCTGTCACGTCCATCCCTCGACTGCCGATGGAAGTGAGGTTGTGAATGCTCCGATCCACGTCGTCCTCAATGATGCCCTCTGCCGAGGTGACGTAGCGGTGCTGGATGGCAAGCATGGCAGACATCACAGCGGTGCCCACGCCCGTCGTCAGTTTCAGCGCGCAGGAGGGCTTGGCGCCGTCACAGATCATTCCCGTCAGGTTGGCAATCATGTTCTTCACCGAGTGGGCAATCTGCTCGTAACTGCCACCCATCAGATAGGTGATGCCGCAGCTGCTGCCTGTGCTGGCAACCACGCAACCGCAGAGGGCCGAGAGGGTTCCCAAGGACTGCTTGATGTAGATGGCGGTGAGGTGGGAGAGCGTGAGCGCTCGGATGAGTTCCTCCTCTGTATTATGGTTCTCACGGGCGAACACCACGACGGGCATCGTCGCACAAATGCCTTGGTTGCCGCTGCCGCTGTTGCTCATCACGGGAATCTTGGCCCCTGCCATGCGAGCATCACAAGCGCAGCTGGTCTCTGAAAGCACCTTGGCAAAGATGCTGTCTCCCATAATACCTCTTCCAAGGGGGCTGCACATGGTTTTCCCGAGTTGGTGGCCATAATTCTCTCGCAGACCATCGGCCGCTGCGGCCTCGTTCAATCGTTTGGCTTCGAGGATGAAACGCAGGTCTTCCAGCGGCTGGGTGGTGGCGAAGAGGAAGACGGAACGCAGGGACAGGCTGTGATCAGGGTCCTCTGGATGGTCGGAATGCTCGGAAAGAGCTGAATTCTCGGAACCACCTGAACAACCTTTTTCAATGAAGTTGGTGTGGCTGCCCTTGATGGTGGCTTCCTGCTGCCGTCCGTCGTCAGCGGTGACGGTGGCGTGGATGAACAGCTTGTCGGGGTCATCCTCCTCCAAGGTGATGGTGATGCGGTTCTCCTGGATGTAACGTTTGGCGGCAGCCAAGTCCTCTGGCGTACAATCGCGTAGCACCTCCAGGCCGAGACAGGATTTGCCGCCGATGGCTCCCATGGCCACAGCAATGGGCAACCCGATCATTCCTCCCGTTCCTGGGATGCCCACTCCCATCGCGTTCTTCAGAATGTTGGCACTCAGTCGGAGTTGGATGCGGGAGGGCAGTGAACCCAATAATTCTGTGGCCCGTGCCACACACAGCGCCACTGCCATGGGTTCTGTGCATCCTATGGCAGGCACCACTTCACGATGCAGTAGCCGGAGGATTTCTTTTCTTTCTTGGTCTGTCAACATAAGGTTTGCAGGACTTATTTCACCATGATTTTCTGGCTGTTAACGATGTATATCCCACGTTGAACCGGTATGCGGGCGTTGGTGTCCAACCAGTCACGGAAGATAACTTTTCCGTTGAGATCACAGACGGTGACGCGCTGTGGCGTGACCACGCGGATGTTGATGGCGCCCAGTCCGCCTGTGGCTTGCAGTGAGGGTTCTGCACGGAGGGCTAAATCGGCCACTGCAGACGGGCTCTCACCATTGGCTTCCTGGGTGATGAGGACGCGCTGGTAGAGCTTGAAACTGCCTACGGCCACACAAGTCTGTCCCGTCATATTGCTGAGCAGACCCAGGCTGACGGTGGCGGGCTCGTCCAGAATCCAGGAGATGCTGTTCTCGATATTGGAGTGGGCGAGGGCTTCTGTTTCCAGATCGGCCGTGTTGGTGAGCGTCTCGCCGCGGCTGGCTACAATGTAGGTATCCTGGGGCTGCCAGTTGTAATCCGGGCCGGCTTCACGGTCGGCCAGGAAGACGTAGGAGCCGGCAGGCAGTTCCATCGTCTGGAACAGCTTGAGGTCACTGACAGCCTCGGCAAAGCCAGACCATGTGGTTTCCAGTGTCAGGAAGTTATCTTTCTCTGTATCAACGTGCCACTCTGTCGTGATGTTCCCATTCTTGATCATGTTTTCCTGTACCCAGGGAGAGGCTTTTGTCCCCATCATCAGTTTCATGTAACGTGAGCTGTTGTTGGGATTGACCGTCTTGGAAGACTTCAGGAAGGGGTGCTTGAAGTTCTTCATGTAGGTGGATGTGACATCGTTCTGTTCACCCTTGGGATTGATGCAGAAAATTCCGAAAGTGCTCTCCCAGGCGTCGCCGTCGGGGCCGAAGTGCTCGCGCCGTCCGTCGTTATGATGGGCAGAACGGTCAATGACGTCACCACTATTTTGGTTGAAGTCATAATAAAGCAGCAGGTCCTCCCGTGTCTCGGGAAGGTTGACGGGCTCGTTGGCCACAGCCAGTATTTCCTGTTCTGCGATGGCGCGGTTCCAGACGCGCAGTTCGTCCAAGATGGCGTTGACAGGAGCGTCGGTTCCACCGATGGTGAATTGCTGAAGCTCAGGAAGTTTTGAGACAGACGAGCGGGCGGAGCTGAGTTTCTGTCCGTCACGGTAGAAGGTGATGGATCCTGATTTCAGTGTGACGGCATAATGATGCCATTCGTCAAAGATGACCGTACCTTCGGGGCTGCTCAGTTTGCGGTTGTTGATCTCTGCCACCACCTGTCCGTTGGGCTTTATTGAGAGTTGAAGGGTGGAGGGCTGGTCTCCGATGTGGCAGCCGTCCTCGGTGAGTCGTCCGGGGAACATCCACCAGTCGATGGTCATTTCCTTGGTTTCCGCGGTGCCGAAGGGTGAGGCGGCGGTGACTTGGTCGTCGGTTCCGTCAAACTTCAGTCCATAACCGCCGTCGGCATTGCAGACCGTGATGGCTTTGCGGCGCGTCAGGGAGCTGGCTCCCACGTCGTTGCTGGAGGTCAGTGAGACATCATAAATACCGGGTGTGTCCAGTGTAATGGAATTGAATTGTCCCGGGATGCGATAGATTTCCACGCCGCTGGCGACTTCCCACGTCCACGCTTCGGGGTCGCAGGATGACTTGTCAATGAGGAAAATCTTCTGTCCGCGCAGGGCAATATTGTTCTGCAGGTCAAAGGCCGCCTGTGGCTTCATCTTCTTGACAGTGACCGCCTTGGTGACAGCAGTGGTACCTGCTATGCTGTGGGCCGTCAGTGTGACGTTGTAGGTTCCGTAGTTCTGGAAGGTGGCAGCTGCGTTGACGCTTTTGACCACCGGGATTACCGCACCTTCAATTTCCCATTCGTAGGAGGCGGCTTCGATGGGAGAGGTGGTGTTGATGAAGCTGATGTGCTGCCCCGCGCCGACGTCTCCTTCTGGGATGCGGAAATCTACGGTCGGCACTGCTGCCTCGGAGACGGTCACGGTGGCGGTCTTCTCAGAGGTCTCGCCGTAGAGACTGGTGGTCTGTAACGTAATCGTCTGTTCGCCAGGCTGTCTGAAGATGATGACGGGGCTGACGGTTCCCTGGATGGTTTCCTGTTCTGCCCCTGTGATGGTCCAAATGCGCTGGGCGGTGTTGAGGGCACTTTGGTCTGTAATGGCGAACGGCTGGCCCACGGTGGCGGTGGCGGCACAGGTGAAGTTGGCGCTGGTCTCGGCACTCAGCGGGTTCTTCTCTTCTCCCAGGGCGCTGGCTTCCAGCGTGAAGAGTTCGGGCTTGACAATTTCTGCGTCACAGTTGCCGCGGCTATCTACGAGGACGAGTCCTGAGCCGTCTTCTGTCACGCGCGTGTCCATTTTATAATAATGGAGGAGGTCGTCATAGAATGTCGGATTGGTGATGTCTTTCTGGTAGGACGTGCGGATTTCTGCGTCTGTGCGGGCACAGTTCCAGAAGCGCAGCTCGTCAATATAGGCATTCCATGGAGAATCATAGACCATCTTGTAGTTGGAGGAAGTACCTTCTGTTTCACCGATGACCATTCGTGCGGGGCCTTTGATGCCGTAGTGACTGTAGTTGTTGCGCCAGTTCACCTTGCGTGCACCATTGATATAGAGGCGCGTATAGAGTCCTTCACCGACGATGGCGATGTGGCGGAAGACACCGGGCTTGAACACCGTAGTGACACGCGTGTAGGAGCCTCCGTCCTGTCCGAATTCGATGTAGTTGCCCTTGGTGATCTTGAAGAAGAAGGTGGTGGTGTCTGCCTTGATGCGGAAACCGAAGTCGTCGCCCTTGGCACTCTCTCGTGTCCAGAGCCAGAACTCCAACGTGAAGTTCTCTGTGGAGCGCTGGATGAGGTTGGGAATCACAATCTTGGCGCCCGGCTCCAAGGCGGCAATCTGGTTCAGCGCCGTTGAGTCGGGCTGGATTTCTTCTGCCACAGCGGCCGAACGTTTGCTCTCAGCATCATGATTTCCAATCCGATACACAGCACTGACCGCATAGCTGCCCATCGGTTCCACCTTCGCGGTGAGTTCCTCGGCTGTCGTGGTGGAGAAGAGGGCATCATTGTGGTAGATTTTGTAGCTGGCGGGTTCGTAGAGACTGCCCTGCGGGGCCTCCCAGGAGAGCTGTCCCTCCTGAAGGATGAGGTTGCGGGGAGCGGGCACAAAGTCTCCACTGACGGTGGCCGTCAGTTCGGTCTTCTTGCCAGCACTGGGAACGTCCACGATAGAGCTGAGCTCAAACGGAACTTCCACACCGTCATGATCCAGCGTATAGTCTATAATGCTGACTTCATGGATTTTACCAGAGCCTTTTCCCCACGAACGTGTTTCCACCCAGAAGAAGTATTTGAGCGGACGTGAGAGGTCAAAGTCCTCTGTCAGTGCAGTCAAGTCATAACCGAACTCCATGGGTTCCGTGTGCAGCTGGCCGTCGGCCCAGCGTCCGAGCATTGGTATCTCCGGAGCCGGCTTTGTCTCTCCACGGTTGCCGTCGCCGCTGTATTCGAAGTGGGTCAGCGCCATTGATTTCTCGGGTTTGGTGGCTTCCAAGTTCTGGGCCACACCCACGTGCAGTGCCATCTCGGAGCGGTGGCTGTACTCCATTTTCACCTTCAGGGTTCGCTGTGGACGGTAGTCGCGCAGGACATCATAGTATCCGGGCGTGAAGCTGTTCTCCTTGGGCCAGCCTTTGACAGAATTGGAGCGCTCGTAGGGGCAGTAGATGAAGCCGTTGTTGGCATAACCGTCGCCCCAGGAGTTACAGATAATCCAGGCGCCCACTTCATTATCGCCGTCGGCATTGCAGGCTTCACCAATGATGCCGTTGCCGTCCAGGTCAAACTCGATGCGGTCGTCATAGCCCACAATAGTCATGGCATGATTGTAGGTCTCGTTCCAGTCCGTGACATATTTCATTCCTACGACGCCTGCGGCTGTATTGGCTTCTGTTCTCGGGATGTTGCCCTCAAAAGGACCGGCTGCCACACCGATTCCGCAGATGCCGCCCGAGGCGTAGCTCTCATCGCCGAAGCGGTTCCAGAGGTAGTTCTTCACCAGCTCGCGCCCTTCTTCGGTTCCACAGTTCATCGGGAAACTGTTGCCCGAGACGATGCGGTTGTGCATCGTGGCATACCAGCTGTCATAACCTTGCATCCAGCCGCAGTCGTCGTCCTGGTCGTCCTGTCCGGAGTGACCGTAGATACGGCTGTAGGTGGTGCCGCCATATACAGCACAGCTGGCGATTCCCACGTTCTTTCCGAGTTTGTCATAACCAGTGCCGCCAGGGCCGTTGGTGTTGAAGAGCCACGGGAAGTGGGTGGCATAACGCCGCTCGTCGGAGTCTGCTGCCACGAAACGGGCCGTATTGATTTGATTGGTAAATTGATAGTAGATGCTGCTGGCCGCACCGCACGAGCCTCCACTCTGGTTGATGATCGGTGGAAAGGAGGGGTTCAGAGCGTTGTTCAGATGGTCAGGGCGCACTTTTCCCTCGGCTTTTTGCTGCTGCACCCGCTTCATCATCTTTCGATAGTTTTGCATATCGATGTTCTTTGGTTGCGGGTCTGGCAGATCTGGATATTTCTCACGATCCCAGGTGCCAGGTTGTGCAAAAGCGTTGCCTGCTAAGCTGCAAAGCAATATAACAGTCAAAAGTCCCCTTCCGTGTTTCCGATGAAGAGGAACTGTAGTTTTAGGTTGAGAAGAAGTTTTCATTTTGTATGTGTCTTTAGAGGGAGTGGGCAGAGGAATTTATTCTTTGAACTTCTTGAGGCCGCTTTCCAACCAGCTGACGAAGGCCGGGACGTCCTCCTTGTAACTGTAACTGCCGGCCAGCGGCTGTGCCTCATGGTTCAGCAGCACATAGAATGGCTGTGTCTGAGCGCCGAACTTGGTGCGCTGGAGGTAGCTCCACTGATCACCTATCGTACGCAGCTTGCGAGTAGAACCGTCAGCCTCTGTGACTTCCACGGGTTGCGGGAGTGGTGTCTTGTCATCCACGTAGAGGCTGATGAGCACATAATCTTCGGTCATCAACTGCCGCACGCGTGCATCGGGCCACACGGCAGCTTCCATCTTGCGGCAGTTCACGCAGCCAAAGCCGGTGAAATCCAGCATCACGGGCTTGCCCAACTTGCGGGCAGCAGCCATACCTTCCTCATAATCAGTGAAGGTGGCTTCCACGGTGTTCACATTCAGATTGAAATCCTGTGTCCACATAGGAGGTGCAAAGGCACTGACAGCTTTGCAGGGAGCCCCCCACAGACCGGGCACCATATACAGTGCGAAAGCCAGCACACACAGGGCCGAGAGGAAGCGCGTGACACCGATTTTCGGGCGGCTGATCACGTTGCCGTCATCGTCATACTCGTCCTCGTCGTGGGGCAGGCGAATCCAGCCGAGGAGATAAAAGCCCATCAGGGCGAAGATGAGAATCCACAGGCAGAGGAACGTCTCGCGGTCCAGCAGGCGCCAGCCGTAGGCCAGGTCGGCCACACTCAGGAACTTCAGTGCGAAGGCCAGTTCCACCAGTCCCAGGACCACTTTGATGACATTCATCCAGTTGCCACTCTTCGGAGCCGACTTCAACCACGTGGGGAACATCGCAAAAAGTGTGAAAGGAGCAGCCAGTGCCAGCGCAAAGCCAAACATCCCAACAGTGGGCGCCACGACAGAACCGCTCGTCATCATATCCACTAACAGCAGCCCGATAATAGGTCCCGTGCAGGAGAAACTGACCAGCACCAAGGTGGCAGCCATGAAGAAAATGGAGAGCAGACCTGTGGTGGAAGAGGCTTTCTCGTCCATCTTGTTGCTCCAGGAAGAGGGTAGTGTGATTTCAAAACCTCCGAGGAAAGAAGCTGCAAAGACCACCAACAGGGCAAACAGGAAAAGATTGAAAATGGCGTTGGTACTCAATGCGTTGAGGGAAGAGGGACCCCAGATGAGTGTGACCAGAAGTCCTAATGCCACATAGATGACGATGATGCTCAGTCCATAGAGGATGGCATCCTTGATACCTTTCTTCTTGTCGTCCTTGGAGCGTTTAAGGAAGAAGCTGACGGTCATCGGGATAATCGGCCACACGCAGGGTGTCAGCAGGGCAATCAGTCCACCTAAGATACCTAACAGGAATATGCCGAGGAGCGAGCGGGACTGCGTGTCGGATGAGGCATCCAATGCGTGCAGCTCATCGATGACGGGGGTCCATAATTCTACCCCTCCTACGGCCCCCGAGGGGGCTTCTATACCAGAGTCCGCTTCATTCTCATTACCTTCTGATTTGTTTTCTGTGGACAAATCATTCGTGTCCCCCTCGGGGTACGAAAGGGGGGCCACCACCACTTCTTCTGCTGCTTTCGTTGCTTTGCCCTCCCCCTTAAACTGAAATTCCACGGGGGTCGGCGGCATGCAAGTCTCGTCGTTGCAGGCACCGTATTCCAGATAACCTTCTGCTTTCCATGGGCCTCCCGTCAGATGCAGACGCTGGCTGACGGTAGCGGCTTTCTCCCAGAACGTCACTTCACACTCGAAAATAGGGTCCTGCTGACGGGCTGGGGCAGGAGAGAGGCGCAGGCTGCCTTCCTTCTTGGCACCTTCCAACTTTTCAAAGTTCAGGGTCAATGCCGTGGGGCCGCCGTCGTTGTCGGGACCATAGACGTGCCAGCCGGGTTGGATGTCAAAGGTGAAGACGAGCTCCACCAGGTCGTCCTGGCCAGCTACAGCTTTCTGAACGACTTTGGTTTTTACGAAGTTCTGGGTTTGCAGGAGCCCGCAAAAAAGAAGAAGACTAAGAGCACAAAGGATACGTTTCATATCGGATAAATGATTGATTTTGCTGCAAAAGTACACATTATTTATATTGTGGCCAAATTTTTCTCCCTTTTAATCACTTTTGAGGCCAAAATTCTGGTAAATATCCTTCATCACTTCCCCCACAATGGTGAAGCCGAAGACTGCCGTGATGTGAACCAGTGAGCCGTTGATCTGTGCTTTCCTGGCGTTCCAATCAACCGTTTGCTCCACGTCTCCGACGGGTTCCAGCGCCTCGCCAAGGTTGGGCAGCACCTCGGGTGAATAGACCACCTTGAACTTGCGGCGAGGTAGCTGCTTCGTCCGCTTGAAACGTTGTCTCAGGGCACGTGCCAAGGGGCAGCCTTTGGCATTCCAGAACTCGTCCACACGGATTTGTGAGCAGTCTATCTTCAGGGCGGCACCCATGGAGGAAAAGAATTTTACATGACGGGGTAGGGAAGTGGCATGCAGAATCAGGGCTGCCTTGCAGGAGAGGGAGTCGATGGCATCTATCACATAGTCATATTCCTCCAGGTGGAAACGGACGCTCGTCTCCTCATTGTAGATATCTTCTATGGCTTCAACCTCTGCTTGAGGGTTGATGTCCAAAAGCCTTGATTTCATTACTTCTACCTTGATGCGTCCGATGGTTTTCGTCGTGGCTGGAGACTGCCGGTTAACATTCGTGATGCTGATGCGGTCGGAATCCACAATGGTCAAATTCCTCACGCCACTGCGCACCAGTCCCTCTGCCACCCAACTGCCCACGCCTCCGATGCCAAAAATGATGACACGGATTTCGGAAATACGCTTCATGGCCTCGTTACCCACGAGGAGAGTAGTGCGGTTGAAAATGTTTTCTTCTTGATTCATAACGGCCGCAAAAGTAGCGTTTTTCATCATTAAAACCAAGAAAAAGCAGGATTTATTTGCTCTTTCAATAAAATATGTGTACCTTTGCGCCGTATTTTTCAAACAAACCCCATAAATCAATTCTCTCAAATGACAAAAAGCGCATTGCAAATTGCTCGGGCTGCCTATCAGCCTAAACTCCCGAAGGCTCTCCTCGGACCCGTTGTTGCCAAAGAAGGTGCTGCCACACAATCCGTGGGCGACCAGGCAAAAATCAAGGAAATTTTCCCCAACACCTACGGACTCCCCGTCATCGAATTCGTAGCTGGTGAGGCCCAGAAGCTGGAACCCATCAACGTGGGTGTCATCCTCAGCGGCGGCCAGGCTCCTGGCGGTCACAACGTGATCAGTGGCCTCTTCGACGGCGTGAAGAGCATCAATCCTGCCAGCAAGCTCTATGGTTTCATCCTGGGTCCCGGCGGACTGGTTGACCACAAGTATATGGAACTGACAGCCGACATTATCGACGAGTACCGCAACACCGGCGGCTTTGACATTATCGGTTCCGGCCGTACTAAGTTGGAGAAGACAGAGCAGTTCGAGAGCGGTATTCAGATTCTTCGCGAGCTGGGTATCAAGGCTTTGGTCATCATTGGTGGCGACGACTCCAACACCAACGCCTGCGTCCTCGCAGAGTATTATGCTGCCAAGAAGTATGGCGTGCAGGTGATTGGTTGCCCCAAGACCATCGACGGCGACCTGAAGAACGAGCAGATTGAGACCAGCTTCGGTTTCGATACTGCCTGCAAGACCTACAGCGAACTCATCGGTAACATCCAGCGTGACTGCAACAGCGCCCGTAAGTACTGGCATTTCATTAAACTCATGGGTCGCAGCGCCAGCCACATCGCACTGGAGTGCGCTCTGCAGACACAGCCCAACATCTGCCTCGTCAGCGAGGAGGTGGAAGCTAAGGCTATGAGTCTCGATGATGTGGTGAACTACATTGCCGATATCGTCGCCGCTCGTGCAGCCGAAGGCAACCACTTCGGCACCGTGCTGATTCCCGAAGGCCTCATTGAGTTCATTCCCGCCATCAAGAAACTCATCAAGGAACTCAACGAAGTCCTCACAGATCCCGCTACCGGTGAACCTCGTGAGTTCGAGGGTGCCGAGGAGCAGATTGCCTTCGTCAAGAAGAGCATCGCTGCTGACAATCTGGCTGTCTTGGAGAGCCTGCCCGAGGATGTCGCCCGTCAACTCTGCCTCGACCGCGATCCTCACGGCAACGTGCAAGTATCTCTGATTGAGACCGAAAAGCTCCTCAGCCGCATGGTTGCTAAGAAGTTGAAGGAAACAGGCCGTGCTCCCAAGTTCAATGCTCAGCACCACTTCTTCGGTTACGAAGGACGTTGCGCAGCTCCCTCCAACTATGATGCAGACTACTGCTATAGCCTCGGCTTCAACGCCAGCCGCCTCATCGCTGCAGGCAAGACAGGCTACATGAGCATCATCCGCAACACCACAGCTCCCGCTGCTGAATGGATCGCAGGCGGCGTGCCCATCACCATGATGATGAATATCGAGCGTCGCAACGGTGCCGACAAGCCCGTGATCCGCAAGGCTCTTGTGGAACTGGACGGCGCTCCCTTCAAGTACTTCGCAGCACACCGTGACGAGTGGGCCAAGAACACCTGTTATGTCTATCCCGGTCCCATCCAGTACTTTGGTCCCACCGAAGTCTGTGACCAAACCACGAAGACACTCCAGCTGGAACAAGCTTAAAGTCGCTTGAAGAAAGCTCATCTCTCAACTGTTAAACAAACTGTTCCCCGCAACACCCTTGCGGGGAGCAGTTCTGTTTCTCATAAAAGTGGGGAACGCCGTGGTTCCGCTGGCCGCAACAAACGTCGCCGGAAGTCTTCGTCCCTGTTCCGCCGGCTGCCATCGTGGGTCGTTGTCACTTCCATCGTGGCCACCGTGGCCATTTATATCTTCATCTTTGTCCGTTACTTTGTGGACCCCTTCTCCTTCCGCTGGAACGCCATCTACGGAGATGCCGTCACCCCCGACGGTTATGAGGTGCGAGGGATTGACATCAGTCATTATCAGGATCGCATCAACTGGGCAGAACTGCGCAATGCCACGATAGACGGACGCCCGTTGCGTTTCGTTTTCATCAAAGCCACAGAGGGCTGTGATATCATCGATGAGAACTTCAACGAGAACTTTTACCAAGCACGTCAAAATGAGTTATTCAGGGGAGCTTATCATTTCTTTTCCCCGAAGACAGATGCCCTCCGTCAAGCCCGCTTCTTCCTCAAGCAAGTGCATCTGGAACCGGGTGACCTGCCACCTGTCTTGGATGTGGAGAAGGCAGAACCGCTGAGTTCTCCGCAACTGCGCAAGGCGGTGCTCACGTGGCTCCAGGCGGTGGAAGAGCATTATCATGTGAAACCCATTATTTACACTGGTTACCGCTTCAAGATGCTGTATCTCAATGACTCCGTCTTCAATCAGTATCCCTACTGGATTGCTCACTACTACGTTCCCCAGTTGGAGTACAAAGGTGCCTGGGCCTTCTGGCAATATACTGATGTGGGCTCGGTTCGTGGAATTGCCGGACACGTGGACTGCAACACCTTCAGCGGCTCCCTCCAAGACCTCCAAGCCCTCACGATTACCCAAGAAACCCTTGATGAAATAGACCTGTAATGCCGCTTCAAACTCCTTATTACCTCGTTGAGGAATCCCTCCTCCGACGCAACCTCGCCCTCATCAAGGATGTGGCAGAACGCTCTGGCGCAGAAATCATCCTCGCCTTCAAGGCATTTGCCCTCTGGAAAACATTCCCCATTTTCCGCGAGTACATCCAGCACACCACCGCTTCCTCGCCCGATGAAGCCCGCCTCGCGCTGGAGGAATTCGGCTCTCCGGCACACACCTACAGTCCCGCCTACACCGAGCGTGACTTTCCTACCATCCTGCGTTGTTCCAGCCACATTACGTTCAACAGCCTCTCACAGTTCCACCGCTTCTATCCCTTCACAAAAAACTCTAAACTCTACACACTCAACTCTCAACTTTCACTCGGCCTCCGTGTGAATCCCGAGTATAGTGAGATAGAGACCGAGCTGTATAACCCCTGCGCACCCGGTTCCCGTTTTGGTGTCCTGGCCGAAGACCTTCCTGCCACACTTCCAACCGGACTCGACGGTTTTCACATTCACTGTCATTGTGAGAGTTCTGCCGAAGCCTTCGCGCGCACGCTCGTACATATTATAGATAAGTTCTCTCCCTGGTTCCCGCAGCTCCAGTGGATCAACTTTGGTGGCGGCCACCTGATGACCCGTGCAGACTATAACGTCCCCCTCCTCATCCAGACCCTGCAGGACTTCCACCGCCGCTTCCCCCACTTGCGTATGATACTGGAACCGGGCAGTGCTTTCGCATGGCAGACGGGACCACTCGTGTCCAGCGTCGTGGATATCGTGGAGAATCACGGCATCAAGACCGCCATCCTTGACGTCTCCTTTACCTGTCACATGCCGGATTGTCTGGAAATGCCCTATTATCCTGCCGTCCGTGGTGCACGTCTCATTGAGCCCCCCTCCGGCAAACCTTTTGGTGCACCCGTTGATTCGACCGATGAGGCATTCATCTATCGCCTCGGCGGCAATTCCTGCCTCAGTGGAGATTTCATGGGCAGCTGGGCTTTCCCCCGTCCACTCTCCGTCGGTGATGAAATCATCTTTGAGGATATGATTCATTACACCACTGTCAAGACCACCACTTTCAACGGCGTGCACCATCCTTCCATCGTTCTTCACAGGCTCGACGGCGAGTATCAGCTTTTGCGTGAATTTACCTACGAAGACTACAGAAATCGCATGGATTGACCCCGAAAACGTCCTCCAGACATAAAAAATCACCACTTTTTGCAAAAAAAATCCACTTTTCCTTTGTCAGTTCATAAAAAAGCAGTATCTTTGCACCCGCAATCAGGGGATTGCCTCAGAGAATTGACATTTTGAACAACAAATCAGCAATGCGGCAATAGCTCAGTTGGTAGAGCACGACCTTGCCAAGGTCGGGGTCGCGAGTTCGAGTCTCGTTTGCCGCTCCATAGCTGGAGATGATTTTCATGGTCCATCAGAGCCTGCCCAGGTGGCGGAATGGTAGACGCGCTCGTTTCAGGTGCGAGTGTTGAGAGACGTGCAGGTTCGAGTCCTGTTCTGGGCACTGTCCAAGAGACCGGAAATCGCATTTGGAGAGGTGGCGGAATTGGTAGACGCGCTACTTTGAGGGGGTAGTGTCGATTATGACGTGGGAGTTCGAGTCTCCTCCTCTTCACTTGACTAAATAATGATTGTTCAGAATATAGAAGACCCGCCTTCATCATCCGATGAAGGCGGGTCTTCTATTTAGCAACGGTAGCTTAGCAGAACGGATTCTCGGTGGGATAGAAGTTGCCCTTCGGGAAGTTGTAGTCAATTTCCTCCACGGGGATACCCATGTATTTCAGTACCTCCCACAGGTACTTGCCAGCGTGTTCGAACATCACGGCAGCGTGGTGGGGATAGTGCTTCTCGATGAGGACGTGGCGGTAGAAGCGGCTCATATTCTTGATGCCGAAGGTTCCGATGCTGCCGAAGGAACGTGTGGCCACGGGCAGGATCTCGCCTTGGGCGATGTATGCACGCAGCTTGGTGTCGGCGGTGGACTGCAGGCGATAGACGGTGGCCTTGCCAGGCTTCAAGTCGCCCTCCAGCGTGCCGTTGGTCACCTCCACGGGCAGTGCGCGAGCCATGATACGCTGGAAGCACATCTGACAGTTGCAGACCTTGCCGGAGGCGGTGTTGCCGCAGTGGAAGCCCATGAAGATTTCCTTCTCGGTGTAGGTGTCGCACAGGAACTGCTTGCCCTTGATGCTTTCTTCAAACATATCGCGGGGAACGGAGTTGTTGATGTCCAACAGCGTCACGGCGTCCTGTGTGATGCAGGTGCCAATGTACTCACTGAGAGCACCATAGATATCTACCTCGCAGGCCACGGGGATGCCCCGACCGGTGAGGCGGCTGTTGACGTAGCAGGGCACGAATCCGAACATTGTCTGGAAGGCGGGCCAGCACTTGTTGGCCATGGCCACAAACGGGCGGCTACCCTTGTGTGCCTCTATCCAGTCCAGCAGCGTCAGCTCATACTGTGCCAGCTTCGGCAGCACCTGGGGAATCTTGTTGCCGGTGCCCAGCTCGGCAGCCATATCTTTTACCACCTCGTCGATGCGCGGGTCACCGGCGTGCTTCTGGAAGGCTTCCAACAGGTCGAGCTCGGAGTTCTCCTCGATCTCCACATCCAGGTCGTAGAGCGCACGGATGGGGGCATTGCAGGCCAGGAAGTTGTTGGGACGGGGACCGAAGCTGATGATCTTCAGGTTCTGCAGTCCAACAATGGCGCGGGCGATGGGTACGAACTCGTGAATCATCTCGGCGCACTGGGCAGCATCGCCCACGGGCTCTTCTGGGATGTAGGCACGGGTCTTGCGCAGTGACAGGGCCTGGCTGGCGTTCAACATGCCGCAGTAGGCATCGCCACGACCGTCAATCAGGTCGTTCTGAGTCTCTTCGGCAGCGGCACAGAACATGGTCGGACCTTGGAACCAGTCGGCAATCATGGTCTCGGAAATCTCGGGACCGAAGTTGCCCAAATAGACACACAGGGCGTTGCAGCCGGCCTTCTTCACGTCTTCCAGCGCCTGCTGGGCGTGGATCTCGCTCTCCACGATGCAGATGGGACATTCATAGATGTCGGCCTTGCCAAACTTCTTTTCGTAGGCGGCAATCAGGGCCTTGCGGCGGTTGACGGCCAGGGACTCGGGGAAACAGTCGCGGCTCACAGCCACGATACCAATCTTGATGACAGGAACGTTTTGCATAATGTTCTTATATCTAATTAATTAGTTGTGAATAAATAAAATTCTTTGAGGTATCTTGATGATTTCGCGTGCAAAGATAGGAAGAATTATTGGAATCTCATGCACGCGAGGCTGTTTTTTTTAATATCATCCTTCATAATGCCTCATTTTGGTAAAATCGGCTCAAAATAAGCATGATTTATGCATTTAATGCTCATCGTGAGCCGGTAATTGGAAAATAATGTGTAATTTTGCCCCCGTAATCATCCAAATTGTCCCTGTTGTGCTTTCTTGCGCATAATACAAACCATAACTATGAAAAAGAATCTGATGACACTCGCAGCCGTTCTCATGCTCGTGGCAGTGAGTGCATATCCTGCCGATTGGCTTTTCCGCAATGGAAAGAGCAATTACCAGATTGTGGTCTCCGAAGAGGCTTCAACGTCTGAACAGACAGCAGCACGTGAACTGCAGCAGTACATCAGTCAGGTCGGCGGCGTGGAGCTGCCTGTCACTTCCGACTTGAAGACCGATCGGCGCAGTATCTACGTAGGTTTCAATGAGCGTGTGGCCTTGCTGACGGGGGCACAACAACCAGAAGTGGACGATGAAAGCTTCACCTACCGCACCGTGGGCCACGACTTGCTCATCTGGGGCGGTTCTCAGCGCGGCACCATGTACGGAGTCTTCACCTTCCTGGAGCGGGAGCTTGGAATCCATTGGCTCACACCCAAGTGTACTGTTGTGCCCCCTAAAAAGCAATGGAAACTGCCCCGACTGAATCGCACAGAACGACCCTTTATCGGCTATCGTTACAGCAACTACTATGTGGCAGAGGGTGTTCCAGAATGGAGCGCCCATACCCGCGAGAACACCAAGTGGAGTCCCATGACCAACGACTATGGCAATATAGAGGCCTACTACGGTGCTCACACCATGGACTGGCTGGTCTCTCCCAAGGAGTTCTTCGCCACGCATCCTGAGTACTTCTGCCTACGTGACGGCAAACGTTATGACGGTTACGGACAGCTCTGTCTCTCCAATCCCGAGGTGATGGAGCTGTGCAAGACGCGGCTGAAGCAGCGCATCCGTGAGAATCCCGGCTACCGCATCTACAGCCTCTCGCAGAACGACAACTTCCGCTTCTGCCAATGCGAGCAATGTGCGGCCATCGAGCAGCAGTATGGCGGACACGCAGGTATCATCGTGTGGTTCGTCAATCAGGTGGCCGATGCAATCAAAGACGAGTTCCCGGACAAGTACGTGGGCACCTTTGCCTATCAGTACTCGCGCCAGCCGCCCACTGGCATCAAGCCGCGCGAGAATGTAGTCATCCGTCTGTGCAGCATCGAGTGTTGTTTTGCCCATCCGCTGGACGCAGGTTGCCCGCAGAACGAGGCGTTCATGCGTGACTTGAGGGGTTGGGCTGAGCTGGCACCACACGTGTTCATCTGGGATTACATCGTGGATTACGCCCAGTACATTGCCCCCTGGCCCAACTTCCAAGTGCTGGGGCCCAACATCCGTGTCTTCGGCGAGAACAAGGCAATCGGCGTTTTCGAGGAGGCTCAGTACCAGTCGGCTGGTGCTGAGTTCGACGAGATGAAAGCATGGACAGTGAATCAGTTGCTATGGACTCCCTATCAGAATGTAGATTCGTTGGTGAACATCTTCATCGATGGCTTCTACGGAAAGGCTGCTCCCCACGTGATGGACTATTACCGTCTTTGCCAGAGTCTGGTGAAGCCCGACGTACACTATGGCATTTACATTAATGAGCATCACGAGATCTATAACGACGACTTCACACAGAAAGCTTTTGCCATCCTTCGCGCGGCACGTGAGACAGCGGAGACAGACGAGATACGTGAGCGGGTCGATCGTGTCAGGATGCAGCCCCTCTACCTGCAACTTATGCGGCACAAGGAAGCATCAAAGAAGGACGGCACATGGCAGGAACTGCTGCGCTTGATGAAGCAGTACAACGCAAGGCAAAGCGAGGGCCGTACCCTGGAAGAATTTATCCGAGAAATCGAGCAATAAAACCTTTAAAGCCAGCAGAGGAAAAGGCCGCTCCAAAGATTATCAGGGAAGACAAACTTCATGTTTATCTTCCCAATTCCAATGTTGACGGAGTTCTGCTGTAATCTCGTCCCAATCACCTATTGTAAATGTCCCTTCACCCATCATCATAATGGTCATTTCAATATCGTCATAACGACGATAGACATGAGTGTCACGGAAGCCGTTACGTAGATAGAAGGCACGTCGACGCTGACGTTGCTCTGGATTTTGGCATGGCTGCTGTTCAGGCGATTCCATATCCAATACCATGGCCTGACCTTCGTATTTTTCAATCAGTTGTGTCAGGATCTGCTGTCCCGAGCCCTTGCCCCTCAGTTCCTCCTTCACGGCAAAGTACCAGTACCAATTGAATGACGGTCTGGGATATACGATGGTAAAGCCGATAAGTGCGTCCCCGTCGTAGTATGCCGTGAAGTCAAGATGCATCTCCTCCACCAGTCGCATCAAGTCGTCCCAAGGAATCTGCTCGTTCTCCGGGAATGCCGTCTGATAGAGTCGTTTCAGTTCCTCATCACCGACACTTGTCGATGTAATCTTTCTCTCCTTCATGCACTATGTCGATATTAATGCGTAGCCTTGAGATATTGCAAATCACCGTACCAATACGAAGCGGTACAGCCGCCATCGATGAGGATGTCTGCACCGCTGATGAAACGGCCACGGGAGGACATGAGGAACTCGGCGAGGTCGCCCACTTCGTCAGGTGTTCCTGCACGACGGGCTGGCATGCCTTCAATCATCTTCAGATAGCCATCCTTGCGAGGGCCGTGCAGTTCGTCGTTGGCCAGAGGGGTGATGATGATGCCAGGCGAGATGCTGTTAATGGTAGCACCACGACGACCCCAACGAGTGGCCTCGTACATCACTCTCAAAACATTGCAGCGCTTCGAGTACTGATAGGCTTTCAGCGTGTCGTCGATGGCCTTCAGGATGTCCTCCTTTGAACCAAGGTTGCACTGGATGGTCAAGCACTCAAAGCCTGCATTCTCCAACGTCTTAGCCGTCCCTATACTCTGATGGTGTCATGCCGACTTGCTGCTTGAACAGACGTGTGAAGTGTTGCGGATATTGGAAGCCGAGTTTGTAGGCCACCTGATTGATGGTCAGCTCCTTGTCCATGACGTACTGCTTCGAAAGATTGATGACCTTGTTCTGAATATATCGCTGTGCCGTGAGGCCCGTTTCTTTCTTGATGAGATCGCCGAAATAGCCGGGCGAGAGGAACACCTTCTCTGCAAAGTATGCTACAGATGGCAGTCCTTTGCGTTCAGCCTCACCACTGCGGAAATACTCCTCCAAGTAGTGCTGGAAGCGAGTCATGATGTCGCTGTTCACCTTGTGGCGGGTGATGAATTGGCGGTCGTAGTAGCGCATGCAGTAATCCAATAGCAGGC
>JAFZSP010000103.1 GCA_017619335.1 Bacteroidaceae bacterium
ATTAAGAATTAAAAATTAAGAATTAAGGGTTAGAGGTTTTAAGGTTATAAGTATGAGACCTGCAAATAAATACGGCACTGTGCAGCTGCTGGGCTGGTTCTTCCAGATTTTCCGACGCGTGAAGCTGCAGTCGTTCATTAATGCGATGAGCGGCATTGTGCGTGTGGCCTTAGACTTCGCTTTCATCTGGGCTACGAAACAGGCGATAGACATAGCCACAGGTGTGCAGCACACCAGCGGCTGGCTGCCCCGCCCCTCCTCACTCTTCTGGGCAGGCGTGCTGCTCATCACTATCATGGTCCTACAGATGGGCATCGGCTACCTGGGTCGATGGATCGCAGCACTCTTGGGCGTGGACGCCCAGAACAGGATGCAGCGGCACCTCTTTGACCATCTGCTGCGCTCCCAATGGAACGGACGTGAACAGCGTCACAGCGGCGACGTCCTCAACCGCCTGATGAGTGACAGCCAGACGGTCGTGAACGTGGTCACAGACACGGTGCCACAGGCCCTGGCCGTGCTGGTGCGCCTCGCGTGCGCGTTCCTCTTTTTATATAGTATGGATCCCATGCTGGCCGTCAGCGTCACCGTTATCCTACCCGTCTTCATTCTTCTCAGCCGCGTGTATATCAATAGGATGCGAGCCATCACGCGGGAAGTACGCCAAACCGACAGTCGCATCCAGTCGGCCCTGCAAGAGAGCATCCAGCACCGCCTGGTGCTGAAGACACTGGAGCGGGTGCAGACGCTGGTGAGTGTGGTCTCGGATCTGCAGGCTACGTTGCGCCGGCAGGTGCGCCACCGCACACTCTTCTCTTCCACCTCCAATCTGGTACTGAACACAGGTTTCGGCGCAGCCTACCTCTTCACCTTCCTCTGGAGTGCCAACCGTCTGGCCGAGGGCACCATCACCTTTGGAATGATGACGGCTTTCATCCAGCTGTGCGGACAGATTCAGGGGCCGTTCCGCGAGCTGACGCGTTTCATCCCCACCATCATCACCAGCTTCACCGCTGCAGAGCGTCTGATGGAACTGGAGGAGACACCATTGGAAGACGATGGCGAGCCCATCCGCTTCACACAGGGTGCCGGCGTCCGAATCCAAAACGTCAGTTATGCCTACGACAATCACAGCCGCGAAGTGCTGGAGCACCTCACCGTGGATTTCCCACCCGGCTCCTCCACTGCCATCCTTGGCGAGACCGGCGCCGGCAAGACCACCCTCCTGCGCCTCATCCTGGCACTGTTGAAACCGGATGGCGGCAACGTGGAGATGTATGATGGAGGAGGACGATGTATTCCCGTCTCCGCCCGCACGCGCTGTAACCTGGTTTATGTGCCACAGGGGAACTCCCTCTTCAGCGGCACCCTGCGCTGGAACCTCCAGTTGGGCGATCCCGAGGCCACAGAAGCCGAGATGCAGGAAGCCCTGCGGCTGGCCTGTGCGGACTTTGTCTTCCAGTTGCCAGGCGGGTTGGACACCCTCGTGGGAGAGGGAGGAGCCGGACTCTCCGAGGGTCAGGCACAGCGTATCGCCATCGCCCGGGCCCTGCTACGACGCGGCACCATCCTGCTTATGGACGAGGCCACCAGCGCGCTGGATCAGCAGACCGAGAAGACGCTACTGGAGAACCTCATCACCTACCACCAGCAGCTGCCCGTGCGTCCCACACTCATTTTCATCACCCACCGTCCGGCGGTGGTGGAACACTGTTCGCAGGTGATAACGCTCAATAAATGTTTACCTTCCTGAAAAACTGGACGTTGCCTGTGGCCATCGCAGTGGGCACCGTGTGCTATCTGCTCTTCGCCTTCACGCCGTCCTTGGATGCGGCGGGGGATGCACTGCTGCCCGTCTTCGAGACGTTGCTGCCCCTGACCATCTTCATGACGCTATTTGTCACCTTCTCCAAGGTGGATTTCCACCGGATGCGCCTGCATCGATGGCAAGCGGTCGTCCTGCTCCTCCAGCTCCTTCTGGTCGTCATTTTCATGGGGCTCATCCTTCAGCTCACATCCCAAAAACTCCTCCTCGAAGCCGTCCTCATCTGCATCATAGCGCCCTGCGCCTCCGCGTCTCCTGTGGTGACAGCCAAACTCGGCGGCGACCTCACGCAGATGACCACCTTCGTGTTGCTGTCCTCGCTGGTAGCGTCCGTACTCATCCCTGCAGTATTCCCCGTGCTGGAGCCGCACGAGGGGCTCACGTTCCTTTCGGCGTTCCTGGTCATTCTGCGTCGGCTGGCCACTGTGCTGCTGCTGCCTCTGCTGTTGGGAGCCATTGTCCGCCACTGGGTGAAGCCGTTGTACGACTGGTTCCTGCGCACACCCGACTTGGGATTCTACCTCTGGAGCGTCTCCCTCTCCATCACCGCTGGCATCACCGTGCGCAACATCCTCCACAGCCGCGCCAGCCTTGCCCTGCTGCTGGCCATCGCCTTCTTCACGCTGCTCACTGCCATCGTTCAATTCCGTCTGGGACGGGCTGTGGGACGAGCCTATGGCGAACACATCTGCACGGGACAGGCTATGTTCCAGAAGAATACCGGTCTGGCCATCTGGATTGCCTACGTCTATCTTACGCCCATTGCCTCCATCGGTGCCGGCTGTTATGTTCTCTGGCAGAACATCATCAACTCGCTGGAACTCTGGCAACACCGCAAAAAAACAGCTTGCCCGCATCCTCATTTGTGACGCGGGCAAGCCTTTATAACAAATTATCCGAAATTATCGAACCATGACTTTGCGCACGGTACCGTCGGGCATCCTAACAATGTTGATGCCGCGGTGCAAGCCGTTGGCACGAGTGCCGCTGAGGGTGAAGACGCCCACAGGAGCGGCGGTGCGGGTGATGCTTTCCACTGCATCTTCACCACCGGACTTGCCGAGGTAATAGAGATGCCAAGCACCCACGACCTCATAGTCATTGGGATAAACCTCGGTCTTGGAGAGGCCGATGCGAACCTTGCCGTCGGCAGGCACTGCGAACTTCAGACTGTTGAGGTAGTAACCGGCATCGAAGAAGGCAGCCGTCGGGGTGGTGCCATCGGGAGCCACGAGACCGTTGGACAGCGTATAGACGTTCACACCTTCGGGAGCCTTGTCGGCAGAGACGGCACCTTCGGTGAGGTTCAACACGGGCTTCTCGGCACGGTCGGCGGAAGTCTGGGCGTAGAGCGTGGTGAGGTGGGTCTCCTCGCCGTTGCGCATGTGCTCTTCCTCGTCATACCAGTAACCGGCACGATAGTAGGTGTGCACCGTCACTTCATAGTTACCAGAAGGCAGACCGCTGAGATCCTGATAAAGCTCAATGGGAGCGCGGTTGTAGCTGACGGTATATTGCTTGTAGCCGTTCATGGCGCTGGTGGTCCAGCCGTCGATGCGACCTTCATCCTTGCTACCCTTGGCGGGATCATAGTTGTTGTTGACAATCAGACTGGTGTAGTCCTCACGCTGTTCTGCATCCGGGTCGCCGTAGTAGTAGAGTCTCCATTCACCCACGACCTCGTAGTCATTGGGATAGACCTCGGACTTGGAGAGGCCGATGCGAACCTTGCCGTCGGCAGGCACGGAGAATTCCAGTTCATTGAGGTAGTAACCGGCATCGAAGAAGGCAGCGGTCGGCGTGGTGCCATCAGGAGCCACGAGACCGTTGGACAGCGTATAGACGTTCACGCCCTCGGGAGCCTTGTCGGCAGAAACAGCACCCTCGGTGAGGTTCAAGACGGGTTTCTCGGCACGGTCGGCGGAAGTCTGGGCATAGAGCGTGGTGAGGTGGGTCTCCTCGCCGTTGCGCATGTGCTCTTCCTCGTCATACCAGTAACCGGCGCGGTAGTAGGTGTGCACGGTCACCTTGTAGTTACCCTTGGGCAGGCCGCTGAGGTCCTGATAGAGCTCGATGGGAGCGCGGTTGTAGCTGACGGTATATTGCTTGTAGCCGTTCATGGCGGTGGTGGTCCAGCCGTCGATGCGACCTTCATCCTTGCTTCCCTTGGCGGGATCGAAGTTGTTGTTGACAATCAAGCTGGTGTAGTCCTCCTCCTGCACTGCATCCGGGTCACCGTAGTAGTAGAGGCTCCATTCACCCACGACCTCGTAGTCATTGGGATAGACCTCGGTCTTGGAGAGGCCGATGCGGACCTTGCCGTCGGCAGGCACGGTGAATTCCATCTCATTGAGGTAGTAACCAGCATCGAAGAAGGCAGCGGTCGGGGTGGTGCCATCAGGTGCCACGAGACCGTTGGAGAGTGTATAGACGTTCACGCCTTCGGGAGCCTTGTCGGCAGCCACTGCACCCTCGGTGAGGGTCAACACAGGCTTCTCGGCCTTGTCGGCAGAAGTCTGGGCGTAGAGCGTGGTGAGGTGGGTCTCCTCGCCGTTGCGCAGGTGCTCTTCCTCGTCATACCAGTAACCAGCACGGTAGTAGGTGTGCACCGTCACCTTGTACTTGCCCTTGGGCAGACCGCTGAGATCCTGATAGAGTTCGAAGGGAGCGCGGTTGTAGCTGACGGTGAATTGCTTATAGCCGTTCATGGCGGTGGTGGTCCAGCCGTCGATGCGACCTTCATCCTTGCTTCCCTTGGCGGGGTCGAAGTTGCGATTGACGATGAGGTCGGAGAAGTCTTGTTCCTTCTCTCCGGAGCCGCCGCCCAGTTTGATGTTCACCACCATCACGCTGACCTCCTCGGCCAGTGCTGCAGCAGCTGCATTGTTGAGGGAACCGGCAGCGTAAGCCTCCTCGGCCTGGGCCAACAGAGCCTTGGCGGCATCGATATCCTTGGCGTCGGGTTTCTGTTCGATGGCTTCCTGGAGGTTCTGGATAGCCAGGTTCAGGTTGCTATAAATGGAGACACCCTCGGTGACAGCGTCCATAGCTTCCTTCAAAGCAACCATGGCGTCGTAGCAGTCTTCGGCAGCAGCCATGGAAGCGGCGTTGATGGCAGCACTCAGGGCGTTGAGTTCCTCGGTGCCACACTTCTCTTCCAGCATTTCTTCGGCCTGAGGAACCGTGGTGCTGATAACGTCTGCCAGCACCTCGGGATTCTTGGCACGGAAGGTGAGCTTGAAGTCGGTGAAGACAGCCCAACAGCCTTCATAACGGAGGTCGCTGCGCACACCAATCTTCATCACTCCGTCGGTGACAAGGCCATAGAGTGACTGACGATAACGTCCTGCCTGGAAGGCCTTGGCGGCCTCGTCCAGCGTGTTGGGAACATAACCCACACCTGCAATAGGCTGGCTGGCGGTCTCGTCGGGAAGTTCGAGGGCCTCATTGTCTATGAAGTTCATCTTCTTCTTGAAGTCATTCATAAACACATAGGCACGGTAGTTCTCGGTGTAATCTGTGCTGCCCGGGTCGGCGGGACGATAGAAGTCATTGAGGCTGAGCTCATAGAGTCCGTTCTGCAGACCCTTGATTTCCTGTGAGACACCAAAGAGAATGGTATAAGCCTGCCCCATGCGATAGTCCTCGGGACCAACGGGGAACTCAGGCAGACCTTCCTTGGTCCAGCCTTCGGCAGTCTGGAAGTGCGGATTCTTGATGAGGTCGGTGCAATCCATGCCATCACCCATACCCTCTGCCAGTGCTTCGTCCTTGAGTTTCAGGAGGTAGGCGGTCTCGGCGATGATTTCCTCCGTGGAGAGTGTTCCGTTCTGAAGGATGTAGAGTCCGCTACCGTTGGGATGCGGGAAGTCGGCACGCGGTTCGGAGTCTTCCCAGAGATAATCGGTCAACAGGTCGATGGCGTCGCCCATGAGATCATCCTGATGTGCCTTCATGAATTCATCAGTCTCGGAGTAGGCGGCATAATAGGCTGCATAGGCCTCGACATTCTTGCTGAAAGCCAAAGCGGCTTTCTCGAAAGCAGCCAGAGCAGGAACTATATTGTCCGCTGTGGTGGCGGCGGTGAGGGCGGTGACAGCTGCCTTATACTCCTCGAAGGCAGCCTGACCATAATAAATCAGGTCGCCATAGGTCACGGCACCCACATAATCCGGCCAAGCCTTCAGGCGGAGGTCACGGAGGTAGGCGAGGGCTGCATCATCATTACCCAAGTAATACAGCTTCCAGTCGTCGTAGAGTGTCCAGTCGTTGTCCAACTTGTCGGTCTTGCTCAGGCCAATGGTCAAGAGGCCGTCGGAAGTGTAGTTGCAAACCGACGTGGCCTGGAACTGTCCAGCCTGGAAATAGGCACCGGCTGTCTGCATGTCGTTGGGGACATAGCCGTAGGTATTCTTCACTGTATTCCAGCCGATGGCTTCTTCCGAAGCGCCAGTGCTGATGAACGGCAGTGGAGTGGCGAGCTGGCCTATGGCTCCCGAGGTGGTAAACAGCTGGGCCAGTTGCTTGTTGCTGGTTTCCTGCTCCTCGAGGGCTGCCTGGGCCTGTGCGTCCTCGTCGGCTCCGCCGGCACGGTAGAAGGCGGTGACAGCAGCCATATAGACACCGGGCTGACCCGTCGGGACGACTTGGGATGTTTCAAACGTCTTGTTGAAGAACTCGGCATTGTTCCAGTACTGGAAAGCGGGAGCCGTGCCTGTCCAACCGCTGTTCTCGTTCTTGTCGTAGGAGGGGTTGGTGATGAACTGTGTCACATCCACAGGTGTCTCCGGGGAAGCGAACTGAATCAGAAGAGTCGTCAGTGCAGCCTCAGCCTTCGACAGTTCCTCAGCCGTGCTGGCGTGATTCTGATAGACATTTGTGACAGAAGAGATATCCACATTGGGGAAACTCTTCTTGGCGGCATCAATGGCAGCACCGAGCTTCACGGCAGCCTGCCACTGCTGAATGTCGAGCACATACTGCTGATAGTCTGCAGGTTTCACGAACTGCCAGACAATCTGAGCGGTTGGTTCATCCTCAAGGCTTGTCAGGTAGAGACGGGTCTCGCCCTTGGAAGGGAGCACGCCCAGATAGGTGTTGGGGAACATTATCGGGTTATACTCCTGATTCTGAGGCGAGAGACCGATACGGAACGTACCGTTGCCGGCATCTTCAAAGGTGAAAGCCTTATCGACGGCGGCGTCTTTCTCACGATCCACCCAAATGCTGCTCACTCCATCGGTGAACAGGCACATCACCTTTCCGGCGGGAGAACCGTCCTCGATGTAACTTGTAATGAAGTAGGACTGGTTGTCCCAAGCCACCTCGGCAGTCTGGTAGGGTTCCACATAGACTTTATAGCCGCGTGTAGGCTGTACGCAGGCACGCGTGGACCAGTCGTAGGCTCCCATATAGAAGCCGTCGGCCCCCACATTGTAGAGGTAACACTCCGCACCTGTTTCCAGCGCGGCAGCGGCGGGCGCAGCAGGTTTTGTCCACTCCTGTGCCCAGGTGCAGACACTTGTCAGAAACAAAGCTGCGAGCAACGTAATTTTTTTCGTCATAAAATGAATAATTAGTTAGTAAAATAAAAAAAGAAAGATAGTCAGTTATATGTTATATTCAGTCGTCCAGATAGAAGACGACGGTGGAAACCACGCGAACGTTCTTGATCCACGGGGTGTTCTGGTCACGGCTCTCGATGGAGAACTGGCCCTGGTCGGCGGTGCGGATTTTGCCCAACTTGCTGTTGGTGTCCTCGGCAAAGCGGGTAGCGGTGGTGCGGGCGTTCTTGATGGCCTCGGAAATCATCTCGGGCTTGATGGTGTTCAGGCCCGTGAACTCGTAGGTCACACCGGTGCCTTCATCATATTCGTTTCCCACGATGGTAATGCCCTGGCGCATAAGTTCCGTCTGCCGGCCAACGAGTGAGCGCACGAGTTCCACATTCTTGGTGACGACGGTGACGACGCAGTTGGCCTTGTAGCGGTAGCGGACGGTCTCACTGCTGTAACTCATATTGGCCTGCTGGTCAACAAGTGTGGGCGGAGCCACAGAGATCTCCTCGTCTTTCACGCCACCTTTCTTCAGGAAGGCAACCACGGCCTGCGTATTGGTCTCGATACGGTCATAAAGCTCTGCAGGGTCATTGCCCAACTCCTTGAATTTCAATGGCCACGTGGCTTTGTCGGCCAGCACCTCTTTTTCTGAGAGGCCCTTGGCTGTCACCACACGATCCATTTCCTTGAACTGGACGATTCCCTGCTTGATGGCTCTACCGCCTAAAAACAGTCCAAGGGCGAGCACGATTGCTTCGCCCATGAACTGGAAGCTGATGGATTTCATTATTCTAAATGAGATATGAAATTCTTGGATTAAACTTCTGTCTGATATTCAAAAGCCTGGGGAGCATCGTTGCCCTTCAGGACGTAGAAGGAGACGACCAGCATGAAAGAGATGATGACGAGGGCGAAGAAGTAGCCCACGAAGCAGGCGCAGAAGCCAAGGATGGCAATACCTATCATGGTCAGGCCCAGGAGGAAGAGCTCCCAGAAGTGGCCCTTCGTCATTTCCCAAGAGCGGCTGAAGGCCTCGGTGAAGGAAGCACCCTGAGTGGCAGCCAGCAGCGGAGCATACATCAGACGGAAGTAGAGATAGATACCAGGGATGATGCAGAGGCAGGTGCCCAGGCCCACGATGAGACCAAAGACGAGCTGCACGCAGAAGAAGATGGCCAACTGATTGAAATCCACCTTAAAGGCTTCTGACATAGTGCTGTAAGGTTTGCCAGTGCAGTAGGCATTCACATAGAGGTTCAGCATCACGTAGTTCAGGTAGATGCCGAGGAGGAAAGTGACTGCCAGCCAAGGGCTCACGGTGATGGCCTGCGACATCAGAGCAGGATCATTGTTGGTGATGGCTTCGGTGTACATCGGGAAATCGATGTTCAAGCCTAAGCCATTAATCATCTGATAGATGACAACGAGGAGAACAAAGATGGGCCAGTGTTTTACGGCGAGATCCCACGCGCGGGAGACGGTGTCTCCGATGACGATTTTTTTCATTTTGTTTGTTGTTTTATAGTTTCTTTTTACTTCTTTTATCTATTGGACGTCAAAAGATGCAGGAAAGTTGCACAGGCGTCATGCCGAAGGGCCAAAATTTACAATATTTCTCAAAATTCCCCAAACAATGGCCAGGCAAAGCAGCACAAAAGCCACCCGGGAAGAAATCTCTCCCTTCCACCACCACCAAGCGCCCACCAACGGAGCGCCCACAGCCAGTCCGGGATTCAGCCAGAAGGCTTCTGACACTTGTCCATGCAGCAACGCCAGCACCATTCGCTGGGCACCGCAGAAGGGGCAGTCAAGGCCGGTGAGGAAGTGGAACGGACAGGGGAGCATAAGTAGGGAGTTGAGAGTTTAAAGTGGAGGGTTTAAAGTGTAAAGTTTAATGTTTAATGATTAAAGTTATGCAATTGCGGGTGCAAAGCTACACTTTATTTTGTGAACGGCCAAATAGTGACCCATAAAATGTGCTAAAAATCGTCTGAAGCACGCGTTTCGGCTACAATTACGCCTGCCAACGCCAGCAAAGAGAGGAGATTGGGGATCGTCATGAGACCATTTAGCAGGTCGGCCACGTTCCAGACCACTGTCAGTTGCACCACTGCTCCCACCCAAATGGCACCGACGTAGAGAAGCCTATATATAATAAGGTATCGCTTGCCACTGAGGTACTCCACGGCGCGCTCGCCATAGTAGCTCCAACCCAGAATCGTGCTGAAAGCAAAAGTGAGAATACCGAAGGTCAACAACGGCGCTCCGACGACGGGAATTTTCTCAAAAGCCATCTTCGTCAGCGCACCGCCGTTCTCATAACTGATATCCGGATAGGCCAGAATACTGCTCACGAGCACCAGACCCGTGAGGGCACAGATAACCACGGTGTCCCAGAAAGTTCCTGTGGAAGACACCAACGCCTGTCGCACGGGGTGGCGTGTCTTGGCTGCAGCAGCTACGATGGGTGCTGAACCCATTCCACTCTCATTGGAGAACAGTCCTCGAGAAATGCCGTAACGCGCGGTCATCATCACCGTTGTGCCAACAAAACCACCACCAGCTGCCTGCGGAGAGAAAGCACTCTGGCAGATGAGGCACACGGCATCCCAGACGTAAGCGCTGTTGACAAACAAGATGTAGATGCAGCCCAACACATACAACACAGCCATCAGCGGAACAAAGGCTGTGCAGAAACGGGCAATTCCGCGAACACCGAAAAGGATGACAAGGGCCGTCAGCAGTGCCACGAAGAGACCTGTCCAAAAGGTAGGAATCCCGTAGGTCTCGTAACAAAGGAGGGAAATAGCGTTGCTCTGTACCGTATTACCAATGCCAAAGGCAGCAATGGCCGTGAGTACGCAGAACGTCACCGCCAACCCTTTCCAGCCGAGGCCACGCTCCAGTGCATACATAGGGCCACCCAACATCTTGCCGTCACTGGTCTTCACGCGGTATTTCACTGCCAAAAGGCCTTCGGCATACTTCGTGGAAATACCCAAAACGCCTGTCAACCAACACCACAACACAGCCCCAGGACCGCCCAACGCCACCGCCGTGGCAACACCTATAATGTTTCCCGTGCCAATGGTGGCTGCAAGGGAAGTGGCCAAGGCGCCGAACTGACTGACGTCGCCCTCGGCATCCGGGTCGCGACTGACAGACAGACGGATGGCGTGGAAGATACGCCGCTGCGGAAACCGCAGACGGATAGTCAAATACAAGTGGGTACCCAACAGCAGAATTATCATAGGCCAGCCCCAGAGGAAAGATGCGGCAGCGGCAATGAAGGAGTTGAAGGTCTCGGCCATATCAATCTAACTCTTTAGCTCTTAAAACCCTAATACCATAAAGACCTTAAGCATCAGCAAAGACTTTGCCGTCCTCCAGCGTGACTTGAAGCATCGTGTATTCACTGTGAAAGTCATTCTGCAGGCGGTCAAGGTAACGACGACTCTCCCAGTGACACATCGGTAAATCATGCAACAGGCAGTTACCACAAGTCTCGGGCGTGGTGGCAGGCACCTCCTGCTGGGTGAGAATCCACTCCAGGCACTGGATGGTCAGTGATCGGATATCCGCCACTGCATACTCACCGGTCATCACTACATACATCCCTGTCAGACAACCCATTGGGCCCACATAAACCACATCGTCCTTAACCGCTGAATTGCGGAACCAAGTGGCCATCAGGTGCTCCAGACTATGCATGGCAGACGGTGCCACCGCGGGTTCCTTGTTGGGTTCTGTGATGCGAAGATCAAACGTGGTGAAGCCCTTATCTTGTCTGGACACATAAATACCTGGCTTCAGATGTGTATGGTCAATCGTGAAACTCTGAATAACTTCCATGAATCGTGAATCTTGAAACTTGAAACCTGAAACTTGAATCCTTAAACTTGAAACCTTAAACTTGGAACCTTAAACTTGAAACCTTAAACTTGGAACAATCAATCAGCAAATGGCAGCTTGGCAAACTGCGACGGCAGGGCCGTGAGGAAACGGCGGGTGACGGCGAAGGAGTGGTCTGCCATCTCGTCCCAGAAGTTCAGGTACTGCTGCAGATGCTTGTCGGCCCCTGGGGTGTCACTGATGATGCGAAAACTGACGAAGGGCACCGCATGCAGGAAACACGTCTGCGCAATGGCGGCACTTTCCATATCAACTGCCAGCGCATCCGGGAACACAGCCTTAATCTTTTCTAACTGGGCGACATCACTGATGAACTGATCCCCTGTGACAATCAGACCGGCGGAGAGTTGAGTGTCAAGAGAAGAGAGTGGAGCGTTTTCCACCAATTCTTCCTCGGCGCGGAAACGGGCGGGCAGGCCCTGCATCTGTCCTGGTTCGCACCCAGGGATGGTCACATCGTGATAGGCCGTTTCTGTGCTCACGACCACATCCATCACCTTTTGTTTGGCATCAAGTCCTCCAGCACAGCCGGTGGAAATGATGGCATCAGGGTGGTAACGACGGATAAGGGTCGTGGCTCCCACGGCGGCGTTTACTTTTCCCATTCCGCATTGGAGGAGAATGAGTGTGTTCTGCCCCAGCTGTCCTATGGTGAAGCTGTAGTTGCCGTCGGTTTCTGTATGTGCCTCGCCGAGCAGTGTCGTCAACTGTGCATGCTCCTTCTGCATGGCCGAGAGTACTCCTATTATCATAGTTTTGTTGTCTTTTAAACGATGATTATTCAAATTCAGCCACAAAGGTAGCGTTTTCTCCTGACATGAGCAAAAAAAAGTACAAAAAAGAGCTGCACCCCTTGCGGAGTGCAGCTTTTATTCATCTTCTGTGAACAGTTTCTGTTTAGAAAGTGTAATAAACGCCGAGTGTGAGAGCATTCTCATTAGCATTCAAAGAGAAGCGGTTCCAGTCCTCTCTGTGCTGGTAGCCCAGGTAACCGAGCTGGGAGATGATGCTCAGATTGTCGCTGAGGTTGATGGCGATACCCGGACGAAGACCAACGTGCCAAACGGTGGAAGCATCCACGCCGCTGGGCTTGTGGCTGCCGAGACCGAAACCACCATCCACGAACAGGCTGGCGATACCCATCTTAGCATAGGTGTAACGAACGAAGGGAGCAGCAACAACGTCGGTGTAGTCACCAGCAGCCTTGTTGGCCACCTTCAGACCCAGTTCCAGACCGAGGCTGAGTTTCTCGTCGAGGTTGTAACCAATCTGAGGAGCAATGTTGAAAACAGTCTGTGCATCAGCATCCTTAGCCTTCTCGGTGTTGAAACCAAGGCCACCGCCAACCCAAACCTGTGCATTAGCGCTCAAAGAAGCGACTGCAAAAGCAGCCATCAGAAGAATCTTTTTCATAATCTTTCTTGTTTTTATTATCACTTATTACCTTTCCTACTCTTTTCTGGGTTTTCGGAATCTCCCATATTTCTTCACAGCCCGGAGGCTGTTTTTTTAAAAAATATCACTTTACTTCTCAAAAGCGGGTGCAAAGGTACGGCGCTCTGCAGAAACAGCCAAACTTTTTAACAGAAATCGTTCTTCAAACCGAATAATTGCACACTTTTGTGGATAAATTGACGTTTTTTATGTTATTTAGCATCTATTTTGCGAATAGATTCTGTCACCAAACGGAAAACGGGCTCGTAACTTGTGTGGATGGCGTGTTGCCAGTTGTCCTGGGGTGTGTGGTACCAGGGAAAGGCGTCGCCCTCCTCATTCTCAAAGAACACACAGGGCACTCCTCTGACGGCAAAAGGATAGTGGTCGCTCTTCTCTGCCAATTCTCCGCGCTTGAGGGACTGGAAGAGGCCGCCAGAACGATTGACGTCCTCAAAAAGGGAGAAAGCCCACGCTCCTGCATCGCTCATCTCACAGTAGAGGGCAGGATTATTATCTCCCACCATATCTATATTAAATAGGTAGCGGATCTGGGAGAGGGGCACGACAGGATGCTCCACAAACCAGCGCGACCCGCGCAGATAGGCATCCTCTCCTGAGAAAGCGAGGAAATACATATCAAATTCGGGACGGTGCTGTGCATAGTGTGCTGCAAGGGTCACCAGCATGGCGCTGCCAGAGGCATTGTCGTTGGCTCCTGCATAGAACACCTTCTTGCCGAAGTTGCCGAGATGGTCATAATGTGCTGTGAAGACGTAACAGCTGTCATGACGCTGGCCGCTGATCTTGGCAATAACATTATTGGTGGCATAGTCTTTATAGAACTTCTGCTCCACGTTCAGGCGGATGCTTTTGGCCCCTTCGATGCAGTCTGCCATCACCCAGACGTTGGGCTTCTGCATCACGCGCTCGCCGTAGGCCTTGTAGAACTTCAGCGGCTCCCGCCAAGTATAGATGATGCCGGCGTTGCTGCAACTGTCCGGATTCTGAAGACGTTGGAAATCCTTCCGTTGCTTGTAGGAGTACCAAAAGTCACAGACAACGTATGCACCTCTGTTTTCCTCGCGAGCCAGGTCGGCGAAGATTTTCTGACTGTCATAGTTCAGGGTGTCAATGAAGTAGAGAGGGTACTCGCCCTTCGCTCCCGGGGCGTACTCACGGAAGGTGAAATCACGACCGGCCTTCAGTTTGCGACCATCCACAGACATTTCCGCCTTTCCGGGAAAGGTATTGATATCCAGTGTGAAAGGCTGCAACATCACGGTATCGGCTCCTGCCCGGCGGTACTCCTGTGCCAGGAACTTCTCGGCTCGGCGAACTCCATCGTGGGCGTAGCCGCGGCCCTGGAACTTCTTGGAGCTGAGGACTTTTACGACCTTCTTATAAAGCGGCAAATCCTGTGCGCCGAGTGGCGTGACGGGCAGGACTGTCAGCACCACGGCGCACAGGATGGTTGATAAGTTTTTCAGCATTGTCTTGCAGATTAAGAACCTTCTGAGCATCAGATGCCCAGTTTCTTGCGGATGTCTGCGGGAATGGCGTTCTTGTTAATGAGGAAGTCCATCGTGCGTGCTGCAATGTAGGACTTGGTCATATACCAGATGCCCTGATAATCACCCGTCAGGCCCCATGAGTTCTTGACCATGTAGTACTCTTTGCCGTTCTGGTCTTTGGCGAGACCGTAGATGTGCATTCCGTGGTCGTCGGTGAGTTCCCAGCCGTCAAAGTCCTTCTGGCGCTGCTCCTGGGAAGGAATCATTTCGGGTGCATTGACGCCGAGGCTGTCAATGAAGTTCTTGCGATCAGCGGCTTTCAGTTTGAGCCACTTGGCTTGGTCGCTACCCGTGAGGCCTTCGGCACTCTTGGTGTTGTAGAGAATGGCCAGTCCCTGACGTGTGAAGCCCTCGTCACTGACGTCACCGCCCCAAGCCACCGTGTAGCCGTTGTCCAGAGCATTGTCAATGATGCGCATCATTTCATCCATTGGCACGTTGTAACTGTGGTCCCAACGCCAGTTGTCCTGCACCTCTACCGCAAAGCTGGTATAGAAGGGATGGTGAGTGTAGGAAGTGATGCTGACATAGTCGTTCCAGTCCAGTCCGAGGCTGGCGGCAAAGGTCTTCGGGGTGTATTGCTGTCCCTGATAGGTGAAGGACTCCGGTGTCTTGCCGAGATAAGCATCCAAGATACCTTGCAGGCCGGGTTTCCACTGGTTGGAGATGGTCTTGGCCTTGTTGGTAGCAACGGCATTGACGAAAGGATTCATAACGGAGAAGAACTCGTTGAAGTTGGCCAGCGTGTCACCAATCATTGTTCCGGGCTTGGCCATCGCATCCTCTGGGACAATACCGTGGTTCTTAATGATGAGGAGCACGTCACCGGCGCTGCCGCCCTGTTCGAATTGGCTGTCACCATGCATACGGACGGTCAGTTCGGCACGTTCCATATAGTCCTTGTTGCAGACAAACATTTCTGCCAGGTCGTAGGTCTTGCCTGTCTTCTTGAGGATTTCGCTCTCAAAGAAGCTGAGGGTGCTATAGGCCCAGCAGGTGCCGCTGCGGTTCTGGTTCTTCACGCTGGTGATAGGCATCTCTTTAATGGTGGTGAAAACGGGTTTGTTGGAAGGTGTTTCCTTCTTTTCTTTCTTGGCTGCGAAGCCAGGGATGGCCAAAAGGACGGCCAGCAGGATTGCGATTGTTTTCTTCATGTTAATGGGGTTTTATTTGAAGTTATAGATGCTATAGAAGTTATAGATGCTATAGAAGCTATAGATGCTATAGGAGACTCAACGTTGTGCAAGGAAGGCTTCCAGGTCCTGGACCTGATAGGGGATCATCTTCTCACCAAGGTAACGGCAACCGTCGGCGGTAATGAGCAAGTCGTCTTCGATGCGGATGCCTCCGAAGTCCTTGTACTGTTCAATGAGGTCGAAGTTCAGGAACTCGGCACAGTGGCCCTTGGCACGCCACTCGTCAATGAGGGCTGGAATGAAATAGATACCTGGCTCGTCTGTCATCACATACCCCTCTTTCAGGCGACGGCCAAAACGCAGGGCGTTGGTGCCGAACTGATCCAGGCGGGGTCTCACTTCATCGTCGAAGCCTACGTGAATCTGTCCCAGACCTTCCATATCGTGTACATCCATTCCCATGGCGTGTCCCAGTCCGTGGGGGAAGAAGAGGGCGTGGGCGCCGGCTTCCAGGGAAGCGTCTGTGTCACCCCGCATCAGTCCCAGGGCTTTCAGTCCCTCGGTGATTACACGTGCAGCACCGAAATGAACGTCCCACCACTTCACCTCGGGCGCTGCCATTTCGAAGGCGCGGTCGTGGGCGTCCACCACAATCTGGTAAATCTCCCGTTGGCGCTGGGTGAAGCGCCCGCTGATGGGCGTGGTGCGGGTGTTATCTGAGCAGTAGTTCTCATTGGTCTCGGCGCCGCAGTCACAGAGCATCAGCCGTCCTGCCTCTAACGGACACGGCGAGGGATAACCGTGCATGATTTCACCGTGCATGGACAGGATGGAAGGGAAGCTGGTGATGCAACCACGGGAGGAGGCGATACCGCTGATGCGACCAGCGATTTCCTGTTCTGTGACTCCGGGCTGGCACATCTTCATGGCAGTGGTGTGCATCTCATAACCGATGGCACAGGCACGTTCGATTTCTGCCACCTCCTCGGGTGATTTGACGATACGCTGTGCCACCACCGCTTGGATGAGTTTCAGACTGGCCTCCGAGCGCTGGTTACGAGGGTGAATCCCTGTGAGGTCCATCAGCTGGATCATTTGGTCATGACGATAGGGCGGAAGGAAATGAATCTGGCGTCCACGGTCCTGAGCCTCCTGCACCAGACTTTCCAGACGGCTCATTGGACCGCTCTTCTCCACCCCACAGGCATAAGCCATATCGCCCACGCTCTCGACACTGCCAAACCATACAATATCCTCAATATCAATATCATCACCAATAAGCCATTCGTCACCGCTGTCGGCATCTATGACACCCACGAGGCCGTCCCGCTGGAGGCCAAAATAATAGAGAAAGGAACTGTCCTGACGGAACTTGTAGCCGTTGGAGGGATAGTTCATGGGGGACTCGTTGTTTCCGAAGAAGAGGATGAGTCCGTTCTGCATTCGCTGGCGCAACGCTTGACGCCGCTGAATATAAGTCTGTTTGTCAAATAGCATAATATTCTGGGATTGATGATTGGGGATAGATTACAACTGATATTCTTTCTGCAAAATGACGCGCATCTGTTCCAGAACGGCGAATTGTCCATTGTAGGTGCCTCGCTCGTTCATCTGACGCTGCAGGACTTTGATCATTCGCTGGACGGTTCGATGGAGGTCCGGAATGTGCGCTGCGGGCATTTCCAGTGACGGCGGGAGTTTGTCCATCCGCTGCTGGAACCACTCATAACACTCCTTGACTTCCTCGAGTGTATAACTTTTCTTGAAACAGGTGTTGACGGCTGCCATAGGTCAAAACGTTTTCTTACCATCCAGTAAAGGAGAGGCCGGCGGCACGGTACCATTCCATCTCGTGATAATCCGTTGTCCAGCCCAGCTGGTCGTGTCGGGACATCGGGACATAGACAGAGATGAAACTGCAGTGTGCCAGGTCTTCGTCACTGATGTATTCATAATGTATGTATCTGGACAGGTATCCTTTGGGGTCTATGGCGGACATCCAATAGTTGGAGCCATACTTGCAGAAGACGGCCTCGTCCAGAGCGCTGAACCACTCCGCTTCTGCCCAAGGCTGCAGGCTATATATCAGATGCTCGAGGTCGTAGAACTCTGCATAGACAGAGGAGCGTAATGACGGGTTGTAATGTTGCACGGCAGTGCAATCTGGGGTCGAGCGGTTACAAAAAAGTGGGGGGATATACAGTTTGGTGGCCATGGCCAGTGCTTCCAGATGGGCGGTGGCGCAGGCCGAGAGTTCCACACCTTGGTAGATGGCAGACCCTTCTCCCTGGACATAATAATCGCCATAACCTTTCACGATCGCTGCCACCGTCTGTTTCGTGGCTGGCAACTGGCACATCTGAGGCAGGATGATATCGTATGGAGCGCCGTCACCGGGGATTTCTGCGGGAGAGCCGATGAGGAAATCCGTGACGTGCCGCAGCTCGTATGCCACTTCCACACACTGCATGAAGCAAGCATCAAAGAGGATATAATCAAAGTGGGGCAGCTGCTTCAGCACGCGCGCCATCGTCGGGATATTCATCTTGACACCGGAATTGGAGTTGGCCGACCTGCGCCCGTTGTCGATGCCGAAACTCCTGCGGGGAGGTGCTTTCTTCGAGGCGGGGTCGTCCAGAAGCCAACCCGAGGCGTGACTGTTGCAGGCCAAGGCATAATGACGGGCGGGATAGGCCTGCATGATATCCCGGAGGACCATCAGCATCCCAGCGCTGTCTGTGCTGCAGACATTATCTGGATAGGTCTTCACACACTGCATGGGCTGATGCCGTGTACCCACACTGATACGTGACGAGATGTGGTCATCAATATACACCACCACCCGTGCATCCTCCGGAATCTGACTCAGGGCGGCGGCTATTTCCAGGGTATCTGCAGCCATGTAGTTGGCCAAGGAGTTCTCACCGACGATATAGAATATGAGGGTGGATTGCAGCGTGACGCCAGGCAGTCCCTGACCGGGCAGCGGCTCGTCATCATCCTTGCACGACACCATCAAAATGAGCGTCACGCACGTGCATATATATATAAGGTGTAAGGCTTTTGACTTCATACGGCCGCAAAATTACACTTTTTTCTTCATATAACACACTAAAACGGCTTACTTTTTCGTTAATTTAATAAAGATTAAACAATAATCATTAAACATCAAATTAAAATAGCGGCAGAAACGCCGCCAAAATATGCAATGGACCGATAGAATCCGCCAAGTGAAGATCGTGCTCGTCGTGGCTGCGGTCTTCATCTGTGCTGCATCGCTCATCTGGTCACATTTTCTCATCAGCGACCTTTCTGTGGAAGAGAGGGCGAAAATGGAAGTGTGGTCAGAAGCCATGCGGTCTTTGGGTAATGCCGACGATGAAGCGGACCTCTCCTTAGTGCTGAAAGTCATCAACAGCAACAATACCATCCCGGTCATCGTCCTTAACGACGACGGCAGCATTCAGACCTACCGCAACCTGCAACTGAAGGGCAAGTCCCCCGCAGAGCAGGACGAGGAGGTCAAACGCAGTGCCGCCCGCATGAAGCAGAGCGGACGGGCCATCCGCATCTCGCTGGATGACAATGCCTTCATGGAAGTCTGTTATGACGAGAGCGTGATGCTCAAACGCCTGGCCAGCTACCCTTATATCCAGTTGGGCATCGTGGCCGTGTTCGCCGTGGTGGCAATTTTTGCACTCCTCAGCAGCAAGCGTGCCGAACAAAACAAGGTCTGGGTGGGACTCAGCAAGGAGACCGCCCACCAACTGGGCACGCCCATCAGTTCCCTCATGGCTTGGACAGAAGTGCTGCGGGAAGCCTACCCGAACGACGAGCTGCTGCCTGAGTTGGACAAGGACGTCCGCCGACTGCAGATGATTGCCGAGCGTTTTTCCAAGATAGGTTCCCTGCCCGAACCCAAACCCGAGAATCTGAACGAGGTCATCGGGCGTGTGGTGGAGTATATAGACCGGCGCACCAGCAACCGCGTGACCATCATCACCCGCCTGCCGGAGCAGCCGCTGTACGTCAGCCTCTCGGCACCGCTTTTTGAATGGGTGGTAGAGAACCTGTGCAAGAACGCGGTGGATGCCATGGACGGCCAGGGCAGTATCACCATCACGGCGCAGGAAGAGACGACACGTTTTGTGGTGGAGGTGACAGACACGGGCAAAGGAATTCCCAAGAGCCGGTTCTCCAGCGTCTTCCAACCCGGCTTCACCACAAAAAAGCGCGGATGGGGGCTGGGACTCTCCCTGGCCAAACGCATCGTGGAAGAATATCACCGCGGGAAAATTTTCGTGAAGGCTTCTGAAATAGGGAAAGGTACCACTTTTCGCATAGAATTGAAGAAAAAATGATGGTTTACAGCCTCTTTTCAGGCCAGAAATGCAAAAAACTCTAAACTCTAAACACTAAACTCTAAACTTTTTGCATTATTCTTTGGTCACTCCAGAAAAAAGCACTACCTTTGCCGCCCGTATGGACACATCGAGCCGTTTTATAATCAATCTGGACAAGGTTCCGGCCGAAGGCCTCAACCGTTCCTGGCACCTCGACGAGGCATTCTTCAGTGCACTCGATGAGCAGGAAATCGAGCGCGGAAAACTGGACGCTACGCTTCGGGTGACAAAAGCGTCGGGCGCTTATGAGTTCCATTTTCAGGTGGAAGGTTACGTGGAAGTGCCCTGTGACCGTTGCCTGGAGCCCATGCAGCAGCCCATCATTGCCGAGGACACCATCAAGGTGGTCTTGGGCAGCACGCTGGAGGACGACGGTGACCAGATTACCGTTCCTGCAGACAAGCCGGAGGTGGATGTGGCGTGGAATCTTTATGAGACTATCGCCCTCGCCATTCCCAGCTTCCATGCCCACGAGAACGGCAACTGCAACACCGAGATGACCGGCTGGCTCAACGAGTTGGAACCCGTCCGGCCGCAGAACGACTCCCGATGGGACACCCTCCGCGACCTGCTCTGACAAGTCGGGAAAAAGAAAAGGAAAACGATAATAGTAAAAACATTAAATAATAAAAAGAAATGGCACATCCTAAAAGAAGACAATCCAAGACACGCACTCTCAAGCGCAGAACTCATGACAAGGCAGTGGCACCCGCTCTGGCCGTTTGCCCCAACTGCGGCGAATTCCACATTTATCACACCGTTTGCCCCGCTTGCGGTTACTATCGTGGCAAGATCGCCATTGAGAAAGAAGAAGCGTAAATGTCGAATCAAAAGCCCCACCCCGACGGGGTGGGGCTTTTCATTTAACCACCTATGGAAAAACTTCATGCCATCATCACAGGAATAGGAGGCTATGTGCCCGACTACATCCTGACCAACGATGAACTCAGCCGGATGGTGGACACCTCCGACGAGTGGATTATGACCCGCATCGGAGTCAAGGAACGCCGCATCCTCAACGAGGAAGGCCTGGGTCCCAGCTACATGGCTCGCAAGGCTGTCAAACAGCTGCTGCAAAAGACCGGCACAGACCCCCTCAGCGTGGATGCCGTCATCTGCTCCACCTCCACCGCCGATTACCATTTCCCCTCCACCGCCAGCATCGTGCTGGGCAAATGCGGACTCACCAATGCACATGCTTTCGAGCTCTCCGCAGCCTGTTCGGGCTTCCTGTATGCTATGAACCAGGCCGCCTGCATGATTGAGAGCGGCAGGTACAAGAAGATTGTGGTTATCGGAGCCGACAAGATGTCCAGCATCGTGGATTATACAGACCGCCAGACGTGTCCCATCTTCGGTGACGGTGCCGGCGCAGTCCTCGTGGAACCCACCACCGAGGACCTCGGATGGATGGACAGTTACCTGCGCACCGATGGTCTGAGTCTCCCCTACCTGAGCCTCATGGCCGGCGGCTCCGCCAACCCGCCGTCCTACTTCACCCTGGAACACAAAATGCACTATCTGCACCAGGAAGGGCGCACCGTCTTCAAGTTCGCTGTTACCAATATGTCCGACTCCTGCGCACTCATCGCCGAGCGCAATGGCCTCAACAAGGACAACATCGCATGGGTCATCCCACACCAGGCCAATATCCGCATCATCGAGGCTGTGGCCAAGCGTCTGGAACTGCCCATGGAGAAGGTCATGGTGAACATCCAGAAATACGGCAACACCTCCAGTGCCACGCTGCCCCTGGCCCTCTGGGACTACGAGAGTCAGCTGCGCAAGGGAGACAACCTCATCTTCACCGCCTTCGGTGCCGGATTCACTTGGGGCGCTGCCCACATGAAATGGGGGTATGACGGACAATAAGCACCGCTCCGGTTTCGTCAACATCGTCGGGAATCCCAACGTAGGAAAAAGCACGCTCATGAACCTCCTCGTGGGCGAGCGCATCAGCATTGCCACCTTCAAGGCACAGACCACCCGCCACCGCATCATGGGAATCCTGAACACGCCCGAGATGCAAATCTGCTTCTCCGACACCCCCGGGGTGCTCAAGCCCAACTACAAGTTGCAAGAGCAGATGTTGCAATTCTCGGAGAGTGCCCTTCAGGACGCAGACATCCTCCTATATGTCACAGACATGGTGGAAACACCAGACAAGAACCAGGACTTCCTCCAGAAGGTACAGCAGCTCAACGTCCCCATTCTGGTGCTCATCAACAAGATAGACCTCAGCAACCAACAAGCCCTCTCCGCTAAAGTTGAGGAATGGCACGCGGTGATACCACAGGCCGAGATCTTCCCCATCTCCGCCCTACACCGCTTCGGCGTGGACCAGGTGCTCGCCCGCATCAAAGAGCTGCTGCCCGAGTCACCCGCCTACTTCGACAAGGACACCTGGACAGACAAGCCCGCACGCTTCTTCGTCACAGAAATCATCCGTGAGAAGATTCTCCTATATTATGACAAGGAGATTCCTTATTCCGTGGAAGTCGTGGTGGAAAGCTTCAAGGAGCAGGAAAAGCTCATCCGCATCGAGGCCGTCATCTACGTGGAGCGCGAGTCCCAGAAAGGCATCATCATCGGCCATCAGGGTGTCGCCCTCAAGCGTGTCAGCACCGAAGCCCGCCGGGAGCTCGAGCGCTTCTTCGGCAAACAAATCTTCCTCCAGTGCTTCGTCAAAGTGGATAAAGACTGGCGCAGCAGCGAACGCGCCATGCGACAATACGGATATGATCCGGAGTGAAAAGGCAGCCCCTCCCCTAACCCCTAAATAAAAAAAGAACTAATGTTACTCGCCATCGTAGGACGCCCCAATGTGGGCAAATCAACGCTCTTCAACCGCCTGACAAAAACCCGTCACGCCATCGTCTCCGAGGAGGCCGGCACCACGCGCGACCGCCAGTACGGCAAGTGCGAGTGGGTGGGCCGTGAATTCTCCGTCGTGGATACGGGCGGATGGGTCGTCAACAGCGATGACATCTTTGAAGAGGAAATCCGCAAGCAAGTCACCCTCGCCACCGAGGAGGCCGACATCATCCTCTTCCTCGTAGATATTAACACCGGCGTCACAGACCTCGACCAGGCCGTGGCCACCATCCTCCGTCAGGCCCAGAAGCCCGTCATTCTCGTGGCCAACAAAACCGACAACAGTGACCAGCAGTGGCTGGCCGCAGACTTCTACAGCCTCGGACTCGGAGACCCCTTCTGCATCAGCGCCGCCACCGGCAGCGGAACGGGCGACCTGCTGGACCTCGTGCTGGAAAAGGCACCCGTCCAGACAGAGGAGGAGACCGATGTGAATCTTCCACGCATCGCCGTCGTGGGACGACCCAATGTGGGCAAAAGCAGCCTCACCAACGCCTTCATCGGAGAGGAACGCCACATCGTCACCGACATCGCCGGCACCACCCGTGACAGCATCTACACACACTACCAGAAGTTCGGCTTTGACTTCCTGCTCGTAGATACCGCCGGCATCCGGCGCAAGAACAAGGTCAACGAAGACCTGGAGTTCTACAGCGTTATGCGCAGCATCCGGGCCATCGAGAACTCAGACGTCTGCATCCTTATGCTGGATGCCACCCGAGGCATTGAGGCACAAGACCTTAACATCTTCCAAATCATTCAGCGCAACCAGAAAGGACTGGTCGTGGTGGTGAACAAATGGGACCTCGTGGAGGACAAGTCCAACACCGCCATCCAATACTTCGAGGACACCATCCGCGAGCGCATGGCACCCTTCACAGACTTTGACATCATCTTCGCCTCCGCCCTCACCAAGCAACGCATCTTCAAAGTCCTGGAGACGGCAGCAGAAGTAGATAAGCACCGCCGCGCACGCGTCGGCACCACCAAACTGAATCAGGAGATGCTGCCCCTCATTGAGGCCTATCCACCACCATCCATGAAGGGTAAGTACATCAAAATCAAGTACTGCTCCCAGCTGCCGGACACACGCATCCCCTCCTTCGTCTTCTACGCCAACCTCCCCCAATACATCCGCGAGCCATACAAGCGCTTCCTCGAGAACAAGATCCGTGAGCGCTGGAACTTCTCCGGCACACCCATCAACATCTTCATCAGACAGAAGTAAACGGAATTTCTTTCAAATTATTATTCACACTACACATTATTTTCACCTAGTTACCCTATCAACGACTCGACTATCTCAAAAAAAGAGTGAGACATTCCCACGATTGAGCGGGCTTCCTCCTCAGAAATATTGGCGACATTATTATAGTCTGCTTTTTGACGAAGTTGCACCATCTTGGAGAAAAATCCTCCGAAGTCTATGGGTACAAGATTCGTTTTCACAAAATGCAAAGTGAACTGAGAGAGGGTTCCGCTATGTGTGTGGGCAGATAACCCATTGCAGACGAAAAGACTTTGAACAATATGAAAGCAAGCATAGTAGTAGCGGTTAACAGCCAAATCCCAATGCTTGAGTTCCATCATTTCGTCCGCCTGTGACAGGAAGTGCCGCGCCTTGGTACGATAATGGTTAATCATCGCCAGCTTATCTTCTTCATTCATAATTCTTCATAACTGTACACCATCATGTTCCACGTTTTCATAGAATGGAGTGAAATGAAATTGATTCCACTCTTTTTTCGTGTACATGATAGGATTGATTTCTTCATTGATGTCACAACCTAACATAACAAAAGGATAACTGATATAAGTATAGTCACTATCTTCCAGCTTTTCCTTGTCCAAAAGAATAAGAATATCCCAATCCGACCCCTGATGGGCATCTCCTCGAGCATGAGAGCCGTAAAGGACCGCCCGCGCACCCTTCGGGAGAGAACGGTGAGCCACTTCACGAATCCGTGTCAAGATTTCTTGATCTTTCTTATTCATGACAACATCTTTTATCTTTACGGGCACAAAGTTACACTTTTTCCTGCAAACTGATAGCATTTCACATAAAAAAAATGGTAAAAAGAAGGATTTAATCTGATTTTTGAGCCTTCTGCCCTCTATTCTACCCTTCAAAGTAAGAGAAACCACCCTTTCACATCGCAGGAAAGGATGGTTTCTTTATTAGTATTCAGTGAATGGTGAGCGAGTTACCACTCAAAGCCGAAGGCATCCTCTTTTGTGAGTGCGTCGGAAGGATCATGCTTCTCGTTGGGATCAATGGGAATCTCTCCCGTTTCCGGAACACACCGGTCTGAATAACGTTCTCTGAGAACCCTGCGGGGTGCTCTTTTTTTGTGCCTTTTCTGATCTGACTCTTCTGTTTCATGCTACCTTTGCGCTTGAAATGGCGAAAGCCGAAAACGCAAAGAAATGACAAAACAAGAAAAAACCAGGAAAGTGTGTGGCAGTCCAGTGGACTGCCACAAAAGCGAGAAACCGCAGCGACGGTTTAAGAAGGCTGTGGACGGGCCGTTTATTAAAAAAGTGGTACCCGCGCGCGATGACAATGTGCATTGCTCACGTGTTGGGACTCACAAAAAACAAGTGCAGGACTTCTTAGGACGGAATAGTGGTGAGTCTTGGGCTAAAAAAGACATTGATTCAAATCGAGAAATACGTCGGAATTTGGGAAAACAGGGTGGAAAGAAAGGAGGAAGACCAAGAAAAATAAAAGAAGAATGATTCAAGTTTCGCAAGTGGTGATATATCTGAAAATCAAGCCCGAGGGGGCGGCAGACCACAGGCAGGGGTCTTGACCCCTGCTAACGGCCGCAACACCACACGAGCCCTGAAGGGGCGGCAGACCGAAAAGGTGTGCTCTTTCAACCCTTCGGGGTTCGTTTCCCCGTCCTCTGGTAGCAGGGGTTCTTCAAGTGTGAAGCGTCGCAGAGCGCCGAGCGACACCCCTGCCTGTGGTCTTTTACCCCTTTGGGGTTTAAATTGAGAAAGTTAGGTATAAAAAATATCTGCCATCTGTCACCATTTGATGTAATATTTTGATATTAAAAGAATTTAGTGGTGGCAGATTGTGGTGTAAGATGGCAGATAAGTAGTGAAAAGTTGCAAATAGTGGTAAAATTGTTTGCTAAATTGCTTTAAAATGATTGCTGAAGTCATTTATAATGGTAGTCAGCTAAACGCAAAAATACCTTCACTAAAGTCAGAAAGACTGGTTTCTCAAGTTTGTCTCACCATTGAGACGAATCTGTCTCATAAATGAGACAAAAGTGTCTCACCGTTGAGACAATTCAGTCTCACCAACGAGACAAATCTGTCTCACCATTGAGACAAATATGTTTCAACCATGAGACAAAGCGTTACCAAGACGCTAAAACATCTTCGCTTGTACCCTTGATTCTTCAAAAATCATTTATTACACAAATTGTGTGCATTTTCTTATGCAAATAGTGTAAGAAATAGCGATTTTTGCATACTTATCTGCCATCATACACCCACATCTGCCACCATCTAATCCTCTCTATACTATTTGAATATACTATTCTGGTGACAGATGGCAGATATTTTGCATTTCATTTTCATTTTTGGGAAGAATGATAATTCAATGTATTATGAACCGAATCAGAGACACGACGCACACCTGACGATTACTACCCATTCACTACTACTGCTTGCCCGCGCCACATCATACCGATGGACGCGGGCAAGCTAATTTTGTATGTATTCGTTGTCAATCTTTTACGTATTTTTTCTGGTCGTTCTTCAGGTAGATGCCTTTGGTGGGCGGCGAGACGAGACGGCGGCCGGTGAGGTCGTGGAGCGTTGAACGCTGTGCATCGGGCGCGGAGAGGTCTCGGATGGCATCGGAAGGGGTGATGGTGAGTGTGCCGGCCTCGTAGGAGAACTCATAGTTCTGTGCCTCAGCGCCATAGACGCGGATTTCATACTCTCCGGCGGGGCTGTCTTCGGTGGCGTCACACTCGATGGTGGGCTGCACGAGGAGGACGTCCTGCGCCTTGTCTTTGTTCTTGAGGCCGCGATAGGTGACCTCAAATTCAGGGTTGGGCTCGCCCACGGAGCGGGTGTAGGACTTGGCTGCCACGGTGGCGGGAGACTTGTTCACGGTGAGGACACCATGGATGCACTGCAGGCCCTCGGAGGTGATGGTGCCCGGGGCAACGTAGATGCCGTATTCTCCGACCGATGAATTCAAGTCGGCCTCGCAGGTGAGCGAGGGAGTGCCATTGATGGGAGCGCCCGTGACGGTGAAGGTGAACTTGGCGTTGGTGCGCGCATAGAGGCGGTCGGCGTTGTCGGCAGTGACCACCGGCACACCTGTGTATTCTTGTACGGTACCTCGGTTCCAAGTCTCGTCGGCGGTGTAGGCTTCCAAGAGGGCAGCAGGCACGAAGACGTTGAGCGTCTTGGGCAGGCCCGTCTCCTCGGTGGCGGGAACCATCGTATCTTCCGAGAGCACAGCCATATACTTCAGTCCCGGGGTGCTGGAGAAAGCATAGTTGCCCACGCTCTTGACGCCCTCGGGCAGGTAAATGCTCAGGAGTGACGAGCAGCCTCGGAAGGCGTTTTCAGGAATGGCGGTGAGGCTGGTGAAATAGCGCAGCTCCTCCAGGCTCTTGATGCCGCTCTGGTTACGGAAGGAGAGTCCGATATCCTTCACGGCTGCGGCCTCTGGCTGACTGAGTTCGTCGTCCTCGTTCTGGTCCCAGAGGTCCACACACAACTTTTGTGCGCGGTCACACTGGAAGTCAATGAGTTGCAGCTTGCGGCGCAGGGATTTGACGGCATCTGTCAGCTGTTCGGCAGTGCTGGTGAAGTCATCATAAACGGCCTGTTCTGCAGTAGCCTCCAACTGCTGGGCCGCAGCCTGAGCCAGGAGCTTGTGCAGCTGCTGTGCCAGTGCGTCAAAGGCCTGTGCAGCCGCCATATCTTCCTCTGTGATGAAGGCCCAGTAACAGAGACTGGGATTGCGTGAAAGCTTGATATCCCAGTAGAGACCATAGGTCGGATGAATGACCTTTGTCTGATGGTCAGGGTCTATGCCCAGGTATTCGCCCTCCACGTATGTCTCGTCATTCTCAGGCACTTGCAGCGTGAAGACATTCTCCAAACCCTCTACAGACTCCAGATGCCAATAGGCCTTGGCAGAGATGGTCCCATCCACGAAACAGGCTTTCACATCCTTGCCCACTTTGCCGTCAGTGTCGGTGCGGAAGAGTGTCTTGTTGTCACGGCCGGTCTGTTCGGAATAGAGGCTGTAGTTGTTGTTGGCAGCCGAACCTGCGCGACGGAGTTGATAGGGGACACCCTCCTCGTCCACAACGGCTTGCGTGTCGTAGGCTTCGCCGTGGGTCAGGAACTTTCGGGCACCGAGATTATAGAGGTAGCCCCACTTGTTGGCTTTGACCGGAGAGAAGTCGGGCAGCGTCTCTGTGCGCATTTCGCGGATGGTGCCGAAGTCCTTCCACTGTGCAGCAGTGGCATATCGTTCCAGTGAACCACGGGGCACCACGAGGGTGACAGCCGAGAGATCCACGTTGCGGAACACATTGACTCCCAGTTGGATGTCGGCTGGGTCGTAGGCGGAGATGGTGACGGTCTTCAGGGCTTTACAGTTGTCAAAAGCCCATTGAGAGATAGATGTGATGTAGGCAGGTAGAGTGACTTCCTCCAGTTTGTTACACCCATAGAAGGCACGTTGGCCTATAGAAGTCAGACCTTCGGGCAGGACGATGCAACGTAACTTGGTGGAACGGACGAAAGCCTGGTCATCAATGGCACTGATGCCTGTGAAGAGTTGCATTTCGGTGAAGTCTTCCACCTCCGAGGTAGCAAAGGCGTCACCGAAGTTCTGGATGCCGTGGGCTTCCACATCGGATAGCTCGCCATCTCCGTCCAAGTCCCAGTTTTCCAGGCAGATGTCCCGCACAACGGGGTCGGTGAAATGCACGTAGCCCAACTTGTGACGCAGATGGCGCTGAGCAGCTTCCAGCTCTGGAATGGTGCTCTCCAGGTTGTCATAAACGGCCTGTTCCGTGTTGACAGTGAGACCCTTGTCGGTGGCACGGGTCAGCAAGTTCTGCAGGGCCTCGGCAGCTGCGAAGTGGGCGGCACGCTCGGGGTCATAGGGCACCAATCGCCATTGACATTCGCGCTCGTGACCCTCGTAGGGAATATCGTTATAGACGCCGTAGGAGGGATAGGCTATTCCGCTTTCACGTCCAGGCACTAAGCCCAAGCACTGTCCTTCCTTGTAGGTACTCTGATTCTCAGGTGTTTGCAGAGTAAAGAGGGCGTTGCCCACACTGCGAATGTTCCACCAGGCAGATGTTGATGCGCTGCCACCATTCACGAAGACGGCTCTCATGCCGCGCCCCACATTTGCATCGTTATACGAGCGGTAGAGGTAGTGCTTGTTGCTGCCGGTGTCGTCGGAATAGAGATAATAGATGTCCTCTGGCATATCCTCTGTTTTTCCAATGCGGAAACGCATGGGTTCCGAACCAACAACGGCCTGTGCGTCGTAGGCTTCGCCGCGGGTGAGGTACTGTCCCGTGGCCACGTGGTAGAGATAATAGGTCTCGTCTGGGGTCACAGCCGTTGCAAACTGACCGCCCGTGATGTCGCGCTGTTCGGAGGTCTTGGCAAAGGTGTTCCATTCTGCAGAAGCGGCAAAGAAACTGGCAGTGCCCTCCACCACTTTCAGAGTGGCGTTAGCGGTGCTCACTTCGGCAAAGAGGTCTGTGCCCATCGTAACGTCTTGGGGTACAGGCATATTCACAGAAACGCCCGTCAGCTTGGCGCAGGCAGCAAAGGCACTGTCCCCGATGGCAGTCACATGCTGGGGGAGTGTGAGCTGGCGGGTAGCGCAGCCTTTCATCGCGCGCGTACCTATTATAGTTAGTTCCTTCGGCAGTTCACCCAAAGGCAGCAGCGAGCAGCCGTTGAAGGCATCGTCGCCAATGGAGGTAACGTCTTCGAACAGTTCCAGGGTCTTCAGTGCGCGACAACCCTTGAAAGCGCGGTTGCCAATGCCTTTCAGTTGACGCGGCAGACGCAGGGAAGTCAGCAGTGTGCAGTTCTCGAAGGCGCCGTCCGACAAGGCGGTGAGCCCCGTAAAGTGGTAGAGTTCAGGGAAGTTCTTGATGCGCTGACCGGCAAAAACCGTCCCCAGGTCTGTCACGGCTGCGGCCTCGGCGTGGCTCAGTTTGCCGTCTCCGTTGGTGTCGAAGTGGGACACAGCCAAGCTTTTCACGGTGGCATCGGAGAAGGAAATGGCGGCGTCGGCGTAGTTCTCCAACTGAATACCGACAACGGCTGCCAGTCCGTCACTGTAGCCACCACTGGAACCTCCAATTCCCTGGGAGCCAGGGTTCAGGGTGCTGATGAGGTAGTAGCCGTCGGGACCTCCACCGCCCCAGCCCCAGTTGATGTGGAAGCAGTGGTTGCCGTCATAACCGTCACAGACAAAGGCGTGTCCGCCAGAGTCGTTGAAGCCGCTGAGATAAACGGCACGACCGTTGGCCAGCTCGTTGTAAATGGCTTTGTCCCAGTTGATCTCGGTATATTTCTCACGCTCGATCAGCTTCACAGATGAGCCGTAGCCGAAATACTTCCTGAAAGCATCGGGCACATCGGAAGAATAGGCACCGGAGGAGCTGTTGCTGTAATCCATCCTCACGGCCACGCCACAGTACAGCATCAGCTGTGCCACTGCCGTCTTCTGACGGATGGTGGCGTTGTTGTTATAGACGTCAATCATGTCATCCCAAGGGATCGGCGAACCTGCCGGGATGCCTTCCACGTGCAAACGGCCATAGGTGGCGTGGGCTGTGTTGGTGTCGTAGGCTGGGATGTCGGCCTGCACCTCCTGCACGGACTTGGCATGGTTGTAATACAGGACTTGCGCCATCGCAGTGGCCACACAGCCTGTGACAGAGCGGCCTCGGCCAAAGTAGTCGGGACACAGGAGGTTATAGGGTGAGCCCTGGTTCCATTTGGTGGTGCAGAGCGGTTCCACGGGGTCGTGAACAGGAACGTCGGCCGCCACGGGACTGCTGCCAGCCACCTCGGCTGCGTTCAGGGCAGACAATTCATCTTCATAGCTTGCCAGCCAAGCCTGCATATTCGGCGGCAAGTTGGGGAAGTCAAAGCTGCCGTGGTCTGTGTAGCCCAACACGGGCAGCGTGCTGTCCAGGCCGGAAACAATGACGAACCCCTCGTCCGTTCCGCGATTGAAGACATAATAGAGAGGAGTCGAGGGTTGGGAGACGGACACGCCGCCCTGCACACGGGCAAATCGGCGGGGAGAGAGCTTGGACTCTTGAGAGACGGGGGTGAGCAGAAGACTGCCGGGACGGCGCTGCAGAAATTGAGCGGCTCGCTGTTGAGCCTGTTCCCGGGTGATGGGTGCTGCACTGGAGGAGGTGACCATGAGGACAAGCCCTGCCAGGATAGCGATTTGCTTGAAGAATGAACGTTTCATATTTCGTAAGTTTTTATACAATGGGTAAATAATCATTATTTAACAGGTAAATAATACCTGGTAGCAGGCTTTTTGTGGAACTTTTCGGGGGCAAAGTTACATCTTTTATTTGAAATGAAAGAAAAAAGACAAAAAAAGAAGGACGTTTCAGAAAAAAAGAGTACTTTTGCAGCAGATTTGGGTCACAATCGCAACTTTTTATCCATGAAGTGCGTCAATATGATGTGAAGTATTATTCATTTAAATAAGTTATCACAATGAAAGATTTTCTGAAGTATGTGTTCGCAACAGTCGTGGGCATCGGATTGTTCATGCTGATTGCAACTGTGATTTGTGTCGGTTCTCTCATAGGCATGGCTGCCAGCGAGGGACAAACTGCGTCTGTCAAAAAAGCATCGGTGCTACGCATCAACCTGACAGGGGCTCTGGAAGAACGAACCGATGAAGACCCGCTTATGCAGGCACTGGCAGACATCACTGGTGAAGAAGCTCCCCTGGGACTGGATCAACTGATGGACGCTGTGGAAGAGGCCGCCACCAACGACAAGGTGGAAGGCATCTATATGGAAGTGGGATCGGGATTCGGTGGCACGCCTGCCATGATGCAGGAATTGCGCCAGGCACTCGTGAAGTACAAAGAGAGCGGGAAGTGGATTGTCACCTACGGCGACATCTATTCACAGGGCGCCTATTATCTGGCCAGCGTGGCTGACGAGGTGGTGGTGAATCCCAAGGGTATCGTGGACTGGCACGGAATGGGAGGTGCACCCGTGTTCTACACCGACCTGATGAAGAAAGCTGGCGTGAAGATGCAGGTCTTCAAGGTGGGTACTTTCAAGAGTGCTGTGGAACCCTACATCAACACCGAGATGAGCGAACCAAACCGCCAACAGGTGACCTCCTACCTGAACAGCATCTGGAACCAGTTCCTGGCAGAGGTGGGACAGAGCAGAGGCCTCACAGCTGAACAGCTGAATGCCATCGCCGACACGCTCTCCGCCCTGCAGCCCACTGAATACCTGGTGGAATGTGGACTGGTGGACAAAATGGCATACCTCGATGAATTCAAGGATATGCTCAGAGAGAAACTGGGACTCAAAGAGAAGAAGAACATCAACTTCGTCTCACCGGCAGACCTCGTGGCCAATATTGACAAGAAAGACCAGAAAGCACGCGTGGCAGTCTATTATGCCTTCGGAGAAATCGTGGATCAGGCTTCTACGAATCCGCTCTCAGCAAATGAGACCTACATTGAAACCATGCCTACCATCCGCGAACTCCAGAAACTCCGCAAGGACGAGGACGTGAAAGCAGTCGTCATCCGAGTCAACTCACCGGGCGGCAGTGCCTACGCCAGCGAACAAATCTGGCACGAGATACAGCTGCTGAAGGCTGAGAAACCCGTGGTCATCAGCATGGGAGGAATGGCTGCCAGCGGTGGGTACTACATCAGTTGCGGCGCCAACAAGATTCTGGCAGAACCTTCTACCCTGACGGGCAGCATCGGCATATTCGGCATGATTCCAGAAGCTTCAGAACTGCTGGAAGACAAGTTGGGATTGCACTTCGACGTGGTGAAAACCAATAAGTTTGCAGACTTCGGAGGAGGCTCATTCATGGGACTGCCGGCACGTCCTCTCACCGCAGAAGAAGGACAGCTGATGCAAGCCAACGTCGAGCGAGGTTATGATCTATTCATCTCACGTGTAGCTGCTGGACGAGGAATCACCAAGGACAGCGTGAACACCATTGGACAGGGACGTGTCTGGACAGGTGAACAGGCCATCAAGCTGGGACTCGTGGATCAGCTGGGCAACCTCAACGACGCCATTGCAGAAGCTGCCACATTGGCAGAACTTGACAAATACTCCGTAGATGAATACCCGGCTCCGGCCAACTTCATCGAAGAGCTGCTCAATGACAAAAAGGAAAGCTACTTTGACACCCACATCAAAACCGCACTCGGAGATTTCTATCCCATGCTGAGCACCATGCAATGGATGATGCAGAACCGCCGCATTGAACAATGCGTCTATGCACGAGTGCCGTTTGAATTAAAGGTTTGGTAAAAGTCCAAGATTGTGCGGCGGAAAGCATCAAGTTCATTACGCATGATTTCTACTTCAATGGGAAGCACGTAGATGTGACGACGCACGATCGGAGAGAGATTCTTGATGAGAAGCAGACGTGAAGCGTCCTTCTCAGTAGTGATAATGAGGCGTTTGCTGCCCTGCATGGCGGTGAACGCCTCTTCGATTCGCTGAATATCGTGGCTGGAGAACTGATGATGATCTGCAAACGACAACGGAGTGATGTGACGAGTGGTGTGCTGGAGATCCAACATCATCTGCTGGGGAGTGGCAATGCCGGTGAGCAGCAGTGCATGGGTGTCGGGAGTCAACTCTTCCTCTGTGCCAGGAGTGTCCTCGAACAAGCGACGAAGACGACCATAATGGAAGGTGGAGAAGAAAAGTTTCTGATAGGGACGCAGTTGAAGGGCTTTCTGAATAACACGGAAGTCCATGGGTTTCAAATCCTTGGGGCACTTGGTGACAAGGACGATGTGGGCACGTTCCTTGGCACTGAGCGGCTCACGCAATCGTCCCGCTGGCAGCAGACAGTCATCAGTGATGAGGCGGTGATAATCGGTCAGAAGAATGTTCAGCCCCGCACGGACATAACGATGCTGGAAGGCATCGTCCAGAAGGATCCAGTCCACATCGCGGGTGGCATCATCGCTCAGAAGCCTACGAACACCACGACGGCGATTGGCATCCACCGCCACGATGGCATCTGGGAACTTCTGCTGCATCTGCCAGGGTTCATCGCCGATTTCGGGCATCGAACTGGCCAATGAAGCCAGACGATAGCCACGAGACTTGCGCTTGTAACCACGACTGAGGACGGCCACCTTGAAACGAGGCATCAACATCCGCAACAGCAGCTCGGTGTGTGGCGTCTTCCCCGTACCGCCAACCGTGAGGTTACCGATGCAGATGGAAGGACGCTCAATATTCTGCTCCTTCAGAAGACCTGTGTCAAAGCAGAAGTTGCGGAGCCACACGCCAAAACCGTAAAACCACGACAGAGGTTTCAGCCATTCATTAATATGGATTAAATCACCTTCCATTCTCTAAACGCTAAGCCCTTGAAACCTAAAACCTTAAACCTTTGACCCCTTAAACTGATCCCACCCCTGAGCCTTCAGCTCCATCTCTACGCCGTCACGGCAGACAAGCTGCAAGCCCAGTTCGGGTTTTGTGATGTGACCTATTACTTTCACACCAGGAATTGCAATCACGCGATCATGCATCGTCAACGGGACGGTGAACAGAAGTTCATAATCCTCGCCGCCGTTAAGGGCGCAAGTGATGACGTTCATATTAAGCTCCTCGGCCATAGCAGCTGTCTGATAATCAAGGGGCAAACGGTCTTCATAAATGCGGCAGCCGGTGTGACTCTGGGTGCAGATATGCTTGAGTTCGCTACTCAAACCGTCACTGATGTCCATCATGGAGGTGGGCAGGATGTCTGCTGCGGCCAAGGCTTCAATAATATCCTTACGAGCCTCTGGCTTCAACTGACGTTCCAGCAGGTATTCACGACCTGTGAATTCGGGTTCAAAGGGTGGTAACGAATCGGGATTCTCGCCGCGACGCTGAGCCTCACGCACCTGTTCATTATACACCGCCTTCTCACGTTCCAGCAACTGAAGCCCCATGTAGGCGGCACCCAAATCACCGGAGACACAGATAAGATCGTTGGGCTGAGCACCATTACGATACACCACCTTGCCAGCCTCGGCATCGCCGATACAGGTTATGCTGATGGCCAGACCCGTCAGGGAAGAAGTGGTGTCACCGCCAACAATGTCACAGCCATGAGCGTCACAAGCCAGACGCAGACCTGCATAGAACTGCTCCAGGTCTTCCACCGAGAAACGCTTGGACACGGCCAGGGAAACAGTCATCTGACGAGGACGCCCATTCATGGCATAAATGTCAGAGAGGTTGACCATGGCGCTCTTGTAACCTAAATGCTTCATAGGCATGTATTGCAAGTCAAAGTGAACACCCTCCATCAGCAGGTCTGTAGTCACAAGTACCTGACGGCCAGCAGGATACTCCAACACGGCACAATCGTCACCCACGCCTTTATGAGTCTCTGCGTTCTTGATTTCTATGTCTTTAGTGAGATGGCGAATCAAACCGAACTCACCCAATTCTGCTATTTCCAATTCTGTTTGCTTTAAAAAACACCAAACCCTAAACACTAAACTCTAATCAGCATCTCACGCATAATATCAGCCATCAGCGGTTGGACTGCATCGGCAGCTTTCTGAACCTCCTCATGACTGACCTCGATAATCTTGCCTTCAACGCCCAAGTCCGTGATGATGCTGACGCCAAATACGCGGATTCCACAGTGATGAGCCACAATGACTTCCGGAACAGTACTCATGCCTACTGCGTCTGCGCCCAACACGCGGAACATCTTGTATTCCGATGGAGTCTCAAAAGTGGGACCTTGCGTGCCCAAATACACACCATGCTGGACCTTGATTCCCTTCTCTGCTGCTATCGCGTCGGCCTGACGGATCAACTCGCGGTCGTATGCCTCGTGCATATCTGGGAAACGAGGGCCGGTGGGGAAATTCTTGCCCCGAAGAGGATGTTCAGGGAAGAAGTTGATGTGATCTGTGATAATCATAATGTCACCAATAGAAAACGACGGATTCGTGCCACCGGAAGCATTGCTGACAAACAACGTACGGACACCCAACTCATACATAACACGGATGGGGAATGTCACCTCCTTCATGGAGTAGCCTTCATAGAAATGGAAGCGGCCCTGCATAGCCAAAATGTCACGCTCGCCCAACTTGCCTACTATAAGCCGGCCGCTGTGACCCTCCACTGTGGAAACAGGGAAGTTTGGAATGTCCTTATACTCGATGGCCATAGTGACTGTGATTTCTTCAGCCAAACGACCCAAACCTGTGCCCAAAACAATCGCAGTTGTGGGCAGACAAGGCATCTTTTTTTTCAGCCAAGAGGCTGTTTCTTGTATCTTCTCGTACATTTTTCTTCCTTTTTAGGGGTTTTCCGCAGCAAAGATAAGGATTTTTTTCTACATCACACGCACTTTCTTAAAGGAATTTTTCGTTTAACAGTAACAAACAAGCGTTTTTTCTTTCATCGCGTCTTTAATATATAATAAGGTACGCGCGCGAGGCCGCTTCGCGCTTTCAGGCGGAAAGAGCAAAAACGAAGAAAAATGCAAGGATTTTGAAAAAAAGTCCCGAAAATATTTGCAGGATTCAAAAAGTCGCCGTACCTTTGCACCCGCAAACG
>JAFZSP010000012.1 GCA_017619335.1 Bacteroidaceae bacterium
AGCGTCTTGGTAACGCTTTGTCTCATGGTTGAAACATATTTGTCTCATTGGTGAGACTGAATTGTCTCAACGGTGAGACAGATTTGTCTCAATGGTGAGACTGAATTGTCTCAAAGGTGAGACACTATTGTCTCAAAGGTGAGACAGATTCGTCTCAATGGTGAGACACTTTTGTCTCAATGGTGAGACAGATTCGTCTCAATGGTGAGACAAACTTGAAAAGCCAGTCTTTCGGACTTTAGTGAAGGTATTTTGGCGTTTAGCTGACTAACATTATAAATGACTTCAGCAATCATTTTAAAGCGATTCAGCAAACAATTTTACCACAATTTGCAACTTTTTCACGACTTATCTGCCATCTTACACCACAATCTGCCACCACTAAATTCATTTAATATCAAAATATTACATCAAAAGGTGACAGATGGCAGATATTTTACATAGAGAATATCATTCATCAGCGTTCAAAATGCTGGTAATCCTTGACGGTGCGCCAGTCACCACCCCATCGGAAGCCTTTGGCGCGGAAGAGGCGGCAAGCGAGGTCGTTGCGGGTTATCTTATGGGGGAAGGACTTGGTGCGGTCGGCATAGCGTGTGGCGGTGGCAGGCTGGATGATGAGACGGCCGTTGCGCCGCTTCACGCAGGGATTGTAAAGCGGGTTGATGTCGATGGCCAGCCCTTGGGCGTGCTTGGAAAGTTTCTTTGTACCTGCCACGGCACGGTAACAGAAGCAGGAAGTGTTGTTGGCTTGCATGGAACGCTCGTCGTCATTGCCATACTCACTGATGGGACGGATGCGCTCGATGGGATAACGCGCTTCATACAGTTGGCGGAAGATGTCAAGAAGGTCTTCGGCGATGTCACGATGGCAGATGAGAACACCCTGTTGGGTCTTTCCGTCAAAATCCATATACAGCACCCGCAGCAGTCTCAACTCGTTTCGGATGTCAGCCGGGTACGATGCCAACGAATCCTGCACCATTTCCACCGAAAAAGGTGCCGAAGAGCCCTCTTGTGCGCGCAAACACACGCCCGCACACAAGAAAATAAGGTATAGAAGTAATCTTTTTGCCATTTCGGGCGCAAAATTACGAATAATTCACTATCTTTGCACCCGAAAAGCGACAAAACTTTACCAAAATGAAGAAAAAACTCCTTTTTTCGGCCATTGCATTGATGATGGCCATGGGTGCAGAGGCTTGCACCAACCTGATTGTGGGTAAAAAAGCATCTGCCGACGGCTCCGTCATGATTACCTATTCTGCCGATGACTACGGCTCCTACGGTTATCTGCATTTCTACCCTGCCGCAGACCATGCACCAGGCACCATGCACCGCCTCTATCACTACGAGACCAATAACTATCTGGGCGAGATTCCCGAGGTGGCACACACCTACAACGTCATCGGGCAGGTGAACGAATACCAGCTGAGCATCATGGAGACGACCTTCGGCGGTCGAGAGGAACTGGCCGACAGCACGGGCCTGCTGGACTACGGATCACTGATGTACCTGACCCTTCAGCGCGCCAAGACCGCCCGCGAGGCCGTGGATGTGTGGACAAACCTTGTGGAGACCTATGGATATGCCAGCGAGGGCGAGAGCATCACGATGGCCGACCCCAATGAGGTGTGGGTGCTGGAAATCATCGGAAAAGGCCCTGGCAGGAAGGGCGCCGTGTGGGTGGCTCTGCGTCTGCCCGACGACTGCATCACGGGTCACGCCAACCAGTCACGCATCACTCGCTTCCCGCTGAAAGACCCGAAGAACTGTGTCTATGCAAAGGATGTCATCTCATTGGCTCGCGAGAAAGGATACTATAGCGGAAAAGATGCAGACTTCTCATTCCGTGATGCTTACGCACCAAACGATTTCAGTGGGCGGCGCATCTGTGATGCCCGTGTGTGGACATTCTTCAACCGTTTCTGCAAGGGGATGGACAAGTACCTGCCATACGTGATGGGCATCGAACAGAACACAGAAGAGATGCCCTGGTGTGTGAAACCAGACACCCCTGTCAGCCTCAATGCCCTGAAGCAAGCCATGCGTGACCACTATGAAGGAACGCCCATGGATATGACCAGCGACTTGGGTGCCGGTCCCTACGAAGCACCCTACCGCCCCACTCCACTCACCTTCGAGGTGGATGGCAAGAAGTACTTCAACGAGCGTCCCATCTCCACACAGCAGACCGCCGTTACCTATTTAGCACAGCTGCGCTCCTGGCTGCCCAACCACATCGGCGGCATCCTCTGGGTGGGATGTGACGATGCCAATATGGTGGCCTACACACCACTATATTGCTGCACCACCGTCTGCCCAGAGCCCTACGACGAGCACACCGCAGGTCCTTTCGAGTTCTCGGCAAGAAGTGCATACTGGATGCAGAACGCCCTGTCCAATTTCATCTATCCGCGTTACTGTCAGCTGTTTCCAGAATTGCGTGTCGCCCGTGACCGCTTGGATGCTGAAATGGAGGCACTGACTGTGAAAACCGACCAAGAAGCCCAGCGCATGGAACGGGACGAAGCCGTGAAGCACCTGACGGCTGTCACTGTGAAGGCCGCCGACGATATGATGGATCGATGGAACCAGCTATTCCAGCGTATCATCGTGAAATACAATGACATGACAGAGAAGCCAGAGAAGGACGGAATGTACATCAAGACCACCGGCGGTGACCACGTTCCCGTCATCCGACCAGGCTATCCTGAGCGGTACCGCCGAGCCCTCATCAAGGCAACAGGTGACCGTTACCTCAAGCCGTAACATTATTTAATACTACAAATTTGGCCAGTTCAAATTTTTACCCTATCTTTGCAGCGAAATAAAGCAATAACCCATAAACCAAAAAGAAACAATGGATAATCAACTGATTCTTACCTGTGAGGAAACCGCCAAGCAGTGGCTCTCCTCCCCCGTGTATGACGAACAGACCAAGGCCGAAGTGCGACAGATGCTGGAGGCCGAAGACAAGACCGCCCTCGTGGATGCTTTTTACCAGACACTGGAATTCGGTACTGGTGGACTGCGCGGCATCATGGGTGCCGGCACCAACCGTATGAACCGTTACATCGTGGGCGCAGCCACACAGGGCTTCGCCAACTACATCAACAAGGCTTTCCCGGGTCGCACAGACTTGAGCGTTGTCGTGGGTCACGACTGCCGCAACCACGGTCGTGAGTTCGCAGAAACCGTGGCCAACATCTTCAGCGCCAACGGCATTAAGGTCTTTCTCTTTGAAAGCCTGCGTCCCACCCCGGAAATCTCCTTCGCCATCCGTCAGTTGAAGGCACAAGCCGGTGTGAACGTCACTGCCAGCCACAATCCCAAAGAATACAACGGCTACAAAGCCTACTGGGACGACGGTGCACAAGTGCTGGCTCCGCATGACAAGGGAATCATCGACGAAGTAAATAAGGTACGCGTGGAAGATGTGAAGTGGGAGGGCAACCCCGACCTCATCCAGATTATCGGCGGCGAGATGGACTGGGACTACCTGGCAGCTGTGAAAGAAGCCATGGTGGATCAGGACGTTATCAACCGCCAGAAGGATCTGAACATCGTCTATACGCCACTGCACGGAACAGGCCGTGTCATCATTCCCGAAGCTCTGCGCAGCTGGGGTTTCCAGAATATCCATGTGGTGACAGAGCAGATGGTCATCGACGGAAACTTCCCCACTGTCGTCAGCCCGAATCCAGAGAACTCCGAGGCTATGACTCTCGGAATGAAGCTTGGCACAAAGTTGAATGCCGACCTGGTGATTGCCAGTGACCCCGACGCCGACCGTCTGGCCATCGTCTGCCGCAACCCGAAGGGCGAATGGGAAATCCTCAACGGCAACCAGACCTGTATGATGTTTGCATGGTATATCATTGCCAACAAGAAGAAACTCGGACAGTTGAAGGGCAACGAGTTCCTCGTGAAGACCATCGTGACCACAGAACTGATCAAGAAGATTGCCGACAAGAACGGTGTGGAGATGATGGACTGCTACACAGGCTTCAAATGGATTGCCGCCCTCATCCGTGAAAACGAAGGTATCAAGAAATACATCGGCGGTGGAGAAGAGAGCTTCGGCTTCCTCCCCTTCGACAAGGTGCGCGACAAGGACAGCCCAGCCAGTATCTGCCTCATCTGCGAAATCGCAGCCTGGGCAAAGGACAACGGCAAGACGCTCTATGACCTGTTGATGGACATCTACTTGGAATACGGCTTCACGCTCAACCACACAGTGAACGTCGTTCGTCCGGGCAAGACCGGTGCCGACGAGATCAAGCAGATGATGATTGACTTCCGCGGCACCAAAGCTCCCAAGACCCTCGGCGGCAGCAAGGTCGTCTGCATCAAGGACTATCAGGCACTGACCGCCACCGATGGTGAAGGCAAGGTTACCAAACTCGAAATGCCCGCCACCTCCAACGTCCTACAGTGGTTCACCGAAGACGGCACGAAAGTCAGTGTGCGTCCCTCCGGCACAGAACCGAAGATTAAATTCTACATTGAAGCACCTGCCACGATGGAAAATCCCAAATCCTACCCCAGCGCTTGTGAGGAAGGCATGGCGAAAGTCAAGGCAATCTGCAAAGACTTAGGAATATGAATAAATGGACTTGCCTCTGTGCAGGTGACATCTTACTAAGGAGAGAGGGCACCACCCTCTCTCTTCCCATTGGTGAGGAACCGCCAGTGGCACTGCAGCCATGGAATCATGTAACGACGCTTCCCATCGGAGACGACCAGCTGAAAGTCATTCATTTAGACAAGCCCGTCGTGGATGAGGAAGGTCTGGAAATGATGAACCTTCGTGCCAGTTTTGACGTCCTCTCTGCCGAGGATTATAACCTCGCCGGCAAGGCTGCGGAACTCATCTACTGGGACCAGAACACCAAGTTCTGCGGTTGCTGCGGAGCACCTATGAATTTCCACACAGAAATCAGCAAACGCTGCACAGAATGTGGAAAAGAGGTGTGGCCGCAACTGGCCACGGCCGTGATTGTCCGTGTGACGCGACACACTATGCTTGATGGTTCACCCACAGAGGAAATCCTTCTTGTCCATGCCAACAACTTCCGCCGTCCTTACTATGGTCTCGTGGCTGGTTTCGTGGAAACGGGCGAGACATTGGAAGAAGCCGTACGCAGAGAAGTGCATGAAGAGACGGGGTTGGAAATTACCAACATCCTGTACTTCGGTTCACAGCCTTGGCCCTTTCCCTGCGGACTTATGGTGGGTTTCACAGCAGACTATGTCAGTGGCGACATTCACCTCCAGCGCAGCGAGCTCACTTCCGGCGGTTGGTTCACAAGAGACGACCTCCCTCCTATCCCAGGCCACTCTTCCATCGCCCGCCGCCTCATAGATAACTGGCTAAACTGCCCTAAGAAGTCCTAGGAAATCCTAGGCAATCCTAGGCAATCCTATAAAACAAGACAATCAACAAACTTTCAATAGAAAATGAAAAAAGCAAATATTCTCTTCTTCGCAGCATTAACAGCCGTCACGCTTGCCCTGACCGGCTGCAGCAAACAGAAGTACCAAACCGTCAAGGGCGATCCCATGCAAACACGCATCTACACCCTCAAGAACGGACTGAAAGTATATCTTTCTGTTAACCGGGACGAACCGCGCATCCAGGCAAATATCGCAGTGAAGACTGGTTCACGCAACGATCCTGCCGAGACAACGGGTCTTGCCCACTACCTGGAGCACCTGATGTTCAAGGGTACCAAACAGTTCGGCACCAGTGATTCCACTGCCGAAGCACCTCTGCTCGAAGAGATTGAACAACGTTTCGAAGCCTATCGCAAGCTCACAGACCCCGCTGCCCGCAAGGCTGCCTATCATGAAATCGACAGCGTCAGCCAGCTGGCCGCCCAGTACAATATTCCCAACGAGTATGACAAGTTGATGGCACTCATCGGTAGTGACGCCACCAACGCCTACACCAGCTTCGACCAGACCGTTTATGTGGAGAATATCCCTTCCAACGAGATTGAGAACTGGGCCCGCATCCAGGCAGACCGCTTCCAAAACATGGTCATTAGGGGATTCCACACTGAGCTGGAGGCTGTCTATGAGGAATACAACATCTATCTCGCCGATGACGGTGAGAAGATGGTCAATGCACTGTTATACAAGTTGTTCCCCAATCATCCCTACGGTACTCAGACCACCATCGGTACGCAGGAGCACCTGAAGAACCCCAGCATCACCAACATCAAGAACTATTTCCACAACTACTATTGTCCGAACAATGTGGCCATCCTCATGGCAGGCGACTTTGACCCAGACAAGACCATTGCCATCCTGGAGAAGTACTTCGGCGACTGGCAGCCGAATCCGGACTGTAAACGTCCAGAATATGAAGCTCAGCCTGCCCTGACAGCACCCGCAGACACCACTGTCATCGGCCTCGAAGCCGAACAGCTCTATCTGGGCTGGGCATTCCCAGCTGCCAAGGACCGCGCCTGTGACACCCTCTCACTCATCAGCGAGGTGATGAGCAACGGCCGCGCCGGACTTGTGGACCTGGACATCAACCAGAAGATGACCATGCTCGGAGCCTCAGCTGGTGACTTCCAGCTCTGCGACCACAGCATCTTCGTGATGGGCGGTTCACCACGCGAAGGTCAGACACTCGAGGAGTGCCGCGATCTGCTCTTGGGAGAGCTCAACAAACTGAAGAGCGGCGACTTCCCCGATGACATCCTGCCTGCCATTATCAATAATATGAAACTCAACGAGATGCGCCAGCTGGAAAACAACCGTGCTCGCACATCGATGTTTGAGCGTTCGTTCATCAATGGCATTGAATGGAAGGATTGCGTGGAGCGCATCAACCGCATCTCGTCTCTCACCAAGGAAGATATCGTGGACTTTGCACAGAAGCACTTCACCAACAACTACATCACCGTATTCAAGCGTCAGGGTGACGATCCCAACATCAAGAAGATTGACAAGCCTGAAATTACCGCCATCCCAGCCAACCGCGACAAGATGAGTGCCTTCGTCAAAGAGATGCAGGACATCGAAGTCGAGCCCATCCAACCGCGATTTGTTGATTTCAAGAAGGACCTGACCGTGGGCGCATGGACCTCACAAAAGGACGATGCCCCTGAGCACAAGTTGCCCCTGATTTACAAGCAGAACACAGAGAACGGAATTTTCTACCTCGTATTCCGTCTGCCTTTCGGCACTGCTGCCGACAAGCGCATTGACGCTGCCAGCGACTATTTAGACCTCCTTGGTACAGACACCCTTACTGCCGAGCAGGTACAGCAGCAGTTCTATGGACTCGCTTGTTCCTTCAACGTGGGCGTTGGTCCTTATCAGACAACCATCACCCTCTCTGGTCTCGACGAGAAGATGCCCGAGGCACTGGCCTTGCTGGAGAATGTGTTGAAGAATGTGCAAGTAGATAACGAGGCCTACGCTGCCTTTGTGGGCAACGTTGCCAAGGCACAGTCCGACGCCAAACTGGAACAGCAGAACTGCTTCTCACGCCTGAGAAGCTATGGTACCTTTGGCCCACGCAACGCTCGTCGCAACTTGATGACGGCTGCTGAGTTGGCAGAGACCAACCCACAGGACCTCGTGGATATCATCCACAACCTCACCTCCTATGAGCACACCGTCCTTTACTATGGTCCTCGCACAATGGGGAATCTCGTGGAACTCTTGGGCAAGGAACACCAACTGCCTGCAGAGTTGAAGGCACCTCTTGCTTTTGAGGATTACATGGAGCAGGCCACGCCACAGACAGAGATTCTGTTGGCACCCTACGATGCCAAGAACATCTATATGTTTGCCTTCAACAATGATGAAACACCCTGGCGTCCAGAGGAAACACCCGTGGCAGCCCTCTTCAACGAGTACTTCGGTGCTGGTATGAATGGCATCGTATTCCAGGAACTGCGCGAGAGCCGCGGTCTGGCCTACAGTGCTCGAGCCTACTACGACGAGGCACCTGAACGCAAGGGACACCCTGAGACGAGCTACACCTACATCATCTCCCAGAACGACAAACTGATGGACTGCATCCGCACCTTCAACCAGATTCTCGATACCATTCCACAGAGCGAGAGTGCCTTTGAAATTGCCAAACAGAGCCTGACCAAGCAGTTGGCAGCACAACGCACCACCCGTTTCGCCGTCCTCAATGCATGGATGGAAGCAGAGGAGCGTGGCATCGACTATGACCTCAATGAAAAGATTTACAATGCGCTACCCAATATCAAAATGGAAGACATTGTGAAGTTCGCCAACGAACGCATGGCTGCCAAGCCACGCCGCTTCATGATTCTTGGCAACGAGAAGGAACTGGATATGCAGGCCCTGCAACAGGTGGGTCCCATCAAGAGAGTAAGCTTGGAGGAAATCTTTGGGTATTAAAAATCCCTTGGATTCTACCCCCCGAACCAGTCCAGCCGGAACACTCAGTTCCGACTTCCTGGCACCCTGCAGGGAGGGAGCTGTTACCGAACAAGAATAGAAATAAATATCATTATGAGAACTGCGCACAATCTCCTTATCAAAATTGGTCTTTCAATAGTATTAGTAACCGCTTCTTCCCTGACAGGGAAGGCGGGGGGACAGACTCCCCTCTGGCTACGCGCCTCTGCCATTTCACCAGACGGCCAGACCATCTGCTTTGCCTACAAAGGCGACCTCTTCACTGTTCCTGCCACAGGAGGTCAAGCACGCCAGCTGACAAGTAATGCTGCGTGGGACGGCACACCCATCTGGAGTCCTTCTGGCAAACAGATTGCTTTCTCCAGCGAACGTGAAGGTAGTCTGGATATCTACCTCATGACAGCCAACGGCGAGAACGTCACTCGCCTGACCACGCGTTCCAGTTCGGAAACGCCGTTGGTGTTCCTATCTGAGGACGAACTGCTGTTCACGTCTGGTGGACTCGCCACTCCCGAGGATATGCAATTTCCGTCTGGCAGCTATACACATTTATATAAGGTACGCACGCGCGCGGGCGCAAGACCAGAACGCGTCTCAGACATTTCTGCAGGCAACGTCACATTGGGACCTGACGGCAGTTTCATCTATGATGCCATCAAGGGTTACGAAGATAACTTGCGCAAGCACCACACCAGCAGCATTGCACGTGACCTCTGGCAGCTTTCTTTCTCCAGTCACACGGGGGTTAAAGCCAAGAGCCAACGCGTGAAGGATGCAGAGGAATACCGACAGCTGACACAGACACCTTGTGAAGACCGCTGTCCTGTCTATGTAGCTCAGACACAGACACTTTACTGGCTCTCGGAAGAGAAAGGCACCTTCAATGTCTGGAGCCGAGGTCTGGAAGACGGGGCAAAAGGTCAACGCCTGACCAACTTCAAGGATATGCCTGTGCGCTATCTCACAGCTTCCAACGACGGCACGCTCTGCTTCTCTTGGGATGGCGAGCTCTACACCATGAAAGCAGGAGGACAGCCTAAGAAAGTCAATATCAACATCATCGCAGACAGCAACGAGAAAGAGGCTCTTCATTTTGTCTTCACTGGCGGTGCCACACAGGTTTGCCATTCGCCCAAGGGCAAAGAAATCGCCTTCATCTTGGGTGGAGACGTCTATGTGACCTCCCTCGACTACAAAACCGTCAAACAAATAACGGATTCTCCTTCCCGTGAGCGCCACGTCACCTTCTCCGAAGACGGACGCAGCCTGGTCTATGACAGTGAGCGGGACGGACGCTGGGCACTCTACCGCGTCAGCATTAAAGAAAAGGACGAGAAACTCTTCACCTACTCCACCGCTCTGACCGATGAGGAACGTCTGACGCCTGAAACCATGACATGTTTCGAACCCGAATACTCGCCTGATGGAAAGAAGATTGCCTTCCTGCGAGATCGCCAGGAACTCTGCGTGATGGATGCCAAAAGCAAAAACATCACCACTGTCATGCCAGGGAAGTTCCAATACAGCTACAGCGATGGCGACCAGACCTACGCCTGGAGTCCCAACTCCAAGTACCTTCTGTCTGAATACCTGGGCACTGGGGGTTGGAACAACACGGATGTGGCGCTGATCCCTGCTGACGGAAAGAGCCCCATCATCAATCTGACCAACAGTGGTTACAGCGAGGGCAATCCCCGTTGGGTGCTGGGAGGAAAGGCATTCATCTTCGCCAGCGACAGAGCAGGTATGCGCAGCCATGGTTCATGGGGCGCTGAGCGCGACTTGTACATCACCTTCCTCAACGATGAAGCCTACGAGCGCTTCTGCATGAACAAGGAAGAGCGCGAACGCTTCGACAATGCAGAGAAGGAGCGCAAGGACAAAGAGAAGAAAGATAAAGAAGAAGCTGAAAAGAAAGAAAAAGAAAAGAAAGAAAAGGCCGACAAGAAGCGCGACAAGATGACTGACGAGCAAAAGAAGAAGGCCGACGAGAAGGAAAAAGAATTAAAAGAGAAAAAGGAAAAAGAAGAGAAGAAAGCCGACAGCATCAAGGCCGCCAATCCGGATCTGAACTTCAAGGATCTGGAGTTGCGCACGGTGCGTCTGACCTTCAATAGCAGCAACATTGGTGACTGCGTCCTCAACAAGGAAGGCACGAAACTTTACTATGTCGCCAGCAATTATCCCAATGGAGTGGCTCTGTGGGAACGCGACTTGGAAAAAGGCAGCACCAGCATCAAGACTTCTGGTGTCAGCTTCACGGCCTTTGACCTGGCCGACGAGGGGAAGATAGCCTACTACACCCAGGGCGGCCGCATCAAGAAGTTGGAACTGGAAGGCGGCAAGATTTCTGACATTGAATTCGAGTGCTTCCACAATGACTACCCATCTGGCTGGCGTCAGCAGACCTTTGAGCACATCTGGCATCAGACTCATGAGAAACTATATGACCCTGGAATGAACGGTGCTGACTGGAAGATGCTTCACGAGCGTTACAGCCGCCAGCTACCCCACGTGGGAAACACGCGTGACTTTGCAGAACTCTGCTCAGAAATGTTAGGAGAGCTCAATGTGTCACACACAGGTTGCCGCTACTACCCCAGCGGAACAGGCAACACCCTGACCACCGCAGACCTCGGCGCCTTCTTGGATGACAGCTTCAGCGGCGATGGCCTGCGCATTCTGGAACTGATCCCCGGCTCACCGCTTACAAGGCAGAAGGGTGTTGGGCCAGGCAGTGTCATCACTCACATCGACGGACAAACCATCAAAGCTGGCGAGGATTATTACCCCCTCCTCAGCGGCAAGGCAGGACGTTACACACGCCTGACTATTAAAGATGTAAAGGGAGATTCCAAGGACTATACCGTCCGCCTGAGCACAGGTTATGGCGATGAGCTGTACCGTCGCTGGGTAGATCGTAACGAGCATATCGTAGATAGCCTGTCCAAAGGTAAGCTGGCCTACGTACACATCCAAAAGATGAACGGCGAAAGCTTCCATGAGCTTTACAAAAAGCTGCTCTCAGACAAGAACCGTGTACGCGAAGCAGTCATTGTCGATGTCCGTCACAACGGTGGCGGCTGGCTGCACAACGATGTCTGCGAGCTGCTCTCTGGAGTCGCCACAGCCACCTATACTCCTCGCGGACAGTTCATTGGAACAGACCCATACAACCGTTGGACCAAACCGTCCTGCATGCTCATCTGCGAGGATGACTACAGCAATGCCCACGGCACTCCCTGGCTTTACAAGGAGTTGGGTATCGGCCCGCTCATCGGTGCGCCCGTGCCTGGTACAATGACTGCCGTCTGGTGGGAAAGCATCGATGACATCACCTTTGGCATCCCGCAAGTAGGTATGAGGGACCGTCAGGGCAACTATCTGGAGAACCATCAACTGGAGCCTGACCACCTGATTATCAGTCAGCCCGGTGACCTCCTGCATGGTCGTGACGTGCAGTTGGAAAAGGCCGTGGAACTCATGTTGAACATGAATAACAACAAGTGATATGAAACTCATTCTTTTATCTACCGCCGAATTCTTCGTGGAGGAAGATAAAATCATCAACGCCCTCTTCGATGAAGGACTGGACCTGCTGCATCTGCGCAAGCCACAGACGGAACCCGTCTATAGCGAACGTCTGCTGACACTACTGCCCCCAGAGTGCCACTCACGCATCGTCGTGCATGAGCATTTCTATCTTAAAGAGGAATTCAATCTGCGTGGCATCCATCTGAGTGCTGCTCACCCAGAACCTCCAAGTGGCTTCCATGGGCAGATCAGTCGTTCCGTACACAGTTTGGACGAGTTGAAGAACGCCCGAGAGGGAATGGACTACGTCTTCCTCTCCCCCATCTTTGACAGCATCAGCTATCCAGACCGTCACGCTGGCTATACCTCCCAGCAGCTGTATGATGCCGCCCGTGCCGGACTCATCGACCGCAAGGTCATGGCAGCCGGAGGTATCAGCAGTGAGACACTGCCCCTGCTCTCGGACTATGGTTTTGGAGGAGCTGTCGTCTCAGGTGACCTCTGGCATCGTTTCAACATTCATTCCGGCTTGGACTACAAAGAGGTCATCGCTCACTTCCGCAAGCTACGCAAAGCCGCAGGGTGAGGCATGGTATTTTAGTTTCAGGTTTCAAGTTTCAGGTTTCAAGTTTCAGGCTTCAAGTTTCAATGCTCATAATTAAATAAAAATGAATAACTTTCTCGTTTTCTCGGGCACTGCCACCCGTTATCTGACAGAAAAGATTTGTGCCAGTCTCGGCATCGAGATGGGCAACATCAATGTCACTCATTTTGCCGATGGCGAGTTCACCGTCAGCTATGAAGAGTCCATCCGCGGACGGGATGTCTTCCTCGTCCAAAGCACGTTCCCCAACAGCGACAACCTGATGGAGCTTCTCCTGATGATTGATGCTGCCAAGCGTGCCAGTGCCCGCACCATCAACGCCGTGATTCCTTACTTCGGCTGGGCACGCCAGGATCGCAAGGACAAGCCACGTGTGGCCATCGGAGCCAAGTTGGTGGCAGATATGCTCAGCGTGGCTGGTATTGACCGCGTCATCACCATGGACCTTCATGCCGATCAGGAACAGGGCTTCTTCGATGTGCCTGTGGATCACCTCTATGCTTCCAGCGTCATGTTGCCCTACATCCAGAGTTTGAACCTTGAGAATCTGGTCATTGCCACACCAGATGTGGGAGGCTCCAAGCGAGCCAGCGCCTACAGCAAGTTCCTCGGCTGCCCCCTGGTGCTCTGCAACAAGAGCCGTCGCCGCCCCAACGAGGTGGCTTCCATGCAGATTATTGGTGACGTCACAGACGCCAACGTGGTACTCGTGGATGATATCGTGGACACAGCCGGCACCATCACCAAGGCCGCAGACCTGATGATTGCCAGTGGCGCACGCAGCGTCCGTGCCATCGCCAGCCACTGTGTCATGAGTGGTCCCGCCAGCGAACGTGTGCAGGCCAGTCAGTTAGAGGAAATGGTGTTCACAGACAGCATTCCCTACAGCAATCGCTGTGCCAAGGTCAAGCAGATTACCATTGCCGACCTCATCGCAGAGACCATTCGTCGCGTGGAATCCAACCAAAGCATCAGCAGCCAATACCTGATTTAAATGCATTCATTAAGAGAACTCTTCCGCATTGGCATAGGCCCCTCGTCATCACACACGATGGGGCCACAAGCCGCTGCACAGATTTACCTGTCACGTCATCCCGAGGCTACGGCCTTTGATGTGACTCTTTACGGTTCCCTGGCCGCCACAGGTAAGGGACACATGACAGATGTCGCCATTCTGCGTGTGCTGGAACCTCAGGCACCCGTTACCCTGCACTGGGAGCCTCGCATCTTCCTGCCCTTCCATCCGAATGGGATGAAATTCGCTGTCATCCAGACAGATGGCTCACTCCAAGACGAGTGGATTGTGTACAGCGTGGGAGGCGGTGCCCTTTCCGAGGGAAAACAGTCCAGTGAAGCGCAGACTTGCGTGGAAACTCCCCTTTATGACCTCAGCACCATGGAGGAAATCATCAAGTGGTGCCAGCAGAGCGGACGTTCCTTCTGGGAATATGTCGAGCGCTGCGAGGGTCCCGAGATTTGGGACTTCCTGCGTGAAGTCTGGACGGTGATGTGTGAGGCTGTGGAGCGTGGTATCAACCATGAAGGTGTCCTCCCTGGGCCGTTGGGGTTGCAGCGTAAAGCGCCTGTGTATTATGTCAAGGCCAAGGGTTACAAAGCCAACCTTCAGAGTGACGGTCTCGTGTATGCATACGCTCTGGCAGTCAGTGAGGAGAATGCTTCTGGCGGACGCATCGTCACAGCCCCCACCTGCGGTTCGTGTGGGGTGCTGCCTGCAGTGCTGTATCACCTCTCCCGCAACCACACCTTCTCCGAGGAACGCATCCTTCACGCGTTGGCGACCGCCGGCCTCATCGGCAATCTGGTGAAGCACAACGCCAGCATCAGTGGTGCAGACGTGGGCTGCCAGGGAGAGGTAGGCGTGGCCTGTGCGATGGCCTCTGCCGCTGCTTGTCAGCTCTTTGGAGGCAGTGTGGCACAGATTGAATACGCTGCAGAGATGGGGCTTGAGCACCACCTCGGCATGACCTGCGACCCCGTCTGTGGTCTCGTGCAAATTCCTTGCATTGAGCGCAATGCGTTTGCTGCTGCTCGTGCCTTGGACGCCAATTTCTATGCTTCCCTTTCAGACGGCCAACACCGTGTTTCCTTTGACCGCATCGTGCGTGTCATGAAACAAACGGGTCACGATCTCCCCTCTCTCTACAAGGAAACCTCTGAAGGCGGACTTGCCAAGATTCATCATTGAAAACTACGCACAATCATTCATCAAACAATAACTGACTCATGAAACACTTGCTTTTCTCGCTGGCTTTCGCTGCCAGTTTCCTCTGCTGCAACAGCCTTGCAGCTGCACCTGCTCAACCAGGCTCCTTCAAGGTGGGCAACAAGACCTTCCTGCTGAACGACAAGCCCTTCGTGGTGAAGGCTGCGGAAGTGCACTACCCCCGCATCCCCCGCGAATACTGGGACCAGCGCATCAAGATGTGTAAGGCATTGGGAATGAACACCCTCTGCATTTACATCTTCTGGAACTCCCATGAACAACAGGAGGGGGTATTTGACTTCACAGGCAACAACGACATCCGTGCCTTCGTGCAGTTGGCACAGCAGAATGGCATGTGGGTCATTGTGCGCCCAGGTCCCTACGTCTGTGCAGAATGGGAAATGGGTGGACTGCCCTGGTGGCTGCTGAAGAAGAAAGATATCCGTCTGCGCGAGCAAGACCCCTACTTCATGGAACGCTTGGAAATCTTCGAGAAGAAGGTGGGCGAGCAGCTCGCAGACCTCACCATCGACAAGGGCGGTCCCATCATCATGGTTCAGGTGGAGAACGAGTACGGCTCCTACGGCGAGGACAAACCTTACATCAGCGCCGTGCGTGACTGCCTGCGCAAGAGCGGTTTTGACAAGGTGGAGCTGTTCCAGTGCGACTGGTCTTCCAACTTCACCAAGAACGGTCTGGACGACTTGACTTGGACGATGAACTTCGGCACTGGAGCCAATATCGACCAGGAATTCAAGAAGTTAGGTGAGTTGCGTCCCAACAGTCCTAAGATGTGCTCCGAGTTCTGGAGCGGATGGTTTGACAAGTGGGGAGGTCGTCATGAGACTCGCGGAGCAGAAGCGATGGTAGATGGCATCACACAGATGCTGGACCGCGGCATCAGCTTCTCTCTCTACATGACCCACGGCGGCACCAACTGGGGCCACTGGGCAGGCGCCAACAGCCCTGGATTCGCCCCCGATGTGACCTCCTACGACTATGACGCCCCCATCAACGAGGCAGGCCAGACGACAGACAAATTCTGGACGCTGCGCAAGGCCATGGAGAAGTACAGCGGTGATTATGACCCTGTTACAGGCAAGTGGGGAGCACCCAAGAAGTTACCCGCTGTGCCCAAGGAATTTCCCACCATCGCTATTCCCAAGTTTGAACTGAATGAGTTTGCACCACTGTATGGCGCATGTGCTTCTAATGTGGAGGCAGGTCTCAAAACCTTTGAAGAGATGAATATGGGTTGGGGAAGCATGCTTTATGTGACGGATCTTCCTGACATTCCTGTGCAGAGCGTTCTCAAAATCGATGCTCACGACTACGCACAAGTTTTCGTCGATGGTAAGTACATCGGCAAGATAGACCGAGTCAAGCACGAGACGTCACTCATTCTGCCTCCTGTGAAGGGTATGTCTATGCTCTCCATCCTCGTAGAAGGCATGGGACGCATCAACTTCGGACGTGCCATCAAGGATTTCAAAGGTATTGTCTCAGATGTCACAATCTCTGCAGAGGTGTTGAATATAGAAACGACATGGAAACCTAAAGCTTGGTTCAACAGCGCCATTCCCGATAGTTACCAAAATGCAATCCAGGCATTTGAAGGTAAGCAACAACTTATACAAGCACTGGAAAAGAAAAAAAATGCCATCAACATCTTCATCAAGGGTGGCCTCTCCAAGATTGGTTACTATCGCGGCTACTTCAATCTGAAGAAGACGGGTGACACCTTCCTGAACCTGGAGAACTGGGGCAAAGGACAAGTGTATGTGAACGGCCACGCCATTGGTCGTCACTGGTACATCGGCCCGCAGCAGACGCTGTACGTCCCTGGCTGCTGGCTGAAGAAGGGACAAAACGAGGTCATTGTGCTGGACGTGATTGGTCCTCGTGGCGAGCAAACTATTGAAGGCCTGCAAAAGCCCATCATTGACAAGCTGAACTTAGATCGTCCGCAGACGCATCGTCTTGAAGGTCAAAACCTTGACCTCAGCGGCGAGAAGCCTGTGAAAGAGGGAGAGTTCAAGTCTGGCAACGGCTGGCAGGAAGTGAAGTTCGACCAGCCCGTCAGTGGTCGTTATGTCTGCATCGAAGCCCTCAACAGCCACAACAACCGTGAGTACTGCTGCATCGCAGAATGGTACATGCTGGGCGCCAACGGCACTCGCCTGAGCCGCGAATCCTGGCAGGTAGCCTATTGTGACGACGAGGATATCGAATCTGGCAACAAGACTGGCGACAAGATCTTTGATCTGCAGGAGAGCACCTACTGGAGCACCAATCGTGGTGTGCAATTCCCTCATTACCTTGTTATTGACTTGGGACAAGACCAGACGTTCACAGGATTCCAGTACCTGCCTCGCGTGGAAGCAGGAGCACCCGAGAGCATCCGTCAGTACCGCATCTACGTGAAGAGCAGCCTCTTCAAAGGTCTGTAATCAGAACGGTAGAATGGCAGGTTCATCGGGCCAACTGCCGTGGAGCATGTAATAATAGTAGTCGTAATAGTCTGAGGGATGTGTGCCCTCTGGGAAGAGGAAGCCCAGAATATCCTCCGTCTCAGGAGACTGCCAATAGATGCACAACCGGATGAATTCCAAACATTTATCCGGTTGTTCTGTTTCATGATAAAGCAACGCCATATAGGGATAGGCCTGCACTTTCAGATCATTGAAACACGCCCGCTGCTCTTGAACATCCGTGAAATATGCTGATTGCAGCAGCAGTCGCTGATCCAGCTTCTGCATGAGTATCTCAAAGTATTTCAGGGCTTTCACAGAGTGGGCATCAAAGAGAATCTGAGCCATTTGGAAAAGGACCTTTTCCAGTGGCTCTCTCTTTTTGTCACCAATGATGGTGATGAACCGTTCCGCCTCTTCCACCTGATCGTTATTGGCATAGATGCGAGCACGGAAATAGTCAAAGTCTGGTTGTTCAGCAGGTTCCAACCCGCTCATATTGAAAGCTTTCTCTGCACGGTCTATCTGTGCCAGCGCACCCTGCACATCATGTAGTTCGGAGAGGATGTGAGCATGATGCTCATAAATGGACGGCAGGTCTGGGCAGTTCTCTTCAGCGAGCTGCTCTGCTTTTTCCACCAACTGCAACGCCCCCTGTAGGTCTCCCAAGTCAAAGAGACAGAAGGAATCATGGAAGACATGGGGTTCATACTCGGGGTTCATGCGCTGCAGCTGCTGGTACAGCTCATGAGCCTGCTCATAGTTCTCCTGCTGAAGCAGACACCAGGCTTTGAGCTGTAATGCCCGCTCATTCTGCGGCTCTATCGCCAACGCATAGTCGGCACTCTCGATGGCTTTACCATATTGATTCAGACCCGTGTAGGCCTCACAACTCCAGTTCCATGCATCCACATAGAAGGGATCCACATCCAACATCCGATTGATGTAGGGCAGTGCCTCCTGGAAGTGGTCAAGCCCCAAATGGATGTCAGCCATCACTTCCCAGGTCTTGAACCACTTGGGAGCCATTTCCTCCAGCTTGTCTGCCAGACACTTGGCCGATGTATAATCCTGATAATCAATGAAGATATAGGCACTGTCATAGAAGAAGAAGTCTTGGTCTTCTTCCACGGAATCGGCCACCAGGAGAAGATATTGCAGTGCCTGCTCATTTTTCTGCTCCTGCAGGAGAAGCTCTGCACGAAGGAATATCACCTCCCGATTCTTCTGGTCATCTATCAAGTCACAGAGTTGGCGCGCCTTGTTGATGTCGCCGTCTCTCATAAACTTACGAGCCCTAAATATCTGAGGGTCAACAGCATCTGGATGGAGCTGCAGCGCCAAGTCAATCACTTCATCTGCGCTCTCGTCATCATGACATACCATGGAGTAATACTCAGCCACATCTGTGAGTTCGTCGGCATCCATATAGACAGACATCCCCAACTCCTTGGCGGCCTCATATTTTTCCAGAATCTCCTTGAACTCTGGGTCTTCAAAGTATTTCAGATCGTCGTCGCAGTGCATTATTTCTTGTCCTTCAGGCCCACGGTCTTGTTGAAGACGAGGTGGTCGGGAGTGGAGTCTGTATCGATGTTGAAGTATCCGATGCGCTGGAACTGGAGGTAAGAGAGCTGGGGCATATCCTTCACGAACTTCTCGATAAAGCAGTTCTGGAGGACGTGCAGAGAGTCTGGATTCATCATCTGCTGCATGGCTTCGATGGGTGACAGCCCCTCGTTCTGCAGGCGAGCCAGTTCGTCACGGGGATTCTCCACCTGCCACAGACGCTCATACATCCGCACTTCTGCAGGCAGACAGTGGTCACAGCTGAGCCAGTGGAGGGTCTTGCCCTTGATTTTGCGGTCTGCGCCAGGCTGTCCGCTACGGGTCTCAGGGTCGTATGTGGCATAGATGCAAGTCACATTTCCCTCAGCATCAACGTCGTAGGGGTGTTCATTCTCCTCGTTGCACTTGATGATGTAGGCATTCTTCAGTCTCACTTCCTTGCCAGGAGCCAGTCGCATGAACTTCTTCTCGGCCACCATTTGGAAGTCGTCACGCTCAATCCAGAGCTCACGCGAGAACTCAATGGTGTGGGTGCCGTCCTCGGGGCGTTCGGGGTTGTTCACGGCTTCCAGTTCCTCCACCTGTCCCTCGGGATAGTTGGTGATGACGAGCTTCACGGGGTTGATGACAGCCGAGACGCGGGTGCTACGCTGGTTGAGGTCTTCACGCACAGCGCTCTCCAACAGGGCGAAGTCATTGAGCGCATCGTAGGTCGTGTAGCCAATCTTGTCAATGAAGTTCACGATGCTCTCTGGGGAGTAACCACGACGGCGGAATGCGCAAATAGTTGGCATGCGGGGATCGTCCCATCCGCTGACGAAGCCGTTCTTGACCAGTGCCAGCAGGTTGCGCTTGGACATCAGTGTGTAGTTGAGGTTCAGCTTGTTGAACTCGGTCTGACGGGGGCGGTTGTCCTCGATGTTGTCTGTCTCGCCGCGCCATTCTTTCATCCATGTGACGAAGAGGTCATACAAGGGACGGTGCTCCACGAACTCCAGCGTACACCATGAATGGGTGACGCCTTCGAGATAGTCGCTCTGCCCGTGTGTGAAGTCATACATAGGATAGGCGTTCCACTTGTTGCCAGTGCGGATGTGAGGGATGTTCAGAACCCTGTAAATCAGCGGGTCACGGAAGAGCATATTGGGATGTGCCATATCTATCTTGGCACGCAACACGAGCGTTCCAGGCTCACACTGTCCGCTGTTCATGAACTCGAAGAGTCGCAGGCTCTCCTCCACGGGGCGGTCACGGAAGGGGCTGTTGGTGCCTGGGCTGGTGGTGGTGCCCTTCTGCTGGGCAATCACCTCGGCGCTCTGCTCATCCACATAGGCACGATCCTGCTTAATGAGCCACACAGCGAAGTCCCACAGCTGCTGGAAGTAGTCACTGGCGTAGTAGATGTTGCCCCACTGGAAGCCCAGCCATCGGATGTCCTGCTCGATGGCGTCCATGTACTCTGTGTCCTCCTTCTGAGGGTTGGTGTCATCGAAACGCAGGTTGCACACACCGCCGTACTTCTTAGCCAGTCCGAAGTCCAGGGCGATGGCCTTGGCGTGGCCAATGTGCAGATAGCCATTGGGTTCGGGCGGGAAGCGTGTCTGCATGCGTCCTCCATTCTTGCCCTCGGCCAGGTCGCTGACCACTTTCTGTTCAATGAAATTCAGGCTTTTCTTCTCCTGAACCTCTTCTTTGATGATTTCTTCCATATTGTGCTATTGTTTATTCATTCTTCAATTCATTCATTCTTGACTGATACTGAGCGATATACTTGCCAAGAATATCAAACTCGATGTTCACCACGCTGCCCACCTTGATGTCGTGGAAGTTGGTGTTATCAAAGGTGTAGGGGATGATGCAGACGGCAAAGGTGTTGCGTGTGGGACGACACACGGTCAGGGAGACGCCGTTGACACAGACAGAGCCCTTATCAACAGTGAAGTAACCGCGTGCAACCATCTCAGGGTCAACGTCATACTGGAAGGTGAACTCATGACTACCCTCCTGGTCTTCCACGCGGATGCAGCGTGCCGTCTGATCCACATGACCCTGCACGATGTGGCCATCCAGCCGGCCGCCCATCTGCATGGAGCGTTCCACATTCACCTCGTCGCCCACCTGCAGCATTCCCAGGTTGGAACGTTCCAGCGTCTCACGCATGGCGGTGACAGTGTAGGTGTCGCCATCGATGCGCACCACGGTGAGGCACACGCCGTTGTGTGCGATGCTCTGGTCTATCTTCAGTTCCTCTGTGAAGGCGCAGCGCAGCGTGAAGTGCAGATTGTCCTGCTCGCGCTCAATGGCTGTGACGACAGCCGTGCTTTCTACAATACCTGAGAACATAACGGTTTATGCTTCTGCGTTAAAGTAATCGTTTAATTCCTGTGTGGCACTTCCCTGAATATTAGGCAAGTCCTTGATGACAACACCCTTCTCCAAGAGCAAGATGCGTGTGCTGATGTCGGAGACAAAGTTGAGGTTGTGGGAAGAGATGATGACGGTGGTGCCGTGCTCACGGTTCATCTGCTGGATCAGGCGTGCCACCACAATCTGGCTGGAGGGGTCCAGGTAATTGAACGGCTCGTCCAGCAAGAGCACCTTGGGATGGATGAGCATGGCTCCGATGATGCCAATTTTCTGACGATTGCCCTCGGAGAAGTCGTGGAGGTACTTGCGGGTGCCCAGGATCTCGTCGTGCATCAGCGGAGTGAAGACCTGCAGACGCTCGTCAATGGTGGGTTGCGGGATGCCATAGAGCCTACCGATGAGGGTGAAGTACTCCTCGGGCGTGTAGAAGTCAATGAGGAAGCGGCCATCCACGAAGGAGCCCGTGTAGTACTTCCAGGCTTCGCTCTCGCCACGTCGGGGTGCGGGCGCAGCCACATCGATGTCACCTGAATAGACATGCCCTTCGGTGGCCTTGATGAGGTCCAAGATCAGACGCAGAAGGGTGGTCTTGCCGGCACCGTTGTTGCCTACGAGTCCCACGAGTTCACCACTCTTGATGGTGAGGGCGGGGATATCCAGCGCCACCTTCTCACCATATTGTTTCTTGAGGTTTTCGATTTTGAGTTCCATATATGCTATGTGTCAATATTCAATTATACATTTTTCATTATTCATTATTCATTTTTCATTTTCCTTATCCCCTACTCCGTCTGCCAACGTTCCATGATGGTGTAGCGGCGACGGTGCCAAATGTTTGCAATCCAATGGATGTAGGGACGATGCAGGGCCAGTCCGAGGATACCCAGTCCACCCACAATCACATGTGCCCAGAGCGTGGGCAGGAGGAAATAGGAGCCCAAGTAGATACCCATGGGGATGAACATGATGAACGAGAAGACGTTCAACTGCTTGTTGCTGCCCTGATAGTTGAAGAACGCGCTGGCAAACAGGTCCATACGGCTACTGAAAAGGCAGGAAGCCATGAACGGCAGCACAAAGACGCCACAGCTGAAGAGAAGCGTGCACAGCCACGACCACGGGGACATCCCCATCCAAATGACACAGGGCAAGATCAGCACAGCCATGATGCCGCACAAGGCACAGAAAACCACGAACTTGCGGCGCAGGATACCTTCCACGGGCCAGGGTTTGGTCCAGATGCCGGCGAAGAAGTTGGCCTCGATACCCAAGACCCACTGCGCCAGGATGATGCTGGGGAAAGCAATGCCGAAGACCAGCATCAGGTTCACCCCGTGCATATCCGACTGGACGGTGGGTTGCTGCTGCAAATAGGTGTTGAGCAGGAAGATGACGATGATGATGAGTTCGCTGTTTCTCAGTCGCTTACTGCGCATGACAGACACCCATTCGATGCTCCAGAGAGAGACTTGTCCGAGGGAATGGACGGGGGTGGAGACAGGCGTGTGGGCTTCTTCATTATGATTCTTCAGGCGCATGAAGTAGCGCTGGAGGAGATAGCAGACGAGGACATTCAGCAGGAGCAGCAGCAGGGAATTGGCCACTGCATAGAGAGGCACCTCCCGCATATAATCAGCTGAAACAGAGCCTTCTTCAAACGATTCCATCAGCAGATCCATGCCGCCTGCCTGGATGGAAACCAGCACCACCCCGCCAATGACGACAACCCACATCAGCGCCGTCCAGAAGAGGTAGCCGAAGACCAGCGGCAGCGTCCATTCGTTGCCGGGAGCACGGCGCCAGCAGTTCTGGAACAGGGCATTGGTGAGCGTCACGGAGAACGTCAGAACCAAGGCGAGCAGCGCCACCCAGAACGGCATCACCAGGGCTATGACCACGGACAACATCAGGGGCAACATCCACTGAAGGAAGCCCATGGACGTGTCGAAGAGCACGAACCGGGCCCAGTCTCTGACGGGCACAGGGCGAGTCCGCAGATAGTCGTCCATCTCCACTGGCGAGCGGCGCCAGAAGAGCTTCATCAGCAGGTCACCCACCTGCACGCTGATGGCCACGAGAGGCACGGCCAGCGCCAGGGTGATGGGCAGCGGATGTGCTGCCAGTTCCTCGCGGACGGCGAAGAAAAGGCTCAAGACCAGAAACAGATAAAGGCCCGAAAAATAGACAGCCATGAACACCTGCTGCCACTTGAAGTCGTGACGCTTCTGCCTGAGCCATAAACGGATAATTTCCTTGAGAGCTGTTGTCATTTGATTTTTCTTTTTAATTACGGTGCAAAGATACGCTTTTTTTCTGAGATGACCAAAAAAACGGGGAGAAAAAACACGAATAAAGTGCTTTCTCCCCTTAGAATCATTATAAGGTACGCGCGTGTGCTCAACATTACTGCACTGTCTGACATCTGACATCTGACATCTGACATTTCTGTTTTCTATTATTTAAAACGCTCTATGTGGAAAAGAT
>JAFZSP010000013.1 GCA_017619335.1 Bacteroidaceae bacterium
AAATTCAAAAAACTATGCATGATAGAATTCAAGAAAATATATTAAAGAAAACAGTGTTATTCCAACTTCCGGATACACGTCACGCCATAAACCTCAATGTTCTCCACGATGTCCTCATGGTTGTGGTTCGTATCGCTCGCTATGAAGCGAAGGTTGCAGAACGTCTCACCACTCAGACCTGTCACAGCGGCCTGAATGTCTTTCAGAAGGTCAAACACCTCCAGGCTCTCTTCCACACTGTCGCTGTCATAGTTCGAACCGCCCTTCCAGTCCGTCACCACATGAAGGCGAACCTCACACTTGCCGCGCCACTCGCATCCGCCCATCAGCACGTCCCAGTTAATACGTCCGAACTCAATGAATACCGCAGGACGCTCCCAAGCCTCTTCCTGTTCGATAAACTCCACGTTGTGGTTCCATAGATCCACATACTTGATGGCTCCGTCGCCTACTTCCTTCAGCGCACCGCCCAATGCTAAATATAACTCTTTTCTCATTGCCTTATCTTTGGTATGCTGCGACTCAGTCGCAGCCCATGTAACGTCATTTATTTTGAGATTCTATCTCAATCCTAATCGCCTCACCAAGATAATCCTCCAGATTCTCCTCAATGATACTACGCACCAGTCGCTCCACCTCCGGACTCGCACCCAGAAACCTGCGCCTCGGAATCCGGATCGTCGTACCGGCTTTCTTCAGGGCCATCAGCTTCCAGAACTCCGCCTCCGTGCTCAGCTGAACGGTACGCTTGTCATTCCTGCGGCTGCCGTCCTTCTTACGGCCGAAACTGCCCTGGGCACTGTAGTACTTCCACCAGAAGTATTTCTTCATCTTCTCCGTCACCACAATCTCGCCGCCTTCGTTATGGATTGAGGCATACGGCTCCGTCGAGAAGAACGTGATGCTGCTATCATCGACACGGCTCTGGATACTACGTCTCAGACGTCCGGTGTCTACAAGGATATGACCGCCGGGACGCACCGGACTCTTCCTGCGGCTCCACGCATCACTGAAAAAAGCCTGACGCTCGAAGTTCTGGTCAAACTCATCCGACAGATCCACGCGGATATCCTCAAGGATTCTTCTTATAATAGTCTGGATTTCTAAGCTCATCTTCACTCAGCAATAGTTCAGGAAATAAAAAGCCTTCTGCCGAAAGTTCCTGGCGACCCTCGTAATGAGGATTGGCAGAAGCCTTCAGCAGATTGTAGAAAGTGCGCTCCGAGACACCAAACTGGGGATAGATGTAGCGCTTCCAGATTTCACGGTTCGGAAGACCCGTCTTCACCCAGGCGTCATAGATCTGATTGATGTCCGCTACTCGTTTCGCATAACTCTTTCCTTTGCGCTTCTTCATCCGGATGGGATTCTTTTAACGTATGTCGCGACTCGGTCGCGACCATCATTTCTTGTCGTATGGCTTGAATGGCTCGATGTTCAGGAGCATCTCGCAACTCACCACACAACGGCCACTGCCCTCGCACTGAGGACACACCTGCTGGCTGCCGTCCTTGCCAAGGATGCGGCCGTGCCCGCCACAACGCAGGCAGACGGCCACTTTGGGAGACTTCTTCAGTTTCTTGATCATAGCTACATCCTGCAAAAACTGGGTTCCACTCTGCGCCAGATACCATCCTCGCCACGCTCACTGAAATAGTAGTTCACAGCGGTCTTCTGCACCTGGTTGCTCTCCTTGAACAGCGTCATGATGTCCGCATACTCCTGGTCGAACTTATCCTCCAGCTCGTAGAGCTTCGAAATGCTCTTGTAGTCCAGGTCACCCATCTTGTTACGCTCCAGCAGCGTCATCGCCATCTGGTACATCGGATCGTCAGAACCCTTCTCGCTCTGCTGCATGTAGCGCTTCAGATAGTCTATCAGACGCTCGGCGGCAAGGTCCGCACGCTCGTCGAAGGCTTTCACCTTGCAGGCCTTCACCTCCAGCTTGAAGTTGCCGTCGCTGATCGTGAAGTTCAGCTGGTCGGCACTCTTCACCTGGCCGTACTCCTTCATGGTCTCGCTGAAGGCCTTGGTCTCTCGTTCTATCCAGGAGTGGAAACCCTTCACGTCTGCAACGAGCAGCGTCACCTTCTCCTGCACTTCGTGGATAAACTGTGAGCGCAGCGCCTCATAGGCCTCGCGCTTCTGGATCCTGTCATTGCTGGCTTCTGCCTGAAGTTCTGCCAGCATGGCCGCCTTCTCGTCGGCGGTCAGTTCGTTCAAATTAATCTTTCCCATAATTATATGATTATTGTTAAACATTACTCACTGCCACACGCACACATGACCGCCGCTGCATATCAGTTTCTGACAGTCGAAACTTTCGTTCCCGCACGTGTCGCATCGCTGACCGTTACACTTCACGATGGTCTTGCCCACCAGTCCGGAAGTCGCCAGCCGGTTTTCAGTTCTCTCGTTTGCTTCCATTTTCTTTAGGTTTTATGAATGATTGATATCGATAATTCTCGCTTTCTCTACGGGTTCGTCAAGGTTCCTGAAACCACCCTTACGTGCTATCGCACGCAGCCGGACGGTCATCTCGCCCAGTTCCTCGCCACTCAGACGGCCGAATGGCTTGCCCGCTATGCGCATGTCCTGGCAGAGGGCATTGATACGGTTCCAGTCTGTGGTGTCAACACCCATCTTCTGCATCTGGTGAAGGGCAATGCTGCGCTGACGCCTCAGTTCCTCACGTGCTGCCTCTCTGCCACGCCCGCCGGGAAGCATCCGCTCCATGGAAGTGCAGAGATCGTCATACTCCTGTCGGCTCACTTCGCGCAGGCTGTCTGTACGCCCGCCGGTGGCCTGGAGCACAAGGTCACGCTTCAGTTCCTCACGGTCGCCGTGGTAGGGCAGCCGGTTGAAAATCGCATAGAATCTACCGTAGTTCTGCATACTGCTGATGCTTTCTGATCCGTTTGAGAATACCGTCATACCGCTTTGATTGCTTGAAACGGCGCTTGCTAGCCTGGAAACGGCGCTCACGCAGGATCACGTCCACCACATGACCGGTATCGGTAACCGATACCAGCGCTGGGCCCATCTCCTTGATGATATCTGCCCGCGTCATACCTTCCTCCTTTCTTCCGAGGGACACCACTCGATGGTGATCACCGCGTCCAGCCTGCCGCTCCCGCCGCAGATGGGACACGCTTCCTTCACCGAATCCTTCTCAACGTCCGGCTGACGCCAGAACCATCCGTTACCGTGGCAGTGCGAACATATATGCCCCGCACTGCGCATCTGTTCCTTCCTCCCCGTCTCCTTCAGAAACAATGGGGGACTCACCGTAATCACTTGTCTGTTCTTGCTCATATATCTGTAATCGTTAAAAAAGTAAAGTCTCTTTATGTTGCGATTGTATCGCAAAGGGTTAATAGTTGTTTGATGTCTTGATGATTCCTTCCTCCCACACACGGTAGTAGGCACCGGGCTCTCCAGTGGCACGGCCCTGACAGTAGGCCTTGTAGCCTGCCACGCGGATCTTCATGTCCGCCATGTAGCGGAGCCTGATGGCGGCCTTCCCCAACGGCTGGCCTTTATACTCCTGGCTCACGAAGATGAAGCCTTTCTTCGGGAAAAGGTCCACAAGACCCTTCGCCTGCTCGTAGCTCCAGCCGCTGTACTGGAAGGAGTCGATGATGACGAACCGTGCCGAACGGGGACGGCTCAGACGCTCGGTCAGTTCCTCCAGCGTGTCGTCGGTGACAACCGAGAAACGGGTCTTCACCGTGTCCATGTGAAGATACTTCAGACGGCGCTGGAACTCCATCCTGACACCTTCCTCATAGCTCACATACAACACCTTGCCCTTACGGCATAGCTCGCGGCCTAGCTGCATGACGAAACTGCTCTTGCCGCTCGCCGACGGACCGAGGATGAACCACGAACTGTTCACGGCAGGATTGCCGAACGGTACGGCCCACCAGTCATCCCAGTTCAGACGCTCATACCTCATCGCCTCGATATTGTCTATGGTATATGCTCGCTTCGCCATATCTCCTTCTCAGCATGTTGCGACTCTGTCGCGACCATTGACAGCATTCACCTTCTCTATCTCCGTATAGACGCGCCTTAGTGCTCCGCCGGTCTTACGGGCAAGAGCAGCGGCATCCACTCCGGCAGGGGCATTGGCCTCGGCCACCACACGGGCCTGCTCTAATAGGAACGCCTGGCGCTCCTTGCCGTCGTCAGGGGTCACCTTGCAGAACCTGTCGCCGTAGCGGCTCAGCATCTCGGCATAGCCCACCTTCTCGCCTTCCACGCTACGCTGGATCTTGGCCTTCAGACCGTCGGCACCCATCATATACCAGGCACAGCACCTTTCGGTGGCATTCCAGAGCGCCTTCAGCTCAAGGAAGGCCTCATATTGCAGGTCACCGGCTTCATCCAGCACGACGATGGGGGTCTCAACGGTGCGGATGTAGAACACAAGGTCATCGTAAATGTCGGAAAACTTGCCGTTCGAACCCACGCCGAACTCTCGGGCGATCTTACGCACAAGCGCACGCTTCGTCTTCACCTGGCTGCAGTCCACATAGACCGCATTCTTGTGGCTCTTCACGTACTCACGGGCAGTGAAGGTCTTGCCGATATTGGGCATGTCGCACATGATGGCGCTCAGGCTGCCGTGCTGACAGGCATCCAGCTGGGCCCAGATATACTTGAACGTGGCAGTCTTGGCTGCCTTCCACTCCATACCAGCACGGAGTTCAACACCAAGCCGGCGGGCCATCGATATCCAGTTGGCCTCGCTCAACACACGCTCGGTCTGCCCCTGCTTCAACTGTGAGTACACAGCCGAACTGATGCCAAGGCTCTGGGCGTGCTTCGCATCGCTCGGATAGTTCACGCGGTTGGCATCCATAGCTGCCAGAATCCGCTTCTTGATAATGCTTGTAATCTCCATTGTAACTGTATTTAAAGGTCGTTTGAAAAATGGGGCCGTGCAGGTTCCGGTGTTAACTGCTGACCGGGATGCCTAAGCATTTAATTCCATGTGGGGCGTTACCGCTTCCACCATCCCACGGCCCGGGCATGCGAGGCTTCTATGTCTCTTCTCAGGGCCTCAGGTCGGATACCTATATATCGTTAATAGCATCTGTCTCATCCTTGAATTGCCAGCTCTCCTCCGGATAGTCCGGCATCTCTGGTATCTCCGTCACCGCTTCTCCGTAGGCAGCGGTTCCGCCGCTGCTCTTCTCCATTACACCCACTCTCGCTATGGCATTCTCCTTCACATACTTACCGAAGTGGGCTATCTTCTTCTGCTGCTCAGTGAAGATCCCGCGGTCTTCATCCGTCTGCTCCGCGTCAGCAGTGTTGAACGTACCCACGTCCTGCAGCTTGTCTATCAGCAGGTCGTTCTGGTAGATCCAAACATCCACAGCCTCGCCCTGGTCGTCTGTCAGGTAGTAGGCGTCCACCTTCACGTTGTTGGGGTCCAGCTTCTCAATCACCTCCGTACGGCTCAGCCACCAGTCACGGCCGTTAACACGGCAGTAAGAGTTCCTGCGGACGGTCGTACTCACATGATCGCCGATATACCTTGCCCACAGCGCACGGTCAAGAGGCTGAAGCGTCGGGTTCATGTTCTGCACCAGCACCTGCCAGCGAGTCAGACCCTTGTATTTCTTCTGGTTCGGGTGAAGCGTGTTGTTGAACTGCTCGATGTCGGCCATGTCCTCGGCTATCAGCTGCTCCCAGGTGTAGTACTCCTGGTCCTCGTAGGTGTCGTTCCTTTCGTCGAAAATCTTTTTCGACTCCGTACGGTAGTGGCGGTCCCTGGCATAGAACCTGCCGATGCCAAGGTGGTTCCGGTGCTCCACGCTGCGTTTCTTCGCGCCGTTCATCTGCTCGGCATATTTCTCCTGAGAGTTCTGAGGGGCACAGAACCTCACGAACGGGAACATCACACCGGCCTTCAGGAACGAGTCCCGCCACTGCGACATCAGGTGGTTCTCAACCTCCACCTGTGCCGGGCAGCCCCAGCCGTTCTTCTCGATCAGACGGAACAGCGAACGGAAACAGTCTGTCACCAGGTCCGTGTTCTTATTCCGGTTGTAAGCATATCCCACCACGCACTGGCTCGCCACGTCGTAGGCATAGTAGGCCTTAGGACGCAGCTTCGTGTCCTTCAACTTACGAGGAAGGTCACGGTCGTCAAAAGATATCTTCGAGAAGGAAAACTCTGGGGCATGCCTGTGCACATGAGGCATCACCTCGTGCATGTAGGTAGTCCACGACATCTGCAGATGGTCCACAAGAACACGGTTCTTAGGCATGTTCAGATAGTTGTTGATCGTCGTCTCGCTCAGTACCAGCGGGTCACCGGTCTTGTCCGTGAAGTCATCCGGGTTGAACATCTCGCCGGTCTCAGGATCATAGACGTCCAGCTCACCGCACACAAACTGGTTGTACATCTCAGCTACCGTCGTGTTGAAAGGCTTGTTGGGCAATACGGCAATGCCCAGGATCAGACGTTCCGTCTTGTGGTCAACCTTCCGGGCACTCTGGTTGCCGAACTTGCCGCTGATCAGACTGGCGTAGCCGTCACGCTTATACTCGGCTACCTTCTTCCTGAAACGCATCGTAGAGGAAGGAAGCGTGTGGCCGTAAAGGTCACGAAGACAGTCGATGACGGCAGCCATCTCTTCCCAGTTGTAACGGTTGCCGAACATCCGCTGGCACACCGAAGCACGGTTGTACAGACGGATGCAGCAGTTCAGCACACTCGCGTTGATGGTGTACTCCTTCACCTTCTCGGCAGGAAGGGAAACACCCGTGTTCTTCTTGTCGAAGAAAAACGAATAGGCATCAGCGTCGCGCTCATAGTTCTTCTTCACCCACTCCGTCAGACGAGTACGGTTGCCCTCAGGATACATCTTCTTCACCTCCGCCTTATACTTCTCGGGAAGGGAGTCAACGGCAATGAGCGCATAGTTCTTCGACGAACCGCCACCCCTCCGTACAATCTCCAGACGCCCGCGCTGGGCCATCTTCTGCAGATTGCCAGCAGTCATGATTCCCGAGCCTACCAGGTCGTCATAACCCACACAAGCCACTTTGCCGTAATATTCCAACATAGGCTTATCTATATGTCACGTCTCTTCATCGCGATTCTATCGCAGCCCTAACAGCCGCTTGATCCCCTCATAAAGAGGAACAACCGACAATACATACACCGCTCCGAACACACACTCCGTAAAGGACATGTCATCCAGGCTCCAGGCAAAACTCATCACAAACCAAAGACACACCAGACCAAGCACAAGGGCGATGGCCGTCTTCGCCGATTCATTCAACATCCTCTTCATGACCGTATCTTTTTTAATGTTACACGTATGCCGCTATGCCATAGCGACACTTACTTACCTATCTCCATTCCGCCATACTGCGACTTAGCAACATGCCGGATCTTACGTGCAAGGGCGGTGTCCTTCTTGAAGTTCAGCGCCTTGCTCACCATCTCACGCGTGCAGTTCATCGACTCTGCCAATTTCACCACACCGCCGCGGTCCATCACAATTCTTTTATTCATACGCTTTTGTTTTTATCTTATATTTAATGATGTATCACTTGCACATCTCGCTTTTTTTACCTACCTTTGTACCCGTTCACTAACTGAACGCGCTGCAAAGATAG
>JAFZSP010000014.1 GCA_017619335.1 Bacteroidaceae bacterium
TCACTAATATCATGAATGGAATTACCTCTTGCGGCCAATGCCAAAACTTGTTTTTCTTCTGGTTTGAGAGTTATAAGTTCGCATCGTTCCCAACGATGAACCGCAAGAGAGTATTCCCAGTAGTAGCTTTGTCCAAGCATACGCATTTGAATATGCCCCGCATCTTTATGGGAAGATAGCGATATTGTACAGAGTGCTAACCAGACACGACCTTCATTTGTCATGACTAATGGAGTAATCTTGTGGTTAATAAGTGGTTTTCGATTATCATTTTCAATATGAAAGTCGTACGACATCATACACTGCCGACGTTTTTCCTTTGGCTGGTCATAGAATGCTCGAAAGCCAGAACGGTTCAGTTCAAGAAGCATTGGCACTTCCTCTTCAGGAACATAATTAAGATAGAACCCGTAACCCATTTGCCGTACTTCCTCAGCTGTATGTCCACATAGAAAGAGTGGATTGTCAGATACATAGAGGAAGTTCTTCCTGTAGTAGTCGATGATATAGATACTTTGATAGGTTGTTTGCGCAAAAGCCTGTGCAGCCTCTACATAAGGCTGTGCCCGCTGATAATCAGCATCGGTGATGCCTTCCACTCGGTTCTCATACATAAAGAAATCATCTATCTGAGCCATATAATTCCGTATTTGTGACACAAAGGTATCATTTATTTCAAGCTATCATTCTGTTTGAGTATCTTCTTTCTTATTCTGCCACTCATCAGCAATCAGATCCCAGTTAATATTACGTTCCTTACATCCTGTCCAAACATCCCAATAGTCAGGGTCATCGGATTGTGGACATTGCGATTTAGGTAGAGTCCTCATCTTCACCACGACAGGTAATTCAGATGCCCAACCTAGCAAAACTGCATATTGGGATGGAAGTGATGGCATCTCACGCAGAATACCTCTCATATTGTCAGGTAATAGTCGATGTACTAATTCTTGATCTCGATCATTTGATATTCGGTGTAACAAAAACGAATTGCACTGAGAAAGTACTGTTGGAGATAATTCGGAAGGTCTTTGTGAAGAGAGTACTAATCCCAGACCAAATTTTCTTCCTTCTCGTGCTATCTTTTCAAATACTTTGCAGCATTGGGTGGTGGGACCTGTGTTCTCAGCATCGTCATTATAACGTTTCACGAAATAATGAGCTTCTTCCATAATCAATACAGTAGGTAAGCACTGCTTGTTTAATTTGAGGTAACGTTGTTGAGCTTCAAACACCATACGAGCAATTACAGCAGTTACTATACTTGTGACATCTGAGGGCAATAACGCAAGATTGATAATAGTCAATGACTCCTTATTATCTGAACCTATATAATTACTCAACCACTCACTCAGATTCAGATTCTTGTTATCAATAACTTTTTTTACACGCACATCTGCCAATAGTGTCTTTATGCGTGGCATTAGAGTAACAATATAGTCCGTTGTATTTAGTATCTCCGCATTGGCTTCAATAGAACGTACAAAATTCTCTCCAGTGAATGGGATTGGACTGTCCTCGTCTATAGGTAGAAACTCTTCATCACGACCACCAGCTTTAGTAAAAACATCTCTCAGCAAAGTAATTAAGGCATCTACTTCGTCTCTTTTATAATCTTGATTGGAGTATTGAACAGATCTGACCCTTTCATACTCATTCACTTTTGAATTAAAAGCACTTATCGCTTCATTCAATTCTTGAGAATAACTATCGTCTGTAATTACACCTGTATTCCATTTCAGAAGTGATTCCCTGAAGTTCTTGGGAGCGGGAAAACTTCCCCAAGGTGCTCCTTTACTCTTATATACCTCAATCGTATTGATTAGTGTACGCACAAAAGATGCTAATTCGTGTTCTTTGCTTACAGACTCAAATACATTGCCACTTCTCACTGACTTCAGTGCGTGAACTATCGTCGTTCTATGTGTTTTAGGGGATGCTTTGGTAAAACCACACCATTCATCGGTATTCCAAAACCAAAGTGGGACTTGTAATTGTTTCTTCCCATCCCCTTCTTCTACATTAACCGTGTAGATGTTCGCATTCGCCTTATCTGCAAAAGCCTTGCAGTATTCCCCATTTGGATCTAATACTATAAAGCGGCTGTTAATGGATTCTCCTTCTTTAGCCAATTGTTGTCTAGCACTTTCAAGAGACCACCTTATTAAACCTGCTACAGAACAAGACTTTCCGCTACCAGTATTTCCAAGTATAGCAAGATGTCTCCCAAACAAACGGTCTGGATCAATCATTACTTTTGCATTACCCATAAGTGGGCTGTTACCAATATACACCCTTCGATTCTCTCCTGATTCAATGATAGATTTTAACTGATCTTCCGTTGGTAAGATTACAATATCTCCTACAGATGGGAATGTTTCCAATCCGCGTTTAAACTTATAGCCATTCTCTGTTCCCACAAGTGTCCCTAATGGCTGTAATTCCATTTTTCGTAGTGGAAAAGGCAAATCTATCAAGCCAAAGTCTTGAAAACCGCTACGCTTAGGATATGGGGAGCGTTGTATTGTTATCCATGAAACTTGCCCTACTACAAAGCCTAAATCAATAGGAATCATCACGTATCCGTTTATACGTGGGAAGTTCCGTGGGGTACCTGTATTAAGAGCTACACTGTCTGGCGATTCTATATCAAGCAACACTTCAATCCTGTCTGGCGATATAAATTCCACCGTACCAACTCGAAGTGAGGATAACTGTTCAATGGGGGTTGTAATCATATGCTATACGATTGGGGTTGTTGGAGTTGTTGAGGTAGAAGACGAAGGAGTGACGGGCGCGGATGAAACTGAAGATATTGTTGCAGACGCGCTTGAATCAGCACCCATTCTGTGCTGTAACAGTTCTGCCATTCTAATAGTAGTCCTGTCAATAGCAGACTTAGGCAAGTAATCATTAGCCAAATTGGTAATGTCTCCCAAATCTTTACCAATTAGCATAGACATCTGTGCATAATGTGCCGATTCATAGTAAAACTTCAATATACGACCAATTGGATCATCATAAGAAATGACCACTAAGTGTGTTGAAGGTATAGTAAGCATATCATGAATAACACGGTTGATATGTTCATCTCCGAAACCATATCCGTATGTCACTAATGTACTATTAGGCCTGCAAATAGCCGCAGCAAAATCACGGAATAACTCTACATAAGGATATTCAGCCGTTTCACGGTCTTTTGCAGAGTTGGGATATATCATCAACTTTAGCGGATCAGATCCTTTCAGTCCCGGTGCGTTCAAATATGGTCCAATATCATCAGCGCCAAACGGCAAACCTACACGTCTTATTTCACTGCCATTTTGTATCCAATCAACAGAACCATGAAGTTTTGTCAACCTCGCAACGCCTTCAAGATAACGTGGTTCTCCTCGTATTCCTGGTGGATTGTAGTGGATGTCAAGATTTAATCTTGAAGACCGAAATACTGGCATCATAGTTCCAACAAACCTGTCCATCATGTGTACACCTGCTAATTCTGCTCCAACCTCAATCAGTCGGTCATAATTGGTTGTAAATATGTTCAGTCTTTCCCTATTTCCTGTACGACTTGCAAAACTAAGAAGGAAATTAACAAGCACAGAATAAGCATTTTCCCGTTTATCCTCATCAGCTGTTGCTATTCTATTCTCAGATTTTAATATAGACATCGCAAATTCCGAGATAATTGTATTCAATTCCCTTTCCAATGCAGTTGCCTCAGTACCTTTCTTCAAGATTCTTAGTCCACGTAACAAATCATTTGCTGTCCTTATCTGATCTTCTATATTACCTTCCTCGCGTCCACTCGCTTTTGCTGAAGCCTCTGCGGCCTCTTGAATCTCATCCTTAAATTGGGTGAAAGTGGTTGTTCCCATCGTAGTGCTGCCAGCAGTTCCTGCCAAAAAACTGATAGCATTAGTAATACCAGAACCACAAAGAAGAGATAGATGCTCTGACTGGAATAGAGAAGTCAACCATGGTTCAATACGTTTACGAAACACAGATTTATTTACCTCTCCATTATCATCGGGCAACCATCCACAACTGTCAGCATTCTGCACCTTTCCGTCCTTATCAACGAGAATTAATTCACGGTCATCCCGTGTTTTTATTACATTACCTCCTTCTTTAAGCACCGTTTGGGCTTTTTCTATTTCTAGTTTTATATCCATCATAGACCAAATTGTATAATATTAAATAATACTTTTCTTTAACTTACCTATTCGCTTATTCGGTTAGTTTGTCACAATGTTTGATGGTTTTATGATTTTTTCTTCTGTTTCAAGATTTCCTTCTCTATGTTTGGCAACGAGGCTACGAATTTTTCAAAACGAACCTTGCCCATGCGTTCATAAAGTGCACGGCCCAACTGATAAACCTTTGTCTGTAGCAATTCTGGCATATAGCTGTCGGGATTCGTGTCGGCTTGCTGTGCATTCTCGATGGCATTGAGCATCAGGGGCAGGTACTTGATGTAGTAGTAACCACCTTTTTCTATCTTGTCAAGCGCCTGTTTGGCATCGTGGGCAGTCTGAATACCAAGGTCTGTCAGGTCTGCCCGTTTGTGATAGAGTAGCCATATCTCAATGCTTGGGTTGCTGATGACCAGATGCCAGTTGTCCTTCTGGGCGCAGAAGGCATGAAGTTCCTCTATCTGCTCCTGCGGCCAACGGTCAACGTCGATGACACACCATAAGGAGTCGCCATCATCGGCGCTCAACTGGTTCTCGGCGATGTATGCCTTCACCTTTTCCAGTACTTTCGACGGAGAAGATGCCTTTCTCTTTTCTTGCGGGTTTTCTTCGTCAAAAACCTCTGGCTCAATGATGTCAACCTTGATACGGTCGATGCCGTCGAAAAGTCTGAAGTAGTCTGGCTCACGCTCAGTCCCTTCTGTAGCAATGGCAAATAAGGAATAGTCGCGAACCTTCTCCTGAGGGACGTCCCTCGTATAGCCTCTAACTTTGAATCCCATATCACTCCCAGTTTAATTCGTTGAAACGTGCCAAGAAAGGAATGGCTCCGAAACGGCCATTGAGGTAACCTTTCTCCAAATCAAGATCTGCACGGGGCTTGAATTCGTCGAGCGTGTACAGATGGGTACTCTGCGTCTCGCGGTCTTTCTCTGCAAACCAAATCTCATCGTTGCGGAACACTTTTCCGTCGAGCAGACCTGCATCGTGGGTGGTGAAAATCAGCTGGCCCTTCATGATCTTGTCATTGACAATACGTGAAACTAGTGAACGTACAAGGGTGGGATGCAGGCTGCGGTCCAATTCGTCAATGACGTATGTGCAAGCCTCGCTCTTGACATTCTGAACCATCGGCACAAAGTCGAAAATGCGCTGGGTGCCGTCCGACTCCTCCTTCAGTTCAAAGTCATAAAGGTTGTCGTTGACCTTATGGAGAGCCTTTACACGGCGCACGAAATACTTGTTGCCTTCGCGGCGCATACTGACGGTGAAGGCACCCGTATCGATCATCACTTCTTCTGAACCCTCGGGCGAACGTGAAAGTCGCTTGACAATGCCATCCACACCCTGCACCAGTTCGGGCCATTCGGAAATGCTTTGTTTGAACGACTCAATATCCTCATCCTTTAGGGTCAGCTCATCGATGCCGAGATCCAAGGCTGAGATAAGCGCTTCGGACTGGGACTTGAATCCTTCGTCGGAATACCTGTTGTCGAAAATGGAGGTCGAACGGGTCTCTGGGAAGATGACGTGCAATTTGGTGGTCAGCCAGAGGAACGCATCGGTCATCTGACTGTTCTTCACCACATCGTGCTTCGACAGCATCAGTTCGCCCACCTTCAGCAGATTGTCTTCTAACAGAGAAATCAGCAGTTTGTTCTTTGCCTCGTCCTTTTTGCTTCCAGCCAATTTGATGTTGGTCTTGCCTGTCTGTGCATCGTATTTGCGCTCGAATACGCACACGGGTTTCTTAATGGTAGAATACAGCCATTCTTCCATACAGAGGTTGCCACGATAGCTCACCCCGTATGAATACTGGTCTGACTCTGTACCGAACTCCACTTCGATGGTAACAGGCATTTCTGGGTCGTTGTACTTGTTGGCATCCCTGAAGGCGGTGTGGGGCAGACTGCCAACAGCAACCATCGTCTGGAGTCGGCCAAGCGCCTTGACCAGACACGACTTTCCAGCACCATTGGCACCATAGATAACTGCCGTGCGCAACACATTGGCACCACGGCCTTGGCTGTGAACATGCCAGTCCTTCCTGCGGACATTCGATGACGGCAACATATTGAACTCTGTTTCCTGTCCGTACGACTTAAAATTCGTTGTTACAATCCTAATTAGCATAGTAAAATGTCTTTGATTTGGTGCAAAGTTACGAAAAATTCGTCATATAACACTCGTTTTGCTTCATCTTTTTGAATTGTTTAACCGTTTTTCGCCGAAAATGTCGTTTTTTTATGTTTGAAGAGACATTTTGTACAGGAAATGGGGTGAATTAGCCCACCTTATACAGTTTTTCTAAAATTATTTTCAGAGTTACACCCTTGAAGGATTTGACTCGGGCCAGTTTTTTACGTTCTTACGAGTTTCTCCGGATGCTACCATTTATACCGTTGTTCTTTTTTTGATAGGAAAAGTCTCCACAATGCACAAATTCGCCATTTTTTGAGGTTTAATAAAGTTAAAAATGTTAAATCTAACTTTTCCCTCCTCTTTCAAGAATCAGCAACATCACTTTTCTACCGTTTAATGCACAAGTCGTTGATATAAAGATATTTACAAATACTGGAACTGCTCTGGCCTGACTTCCGTTGTTATCGGTGGTGGTGTAAAAACAATCGACGTTGCTTCCTTTGCCAGTTGCATAGACCTGACTGATGTCACCTGCTATGCGGAGAATGTTCCATCGACAGCAAGCAATGCTTTCTATGACTCTTATATAGAATACGCAACGTTGCATGTGCCCACCGCCTCTATCGATGCATATAAGACGACAGAGCCCTGGAGTGGCTTCCAAACCTTCATGGGATTGGACGGCGAGGTAAAGAAGAAGTGCGCAACGCCTATCATCAGCTATTCCAATGGTAAGCTGAACTTCGACAGTGAGACGGAGGGAGCTGTTTGCCAGTCAACCATAACAGACACAGACATCACATCATTTAGCAGCAACGAGGTTCAACTTGGCGTGACCTACAACATCAGCGTCTATGCCACAAAGACAGGCTACGACAACAGTGACGTGGCGACAGCTACACTGTGCTGGATTGAGGCAGAGCCTCAGAAGGAAGGATTCACAGAGGAAAATGCTGTTGCACAGATTAAGGCTAATCCTTTGCTGATACAGTGTCAAGCGAACCAACTGCATCTCAGCGGTGCACCTGCTGGTACACCCATCAGTGTCTTTGACCTCAGTGGAAGACTCATCACTTCTAGAACAGCCAACGAGGGTGAGACGCGGATGAGCGTTAATGCTTGCGGCGAGGCTGCCATTGTGAAGGTGGGGGAACGGAGTGTGAAGGTGTTGTTGAAGTAAAATAGCACACTTATCTATTTTTATGTAACCGCAGGGCGCTCGTCTTGCGGTTTTTCTTTAAAAGATGTGTGAATTTGTCCCTCATAAGCATCTTTTTTCTGTTTTTGTACTTGAAGAAGAGAAAAAATCACTATCTTTGCAGCAGAAAATAACACTTTTCGTTATGGTAGACACAGTGACAAAGACATCTGCACCCCCTATGGACCTTTTCACCATAAAAGTTCCAGTGGCTGATGCAGCATTAATCAAGGCTATGGCTAAGAGAATGGGATGGAGTATTGAAATAGACATTCCTCAACAGGCCGAGGCTGAGACGGAACCAGTCATTACCTCAGACGACCTCGTTATTGACCCTGTTGTGGCTCGACTGTTTGCCAACGTTCCTCCATTGCCCAAGGATTTTGATGAGAAAGAAGCATACGGTAACTTTCTTATGGAGAAGTACAAATGAAGAACGTTTTTATTGATACCAACGTTTTTGTGGATTTCATTGCCCACCGTGAAGAATTCTATGAGCCTGCTGCCCTGATTATCAGCCTTGCCAGTAGAAAGCGGATCAATTTACTAGTCTCTGCACTCTCTTTTGCGACTGCCAGTTACCTATTGGAACATCATTACAAAATGTCCTCCAATGAAATAATTGAGGACTATCAATGTTTTATTTCCCTCTGCAATGTCACTACGGTTAATCAAGAGATAGTTAAATTGTCTGTCAATTCTAATTTTCTTGATTTTGAAGATGCTATGCAGCACTTCTCTGCAGTCATGGATGGAGCTGACTACATCGTAACACGTAATAAACCAGATTTCGCCCTTTCAAAGATTCCTGTTTATGAGCCACAGGAGTTTCTTCAAATGCTCGTTCAAAGCTAATTGGGTATTGAACCCGACAAGATGACGAAGGCGGGTTTGGATGAAATGGCACAAGACATTGGACGCAAGTGACCATTCGTATATACGCAAGTGACCATTCGTATATACGCAAGTGCACTTGCGTCCATACGCTTGTGCTTCAGACACTGGACGCGTGTCGTTTAAGCAAAAGACGCGAGTCGTTCACGCAAAGGTGCAGGGCTCGTAGGGCAGGTGGAAGACATCGGCAACAGCCTTGAAGGTCACCTTTCCTTCCACGATGTTGAGGCCCTTGGCCAGTGCGGGGTCATCCTTGCAGGCCTGCTGCCAGCCTTTGTCGGCGAGTGCGATGGCATAGCGCAGGGTGGCGTTGGTGAGGGCGAGTGTGGAGGTGTTGGGAACAGCGCCTGGAATGTTTGCTACACAGTAATGCAGGATGCCTTCCTCTGTATAGACGGGCTCGCTGTGGGTGGTGGGGCGTGAGGTCTCGAAGCAGCCGCCTTGGTCGATGGCTACGTCCACGAGCACCGTTCCGGGTTCCATCAGCGAAAGCATATTGCGGGTGATGAGGTGGGGCGTCTTGTCTCCTGGTACCAGGACGGAGCCAATGACAATATCCACTGTGGGCAGTTGCTGGCGGATGTTGTGCTCGGAGGAATAGAGCGTGTGGACGTTGGCTGGTGTCTCCAGGTCGAGCTGGCGCAGACGGGGCAGTGAGACATCAGTGATAGTCACCTCGGCTCCCATCCCGGCAGCCATCCGTGCAGCAGCTTCACCCACAACACCGCCGCCCAGCACGAGCACCCTCGTGGGTGACACACCCGGCACGCCGCTGATGAGCTTGCCCTTGCCGCCCTTGGTCTTCTGGAGGTAATAGGCGCCGTTGAGCGTGGCCATGCGTCCAGCCACCTCACTCATGGGTTGCAACAGGGGCAGTGAGCCGTTGGGCAACTGCACGGTCTCGTAGGCCAGGCAGACAGCGCCGCTCTGGAGCATCGCGTCCGTCAGCTCTTTCTCGCAGGCGAAATGGAAATAGGTGAACAGCAGTTGACCCTTGCGCACCAGTTTGTACTCCGGTTCGATGGGTTCTTTCACCTTCACAATCATGTCGGCTTCACGATAGACATCCTCGATGGCGGGCACAATCGTGGCGCCAGCCTTCACATAGTCTGCATCGCTGAATCCGCTGCCCTCGCCAGCGGTGTGCTGCACCAGGACTTCGTGTCCACGACGGGTCAGTTCTGCCACACCGGCAGGTGTCATTCCGACGCGGTTTTCATTGTTCTTGATCTCTTTAGGAATTCCTACTTTACTCATAGTTCTTTGGTTTTTGGTCTGGTTATGAAAATATACTAATCTTTCACGAAGGAGAAGCCGTTCCAGTGAAGTGTGAGGGGATGGAGGAGGGGGGTAATGGCCTCGCGCTCTTTGATGGAGAGGTAGGCGGGCTGGAGGGTGGCCGTGAGGATTGGAGCCTCTGGGGAGAGTGCAAGGCGGACGGGGTGGAAGTCCTGGAGGGAGCGGAGGGCGGCAGAGATGTTGGGGTCTGCGGCTGGGACTTCTTCCATGAATTCAGAGAGGGGAGGCAGGGAGAAGGGTAGGGTGCTGGTGCTGTCGCGGGGTGACCAGTCGGGCTTGAGGAAGCGTATGTTGCTATCCTCAAGGCGGCGAGGCGTGTCGGGTTCCCCGGTCTGAGCAGTGGTGACGAGGCAGAGAACCATCGTTGAGTCGTTGACAGGTAGGAGCTTCAGTTCCATCAGGGAGGAGGCGCTGGTGCGGAAGCGGGCGTAATCGGGGGTGAGGGCTTCCAGGGTGACATACTCGTCCAGAATGTTCCGAACCTTGGCTTCCATATTATTCTCTATGAAGTCAATACAGTCCAGCCGGTTGTTCTTTGTGACCATCGGCAGGACAGAATCTGGCATAGCAGCGAAGACGTCGCGCATCAGCATCTGTGCCGTGGCGGGAGCCGCAGAGAGCAGGAAAGAAGAAATGATAAATGATAAATGATAAATGAAAGGTGATATATTTGGCACCTTGCTGTGAAATGAAAAGAGAGAATGTGCGAGTTTCATATTCATGAGAATTTATTATTTTTCATTTATCATTTATCATTATTCATTATTCATTTTTCATTCCTCATTCCTCATTTACTTCCGAGATACAAGAAAACCATGCTGAGGAGGACGAGGGCGAGGTCAATGGCTTTGTAGCGGAGGTTCTTCTCGTGGAAGACGAGGGCGCCCACGAAGAAGGAGACAAGGACGCTGCCGCGACGAACCATGGAGACGACGGCTATCAAGGCTTCGGGCAGGCTGAGGGCATAGAAATAGACGAAGTCGGCGGCGCAGAGGAAGATGGAAATCAAGGGAATGGACCATTTCCATGTTAGTTTTTGCTTCGGCAAAGCCGAAGCAAAAACTAACATCACCACAGTCATCATCAGAAACTGATAAATCATGAAGAAACTCTGCACCACCATGGGATTCAGTCCTTTGCCGCCAGCCTCCACAGGCGCTAACAGGAACTTGTCGAAGAGGGCGCTGATGGCTCCGAGGGCGGAGGCCAGCACAGCCAGGATTATCCAGCGGTTGTGGCGGAAGTCAATGCCTTCTTTCTTTCCGCTGCGACTGAGAAGGTAGAAGCCGAAGATGGCACACAGCACGCCCGTCCATTGCCAGAGGTTCAGCCGCTCGCCAAAGACAAAGATGGCACCCAACAGCACCATCACAGGGCGAGTGGCATTGATGGGACCCACAATGGTCAGTGGCAGGTTCTTCAACGCGAAATAGCCGCAAAGCCACGAACCAAGGACAATGAATGCCTTGAGAACCACGTACTTGTGTACCTCCCATCCACAGACGGGGACAAAGAACAGGGAGTCGGCGGGGAGGCTGCCTGCGGCGGAGAGCAGCACGAAGGGCAGGAAGATGAGAGACCCGAAGAGCGTGTTCAGCGTCAGCACTGCCACGACGTCGTTGGCCTTCAAGGCATGTTTCTTGAAGACATCATAGAAGCCGAGCAGAGCGGCGGAAGTGAAGGCAAGTACTAACCACATAAATCGTACTCAATATTTTGCAGGAACAATCCCCTCGCAGGTACACTGTCACCAGCGGCACAGCGATTCTTCTGTTCAATGACTTGACGGAAGCCGTCTAAGGAGAGCGTGCCACGTCCCACTTCCATCAGCGTTCCCACGATGGCGCGAACCATATTGCGCAGGAAGCGGTCGGCGGTGATTTCAAAACGCCACTCGTGGTCAGACAGTTGCACCCACTGGGCAGAACGGATGTGACAGATGTTGGTCTTGGCGTCTGTGTTCACCTTGGAGAAACTGGTGAAGTCCGTGTATTCCTTCAGGACGGCGGCGGCACGGTTCATCGCCTCAAAATCGGGCGTGCTGACGAGTCGCCAGGAACGGTCTCGCAGGAAGGGTGACTTGCGGGTGTGCACATAATAATAATAGGTACGCGCGCGAGCCGAGAAGCGTGCATGGGCGTCTGGCGGCACAGGAACGATGCGATGAATGGCGATATCGTGAGGCAAGATGGCATTGAGCCGATAGACGAGAGAGCCTATTCCGTCCTCACCAAGGGGGGCTTCCACATCGAAGTGTGCTACCATCAGCGCTGCATGCACTCCTGCATCTGTGCGCCCGGCTCCCGTGACAGCCACTTCCTGGTGCAATAAAGTGGCGAGGGCGCGCTGGAGGGTCTCCTGCACGCTCTCGCCGTTGGGCTGTATCTGCCAGCCGTGATAGGCAGTGCCGTCGTAACTGAGATAGATGAAATAGCGCATGTTACTTCACGACGCGCTTGGTAGTTGTGCCCCTGCGCCTCACTACCTGCACGCCACCTTTGTTCTGGCGGCGAGGTACGCGCCGTCCACTGACATCAAACACCTCTTCTTCGGCACCGACTGCACGCGGGGATTTGACGTGTGTGGCAGGGATGTGGGACTGGGTGACATCAAAGGCGTAGGCCGTGCTGTCGCCCCAGATGAATTCTGCCAGTGTTGGGTAGTCAATGAAAGGATTGCGGTTGCCCTGAATCTTGTAAACGGCATCGTTGCGAGCTCGCTCGATGTCGTCCACAGGGTCTTCGCGCGACCATTTCAGGTAGAGTTGGTAGGCCCAGGGCTGGAGCTTCGGATAGGTGTTGGTCTGCATGGTGTTGGCGCCTTCGGTCTGCACCATATTCAGCTCCTGGTAGGCTGTCACCAAGTAAAAGTAAATGCGTGCGAAGTCACCTTTCCAATTGTCGGCAGGTTCCCAGAGGTTCACGGTGCCGTTGTTGCCTGCAGTGCCCTTGCCCACCTTAATGGAGCCGTTGGTCTTGCTGACCTTGGTGACGATGCCCATTCCGAAGTTGCTCTTGTCACTGTTGGCTTTAATGTCACTGGGCATGAGGTGATGAAGGTCGCTGTAGGCGGCGTTCTTGGTCTTGCCCCACCAGGAGTTGGCGATGCCGTGCTCCTTGTTCATGCCTGAAACGGCATTGTTGGACTTACCGGAGAAGTAACGCTTCTCGTTGCTGTAGCGGTCTCTGACCTGGTTGTCGGCCATACGGTCGGTATCATAGAAACCTGACCACAAGGCGCCATAGTCCAGCACCTTGGGAGAGCCGATAATCTGGTACATGGCCGTCTTCAGTTCGGCTTTCTTCTTGCCGTCGGCACGGGAGTAATAGGTTCGGAGATTCACAGACTGCGCTGTGGCCCTCTCGGATTGAGGGCCACAGGCAATCAGTGACAAAGCCAATAAGAGGCGCGTCAGTATCTTCATTTCACGACCACTTTGCGGCCACCGACGACGTAGATACCAGGCTTGGCAACGTTGTTCACGCGCTGACCGTTGAGGTTGAAGACGTTCTTGCTGTCCGTGGCGATGCGGGTGAGGCTCTTGACGAGGGTGTTCAGCGTCTTGCCGTCGAAACTCCAGTCGTCCACGTTCTTCACACCCGGCACATTGAAGTACTTGATGAACTCACCGTGCAGCCAGATTTCCTTGCCCCAGTTCTCGGGCACATCCTTCAGGCTAAGTGCCTCGCGCATTCCCAACTTGTTGGCCAGCTGAACGGGCACGCAGAGGGCGGGCTGATCCTCCCCGGGCATGTCGGCAATGAGGATATTGGTGTTAGAAGGCTCGCTGGGGGTGCTACCCTGGCCGTTGATTTCATCAGCCATCATTTGGAGGTACGTGCGAATCATATCTTTCGTTGCTCCAGCCATATAATCAGTCATGTCGTTGGTGATTACATTGCCGTTGATGGCATAGACGCCGGGATTCTCCTCGGGGTCAGCTTGCTGCTCGGCAAGCATCTCAGCGTAGAATGCTTGTGCTATCTCTTCACTGGGGAAGGTGTAGGTAATGACGGACGACTTGATCGCATCACCTTCGAAGGTGCATACAAACTGTTCGGAGAGGACAATACCATTCATTTCTTCTGTTACATCGAGGATGAGCTGGTTGTCGGTCTCAGTAAGCTTTGCAGACATCTCTGGCAGAAGAGAGAATACACAGCCATTTGCATAACTGGTGCCATCTACATAACCGACAATGTAACCGTGGGCCCAGCCAGTAGGACCATTCTCCTTCTCGCCGCCGATGTGGAGAATATCGGTGATGGTGTAGGGGTTCTCCAAGGTGCCTTCACCTTGTGGAGTATAGGGCTGGGGTGCTTCACCACCGAGGTCGGCAGCGTCACGCGGGAAGAGCTGGACGGTGCCATTGTAGATGCTGGCGAAGCCAGTGACGTCGTAGGTCTCGGACGTGTCGAAGGTCACGTCTGCCACCGTCTTGAAGTTGTCACGGACGGTGATTTCATTGTCGCTGTCGTCGGTGAAGATGACGTTGCGGTTTTCCCAAGCCTCTGCTGCAGGAGTCAGTTCCTGGATGGTTACCAGTTCGTTCTCGTAGGCCTTGTAGTTGCTGGTAATGTCAGCGATGGTCACCACCTGGGCAGTCACTGCATTGCCACTGCTGGCAACCTGTATCTCACTTACCTTGGAAACGGCGATTTCTGTCAGACCGTTATAGAGATAGAGCTGGCCAGTGATGTCTGCGTTGAACTTGTCACCAGCCTTCAACTCACCCTGCATATCATAGAGCAGCAGGCCGTCTGTGCCGTCATATACATAGCAGCTCTTGCCGTTGATGTAGGTCACCAGCAGGTCTGCGGCCTTGAATTCCACATTCACTTTGTCAGCGGTGGCAGCCGTCTTCACATCGGCAATCTTGGTGTAAGCCTGAGGTCCAGGTGTGTCACCGCCGTCGGTCTTGCCGTTGAGGCTGTAGAGGTAGTTGGCCTTGTTGGCCATTTCCAACGTGCCGTTGTAGTTGGTCACGGTACCCTTGACAATGACTTCATCGCCCACAGCAATCTGGGTGTCGCCATCTGCCCAAGCGCGGTTGCCCAGGTAATAGGTGCCGTAGCAGAGGAACTCGTTCTCTGTCTTGCCGTCATCAGAGATGGAGAACTGAGCGGTGCCGTACTGAGCGCTGAAGGTGTACTTGATTTGTGAGATCTTGCCTTTCACAAACACATCCTGATCACTGCTGGCGCCCTTGTCCAGCTTGCCAGCCTTCTCTAGGACAGAAGCCACCGTCAGGGGAGCCTCGGCAGAGCTGGTCCAGTCAATCGTTTCGGGTTCGAAGTAGAGTTCCAGAGGGGTGTAACCGGAACCAGTGAAGAGCAGGTGCTGTTCGTCCAGAAAACCAACAATGGGATCGTCGCCGAAGTTAATTTCAATGTGGAATGTTCCGTCACCGTTGTCAATGATGCGTTCCGACATACTCCACGGGGCGATATCTTTGTCTGCTCCCAGCCACTGAGTGCTCCACCATCCTGTGGTGACGCGAATCATGTAGGAACCCGGGTCGGCGGCAGTGTACTTCATGCAGAAGGTGCCGGTCTTGATCTTGTTCCAGATGTCGGCGGGTAAAGTGGCGATGCACTCGTTGTTGACGTCGGTACCTTCAAGGCCGAAGCGATATACGCCATTCCAGTTGGTGGCACCATTGGTGGCCGGATCTGGATTTGTCCAAATGGTGTTCTTGTCTTTCTGATCGTCGGGACCGGGGCCGGGACCTGGACCGGGATTCTCGCCCATATAGACTGTCATGCTCTTGAGCTGTGTGTTGGCGGCAATCATAATCACCACAGCGGGAGCGTCACCTGTCCACTTTCCTGTTTCCAGCGTGCCGGAAGAGGCGGTGTTGTCGGCGCTCCACTTGCTGGCGTTCACCTCGAACTCGATGGCAGTGATGTTCTTGCCGGTAGAAACGACAGACAGCGTGCCGCCATAGAGGCGGAGTGAACCGCTCCACATGCGGTTGGCGTTGGTCTTCTCTGACGGCGACACGACGATGGTCACATCTCCATACGTGAGGGACACGTCCTCTGTGAAGTCTCCATCGTGGGACTCATTGCTGGAAAAGCCTGCTAAGCCAAACTGCTCATAGGCATTGTCACCAGAGAAATCAAATTTTACTTGTGCTTGTGCCAGGCCGCAAACAGCCAGCAAAGCGATGAGAAAAGAGTAGAATTTCTTCATAATTATTAAAGTTTAAAAGTGAATACGCTGCAAAGGTACTCCTTTTTGTTTGAACGACAAAAAAAGAAGGCATTTTTTTTCTTAAAAGTGCAAGAAAAGTTCTATTTCAACGTCAGAAACAAGAAATGAACGCTATTCTCTCGAACGGCGTTCATTTCCTAATGTGCAATAAGAAGCACATTCAATCAACTAATCAATCTAAAAAATATGCATGTGAATGTCTAACCGATTTCTATGTATTAAAAGTCGCCACCAGGGCCACCGAATCCACCGCCACCAAATCCACCACCAGGGCCACCGAAGCCACCACGGTTTCCTCCGAATCCGCCGCGGTTACCACCTTGACGGTTGCCGCCTTGACGGTTCATCTGCTGAGGCTGGAACACGCGCAACAGCTGTTGGGGAGTGAGAACGCTGGAGAGTTCTGCGCAGTATTTCTTCTGGATGTCCAGACGGAGCTGCTGCTGCTGGATTTGTTCGGCCTGACGGGCAAACTGCTCATTGAGCTGTGCAGTAGCTTCCTCGTCTGTGAGGTCCTTTTCTTTCCTGTCTGCCTGACGTTCGCGGTTCTGCTGGGTCCGTGTGGCAGCCATCTCTTCGAGATAGCGGGCGTAGATGGGATCAAACTTTGCCTTCTGTTCGTCGGAGAGCTTCAGGTCTTTGACGAGTCGCTCCGTCTGACGGGCTTGCATTTCCTGGAACCGTGCGGCGCGGTCGTTATTGTCTTGGGCGTTTGTGTTGGTGAGGAAGCCAAAAAGCATGGCAACCATTGTGAGGAATTTTACGTGAGCTTTCATAATGTCTGTTATATTAAGAGTGTAACTTTCATTTGTTTGTTGTGTGATCACATTCTTATGACAGACAAGTCTCAATTGGGTTTAAAGGAAGTTGGAATTTTATGATTCGTTAACAAAAGACTATCTCACGGTGATGTGGAAGCAACTCTGCTTGACCTCATATTTCACATAGCAGCGTCCTTCTGCCCGGACGTCCCGCAGCACCTCGGAAAGGATGAATTTGAGGGAGTCGTTGCGTACTGCTCGTCTGGCTGGTTCGTCGGGAGGACTCACCGTGTGGTAACGGTTATAGGAAATGTCAAAGGTGGTGCCAAAACGATGACAGCTCTGTTCCGAGGCATTACCATTGATGCGGCGCAGGCGGGCAACATCTTCCTCGGTCCGCAAGACGCTGGTAACAATGATTTTATGCAGTGGAATACCCTTCACAGCCAAGGAGTCTAAGAAGCGCTGGCCGATGTGCTGGAGCAGTGCGCTGGCCTTGGGCACTAAGTAGGGAATACTGCGGCTCATCGCGGGATCCATTTCATAATAGGGGTTCAGACCCACAAACAGCAAATCCTTCTTCCGATGTTCCGCCTCGGCACGGTCACGCACTGGTCGCACACCATTCCTCAGCGCAGCCGGGTACTGTACTTCCTGGAGGTCTGGGAAGCAGTCGTGATAGGACGGGACGCTGTAAATGGGATGTTTGTAGGAGAAATCCAGCAGCGGTACCCAGTCACTGCCCGGGGGCAAATCTTTCATCGGGCGCTCCTGCACCACGGCAGGTTCTGGCACTAAAGACACCTCCTCCTGACGTTCATCAACGGATGTACGAGGATTCACTTCGGGATGACACAGGCGAAAGACGAAAAGAACGCACACTGTGACACCAATTATGCGGATAAAAACCTTTTTCTTGAGTCTTTTCAAAGCGTTGTTGCATTAAATCGTGGCAAAGATACAACAATTTTCGCAATTCTCGCGTTCTTTTCGCTAAAAAACACTACTTTTGCACCCAGAAAACGTATTATGACAGAAAAACATCTGATTTTAGAAGAGGCAGACCCTGTGATTTTCTATGGTGTGAACAACACCAATATGCAAATGATCAAGGCGCTCTTCCCAAAATTGCGCATCGTGGCTCGTGGCAACGTCATCAAGGTGATGGGCGACGAGGAAGAGTTGGCAGCTTTCGATGAGAATATCGAAAAGCTGCAGCGCCACTGCGCCAAGTACAACAGCCTTACTGAGGAAGACATCCTCCATATTATTAAAGGTGAACGCACAGGTCGGGAGGGCATCGCAGGCGCCATTGTCTTCAGCGTCACAGGCAAGCCCATCACCGCCCGCAGCGAGAACCAGCAGCGGTTGGTGCAGGCGTTCGAGACGCATGACATGGTTTTTGTGATCGGTCCTGCTGGTTCGGGAAAGACCTATACGAGTATCGCCCTTGCCGTGCGCGCATTAAAGAATAAGGAGGTGCGACGCATCATTCTCTCGCGTCCTGCAGTGGAAGCCGGCGAGAAGCTGGGTTTCCTGCCTGGTGATATGCGGGACAAAATCGACCCTTACCTGCAGCCGCTCTACGACGCGCTGGAGGATATGATTCCCCGTCAGAAACTCAACGAGATGATGGAACAGAACATCATCCAGATAGCACCGCTGGCCTTCATGCGAGGACGCACACTGAACGATGCCATCGTGGTGCTGGATGAGGCGCAGAACACCACCCCTGCGCAAATCAAGATGTTCCTCACACGTATGGGTATGAATACCAAGATGATCATCACGGGTGATATGACTCAGATAGACCTTCCCGCCTCGCAGCGCAGCGGACTGCGGGAAGCCCTGACGATCCTCGATGGTGTCGAGGGTATTGCCCGCATAGAGATGTCACAGAAGGACATTGTCCGTCACCGTCTGGTTACTCGCATCGTCAAAGCATACGAAGAATACAATCAAAAGGATAAAAACAATGAAAGCATTAACAAAGACTGAATTCAATTTCCCCGGACAGAAAAGTGTGTACCACGGTAAGGTGCGCGATGTCTATAACATCAACGACGACCTCATGGTGATGGTGGCTACCGACCGCATCTCGGCTTTCGATGTGGTGCTGCCCAAAGGCATTCCTTTCAAGGGACAGGTACTGAACCAAATAGCTGCTTCCTTCCTGGATGCCACAGCCGACATCGTTCCCAACTGGAAACTGGCTACGCCCGACCCGATGGTGACCGTGGGCCTGAAAGCCGAAGGCTTCCGTGTGGAGATGATTATCCGCGGCTATCTCACCGGCTCTGCCTGGCGCGAGTACAAGAACGGCTGCCGCGAGCTCTGTGGCGTGAAGCTGCCCGACGGTATGCGTGAGAATGAGCGCTTCCCGGAACCCATCATCACTCCAACCACCAAGGCCGACGAGGGTCACGACGAGAATATCTCCCGTGAAGAGATTATCGCGCAGGGCATCGTCAGTGCCGAGGATTATGAGGTGATGGAACGTTACACCCGTGCGCTCTTCCAGCGCGGCACAGAGATTGCTGCCAAGAAAGGACTTATCCTGGTGGATACCAAATATGAGTTTGGCAAGCGCGACGGGAAGGTTATCCTCATCGATGAGATTCACACGCCCGACAGCAGCCGTTATTTCTATGCCGAAGGCTATGAAGAGCGCTTTGCCAAAGGTGAACCCCAGCGCCAGCTTTCCAAGGAGTTTGTGCGTCAGTGGCTCATCGACCACAACTTCATGAACCGTCCCGGTGATGTGATGCCGGAACTGACAGATGCGTTCGTCGAGAGCATCAGTGACCGTTACATTGAACTCTACGAGCACATTGTGGGACAGAAGTTTGAAAAAGCTGCTGTGGAAGCAGACGTGGCTGCTCGCATCGAAAAGAATATCAGCGCATGGCTCGACGCCCAATGAGAAGTTACTGCCAGGAGCCTGTAGAAGTAATCACCTCCGCTCAGCTGCAAAGACAGAAGGAGGAGGTCTCCATACCGAATCGGCCAAAGGTGGAGAAGAAAAAGGTGGAAGCGATGTTCAACCGCATCGCACCCACCTACGACCGCCTGAACCACACGCTTTCCCTCGGCATTGACCGTCGCTGGCGTCGCAAGGCCATCGATGCGTTGCGTCCCTTCGCTCCTGCCACGATTCTCGATGTGGCCACAGGCACAGGTGATTTCGCCATCCTGGCAGCACGACGGCTGGATCCTGACCGCATCATTGGTGTAGATATCAGTGAGAAGATGATGGAAATAGCGCAGGAGAAAGTCCGGAAGGCGGGGTTGGAAGGCACCATCTTCTTTGACCAGGACGACTGCACAGCCCTCTCCTTTGCCGACGAGACCTTTGACGCCGTGACAGTGGCCTACGGTGCACGTAACTTCGAAGACCTGGAGGCAGGGTTGTGTGAGATGTGTCGTGTGCTCCAGAAGGGTGGACATCTGATGCTGGTGGAACTCACCACGCCCAACCGCTTTCCCATGAAGCAGCTCTTCAACTTCTATGCCCGAACGGTGATGCCTTTCATCGGACGTGCCATCAGCAAGGACGACAGCGCCTACACCTACCTCCCACAGTCGATGGCAGCCTTCCCGCAAGCAGAGGTGCTGAAACCGCTCCTGCTGCGATGCGGCTTCAAGGATGTCACCTTCCGCCGCTTCACCTTCGGACTCTCAACCATGTATCTGGCAACAAAGTAGCCTCACCCCCGCCTCCTCTCCGAATGGCGAGGGGAGTATATACCAACAAAGAATGAAAGGAATCAATAATCAACAGTCACAAGTATCTACTACCATCTCCATTCGGAGAGGGGTCTGGGGTGAGGCTGCTCTCTACGGTCTCATAGGCCATCCCCTTGGCCACTCTTTCTCACGCACGTTCTTTAATAATAGGTTCGCGCGCGAAGGAATCGATGCGGAATACCTCAACTTCGACCTTCCCTCCATCGACCTCCTGCCCCAGGTGCTTGCCGAGCACCCCAGCCTCCGAGGTCTCAACGTGACCATCCCCTATAAGCAGGCTGTCATCCCTTTCCTGGATGAACTGAGTGATGAAGCCCGAGCCATCGGAGCCGTCAACGTGATCAGGATAAGCCACAAGGATGGAGTGGGAGAGGGGTTCCACCTCAAGGGCTTCAATTCCGATATCATCGGCTTCATGGACAGCATCCGTCCTCTCCTGCAGCCTCATCATCGGAAAGCCCTCGTCCTCGGTACAGGCGGCGCCTCCAAAGCCATCTGCCGGGGATTGGAAAAGCTTGGTATAGAGTGGCGTTACGTCAGTCGCCAGCGTCCCTCTGCTGCTGTTCCCCCTTCATCTGTTTCCCCTTCATCTGGTTCAGTGCTCGGCGGTTTGTCCGCCGAGAATGTCTTCACCTACTCCGACCTCACTCCCTCCGTCCTCGCCGAGTACACCGTCATCGTCAACTGCACCCCCCTGGGAATGTTTCCGAATGTGGATGCTGCTCCTCCTTTGGCATACGCAGCCCTCTCCCCGCGTCACCTGCTTTATGACCTCGTCTATAACCCCGAGGAAACCCTCTTCATGCGGCAGGGACGCCGCTTCGGTGCCACCGTCAAGGGCGGACTGGAAATGCTGCACCTTCAGGCACTTGCCAGTTGGGAGTTCTGGAACGGCAAAGATTAAAGAATGTGAAAAGAAGGTCACCTTCTGCCTCACATGACATAAAAGGAAAAAGCTTCAAAGGATATAAAAAGGAAAAGCTTCGAAAGACATTAAAACAAGAAAGCCAATGAGAAAGAAAATTGTTCTCCTCCTCCTGTTGGGTGTAGCGCATATTTGCGCGTTCACCACCCTCCTCGCTGCCACCTACACCCCCGATAATCTCCCCATTCCCTACCTTCAGGACAAGACTCAGTACGTCTCCAACCCCGATGGCATCCTCTCCCAGACAGCGGTAGATTCCTTGAATCTCTGGCTCGGACAGATGGAAACTGAGCACGGAGTGCAGACCGTCTTGGCTGTGGTGGAACGCATCAAGGGCGGAGAGACCTACGACTTCTGTATGGCGCTTGCCCGCAAGTATGGCATTGGCAGCAAGGAACAGAACAGTGGACTTGTCATCCTCCTTTCTACAGGAGACCGAGCCTACACCATCCTCACGGGGCGCGGCATGGAAGGAACCCTCCCGGATGCCATCTGCAAACGCATCGAGAACCGGCAGATGTTGCCTTCCCTCCGTGAAGGAGACTGGGACCAGGCCATGCTGAACACCGTCCGTGCCGTCAAGGCTTACATTGATGGCGACGACTCCCTCGTAGGTTCCTCAGACTTCGATGATGATGATGACATTGGAGCACTCATCGGCTTCTGTGTAGCCATGTTTCTGGGAATCGCACTCATTTTCTTTGCCATCTGGTTAGACCAGCGCAAGAAAGCCTATTGCCCCAGCTGCCATCAGCATAAGATGAAGAAAATCAGCAGCTACACCACCACGAACAAACGTCTTGGCATCCGCACTCACCATGATACCTACCGCTGCACCCACTGCTTCTTTACCAAGGAATTGCATTGGGACGAGGATCTGAACAGCCACAATGGCGCAGCCGCAGCCGGCGGTGCTCTCGGAGGTAGCTTCTTCGGTGCCGGTGGCCGTTCGTTTGGCGGCGGTTTCGGCGGCAGCTTCGGTGGCGGCTCCTTCGGTGGTGGCGGTGCCAGCGGACACTTCTAAAGACCCAAAACGCCCATAAATCCCATTAAACCCATTAAACCCATCAAATAAATACACACAATGAAAACAATCAAATCAATCCTCCTTGCCCTCGTGGCAACCCTCAGCTTCACCAGCTGCACCTACAACAAACTCGTTGAACAAGAAGAAGTTGTTGCACAGAAGTGGGCCGACGTCCAGACACAGTATCAGCGTCGTGCCGACCTCATTCCCAACCTCGTGAACACTGTCAAGGGTTATGCCGCTCACGAGAGCGAGACCCTGCAAGCCGTCGTGGAAGCACGCACCAAGGCTACGCAGATCACCATCGACCCCGCCAACGCCACCCCTGAACAGATTGCTGCCTTCCAGGCTGCACAGGGCGAAGTCAGCCAGGCACTGGGTCGTCTGCTGGCCATCACCGAAGCCTATCCCGACCTGAAAGCCAACGAGCAGTTCAGCGAACTGCAGGCTCAGTTGGAAGGCACCGAGAACCGCATTGCCGAGTCTCGTCGCATCTACAACGACGCCGTTCAGACCTACAACGTCAGCGTGCGCAAGTTCCCCAACAACATCTGGGCCTTGATCTTCGGCTTCGAGAAGAAGACACCGTTTGCAGCTGAGGCTGGCGCAGAGAAAGCACCCGAAGTACAGTTCTGATGGACAGCAAGCAACGTTATATGGCGCGTGGCGTCTCTGCCGCCAAGGAGGACGTCCACGCCGCCATCAAGAACATCGACAAGGGTATCTTCCCGCAGGCCTTCTGCAAGATTATCCCCGACATCTTGGGTGGCGACCCAGAGTACTGCAACATCATGCACGCCGACGGTGCCGGCACCAAGTCCAGTCTGGCATACGCCTACTGGCGTGAGACGGGCGACCTCAGCGTGTGGAAAGGCATCGCGCAGGACGCCCTCATCATGAACACCGACGACCTGCTGTGCGTGGGCGCTGTGGATAACATCCTCGTCAGCAGCACCATAGGTCGCAACAAGATGCTCATTCCGGGCGAAGTCATCTCTGCCATCATCAATGGCACCGATGAACTGCTGGCAGAACTGCGCGCCATGGGCATCGGTATCTATGCCACTGGCGGCGAGACAGCAGACGTGGGTGACCTCGTGCGCACCATCATTGTTGACAGCACCGTCACCTGCCGCATGAGGCGCAGCGACGTCATTGACAATGCCAACATCCGTCCGGGTGATGTCATTGTGGGACTCGCCAGCTTCGGGCAGGCCACCTACGAGAAGGAGTACAACGGCGGCATGGGGAGCAATGGTCTCACCTCTGCCCGTCACGATGTCTTCGGCAAGTACCTGGCAGAGAAATACCCTGAGACCTACGACCACGCCGTGCCCGAAGAACTGGTGTATAGCGGAAAGTACGAGTTGACCAATCGTCTTTCCGCCGCCGGCGGAAAGACGATTGGTCAACTCGTACTTTCTCCTACCCGCACCTACGCTCCTGTGGTTAAGAAACTTCTCGACGCCCTGCGTCCCCGCATTCACGGTATGGTACACTGCACTGGTGGCGCACAGACCAAGGTGTTGCACTTCGTGGGCGACAACTGCCGCGTCATCAAGGACAATATGTTCCCCGTGCCGCCCCTCTTCCGCATCATTGCAGAGGAGAGCGGTGCCGACTGGAGTGAGATGTATAAGGTCTTCAACTGCGGTCACCGTCTGGAGGTATATGTCGCTCCCGAGGACGCCCAGGTCGTCATTGACATCAGCCGCAGCTTCAACATTGATGCACAGGTCGTTGGCCACATCGAGGAAGGTCCCCGCAGCCTCACCATTCGCAGCGAATTCGGCGAATTCAACTATTAATTTCTGAATTGCAACTTCCCGTCCTGCACGTAGAATCCTTTCTGCGGTGGGGCGGGTAGTTGTCTGCCTTGCAGGTCATAACAAGGGCTGGAACAGCGAGCGGCTTTCGTGTTAGCCAGTCCGTCCTGTAACTTGCTGCGGACGCCATCGAACTGGGTTACACGTCCGGTGAAGAGGATGGCTCCTGTGTCGCGGTTCTGGATGGTGAAGTAGAACGGGCGATCCACGCGGAAGTCGATGTAGTTGTCCGGGTCTGGTATCATGCCCTCTGCATAATCTATCACCGTGATGGCAGCTGCCTCTGTGCCTTTCTCATCCACGAGAATCTTACTCAGCTGGAAGATGCGGTTGATGCTGCGGTTCACCTCGCACATCTTGGTGAAATCGGCCAACTCGTTATCGAAGGCATCTGTCACGCCCAGCTTCTTCATCACATCTTCAAGGTCGTAGTTCCCTTCAATCTGGAAACGTGGCACATACAGGTTCATGGGTTGATGGCGTCCCTGCATGGCAGCACTCCAGTCCTCGAATGTGAGCGGAGCCAGTGCCGTGCCTTCCTGGGGGATGAACAGCGTCATGGAGAAATCTCCCATCACACCATATTGAAGGGTGACAGCATAGAACGAGGGCGTCACGCCCATTTGGAACTCTTCACGGATGAACATCATATTCACGTCCACGTAGCTCTCGTCGTCCAGGAGGAACGGCTGCTGGCTGGTGTCCTCGCTGTTGAATTCATATAACCAACTGCCCTTGAAATAGAGCGCATTGGCCAGCACGACGGCCAGCTCACTGGACTGTGGCTGCTGGTAGATGTAGGGAATGAGTCCGTGTGTCTTTTCGTTGGCCCAGGCATTGATTTTCCCGATGCCCTCCCAGGTGTCGAACCACACGGTGTCCACACCAGCCTCATAGCTGGTGCGCAGTGCCTGAACGAAGTCATCGTAGAGCTGCACATTCGGTCGTGTCCACAGGCTGTTGGCCAACTCGCACAAAGGATACCATCCATCGTATATCTCCTTGGGATTCTCTACATCCATCCATGCCAATGCTTCTGGATTGTAGGGCGGACGGGTGGTCAGCTGCTGGGTGAGCTGGCTGTTGAATTGTCCGATTTCCTCATTGCTGAACCCTTGTGTGCCCAGGGCGTGTTGCAACTGCTTGAGGGTGTTCCCTCCGGCACCATTCTGCGCCATAGACAGTGCCATCTGGACAGAGAGGGGTGAGAAGCACACGTTGTCTGTCTGTTCCAGCAAGAGTGTATTGAACAGGTCGAAAGCCGACTGCTGATAGGCCTTCGTCAGTTCCTGCGAAAGTGTCTGTGCCTGCACCGTCAGGGAGCAAGCCGTCAAGAGCAAGGGAAGTAAAAGCTTTTTCATAGGCCGAAAATGGGTAGATGAAGTCAGATAAAGTCGTTTTGATGCCGCAAAAGTACAACAAGATGCGTATTTGGACAAGTTTTTTCAGAAAAAAATGGTTGAAACCGCAAAAAAACGTGATTATTTTTGGCCATTTCAAAAGAATGTAGTACCTTTGCACCCGCAAACAAGGATAGGAGCATAGCTCAGTTGGTTCAGAGCGCTTCAGTCACATTGAAGAGGTCATCGGTTCGAGCCCGATTGTTCCTACAGAAAAGGGCTGCCACAACGGCAGCCCTTATTCTTTGTTTCACATATCGAATTCCAGAGTTCCTCCAGCCATCAGTTGCTGGTGGGTGATGGTGAACCCGTCGAGTGGCTTTCCATTCAGCTTCACGCCTTTCACATGGATGCGCTCGGGTGTCTTGTTGGGAGCGCTGATGGTGAAGTCCTTGCCGCCCAGATGCAGCGTGGCTCTGGTGAAGAGGGGCGTACCCAGCACATATTCGGCACTGCCCGCGTGGAAGGGATAGAAACCCAGGGCGGAGAAGATGTACCAAGCCGACATCTGTCCGCAGTCGTCGTTGCCGGCATAGCCGCAGGGCGTGGCGCGGTAGAACTCTGTACGCACCTGTTCCACAAGCTCTTGCGTGCGCTCGGGACGTCCTGCGAAGTTGTAGAGATAGACCGTGTGGTGACTGGGCTCGTTGCCGTGGGCATACTGCCCGATGAAGCCGCTGGCGTTGCCGTTGACTTCGCCGCTGGTGGCGGTGAGGGAGAAGTTCTCGTCGAGCTTCTGCAGGAACGCTTCTTTGCTGCCGAAGAGGTCAATCAGTCCCTGCGGGTCTTGTGGCACGAACCACATATACTGCCAGGCGTTGCCCTCCACGAAGCACGGTTGCTCGTAAGAGAGCGGGTCGAAGCCTTCCATCCAGTTGCCGTTCTCGTCCTTGGGACGGAAGAAACCTGTCTCTGGGTCGAAGAGGTTCTTGTAGAAGAGGCTGCGACGGTGGAAGCGTTCGTAATCCTCGGAGCGTCCGAGTTTCTTGGCCACAGCAGCCACGCAGGCATCGTCGAAGCACTGCTCCATGGTGATGCTGACGCTCTCTCCCTGCAGCGTTTGCGGCATATAGCCGTATTGTTCCCAGACCTCAAAAGGCGAGTTGGGATGGCTGCGCGTGCTGCTCTCCACCATTGCCTGATAGGCTGCTTCCACATCGATGCCGGGGAGCTCTGCCATGATGGCGTCGGCAATGACGGGGATGGCGTGGTTGCCAATCATGCAGTAGTTGTCCTGTCCCCAGAGGTCCCAGATGGGCAGGTATCCGTAGGTCTGGTGGTGCAGAATCATGTCGCGGACGAACTGGGCGGCAAGGTCGGGAGCGATGAGTGTGTAGAGCGGGTGGGCGGCACGGAAGGTGTCCCAAAGGCTGAAGGTGCTGTGGTAGGTCTGTGAGCACGGGAGCTGCTTGATTTCAAAGTTGGTGTCCATGTAACGGCCATCCACGTCGCTCATCGTGTTGGGCTGCATCAGGACGTGGTAGAGGCCTGTGTAGAAGATGGTCTTCTGCTCGTCGGTGCCTTCCACGTCGATGCGGCTGAGTTCCTGCTGCCAGGTGTCGTGGGCGGCTTGGACGTAGGCATCGAAGTCCCAACCCTGTGCCTCGGCTTCCATATTCTTCCTCGCACCCTCATTATCCACGGGGGAGATACTGACTTTCACCGTCAGCTGCTGTCCCTCTTCGGGGTTGAAACTGAGGGCGGTGCGCAGGCAGCGACCGTTCACGACCTCGCTCTTTCCGGCATTGCGCCCGCCGTCCATCAGCAGTCGCTCTGTGAACGGTCGCGAGAACTCTGCTCGGAAATAGACTTTGCGCAGTTTGGCCCAGCCGGTGATGACGCGGTAGCCTTCCACGGTGTGGTCGTCCACGATGCGTAACTGGCTCTGAATGATGTCGTAGGCACGGCGTCCGGAGTAGTATGCCTCACCACGGTAGGTGCCGCGATCCAGGTCCAGCACCACGGTCTGCGGCTGTCCCTCGGGGAAGGTGTAGCGATGGATGCCTGTGCGGACGGTGGCAGAGAGTTCCACGTTCACACCGCTCTCCTGCAGCAGCACCTGGTAGTAGCCTGGGCGTGCCGATTCGGCCTCATGGGTGAAGTGCTGACTGAAGTCGGCTGCGCGCAGTTGTTCGGGCGTGACGGCGCCGCATAATGGCATGAGACTCACGTCGATGAGGTCTGTGCAGCCTGTGCCGCTGAGGTGGGTGTGGGTGAAGCCGTAGATGCGGTCTTTGTTGTAGTCATAGCCACAGCAGGGGTCCCAGGTGACCATCTGTTCGGTCTCGGGGCTGAGCTGTACCATGCCTTGTGGCATTGTGGCTCCGGGGAAGGTGCTGCCGCTGAGGGCGCCCGTCTCATCAGTCTGGGTACCGATGAAGGGGTTCACATACACGGTGTAGTCGGGCGTTTCAGAGTGTGTCTTCTGCTCCTTCTGTCCGCAGGCTGCCAAGAGAAGAGGCAGCGTCAATAGGGTGATTTTCAAGATCTTCTTCATAAGGGTCGTTATTGATTGGCAATGGATTTTTGTCGGACTGTTTGGCACCGAGTTTCTGTAGCTTGGTGCAGGTCTGTAGGATACTTTGTCCGGAGGGCTGTAGCTTGCGTTCTCCTTCTTCGTAGGCTTTCTGTGCCTGTTCCAGGGCTTTGCCTACGGTCTGGTACTTCTTGATGAACTGTCCCACGCGGTCCATCATCTCGCCAGCCAGCGCATAGACCTTCTCGTGGTTCTGTGCCTGGACGATCTGTGTCCATGTGAGGCTGATGATGCGCAGTGCGGCGAAGAGTGTCTGCTCGTCGGCGATATACACGCCTCGTTCCATGGCCTTGCGCCAGAGGTCGGGCTGGGCGTTTAGCGCTGTCCAGAGGGCTCCCGCGTGTGGTACGAACATGATGACATAGTCCATTTTCACCTTCGGCGGCTGGATGTAGGCGCTGTAGTCCTTGGTTGCCAGGATGTTGACTTGGTCGCGGAGGCTCTTGATGAGGGCTGTGAGACTTCGCTGCTTTTCCACTTCGTCGGTGGCGTTGACATAGTCCATATAGGCAGCCAGTGAGACCTTGGAGTCAATGATAATCTCCCGTCGCTGGTCCAAGTGGAGGATGACGTCGGGTCTCAATCTGGCACCGCCCTCGTTTGTCACGGTGGTGCCTGTGGCGTCGCGGATGGAGGACTGTACATCATAATGTATCCCGCGCGTGAGGCCCTGTGATTCCAGTAGTTCGTCCAGCACGGTCTCTCCCCACGTGCCCTGGACGGTGTTGCTCCTGCGGAAGACGCGTGTGAGTTCGTCGGTGCTCTTGCGGGCTTCGGCGCTCTGCTGCATCATCTGCTGGATGAGGGTCTTCATGGCACCGTTGTCCTGGCTCTGCTGGTGCTGCGTCTCGGCCATGGCGCGTTGCATTTTGTCGATGGTCTCTCGCAGTGGGTTGACAATCAGTCCGATGCTGCTGCCGGAGCTCTCCTGAAACTCCTTCTGCCGCTGGCGCAGCATCTCGCCTGTGGCGTCCTTCATCTGTGCCGCCACCTTCTGCATGGTCTCGTCGAAGCGAGTTTGCTGTGCCGCCATGGCTTCGGCGTGCATTTTCTGCTGTGCCGCCATGGCTTCCCGGTGCATCTGTTGCTGGGCTGCCGTCCGCTCTTCCAGAATGGTCTTGGCGACGTTCAGCTTCCCGTGCATGACGAGCCACATGACGAGTGCGCCCAGGACAGCACCAGCGATGATATAAAGAATGATGTTCATGCCTTTTCTTTTTTCTTGATTTCTGCTGCAAAGGTACGCATTTTTTCTGGAATACACAACTTTTTCGAAGATTATTTTGCGGCAGAGGTGCATATTAGTATTAAGGTACGCGCGAGCTTAACGTGACACAGGGCGCAACAGCGCAACATGCAACATGCAACATTTATGTTTTTCACTATGAATATATAGAAGCCACAAATATGTCATATTGAATTTTATATTATAATATATTATAATATAAAATTATATAACAACATAAATAACTATATGTTGCTCTCTCTGTCCCCTGTTACACACCCACCAAAAGTAAACATAATGCAAAATGTTGCATGTTGCATGTTGCGCATGTTGCGCCCCACGGGCACCCCATTTTAACACTTCAAAAATAGTTCCCAAATAATCTCCGAAAAGCTTGCAGGAGTCAGAAAAAAGCAGTATCTTTGCACCGTGAAAGAGAGAGGTCTGGACGCAAGCGTCGAAGGGGCTGGACGCAAGTGCCGAAAGGGCTGGCCGTATGCGTCGAAGGGGCTGGACGCATGTGCCCGCGACACGGGACGCAGGTGGCGATGTGAATCGGCTGCTGGCAGCGAGGAACTCTCTCTCTGGAGAATCGTTGTGAAACGAAGTGGAAAAGGGAACAAAAAGACAGAAGAAGTGGCAAAAACGCAGAAAAATGCAAGGTTTTGAGGGGGCTGTGAAGCTGTCAGAGGCGCAAAAAAATGCAAATAGTGTTAAAATCGTAGGTTTGCCGTGAAAAAAACGCGTTTGGAGCACTCTTTTCACAACACTTTTCTTTAATTTTGTCCGCTGGAAATGCAAAATGAACCTTATATGACAGAACAACTAAAGACAATTGCTAATTCCTACGCGGAAGAGTATTGCAGTGATGCCATTTATCCGGCACACCTTTTCAAGGCCGTCCTTCACAAGGAAGCCGGCCTGATTCACTTCCTTGAGACCGAGTTGGACAAGGACTACTACTACCTCCAAGACTGGGCAGATGTGCAGATGCAGCTGGCTCCGCGTGCCGTGCGTCCCATGCGTGACTTGGAGCTGAGTGACGAGAGTGTGGCTGTGATGGAAGAGGCCGAGAGTTACATGGTGAAGTTCAACCTGGACGAGGTCACTCCCGTCTGTATTTTAGCCTCACTGGTTACACCTGGAGTCGGTTTCTCTTTTGATCAGTTGAAGACGCTGCCGCTGACGCCCTCCGACATCAGTGCCAAGATGGGAGGCGGAGCCAACGTGGAAGCGCCTAACATGACGAATGAAAAATTAAAAGGGAAAAATGAAAAATTCGTCGGCAAGGGCGCACTGGCCAAGTACTGCACCGACAAGACCGCCATCGCGCGTGCTGGCAACTTGGACAATGTGGTGGGCTTCGAGAAAGAGATTGGTATCATCTATGAGATTCTGGGTCGCAAGACCAAGGCCAACCTGCTCATCACGGGTGAGGCTGGTGTGGGCAAGACCTCGCTGGTGAACGGCTTCGTGCGTGAGCTGGCAGCCGACAAGGTTCCCGGTTTCCTCAGCGGTGCCATCGCCTACGAGCTGGAGACCGCCATCCTGGGGGCCGACGCACAGTACAAGGGCGAGGTGGAAGACCGCTTCAAGAACGTTATCAACGAGGTGGAAGCACTGCCCAACGCCGTGCTCATCATTGAGAAGATTGACAAGCTCTTCGACAAGCAGGGCTCCCTCTACGGCTGCTCCACATTGCTGAAGAACGAGCTCTCCAAAGGCCGCCTGCAACTGCTCTGCACCTCCAGCATCGACGGCTACACGAAGAATATTGAGACCGACAAGGAAATGGTCTCCAACCTGGAGAAAATCACCGTGGAAGAACCCACCGCCGACCAGACGATGGAGATTCTCCGAGGCATCATGCCTGCCTACGAGGAGTACCACGGACTGACCATCGACGAGGCTGTGATGGAAGAATCCATCCGCCTGGCCAAGCGTTACCTCACCGAGAAATCCCTGCCCGCCTCCGCCATTGACCTCATTGACCGCACGATGGCCCACGTGAAGGTGGAGAACGACCTGGGCGAGGAGGAGAAGAAACACACCGAGCTGACCACCGATGACCTCAGCGCCGTGGTGGCCAAGCAGACGGGCATACCTTTGGGTAAGGTGCAGACGGGCGAGCGCGAGCGACTGATGGGTGGAGAAGAGACGCTGAAGAAGCGCGTCGTGGGACAGGATCACGCCGTGAAGAAGGTGCTGGATGCCGTCTATGAAGCCCGCTCCGGACTGAGCAAGAAGGGACAGCCCATGGGCTCGTTCTTCTTCCTGGGTCCCACGGGAACCGGTAAGACCGAGCTCTCCAAGGCACTGGCAGAGTTCCTCTTTGGCGACGAGAGCGCCCTGCTGCGCTTCGATATGTCGGAGTTCAAGGAGGAGCACTCCGTGGCGCTGCTCTATGGCGCACCTCCGGGATACGTGGGTTACGAGGAAGGTGGCCTGCTGGTGAACAAGATTCGTCAGACACCCTACAGCGTGGTGCTCTTCGATGAAATTGAGAAAGCCCACAAGAGCGTCTTCGACCTCTTCCTGCAAATCCTGGACGAAGGCAAGTTGCATGACCGCCTGGGTCGCGTGGGAGACTTCTCCAACGCCCTCATCCTCTTCACCTCCAACATCGGAGCCAAGCAGATTGTGGAGAAGTTCAACAGCGGTGTCATCCCCGAGAACAACGAACTGATGGACATCATGCAAGACTTCTTCCGTCCTGAGTTCCTGGCTCGCCTGACGGAGATAGTGCCCTTCTCGCCCATCACCGACAAGACCGTCACCGCCATCTTCGACATCCACATGAAGGGCCTCCTGAAGCTGCTGAAGGAACAGGACATCACCCTGGAACTCACCCCCGAAGCCCGCCAGACCATCGCCTTGCGCGGCTACAACCAGCAGTATGGTGCCCGTCCCGTTCTGGGCATCATCCGCAAGGAGCTGCGCCATCCCATCTCCAAGATGATGATTGCTGGCAAGATCAAGCCCGGAGACCACATCGTCGTGGGAATCAATGGCGAAGAAGTCACGTTTGATGTGAAAAGTAAGTAAAATATTTATGTCTTAAGCCAAATATTAACTTTTAAACAATTACAATTATGGCAATGAAAGAAAATTTCATTTCGATGGCTCCCGATGAGGAGAGCAGTGCGAAAGTCAGTCTGATCGACCAGAACAAAACCCTGATGATTGATCAGTACACCACCGACGTGGATGCAGGTAACCCCGAGTTCGTGGAGGACATCCAGAACATCGGCGACGCCTTTGAACACTTCAAACCCAAAGTGGACGTGACCTTCACCGACGAGGAAGGCGGTGCCGTGGAAGAGACCCTGAAGTTCGGAGAACTCCGTGACTTCGAGGCCAATGGCGGTAAGGGACGCCTCGTGGAGAACAGCCCGTTCCTCTCTGGCGTGAAGATGAAGATCGAGACCAACACCAAGATCCGCAAGAGCATCGAGCAGAACCGCAAACTGCGCGACATCCTCAAGGAAGCCGGCAGCCGCGAAGAACTCAAGACCGTGCTGGAATCCATGCTGGCAGAACTCAAAGCAGCAGAGTAGAGACTAAATCGATAAATCGTAAATAGTAAATTGTCAAATAGTAAATCAATTATGGCAGATACAGAAATGCAGAAAGCCCAGGCCGCCGCACAAGCCGGTGCCGAGCTTCAAGAGAAAGGTAAAGATCCCGGTCAGTTGCTGAAAGCCTTTGGCGGATTCAACGCTATCCGCGGCTTCATGCCCGATGCCGACAATATGAACCCTGCCCGCAAGGCCGCCAAGGACGTGTTCCTCAAGGACAAACGCTTCAAGGACAAGAGAGCCGCCCTCACCCGCGAGATCACCCGCTGGCTGGAACTCCTGGACGAGACAGGCATCGAGGGAGCCACGGGCTATGCCGATGCTTGCAAGCAGCAGGAAGAGAAATACACCGAAGTCCTCAAGCAGGGCATCACCGACGCCCTCTATGCCACGAAGGACCTGGAGCGCAGCTATCGTGAGCTGGACTCCTTCTTCAAGACCTGCGGCAGTGACAAGGTCAAGAACCTCCGCATCATCAATGTACTGAAGGAAGACATCGCCGATGCCGACTCCGGTTTTGCACAGGAAGTGGAGGACATCCTCCGCAACGGCTTCGACCGCCTCAGCCTCAAGGATGCCTACAGCCTCGTCTGCATCCCCGGTGGCGTGCTCAATGACAAGGTGGACCTCCTGCAGTGGGCCAAGATGGCTTTCAAGTACAAAGTCATGCTCCTCACCGACCACGCCGATGAATACTCCTTCGACGACCTGCAGGCCAACACCGAGGGCTATCGCGACAGCGACCAGGAACTGATGAACGTCGTCATGTGCGCCAACTGGCTCGTGGGACGTGAGGCAGAGAAGATGTCTGCCGACGAAGAGGACGCCAAGGCCTTCTACATCGCTCCCTCCGCTGCACTCTGCGGCAAGCTCTACAACGAGACTGCCAACATGGCACAGGGCGCCGGTGGCAAGAAGTATGGTACACTGGACGGCGTCAAGGGCGTCAAGAGTGACCTCCTCAAGAGCGAAATCGCTTCCCTCATGGACAACCAGGTGATTCCCATGGTCTATAGCGAGGGACGTGTGATGGCTTTCAACAACACCACGCTCTACAATGGCGACCTCGATGCCATGAAGGAGTATCCCATCGTCCGCGTCTTTGACTGGGTGAAGAAAGTGCTCATGAACTTCGTGCATGAAGTGGCGCTCGAAAACTGGGATCCCTACAACAGCCCCAAGAACCTGAAAGCCAAGATTCAGGAGTTCCTGAATATGTACAAGGGTTATGGCAACCTCTTCCAAAACTACGAGATCGGCGAACCCCGTCAGGATCCCGTCACCAAGCAGATCACCTGTGACGTCACCCTCACTCCCTTCTACGCTGCCAAAAACTTCATCATCAAGGTGGCTGCCGACAAGAAGGACAAGGAGGCCGCACTGGCAAGTGCCTGAGTAATGGACAATTGAAAATTCACAATTGAATATAAGCTGTTTTAATTACCTTATTGTCTCACAAACAAAAAATTAACAACTATGGCAAAGACACCCGTGTCAATGAAAATTGATGGTTACAAGGATCGTGAAGTCCTCATGGTAACCTATGAGTTCGACCAGGCCACAGACGTGGAAGGTCAGATGGCTGGCATCCCACGTGGCGGCAAAATCCAAGTCCGCGTGAAAGCCCTCAACGACGGTACTCCCGACCTCCTCGCATGGATGGTGGAGCGCAACCTCCCCAAGAACGGAACTATCGAGTTTCTGGAGACCAAGACTGGTAAGGCAATGAAGACCATTGAGTTCACCAATGGCTACTGTGTCAACTTCGAAGAGAAGTGGGAAGACAAAGTCGGACACTTCGAGGAGATTACCATCACCTGCAAGGAATTCGCCATTGGCTCCGTGAAGTTCGAGAACGAGTGGGCTTGAACCCCTTGAACCCCTTAAACCCCTTGAACTTCTTAAACCCTTAAACTTTATTCATTAAACTTTAAACTTTACAAGATATGGCAGCAAACGTAACACCTGTAACCCTGCAGGTTAAGGATTTTGAACCACGCGAAGTCATGATGATTGACTACAAGTTTGACCAGGCCACAGACCGCGAAGGTCAGATTTCCGGCATTCCCCGCGGTGGCAAAGTAACCATCCGTGTGAAAGCCATGAACGATGGCAACACGCAGCTTCTCCAGTGGATGCTGGCTCCCAACGACCCACGCGACTTCACCGTCACTTTCTACAACACCGTAGATGGTAGTACCATGAAGGAACTCAAGGGCACTGGTTGCTACTGCATCAACTACAAGGAAAAGTGGGAAGACGGTCAGGAACACTTCGAGGAATTGGAAATCGTGTGCCAGAAACTCGAGAACGGTCCCGTGGCCTACGACAACCCCTGGAAATAACACTCTTCATCTGCCGCGCTCCTGAGATTTTGGCTCTCAGGAGCCGGCTTTTTTCTAACACTGAAGCATCCAAGACCACATGGCACTCATTGCGTATCTTCAATTCGGCGACGACAATTCCACTACCCCCATCTACAACGTCTGTGACTACCATTATCATGCCACCCGTCCACACAACAACAAGCGGCCAGACGGCGATGCACGGTGTGAGCAGATACAGATCACCGTCTATGTTCCACAGAAGTCCGATCCCACATTCTATGAGTGGTTCATCAAGGGTGAGTCATTGAGCGGCAAAATACTCATTCAGTTGTCATCGTCTGTTACGGATAATGTAACCACTTATTTCTATAAAAAGGTGGCTTTCTCCGATGCCTTCTGTGAATCCATCACAGAGAACTACAGTGCCGCGGAAGGTCAGCTGCGCAAGCTCACACTCTCCATTGTGGCCTCAAAAGTGGAGATGAAGGATATTTCTGGCTCCGAAATCAAGGCAACAAACGAGGCCTGCATCGCTTTCTATGGAGAAGTCGTTGAACTCGATCTCAATACTAATGTGAAGCCAATTAGTGGCATCACACAATTCCTCTCATTGGAGACGTTCCACTATGATTGCAAGAGAGCACGCAACTATGAAGGCATACCCTTCGGTGCCCCAGAGACTGCCACATTGGACTTCAGCTTCAAACTCGAAAAAGCCAGCAAGGGAGCACCTTTCTATTCATCCCTTACAAGCAACGATCCCGTCACATTCTCCTTCCTCTTTGATACAAACTTCGATTCTACGAAGGTGTACTTGCATGACTGCGCTTTCGGAGTCGTTGCCAGAGGATACGTCATCGATGTCCGGGAAACATACGACAAAGACACAGGAAGCGAGGGAAAACCACAGCTCATGATGATGACTGTCACACTCCTGATAGCCAACATCCTTTTCATCAAAGGACTAGCGACGAATTCGACATCCAAATATGAGAGTTCTGTCCTGGCAATTACGAACGATTGAAAACACTGGAGTTATGGATCAGATAAGAGTAAAGAACTATACGCTCATTATTGACAACTATAATGTTGATTATAATAACGTAGATTCAAACAAAAAGACCACAGGAACAGTAAAAATCACGGCCGCGGAAAAGACCAAGGTCGGATATTACCAAACCATCTCGAATGGTACAATAACCATCGAAAACATCAACGTCACCCTCGTGGGACTCTCCTTCTACCGGAAAATCTATGAGCCAGGATACATTCAAGCCGAAATACAGATCACAATGTCCGATGGTCAGGCCGCACCATCCTTCTCCAAGCTGAAATCGGCTTTCCTGAGAAAGAAAGTAGCGCTCACCCTCACTATACAGCCAGTCAATAAATCCTACACACTGGCAGACAACTACTATATCCATGAAATCTCTCCGCGGTATGAGAAAAGCGGAAAGGCAACCTCCATCTACCTCACATTGTCCATTTACAGCATGGACAACCTCATGCGACTGGACAAGTACAGTGAAGCCTTCCTGGGACGTCGCCTATGCAGCGATATCTTGACTTTGGGAGCCCCAGATTTCACGTTGAATCCCGATGGGAAAATGACCTCCCCATATACCATTACAACCCAAGTGGAAAGACTGCAGTACCTGGCTGTAACAGACGATGATGGCCTACAAATAGAATTCATGCAACCCTATCTGGTGCAGTATAATGAGTCCTTCTACGATTTCCTGATCCGCACCGCCAACCGATGCGGAGAGTTCCTGTATTTTGAGAACGGAGTGCTCCACACGGGACTGGAACAGAAAAAACTGGACGAATATAAAAAAATTGAGAACTACACCCGACTCACCTTCCAGTCCATCTCCGAGGGAGCTGTCACGGTGACCCAGCACACCCACGATAGCCGCAAAAATTCATCTTGGACAGAACCATCTACAAAATCCACAGGAACCTTTAACACCACTAAATGGGACAAACTGAGTAATCCAACTGCCATTGACGAACCCTTCACGAATAGCAAGGTCTATAATGCCGAGGTGACCTCCGACGAGTTCTATATGCCCCTCTATATGGACCAGTTCTCTAAGGGGACCGTGGCAGAGATGTTCAGAGACGAGAAAGCAGGAGAGCAGCTCACCAGTTTCTTCACCGCTGCCGTCAGCATGACAAGCCTCTTTGATGCGATTGAGGCGTATGGATTGAAAATGGCAACCGCACTCATTCAGGCGGCACAATCCAAAGAAAAGCTCAACTCGGCTGGCAATAAAACCATTAAAACTTATGCACCCTTAAAGTATGATGGTACACAAGAGGACACCATCACCGCTGCCGTCCCCTACGCCAGTGCATGGCTTGACAAGAAAAATTGGATTACACTGGAATACTATAAGGATGTCAAAGCCAAGCAAGAAAAACAGCAACGGCAGATGGCATGTGCCGAGTTAGGAACAGAATACCAAGACCTCAAGTTGGGAGACATCGTGACATTTGATTCTGACACCACCCGTTACGTGGTCATACAGATTGATATGCCGTCTGATCAGACCATGACCATTCACGCCATCCCCGCTATTGACAGCGTTGAGAATTCCAATACTGTTTACAACTATTATCCACCAGTACTCCCCCAGGCTCCCTTCCGACTCTCAGAGCCTCAACATGCTATTATTTATGAAAATAGCGATCCCAATCAACAGGGACGTGTGAGGATCAAATACCCGTGGCAGTTGCCACAACAACCCGACCCCGAAAAAGATGATCTCAGTAATACAAAGTTCGGTTTAGCGAAAACTAATTATGAAACTTTGAAAGGAACTGCTAAAAAAGACAAAAATGATGCATTGGATGCAATAAAGAATATCAGTTCAGATTTGAAAAAGAAGGAGGATGAATTGGAGCATCTCTTAGCGGTGAAGAGAGCGCTCGAAAATAATGATATAACCTTCTTAAGGAAAGAATATAGTCTGGAAGATGACGAGACTCTATCTGCAGATCAAATAAAAGAAAAATTAAAAGATTTACAGGGTGAAGATGGTAAAGGTGGTACAATTGCCACGAAAAAAAATGAAATCGCAGAAGAGAAAAAGAAATTATCCGCAACTCAACTAAAAACCATCTCAGAACAAGAAGGAATAATTACAGAGAAAAACCTTCAAATCATACAATATGACAGGGAAATCTATTTCATGACCCTGAACACTTATATGGCGGATGCTGCCTCACCATGGATCAGGATGGTCACACCCATGGCAACCCCTGGAGGAGGAATGTTCTTCAAACCAGAGAAGGGAGATGAGGTGCTGGTCAACTTTGAAGCAGGTAATGTGGAGAGACCCTACGTCGTGGGTACGCTTTACAACAAACACGCCTTGGCACCAAACGCAGGGAGAATCATCAAGTCACCCAATGGGCACGTCATCAAGATGGACGACCCCATAGATGGTGTCAAATTCCTTGGAGGTATGCTCCCTGCCATCAAGTTTATGTCTGACTATTCTTGGTTTGGCGATAGCAAATTGGACGCCACCGACGGCTCCTTTGACAGGCACCTGCTCGGAGGTATTACGCTGACAGATGCCTACGGACTCTACAAAATCAGCATGTCTTCCCACGACCGCAAGATTGCCATCTCATCACCGCTTGGAGATGTCAAGATTGATGCCTTCACCGGAATCACCATCAATGCGCCCAATGGCAATATCAAGATAACGGGAAAGAATGTTGATATTACTGCCAACAACCGTCTGACACTCACCTCGGGAAAGAATATTAGAAAGGGATTGTTGGGTACAGCCTTGGTCGAAAATGGAAAAACACTGGGACAAAAGGCCACTGTCGGAGCAGCAGAAATGTTGAATGATGCGGTCAACCAAACACTGGGCTCCTTCATCGACTTGTCATTCATCCGCTCTCTACTTGAGGTCGTTTTCAGGCCTGTCAACGGCACACTGGAAATCAAGTCCAACAGCTTCCTACTCCTGGAGGCGGGAGGCAAATCGGCACAGATTCCAACCACTGCTTACACCTCTTTTTATGATAATTGGCACGGAAGAATATCCAAGGCCGTTAACAGGCACTACAATCGGTACAAACTGCTGGAGAAGATGGCCGCAACCATCTCTCAGGCCGACATAGCGAAGAAAGCACGCAAATACCAAGATTTGTTTAATAAGACATGTAGTGCGCTGGCTGGACTGGCAGTTGAATCTTTTGATGTTCATGGTACATTGCATAAGAAATCTATTTTTTCTGAGGGCCATCGATTTGTTTCAAACAAGTCCTCAGACGATTTCGTGCAACTCTGTTTTGATCATGACAAATTTACTGATGTTAAGAGTAATTTGACTTGGCCCCATAATTATGATCTCTTTTATGAGGGAAACGTCAAGAAAGCCTTTAAGGCCATATACGAATTGAGGACCTATTGTGATGATTTCCGAAACCACATTTTTAAAGACTATTCATCGAATAAGAAACTCTACACTACATTGGATTCCTGTGTCTCAAAGGTTTTTGATGATGCTACGATAAAAACAATAGCTTGGGTTCAAGAAATTGATGATATTAAAGATAAAGCCGCCCGTGTAAAGCAGTATTCTCATTATGTGACCGTGGCTGGTGAAACTTTCACGCCCAACACGGACAATACAGTCAAGGATGCTAATCTTACGGAAGAAATTAAGAAGTTCAAACGAAGCCTCATTTATTATTTGTTGGTAAAACCTGTAGGTGGAGGTGAAGCGCCTATCAATCAGTGTGAGTTATTTAAACAGAATAGTGATGGAAGTCAAAGAATAACAGTCACAGTAGATAAAGATCATGGTACGTCTCCTGCACAGGTTAAACTGGCAGCAGAAGTGACACAACATGCACTTATGGCAGCAAAAGCAGCTGGTAATTTGGATACTACCTTAGACGCTTCGCACACTAAAACTGCTCCTGTCCTTGATTTGACCACAGATCAGATTATCAAAAATGAGAATGACCAATGGGCTGCTTTTATCAATACACTTACAATAGCAGACACTACAGAAACACACCTATTCAAAGATACTCTGTTTACTACCGCCATGACCAATTTCGAAAATAGGGGAATCATTTTTGATGATTTCGATGTGTGGAGAGCCGATGTCAAACCACAGATCCTGATGAGTGAAGGATCCACGACCCTTTCCTTCGACCAGACCAGTGGCGGCACACCAGAAGTGGTGGCAACGCCCAATCCTCCTATAAAGAAAGCAGCGGACGGTTCAACCACTGATGTCGCCAACTATTTGAAAAATCTTTTAATCAAAGTAGGACTATAAACTATGAGTGCCTTTACAGACGATTGGAAACAGGTGCTGGAAGATTTCCAGAACAGCGTCACCAAAGACTTGGAAGAAATACGCCAGCACAAGGCCGAAGTACAGGCCTTGAGACAAGAGATACAGAAGGAGATTCGACAGGGCCTCTACTACCGTGACAGTCAGCGGCTTATCCTCTCTGCCCCAGAAGTCATCATCGGCAATGTGGATGAGACGGGGATGCTGTTGCCTGGCTACTCCACCGTGACCTTGCGAGGCAACGAGGTGAATTTGCAAGGCGTGGGCAGCGGAGGCAGTGTACACACTCGGGCTTCCAGCATCCGGCAGACGGCTGTGGATCCGGGAGTTGATGGAAAGGAAGAAGTGGTCCGAGGCGTGTCAGAGGTGGTCAGTCAAGCCACCAACATCGTGCTGGAAAGTCATGATGCCTCAGATGTGTTCTCCCGACTTCCTCGAAGCGCTGCAAGCGGTGGTATCATCATCCATGCAGACAGTCAGTTGCAACTGGAGGCTGCTGTCACAGCCGAACAGCAAAAAGCCGAGGTGGAAGGCAAAATCAAGAGCCTGGAAGCATCCAAGAAATCGCTGGAGACCCTCATTGACGACTATAAGAAGAACTTCCAGTCGTTGTCAGAAAAAGTGGAGAACCTGATGGACGCCCAAGACGCACTGTCACAGGACGAAATAGGAATCCGTGCGGTTTATAATGACCTGGATGAAGTCCAGGAACAGTTCACCCTGTGGTCACAAGCGCTGGCAAAGATTACAGACAACTGGGTCGGAGCCATCTCCTCACTGGCAGAAGTCAACAGACAGATAAAAGTTCTCAACGCAGAGAAGAGCACCATCACCACTGGCGATAACTTTAAGAAAAAAGGTACGGGCGCGCGCGTGAGTATCACAGGTGAACGCATCGACCTCACCTCTGCCGATGGAGAAGGTAACCTCCGGGATAACGAGGGTTCTGGCATCAACCTCACTGCCAACGAAGTGACTGTAAAAGCCATTGAGGCCGACCAGTCCCTGAAGAAGAAGGGAAGCGTCAGTATTTCTGCCAAGACACTGAACTTCAACACCATCAATCCTTCGGGGCAGGAGACCGACGACAAAGGCGTGCTCAAGAAAGGGAAATATCCCGTGGAAGGAGACGTCTTCATCCGCTCCAAGAACATCACCATGGAGGCTGTCGATAACGAGATAGAAGACGGCAAACCCAAGGAGACCGCTCTCACCTCAAAAGGAAAGATCTCTATGCGTGCAGAGACCATGGATTTCTCTGCCACAGACACCGCGGGCAAGGCCACTGGCTCCATCGGACTCAACAGCAAAGCCCTTAACATCCGTTCCATGGATGTTGACAAGGATAGTCGAGCCGACAACAAGCTGGCAGCGGGCAGTACGATGCTACTCCTTTCAGAAAAGATGTACGTGGGTGCGAGCGATAACAAGAACAAGTCCAAGAACCTGCAAGCCGTGGCTGAGGAGATGGGACTCTTTGCCGACAATACATTGGAGGCTCAACAGGGCAATGGCAAGGCAGTGATGCAATTGGCAGGTGGAGATGCAGCCCTCGCTGGCAGCAAGACACAGATCTACGGCGAAACCACCATCAACGCCAAGACCGAAGTCAAGGACGAGCTCAAGGCCCCCAAGGCTACGATCGACAACCTGGAAGCCAAGACCTCCTTCAAGTCCTCCAACATCAGCGATGGCATTGCCATTCCTGTTCCAGCCACCCCTGCCAAGCTAAGCACCAAGCTGAAAACGGAGGATGCTCCCAAGCCAAAAAAGCAAGAGTGACAATACTAATAATGTTACAACCTAAACTCTCAACCCTCAACTATCAACTGAACAATGGGCAACTTCGTATGTATGGGCGCAATGCTGCAATGCAGTTTCGGGATGGCACCGTCGTCACTGATGGTCACCGTTCCCCTGCGACCTAAATGTGGTAATATGTTGATGGCGAATATCATGGACATCATTCCAATGTCAAATGTCATGCCCTTCGGTATGTGTCAGTCACTGGCCAATCCTACGGTGGCAGCTGCCACTGCTGCGGCTTGGGGAACGCTGACTCCGATGCCTTGTATTCCCGTGATCACTGCACCGTGGGCACCGCCGGGACAGGTGAAAGTTATGAATATGCCAGCCCTCATCAACAACGCCAAGTGCATGTGTGCCTGGGGAGGTGTCATCTCTGTGAATAATCCCAGCGGTTGTCTGATGACGCAGGGCAAGTGAAAAAACGGAAAAGTAACGGAAAAGTAACGGAAAAAACGGAAAAATGAAAAAGGAAAGGTTCCTGATAATGTTGCTCTGCTGCTGTTGGATGCTCCACGTGGGTGCCCAGCAGATGTGGGTGGAAGATTTCTCCCGCCAGAAGCGTTACATCTGGAACCGCTCCAGCGTGAAGGTGGAAAAGAAACTGGCGTTGCTGGATTTCATCACCAAGGAAAAAGGCTTCACCTTCACAGCAGATGGACAGCAACCCGCAGCGTTCGAGGAAGGCGATGGCGTCATCACCGTCAAGCTGCCAGCCAAGACACGCTTCGTGACCATACAACATCCTGACTACGGACAGAAGATGTGGCGTGTGCCTGTGAAATACCTCAAACGAAAGAAGCATTATCAAGCCACCCTGCAGACCATCAACGGAGAGAAGGACTACCAGCTGCAGAAGCAGTGGGTGGTGATGAATATCTCACCGGACAACGCCGTTCTCAAGCTGGATACCACTGTGCAGAGGGTGCGGCAGCAGACGTCCTCCTTCTACCTGCCGTTGGGTATGCACACCTATCAGGTGGAGGCACCCTTCTATGAGGCTGTGAAAGATTCTTTCCTGCTGACCGACGATGAAAAGGTGCAGTTAGACATCAATCTCCAGCCCGTTTATTCCTACTTGACAGTGAAGACACCTTGGAAGAAGGCAGAAATCTTTGTCGATGGACAGCACGTAGCCAAGCAGGAAGGCACCAGTCAGAAACTGATGGCGGGACGCCACCGTGTCACTGTTTTCAAAGGGAAGGAATGTTGTGTGGATACTTCCATCGTTCTGTCTCCGTCAGAGAAGAAAGTCATCGCGTTCAACGCCCCCTCTGTGGCTGTCCCCGTCCCGTCAGCAGAGGTTCAGCCTGTCTCCGTTCCCTCTTCCCCTGCTTCCGTCACAGCTGCCCCGCTGTCTGCCCGCGTCACCCTGTCCACCACCGACTCCATCGCAGAGATACTCGTGGATCGTGTGAAAGTGGGGAAGGGCTCTTGGAGTGGGCAGTTGGCACAAGGTTATCACCAGGCGGCCACCCGCAAGGATGGGATAGAGTCTGTCCCCACCGACCTCTGGATCAGAGATTCCTTCCCGCAGGAAGTGCAGTTGGCAGCCCCTCTGACGGGTTGTGGAATGTTGAATATCACCAGCAATGTCCAGGGAGCCAAGGTCTTCATTGACAGCGTCTGTGTGGGTGAGACACCTCTCATCACAGCCTGTCTGCCCACCCGTCGCAACTATGTGGTGCGGCTGGAGAAACCCGGGTATCGGGAAGCACAGCTGACCTCGCAGCCCAAGAGCAACGACTTGCTGGACGTGTATATAAAACTCAAAAGAAAGAAAAAATAATGAAAAGGAGTATTGCGGTCCTTCTGGACGAAGCCAAGAACAAAATGAGCGCCTTCGTGGCACTGGCCAATTACAGATTTATGAATCTCTGTGTGGATGCAGAACCTGCGTCGCTGCTGTGTATCACGATTGAGGCCGGTGATGCCAAATTGGATTTGGAAGATGTGGCAGACGTGAGCAGCCCGCAGAAGGATCAGTTCGCATTGTTTCCCAAGGAGAACAATCCCGCCCTGATTTTTGCCATCTGCAAAGCGGTGAAGACCGCTCATCCGGAGTTCAAGGTGGAAGTGAAAGGACAGAACGAGGAAGATGGTGACAACAGCGATGAAAATGATGAAGGCAATGATAGCGATGAAGAAACAGAGAAATACATCCTGTTGACAATGCCTGAGATCAATAAGGACCGTCGGGATTTCATTATCAATGGAGTGGATATACTGCAGAAAGCCTGTCAGATGAAACTGGATGCCATTTCCGAGGAGTATGTGGTAAAGATTACTGCTAAGTTGGCCCTTGACAAACCAGAAGAGCTGGACGAGGCAAAAGATAACCTCCAGGGTTTGTATGACAAGCATAAAGATATGCTGGTTGGCTTTACCGACAACAAGAAACAAGCCGTGGAGGAAGCCTACCAACGCTACCTCGCAGAACAGGAGGAGAAGCAGGCCCAGCAGCAGGAACTCGATGAGGCCCACGGCACAGACAAAGGCTTGAGTATGAACATGGAAGAATAAAATAGTAAATCGTCCAATAGTAAATGATTAGTCCCTTCAATCAGCAAATGGTTTCCGAAGCTCGCGTGATGGTCGTGGGTTGTGGAGCATTGGGTAACGAGGTGGTGAAGCACCTCGCGCTGCTGGAGGTGGGACTGTTGGTGTTGGTGGATTTCGATAGGGTAGAGCAGGACAACCTCAGCCGCTCTGTCTGGTTTACCAGTGACGATGCACAGGCTGGACGCTTCAAGGTGGAGGCAATGGCTGAGAGAATCAGGCAGTTACATCCATCCATGAAGGTACTTCCCATCTGTGGAGATGTTGCCTACGATGTCGGCCTTGGACTCATCAGGACGATGGATGTGGTCATCGGTTGCGTGGATAACCGCTGGGCACGCTATTGTATCAACCGCCTCTGCATGAGGGCTGGCGTCCCTTGGGTGGACGGCGGAATAGACGGACTGGAAGGCACTGCGCGAGTCTTCGTTCCTGGCGTGAACTGTTACGCCTGCAACTTAGGTCCCGAGGGCCTGAAAGATATGGCGCGTCGCCAGCCGTGTGCGGGTGTTATCCGCAGGAATGTGGAAGCCGGGAAAGCCCCAACGACCTCCATTGTGGCATCAATCATTGGTGCCATTGAAGTGCAGGAAGCACTGAAATTGATTCAGGATTCAAGATCCAAGTTTCATGTTTCAAGTTTCAAGTGCCAGGATGAAGAGTTTACTTCCCTGTGTGGCAAGATGTTCTACTACGAAGGTCAGCATCTGACCACCAAGCTTGTCGATTTCCAGGCGTGGGACGAAGACTGTCCGGTACACGAACGCTGGGAACCCATTCAGCAGACTGTATTGACAGCAGAGACAACAGTCTCTAGTGCCCTCCAGCAGTTGCAGATGGAATTGCAAGCACAGGAGATAACCATCTGTCTCACAGATGACTGCTTCGTGGACTATGTGTTGCGTCGTGACAACGATAGTCGCCACGAGGTCATGCTGCCCGGACGGGCTGTGGCATCCTTCGTGGAACAAGACAAGGAACTCTGCGGAATACCCTTCAGCGGGCTCTACCAGCACGAGTGGAGAGAGATTACCGCGTCTTTCCCCTATCAGCACCTGACGTTATCAGCCTTGGGCGTGCCTCGGCAGGCTGTGCTACAGGTGCAGACAGAGCGGGGAGAATGCTTTGTTGAACTGAATGATAAATATGAAAAATAATATAGAAGGTTGAAAAGAGACAATAACATAAGCCAAGCGAGCGCAGAACTGCTGCTGAACTATCTCTTTCCCGAGCTGGCAGAGGAGTGGATTGCTGATGACAAAGGCAGCTTCTATCGCAACTACAATCGTGATATTCTGGCCCTGTATCCCGACGAGAAGCGGGTGATACTGTCGCGTGACGGTTTTCTGAAGCTTCTGCCTCAAGGACTGCTCTCTGGCGAAGAAGACCTAAAGGACTCGAAGGATGTTGTTGCCAAGTCCAAGGAACTGGAGCGGCACATCCATCGGCTCTGTGAGGCGTTTCTCCCCATAGACAGCTTGCATTTCCGTCGGAAACTGAAGATAGAACAGCAGGTGTCTGAACTGCTGAGTACCCGGCTGGAATACCTCTTGAAGCATTACTTCGGCTTAGACTTGACAGCCGAACAGAACCCCTTCATCAGGGCCCTGGCTGTGGTGCTTCCTTTCGCTCAACAGTGGAGAGGAGATTTTCCCCTGTTGCGCAGCATGATAGAAAAGCTCTTTGGATGTGAAGTGGTGATGACGCAGGGTCGCTGGAGCGAGTCCGACTCCACGCTGAGTTGGCTTCCCTTGGTGCGCTTTGACCTGCAGATTCCCGACTTGTCTCCAGAGGCCTACAGAACGTTAATGGCTCAGGTTCAACCCTTTGCCGACTTCATCCGTGAGTGGTTTGTTCCTGCAGAGGTCGTCTGTCAGATGAATATCAAGGAATCTGGACAGCCTCAACGCACAGATACTCGCCTCACGCTGGACTATAATACACAATTATAAAAGATATATGTTGGACATCAATTCAAGAATCAAATGGATGCCAGGAATGGAACTCACCGCCCAGACGTTTCGCAGTCTGAGTGAGGATCTTGATTTCCGCCAACAGCTGGCCTTGCAAGCCGCCTTAGGCAACCATCGTATGGGGCTGTTGCCTGGTGCAGAATTCATCAACACCGGCTGCTTCGTCAAGAATCGGTTTGAGATGGAACGCTTCCGTTGCTTGGCTGTGCTGCCCTCTGGTCGTCTGGTGGACGCTGATGAGTCTGTGGCTATTGACATTCCAATGCTCTATGGCACAGAGTATTATCTGACGGTTAGCATCGGACGGAATGTGGTGGAGTTCGAGAAGGAAGGCATTCCCTATGTGCGTCCGCAGTATGAGTACGCCATCAACACGCTGGAAGAAGTGGAGCAGGCCGACGTCCTGCCCGTGGTGCGTTTCCGTGCAGACAATGGTGTCTTCTCGGTGGAAACAGACTTCATTCCGCCCTGTCTGATGCTCAGCGCAGACGCCCGTTTCCAGACCTATATAGGCCGTTATGCAGAGCAGCTGCAAGCACTGATTGCTCATGCCAACCTGGAAGAAGGGGAGGGGAAACGTGCCCTCCTTCGCTACCTCTTCCGCCTGAAGAGCTATGGGCAGAACAATGCTGTTCACGACTTCGTCCTTCTCTTGCAGGAAATGGTACAAGCCATTGATTATTATATCGTGACGCCTCATGTGGAAGAGCCAAAGCCTGTCCCGGAACCCTCGCCCGCAGATGTGGAACGCTGGCTACGGTGGGTGGAAGACTATCTGACTGGAGCGTCCAGCGTGCTGGATCATGTGGTGCTGGAAGACAACACCATCGATTACTTCGCCTTGCTGGAGCAGGCCAAGAAGGAACTCTATGAGCGCCTCAATCCAGAACTCTATGAGAAATTGCTCCTGAAGATCAAGGGCGAACTGCGTGAGGAACTCCAGACGCACCTCACCGCAGCCCTGCAGTCCTATGTGGATGATAATGCCAAACCCGAGTTGGGAAGCTTGCTCAGCACAGAACTGCATGAGAAGCTCCACGGGCAACTCTATCCGGAACTCTACGAGGCACTCTTCAACGCGCTCTATGTTCCCACCCCGGAAGAGGAAGAGTTTATACCTATTATTTAATTACGCGCGCGCATGAATAGCATAGCCATTCCTTTGAAGATTTCTGCCCATGGGCTGGAGAGGCTGACAGACACACGTCAGTCCATCGACAACGCCTTGTCACTGCTGATGAGTACTCCCTGTTACAGCAGCGTGGCAGACCCTCAGTTCGGTTTCATCTTTAACAACATGCGCTTCGAGATTTTCAATGAGAACGAGGGCGTGGTCTTCAATTCCTCCGATTCCCCCAACATCTTTGAGGGACCAGAGGGGCTCTATAACAAGAAGATAACGGGTTCTTCCAAGAACCTCAACACGTTCGCTTCTGAGCTCAAGGAAACCATCCGTCGCTATGAGAAGCGACTGCGGGACATCGAGGTGTCGATGACTTATTTCCGTGAACAACAGCGCATTAATGTGACCGTTCGTGGGGTTATCATCGAGACCAAAGCCCCTTATCTCTACCAATCCACAATCAACGTATGGAAATGACCCTATGAAACAAACGATACTTGAAACCCGCCAACGCGCCAAGGATTTGCTGCAGCAGGCTATCGCCATCTGGCGACAGAGTGACCAGAGTGACTTCTTGGAAGGACTGGAAGACGACCCCGTCTTCTCACTTCTGATGATGGCCATTGCCTACCAGGGCAGTGAGATAGACAATGAGATAGCACGCCTGAAGGAAGAGGTGCTGGACGAGTTTGCCCGCAACCTGGCGCCCTACGAGATGGGACACGCCACACCGGCCACACTGGTGGTACAGACGGCAACGCAAAAGGCTGTGCCAGAGGTGGAATTGAACGCTTCCTCTGTCTTCCGCCTGGCGTCTTCGCATCCGTTTATTCCGCTGTTACACAGTCGTGTGCTCGGTATCAAGCAGTTCTCAGTGGTGCGCGTGGACGGTCGCCGCTGGAAGGTGACGCTGGATTTCAGTCAGCCTGTGCGTGACCTCTCTGGTTTCACCTTTGCTGTGGAGGGGCTGGACTTCCGTGACCTGACGGTGACGGTGGGCAAGCACCTGGTGCCGCTGATCCGGCCTTGGGATTATTCCGAGCTGCCTTTCAATGAGTGCTTTGCACCTCACAATATTATCTACACCCGCCAGCAGATCTGTAATATGTCCATGCTGCCGCTGGAACTGTTTGCACGGCACAACGTCCGCCTCTACTGCATCGACAAGCATCGTCCTGCGCTGTTACTGCCCCAGGAGACAGAGCGCCTGGAGCTGATGTTTGAGTTCTCTGGCATTACAGACAATTTCCTCTTCGACAAGACCCGCCTCCTGCTGAACACCCTCATTCTGGTCAACGCCCAGCAGCAGGAAGTAACCCTCTCTGCCCAGCAGCCGCTGGCTCGCATCGCTGGCTTTGACGATGCCGGTGAGAAGAGAGAACTCACCTCCCGCCAATTTATGCAACTGCTGCAACCCTCAGAGAACCAAATATATGGAAATGCAGAGCTGATGGTCAGACAGGTGTCGGCAGACCGCTTTAACCAGGGAAGCTTAGTGAAGCTCCTCAACTGCGTTCTCAATAAATATCATTCCGACTTCTATGCCTTCCGCAACCTCCGTGGAATGACCACAGACCAGATGGTGTATAACCTGCAGGAAGCAATGACGGCCCTTGTCAACGTCAGCACAGAAGACGTGATGCGCAGTGTGCCAGGCGTTTATCTGATGCTGAGAGACAAGAGTCAGATGCACAACAAGGACTTCAGCGTCAGCGTCAGATACCTGACCACAGCCGGAGCTGCCATTAACCAGTTCCTCAATGACACCATCAAGCTGGAGGCACCGTCTGGGTTGGACAATTCAGAGACAATAGTCATCAAGCAGCCCGTGCAAGGCACTGATGACATCAAGAGCAGAACAGAAATTGACTCACTGCTGCGCTATTACATGCTGACGGGTGACCGCATCGTCACTCCAGCAGATATCAAAGTGTTCTGTTTTAAGGAGTTGACCACTCGTTACGGCCTCAGCGAGAGCATGATTAATCGCATCCGTGTGAGTCGTCGTCAGACCAACAGCCGCAGGGATTGTGGTTACGAGATTGTGGTGGAAATCACCTTGGAGGACAATAGTTTTGTCAAGCGCATCTTTTCCAACAGCCTGCCCACAGCGGCCATCCTCATGGAGAAAATGCTGGAGATACGCTCTGCCGGCATCTATCCTATCAGCGTCAGTATCAACCTATAAAGTGAAATATCATCGTCAATAACGTCAAATAAAGATATGGAAGAATTCTTTTTGGACATTGTGTATAAGAACAAGACAGTGAGGTTCCGGGTGATGAACCCGGAAGCCCCGCTGGCACAACTGATGACCAACCTCCGTCACGCCATCGGCAACGACGGCAAGCTCATCTTCGACTTCCCGTCCATTGATTCCACAGGCGCTCCCCTGGACTATTTCTTTGGGAAGGAAGACCCCGAGGTGCACGAGATTCGCGTCCTGCGTCCCCGCATCGGACAGACAGACCAGACCCTGGCAGATTATCAGGTCAAGAATGGTGACACGCTCTGCTTGGTGCCAGACCCGTTTCCTGGATAATGAAAGTGGAGGAGTTCGATAGCAGCAAGCTCCGTGGACGTGCCCGTCGGCTGTTCCACGAGTGGCAGACACTGGAAGAGGGCCTGCGAGGCCGTTCAGATATCCAGTGGCACGTGCAGAAGACCAGTGCCGAAGGGCTGCCCGTCTGCTATCTCATTGACTATCACATCCGCAGCATCTGTGGCGTCACCAACGTGGAACACCTGAATGAACCTGGCGTGGACAACGAACCGCTCTATGCAGACCATTTCCGGATGCTGCTGGAACTGCCTCCCAACTACCCCCAGGTGGATGCGCCGCCGCGGCTGCATTTCCTCACGGCCGACGAGCAGGGACAGCCGATTCCGCACCCTTGGCATCCCAATATCCGTTACTTCGGAGAGATGGCTGGACGGGTCTGCATCAATATGGCCGACACCTATACCGACCTCCTTTGGGGCGTTCGCCGTGTGGCGTCCTACCTCCGTTATGAGACCTTTCACGCCACCCTGGAACCGCCCTATCCCGAGGACCTTCAGGTGGCAGCCTGGGTGAGGAGAGGAGAGTTGAGAGTTTAGAGTTTAGAGTTTATAGATTATTGTATAGAAGTATCGCAAGTATGCTAACAAGCTTTAATATAAAGCCCCTTAGGGGCGTAATAAGGGCGGCCAGCCATTTCAATGGCTGGTATGCAATGGCGGGGAAAACGCGTGCCTTTAGGTACGCGACAATGTGTTTCTTGGCCCTCTGCCTGCCGCTGTTGTCGCAGGCGCAGACCGTCAAACAGGTGAGCGTCTCTGCCGACGAGCCGTTCACAGATCACCTCACCCTGCAGCAGGACTCCAAGGACACCGACCTGATGGTGAAGTTCCAGTTTGACGAGGCCAACAACACGCTGACTGTCTCCCTCGTCTCCTACCGCAGCCTCTTCGTCTTCCAGGACGACACGCGCTACCGTCAGGTGGTGCGTCACAAGCGGCTCCGTCCAGAACGCTTCCCCTACGTGGTCACCGCAGCTGACCACCAGCAGTTCCGCCTCTCCAAGCCGCTGCGCAAGACCATCAGTCACCCCCGTCGGAAGCACATCTTCCGGCAGTGGCTCACCACAGAAGGCCTCCTGCCCCGTCCTGCTGAGTTCCAGATGGTCAACGATTTCATCGAGCAGCAGTTTGACATCAAGAACCACCAGAGCGTCGTCACCGTCACTCTGCGGGACGTCTTCCTGATGGAGCGTGACACCAAGCACACCAACAAGTGGCAACTGCTGTGCGGCAGGGACTTCAACACCAGATACCAGGTCGCCATCCGTCGCAATCCTTGTTTCGGACTGGAGGCAGACCTGCAGACGGCCTCCCAGAGCTTGACAGACCTCCAGAAGAGTTACAAATCCTTCCGTGCCAAGTATGGTGGCGGGAAAGTCACCTCACAGGAGGCTATGACGCTTTTCCAGAAGACCCAGAACACCCTGCTCCAGCAGTTCCCTCGTCGCACAGTCACTTCTGCCTGTCCCGACCTGCAGGGCAGCTGGGACAGCTACAACCTTCTGCTGGATTCCATTTCCATGATGCAGTGTAAACTGGAACTCCCGCCTGTCCTCACCCCAGAAGAGGAGGCCGTCGGAGGCGGTACCATCGATGCCACCAACATCTGCAGCCGCGCTCGCCAGATTGACGAACTCGTGGGACGATGGCTGCTCACCACCGACGAGATTGAGCGGCGCGATATCAAAGCGCAGTGTGCCAAAATCCTCAAGGACACCAACGCCCTGATACGCATCCGTGGGATGCAGACCGAGGAGCAGCGCCGCGCCGTCAAGGTGTTCCGCGAGGCAGAACGCTATTATTACAAAACCATTCATTAGCCCATGAGCAGAATCCGTTACACCCTTCTCCTGCTGGTGCTGCCCCTCCTGCTGTCTGCCCAGGGCACACCGCCTGCCGAACAGGACGAACTCTATCTGCTGGAGATGCAGTCCCGTCTGCAGCTGTTCCTGGACGCCTGGCAGGGACTGGCCTCAGACCTTCAATACAGTTCGTTGGACAGCTTGAAGAGCATGGAGCAGCGCCTGAAACAGTTGGATGCCAAATGGCAACTCTACAGTCAGGCACAGCAGATGGACATTGCAGGCGACGAGACCCTGCTGGAAATTGTGGGCAAGATCCAGGTGGCTAAGCAGTCGGCGCAGGAAAGTCTGGAGAAACAGCAGTCTGCACAGCAGATGCTGAAGGACTTCAGGGACGCCGAGACTTTCATCTCCTCACAGGATACCGTCTATCGGCGACTGGTGGAGACGACCGCCAAGATGGCGCTTGTCAAGCAGTTGGCGGCACGCTTAGATAAGTTGAAGGGACAGGAACAACTGCGTTTCACCGAGATTCAGAACCATTATGATGCCGCCAAGAAAGCCGCAGAGGCCATTCCTGCCCTTCAGGACAGGATGAACAAGCTCCAGGAGCGCTACATCAGCCTCAAGACAGCGTCCGACAAGATACAGCAAACCGTCTATCAGCCTTGGATCACGCGCATCAAGGACTACCTCTTGGGAACGGCTGCGGTGGCGGTGATACTGATGTTCTTCAGCATGATAACTGCCAAAATCAAGGCCGCCAAGCAGGCGCGCCAGCAGGCCAAGAAACTGAGGGATATGCTCCCGCAAGGGACAGACCGGCAGTATCCGGTGATTTGAGGGAATTTAAAATACAAAGAGAAAAATTATTCATCATAGTAGAATGAAGAAGCTATTATTCATATCCGCCCTTGTGGCCCTTTGCCTGACAGGCTGTGACCAGGGCCTTCCCCAAGAAGAATTGGATGTCTTCCTGCAGGAGGCCGGCTTCCTGCACGAGAAAGCACCCGCTATGGAAGTTACCAGCCTGGACTTCTCACCAGATGACAAGACCTTCACACTGGCCACACGCATGGTCAACGACGTCGGCCCCTACAACCTCGCAGACAGCAACGCCGTTCGCATCGTCGTCAAGGAGACGGTGAACAGCATTCAGCAACATCGCTTCCTGCCGCAGCTCACTGCCGTGCGCAACACCGAGGCACAGAAGCTGGCCGCCTCGGGCATCAGCGTGCTCGCCCTCGTGGATCTCACGCTGCCGCCGACCGCCATAGACCTCCAGCACACCGCTGTGACAGAGATGCTGACCAGCTTCCGTCCAGAGAACCTCTACGTCTCCTTCTTCTATGGAGACAGCATCTCTGCGCCCCTGCAGGCCACCAACTATGTGATGCGCAATTACTTCCAGCGGAAGGAGACAGACCACAAGTTCCTCTATCGCGCCATCCTTCAGCAGAAGCAGACGATGGAATCTGGGCTGGCACCGTGGGACCAGGCGGCAGGCCGGATTCTGGTGGTGTTCTCCGATGAGCAGGTCTATTTGGACGACGATGCCCCCATGGATTCCGAACACTTTGACCTCCAGCAGCAGCTCCTGCTGCCCGATGCAGGCGCGGTGGAAGCCTTCTACGTCAGCATGAACCAGGACGCTGAGTCACAGGACGATAACGCCGCCAGCATACTGCAGCTCTTCTGCCAGAACCATCAGGGCCTCTTCCTCCACGGCTTCAACTGGGTGACCATCAAGAACGCCTTCTTCGGACGTCACGGCTTGGACGTCTGCACCTATGAGTTTGACTTCGTTAATCCCGACTACAAGGTCTATCGCGGCAACCGCCACCACCTCACCCTGGACTTCTTCTCCACCGCCGCAGACAGCCTCGTCTCCAGCGTCACGGCACAGATTCGCAAGGGCACCATCTATGATCCCGTCATCGTCCACGGGCGGCCCATCGGACTCGTCATCGTGCAGGGTTGTGTCCTGGCGTTCCTGATCTTGGCCCTCGTCTGGCTGATTCTTCAGTTCCTCGTGCCCTTCATCCGTTACCGCCTCTTCCTGCGTCACCATGTGGTCACCTATCGGGGGCCTCTCATGAGCACCCAGAACCACTTGCTCAGCCAGACCTGTTACCTCTGCAAGGCACCCTTCCAGGAAGGAGACCGTGTGGTGGTCAAGTGCCGTCACAGCATGCACAAGCACTGCTGGGACGAGAACGACTATCACTGCCCCGAGTTCGGTTCGCAGTGTCCCGAGGGCAGTCATTTCTATAATCACCGCAACCTCCTGGACGTCCGCAATGCCACCTTCTATCTCCCCTGGCTGCTCGGAGCCATCGGCGCGGCACTCCTCGCCTGGATCGCCTTCCTCCTCTGGGCCCATTTCTCTTCCTCTGCCCTTCTGGAGGACATCCTGCGCTGGATGAACCTGATAACCGATGCAGATAGCCAGCAGTATATCAACGAGTTTGCGGAGCACGAGAAACTGCTGCCGGCCTTCGGCCTCTTCATCAGTTTCTTCCTCACCCTGGTCTTTGCCGCACTGGCCATGTACAGTCGCAACGTCCGTCGCAAGTGGCTCTCCATTCTCCTGCGCGCCATCCTGGCAGGACTGTGTTCCATGATGCTGTTCGTCATCACGGCGGGCGTGGAAGCCGTCTTTAGTTTTGAGGCCTTCTTCTTCCTCCTGGAGTGGATTCCCTGGATTCTGACCGCCTTCATCATTGCCTACGCCAGCACCATCCACACCCGCATCCATCTGAAGTTCCGCCGTCTGCTCCTGGCAGCTGTCATTGCCCTGCTGACCATGCATGCCTGGTCCTTCTTCATCTTGGATGCACGCATAGACTTCCGCGTCTTCCTGCTCATCAGCTTCCTCGTCTTCGCCGTGGGTCTGGCCATCTGTGTGGCACAGCCCGTCTCCCGTTCCCACCGTTACTTCCTGCGCGTGGAAGGCCCCGTGAAGACCATGGAGATTGCCCTCTACAAGTGGTTCGCTGCCGACCCCACCAGTGTCGTCACCATCGGCAAGTCCGTAGATTGCCACCTCCAGCTCTCCTGGGACATCATTGGATTGGTGGCTCCCGTGCATGCAGAGATTCGCAAGAAACAGGACGCCCTCTATCTCATCCCCTTGGAGCCCGGCGTCACCGCTGCCGGCCAGTCCCTCCCCGTCGGTCGCTGCACATGGCTCTATCAGGACCGCTCATTCACCATCGGCAACACCACCTTCACCTACATCGAGAAAGACTTCCGCCACTGACCCCACCGTCTTTGCCCCCGGAAGGCAAATTCCATTTTTTCTCTGATGAATTTGACTATGCCGTCACCTTGCCGTCACCATTTCTCATCAAAAAAACTTTTTTTCTTCAAGAAACACTACACTCTACACTAAATGGGGTTCATGCTATTTTCCCGTATCAATCAATTCGCCACAAAGAACATTGACAAAATCAGAGGGAGAAATAACTCTTGGCGAATTGGGATAATGCTTTAAATTGCCTGTCACAAGGAATGATTCATCCATACTCAATGAAACTTCATAAAACACTCTGTCGTCTTCATCGGGCATTGACTCCATTGAATTCACCCTTGATGCCTCCACACCATTCTCTATGATATGAGCAATAAGCGAATCGGCAACCTCTCGCTGGATGGGAAACTTTGGACGATGAAGCACATCTCCATATTCCGCAATGATGTCTGCATTGAAAATCGGGACAAAGGTCTTCTCTAAAAGAAGTCTCACCACTTTGGCAGTAGCTGCGTCCGGATGGTGAGTTATCAATGCAGATACAAGGACGTTGGTATCAATCACTGCATATATCATACGGACTCTTGTCTTTTACGTCTTTCTTCCCTTGCGGCACATATCTCTGCATTGATTTCTTCAAGTGTCAGTTCCGCTTCCTGACTGGCCTCTACTGCTCTGCGCTGCTGCAAAAACAAATCCAGAGCACTGGACTCAGCTGGCCTGCTAACCCTAATAGCAAAAGGAATGCTGCGACTCCTGATGACAGCTTTCACAAAGATATTGAAAGCCGTGTTTGCACTCATGCCAAACTGTTCACAAAGTTCGTCAAACTGAGACTTCATCTGCGAGTCTAACCTAACTGTAACTGCCGACTGCGACATAATCTAATCCTTTCTTTTTATCATTTTGACGGCATTTTGCCATCTATTTGACCGCAAAATAACGACAATTTATTGATGCTGCCAAACTTTTCCGATACTTTTTTCAAGAAACATGATTATTTTCCTCACTTTTCTGTCATTTCAGCGTCTTTTCCACTGCTTTTTCCTGTTTTGATGACAGAATCAGTGTTACGCTGCTGTCCTTTTGGAAGGCTGCGCTCTTCCTTTTCAATAGTTCTTTGCGACATGAGCTGGAGGAAACATTGAGAACACCCTCCTAACTCATACGCGAGTGCTGAAAAGAGGAGAACTATAGTTAAATAATGTGTATTTTTCTCTCTGAAGTGAAAAGTTTCAGATAATTGTTGTATCTTTGCGGCGTCTAACCCACCTCCTTGGGATGTTGGGCGCGACACGACATATTGGAAAAGTGACACTAACGCTTTGTTTTTGACCCTTGAACGTAGGAAATTCAAATTACCAGTCAAAGACAACTTGCAGAGGTGTCTCACGGGGTATGGTATATCCACTCCCGTTGGTGTGCCGAGGCTCTTGTAGCCTCACGCACACCTTAACGGGTGAATTAATATACATACGACGTGGGTATCAAACTCTGTTCGTTCTACTGGTAAGGCATCCTACGGCCCAAGGGGGAACGGCAGCAGTAGGATACCCCGTTTTTCGTTTGTCGTAGAACAACCTTACAAACCTGCTAACGGTCGGCACTTGGGTATCAGTCGGCACTTGTTTCTCAGACCGATGCTTCATCATAAGTCTATCGATTTATTTGGAGAAATGCCTGCAAGACAGGTACATGCTAAGCCATTTGTTAAATGGGCTGGCGGCAAAGGTAATTTGCTAAATCTTTTGGAAACTCGGCTGCCGTCTGACTTTGATACCCACACTAAGGTCACTTATATAGAACCTTTTGTTGGCGGTGGTGCAATGCTGTTCCACATGCTGACAAGACATCCGAATATCCATCGCATCGTGATTAACGATATAAATATGGACCTGATTCGGAGCTACCAATTGGTAAAAGATAATCCAGAGTCATTGATAGAACTCCTGCGACCATTTGAACAGAAGTACTACAAATTGAACGAGGATGAGAGGCGGCAATATTTCTATGAAGTACGCCATGAATATAATACATCATTACTGACAGAAAACCAAAGAGCGGCCTACCTTATTTTCCTGAATCACACATGTTTCAATGGTTTGTATCGTGAGAACGGAAGTGGAAGCTTTAATGTTCCCTTTGGACGCTACAAGAAACCTAAGATTTGCAACGCTGAGGTCATCATGGCAGACCACGAAGTACTCACAAAAGTTGACATTATATGTGGGGACTACAAACATATTATCTCGCATTTAGGCAAGGGGTATAACTTCATCTATTTAGACCCTCCTTACAGGCCTTTGATGGGTTCATGTAACTTTAATCAGTATTCCAAGAGTGGCTTTGGCGATCCTGAACAGGTAGAATTGAAAACTTTTTGCGACAGACTAACAGGCAGAGGCTGTCATCTGATGCTAAGTAACTCTGACAGCACTAATGCAGATGGTACTTCATACTTCGAGACTCTCTATGAGGGTTATTTCTTCGAAAAAATACTTGCTCCACGCTTCATCAATGCTTATGCTGAAAAACGTAAGAAGCAGACGGAGGTGCTCATCAAGAACTATTAAAATGGTTGCCTATGTTGAATAAACGAAAATATCAACCAATATATAGAACTCATAAAGATTCTATTGATCAGGATTTTTATGTGCCCTGCTTTTCAGAAAGTATAAGGTTGGATAGAGCTGCTGGTTACTTTTCATTGCACTCATTAACATTATCTATAGATGGAATAATTCGGTTTGTTCGCAAAGGTGGTCAAATAAATCTAATCTGTAGTCCTGACATTTCACAAGAAGATGCAGAACTTATAGATGCTTGTGTCAGCTTGGATAAAGAACATATTACCAAATCATTATTAGAGGAAATAATAGACAAGAAACTTTCAGACGAGGAGTTGGCTCAACTCGATATTATTTGTAATATGTTGTCGGAAGGCAAAATGACAATAAAGATTGCATACCAGCCTTTGGGCATCTTTCATGAAAAATTCGGCATCTTCATTGACGAGAGCGATAATAAAGTTTACTTTAACGGTTCATTAAATGAAACCAAGCGTGCTTTTGTTCACAACCAAGAAAGTATTCGAGTGAATTATTCTTGGCAAAGTGCATTTACCTCACAATTCATAGATAGCGAACAACGCTATTTTGATAGTCTGTGGAATGACCAAGAAGAATCTGTCGTAGTGATAGATTTCCCGGAAGCTGTTGAAAAAGAGCTTTTAAACTACTATAAAAGGAGTGAAACTCTTGAAGCCGCAATAGACAATTATATCTCCAGCCACATAACGAAAGGGAAGAAGACACTTTATTCTTATCAAGAAGATGCCATTAAACAGTTTTGTGAAAACGGCTACCAGCATTTCTATGAGATGGCAACAGGTACCGGAAAAACCTTCACTTCCGTCAAGACAATTCAGACTTTAGAAAAGAAGTGCGAAGAGAATTTGTTTGTTGTTGTCTGCGTTCCCCAA
>JAFZSP010000015.1 GCA_017619335.1 Bacteroidaceae bacterium
AATTCATTGGCTGGTATGCAATGGCGAGGAAAACGCGTGCCTTTAGGTACGCGACAACAGATCCTTATCGCGTACCTACGGCACGCGTTCCATTGGCGACCACCTTACCAGCCAATGAATTGGCTGGCCGCTCGGCGCTCTGCGACGCTTCACACTTGAAGAACCCCTATCAAATGCCTACGGCATAAAACCCTTCAAACCCCATCAAATGCCTACGGCATTACTTGCGAAAGTTGAGTAATTCATAATTCATAATTCACAATGCCTCTCCTCCTCTACCTTCACGGATTTGCCAGCAGCGGTGCCAGCGGAACAGTCACGTCAATGCGCAACGCCCTCTTTGAGCACGGCGTGCAAGTCACTGCTCCCGACATTCCTGTGATGCCGGCAGAAGCCATCACCTTCCTCCGACAGACAGTGGAGGAATTGCAGCCCGACCTCATCGTGGCCACTTCCATGGGAGCCATGTATGCCGAACAGCTGCGGGGCCACCTGCGCATACTCGTCAACCCCTCGTTCTGCATGGCACGTCTGCTCACCTTCGGAGGACTGGGACGCAAACCTTTTCGCAATCCCAGGGCAGACGGTTCCAAAGACTTCAAAGTGGATAAAGATATGATTGAACAGTTCCGCCAGTTAGAGAAGCATTGCTTTGAAGGTATTACGCCTGCCGACAAGGAACTGGTCTATGGTCTCTTCGGCAAAAACGACAAGCGCGTCAACTGCCAGCCACAGTTCAAGAAAGCCTACGGCTCTGAACACTTCGCACTCTTTGACGGCGAACACTACCTGAACGACAGCGTCTTGCACCACACGGTTCTCCCGCTGGTCAAGCAGCTGCTGAAACTCTGACGAGTTGGTATCAGGGGTATAAACGAAAAGACGGTTGTCTCACGACAACCGTTCTTTCATTAACCTTAAATCTAATACCATGAAAAACACGTTGCAAAGGTACAACATTATTTTATATGCGCAAGCGTTCACACAACTATTTCTCATTCAAAGTGAGGAATATTTGCCTTTTTTAACAATACACAGCAAACAAAGTCTATGTATTGTTAACAGAATTAACACGGAAATTGACTTCTATCAAGAAAAGTAGTGGAATAGACGAGTTGTACCCTACTCCACGTACAGCACCAATCCCTTCAGGTATTCACCCTCGGGATGATAGATGTTGACAGGATGGTCAGCGGGCTGATGCAACTGATGCAGAATGCGAACACTGCGCCCGCTCTGTGCTGCAGCGGTGAAGACAGCCATGCGGAACTGGTCCTTGTTGACAGCCTGTGAGCAGGAGAAGGTGAAGAGGATGCCGCCAGAGCGGATTTTCTCAAAAGCACGTGCATTGAGGCGCGTGTAGCCCTTCAGGGCATTACGTAGTGCATCCTTGTGTTTGGCAAAGGCGGGTGGATCCAGGATAATCAGGTCGTATGCATCCTGCTGCATCTGCTGGAGGAAACGGAATGCATCCTCAGCAAATGCCTCGTGGCGAGGGTCATCCGGGAAGTTCAGGCGGATGTTGTCATTGACCAGATCCACCGCTTTGGCAGAACTGTCCACGCTGTGTACCAGCTTGGCTCCGCCACGCATAGCATACACAGAGAATCCGCCCGTGTAACAGAACATATTCAGTACCGAGCGCCCTCGTGAATAACGTTCCAGCAGGCTGCGGTTGTCCCGCTGATCCACGAAGAAACCCGTCTTCTGTCCGCGCAGCCAGTCGATGTGGAAACGCAGGCCATTCTCCATTGCCACATCATTGGCATCGCCGCCCAACAGGAATCCGTTCTCCTGCCCCAAGTCGGCCTTGAAGGGGAGCGTGGTCTCACTCTTGTAGAAGATGTTCTGTAGGCGGTCGCCCATGACATCTTTCAGCGCCTCTGCCACCTGTTGCCGACAGACGTGCATCCCTACGCTGTGTGCCTGCACGACAGCCGTAGGACCATAGATATCTATGACCAGTCCAGGCAGGTTATCGCCCTCTCCATGAACTAGACGGTAGGTGTCGTTCTGTGGATTGTCGGCCAGTCCGATGCTACGACGGACATTCAAGGCTGCGTTCAGCCTTTGTTTGAAGAAAGAAGTATCAATATTCTCGTTTTCAAAAGACAACACACGAACTGCAATAGTGCCAATCTGCCAATGGCCAACAGCGATGAATTCACCATTGGCTGTGCAGACACGCACCACATCGCCCTCCTGGGGCTTGCCTTCGATGTGATGAATGGCGCCAGAGAAAATCCACGGATGGAAGCGGCGCAGGGAGTCGTCTTTACCGGGTTTGAGATGTATGATGGATGGCATAAATAATTGTGAATTATGAATTGTCTATCAGTTCAAACGCTTGGGTAGTGAGCAGTCGATCCGTCTCTTCCATGAGCCGCAGACAGGCCCAAGCATCGGTGGCGGCATAGCGTTTCTGTGGCTCTGTGAGCACATCGGCCTCCCAATTGGTGAGGCGTTGCGCCTTGGAAATCTTCTGGTGGAAGAGGTTGGCATAAAGCTTCTGCAGGCTCATGTCCTGAATACCTAATGGCTTCACATAGTCCTGCAGTTCTATGTAGTTCACAGGCTGAAAGTCTGTGCGGCGGCGGAGTTGAGCCCAGTCATCGTGCAGGGAGAGTCCCACCTTCTGCGTGTGTTCATCTGTGAGCAGTTGGACGAGGCAGTCGGGCAGTCCGATGCGGTTCAGACGGAAGAGGAAACAAGCCTCGCTGGTGGAGACCTGCAGCAGTGCCACAGGATGCATGGCACCCGGTTTGAAGTTGGGCCGCGTCTCTGTGTCAATGCCCACCCGGGGGAAGCTCAGCAGGTACTTTACTGCCTTGCGTGCCTCACTCTTGCTCTGAATGACAAAGACACGTCCTTCAAACTGCACTTTCGGCAGGTTATTGATGTCTTGTTTGTCAAATTTTGTATAGAGAGTCTTCACGAAATGATGTCAAAAGAAGCTATTTTTTGGAATTTGCGGTGCAAAAGTACTTCTTTTTGAAAAAAAAATGGCAGGAATTGCGGAAAAGTTAATGAAATTGTTTAATTTTGCCCCCGAAAAAGGATTAGAAACGTCAAATGAGCAAACGAACGACCCCTAAGACACCCCAAAAAGGTGCCAATAAACGACGTGGTGTACCCGTCGAAGAAACTCAAGATTCAAGCCTGCACATGGGTGAAGCCATCAAAGGCTCCAAAGACGAACCCCTGAAGCGCAGCGAAGCCATCCGCATGGCCTGCGGCATCGTGTTGTTGGCACTCGCCGTGTTCACCATCATCAGTCTCGTCAGCCACCTCTTCACGGGTGGTGAGGACCAGAAAGTGCTGCAGAGCGGCTACATCGGCACCGCCAAAAACTGGGCTGGCTACTTGGGTGCCTGGTGGAGCGACTACTGGATAACAAAGAATTTTGGTCTGGGGTCTTTCTTCATCTCCATTTTCCTTTTGGCAGCTTCACTGAAGCTCACGGGAGCCACTCGGGTGCGTCTCTGGAAATGGTTCGTCAACTGCTCGTTCCTGCTCTGCTGGGTGAGCGTGGCAGCTGCGTTCTTCCTGACGGGCACTTTTGAGGACAACCCCGACATCAGCTACATCAGTCCCGGCGGCTACCACGGCATCAATGTGGTGAATTTCCTGGAGAACGTCTCCGGCCCCGTGGGCACTTACATCATCCTGCTGCTGACACTGTTGGCCTACCTGTGTTACCTCAGTACAGAAACCATCCGTATCCTCAAACGCTTGATGCATCCCAAGCAGTTGGCACGCGACCTGGGGAGTCATCTGCCCTCCATCAATATGCCTTCTCTGAAACGGGAAAAGAATGATGAAGAAGGCACTGAGGAAGAGGCAGAAGACACAGAAGACGCAGAAGCAGACGCCACTGAAACAGACACTGCAGAAGACACTAAAGACGCTGATGGTCAGGAGGAAGCCATTGTCATCCCGATGCCTACCGATGTACCCAAGAAGCAGAAGGGCACCACCATCGTAGCTGTTACCACAGAAGGAGACGATGACATTCCCGTGGCAGCAGTGGCCAGCCTGCCACAAGAGACAGACACATCGTGGATCACAGCCGCCACAGGCGAAGAGGCAGCCCAACCCGTGAAGACAGGAGAAACGGGCGTGGAGCTCACCATAGAACCACCAGTGGAAGAAGAAATTGTGGATGAAGAGAGCAAAGTGGCTCTGGAACCATACGACCCCAAGCTGGATCTGGAGAACTACCGCTACCCTACCCTTGAACTGCTGAAACACTACGATATCGATGCCCACGCCAATATTGATATGGAGGAGCAGACGAAGAACAAGGATCAGATTGTCACCGTGTTGCGCAGCTTCGGAGTGGAAATCTCCAGCATCCGAGCCACCGTGGGACCCACGATTACGCTCTACGAGATCACCCCCGCTCCAGGCGTTCGCATATCCAAAATTCGTAATCTGGAAGACGACATCGCCCTCTCGCTGGCAGCACTGGGCATTCGAATCATTGCACCTATACCAGGCAAGGGAACCATCGGCATCGAAGTGCCAAACGCCAAGCCGCAGATCGTCTCCATGGAAAGCATCCTCAACAGCAAGAAGTTCCAGGAAACGACGATGGAACTGCCAATGGCGCTGGGAAAGACCATTACCAACGAGGTCTATATGGCAGACCTGGCAAAGATGCCGCACCTGTTGGTGGCGGGTGCCACTGGACAAGGTAAGTCCGTGGGACTCAATGCCATTATCACTTCCCTGCTCTACAAGAAGCACCCTGCCGAGTTGAAATTGGTGATGGTGGACCCCAAGAAGGTGGAGTTCAGCATTTACTCGCCCATCATCAATCACTTCCTGGCACAGATCGAAGACGAAGACGACGAACCCATCATCACCGACGTCCAGAAAGTCATCAACACGCTGAAGAGCCTCTGCGTGGAAATGGATACTCGTTATGACCTCTTAAAGAAAGCGCGCGCGCGCAACCTCAAGGAGTACAACGAGAAGTTCAAGAACCGCCAGCTCAACCCCGAGCACGGTCACAAGTTCATGCCCTACATCGTAGTTATCATCGATGAGTTCGGCGACCTCATCATGACTGCCGGCAAGGAAATCGAACTACCCATTGCCCGCATTGCACAGTTGGCTCGCGCCGTGGGAATCCACATGATCATCGCCACACAACGCCCCACCACCAACATCATCACAGGTACCATCAAGGCGAACTTCCCTGCACGCATGGCGTTCAAAGTCAGTGCCATGATAGACTCCCGCACCATTCTTGACCGCCCGGGTGCCAACCAGTTGGTGGGCAAGGGCGACATGCTCTTCCTGGCCGGCAACGACCCCGTTCGTGTGCAGTGTGCCTTCGTGGACACGCCAGAGGTGGAACGGATTTGCAGCTTCATCGCCTGCCAGCAGAGCTACACACATCCCTTCGCCCTGCCTCGTCCACCCATGGAAGACGCCGGCGGCGGTGCCAACGATGTGGATATGGACAACCTGGATCCGATGTTTGCAGATGCGGCCAAGCTCATCGTCACCAGCCAGCAGGGTTCCACCAGTATGATTCAGCGCAAGTTCTCCATCGGTTACAACCGTGCCGGACGACTCATGGACCAGCTGGAGAAAGCAGGCGTCGTGGGACCCGCGCAAGGCTCCAAACCGCGCGAAGTTCTCATACAGGATGAGATGTCTTTGGAGATGCTGCTGAACGACCTCGGCTAAAAATCTTTAAAAAACGCCCTTTCCATACAAAAAAGAGTCAACCCATAGCAGCTTTCTCGCTGTTATGGGTTATCTTTGTGCCGAATTTCTAACATTTCCATCATGAACAGGACATTTTTCTCTTTCATACTCACTACTTTTCTCACCCTCACAGCCTATGCTCAGAGTGCCAGAGATATCCTGGATGCCACCGCCGCACGCATGACAGCCAGCGGCGACGTCACGGCACAGTTCAAGGCCACTCAATACCAGGGAGCGGCCCCAGAAAGCGAGACCACAGGCACGCTGCTCATCAGCGGACGCAAGTTCCAGATGACGACACCCGACATGACAACATGGTACGACGGACGAACACAATGGTCCATGCTGAAAGGCTCTGGAGAAGTAAACATCACAGAGCCGACAGAAGAGGAACAGGCTGCCATGAACCCCTCCACCTTAATTAATATATACAAGAAAGGCTACAGTCTCAAACTGCGCAAGTCCTCCCTCCGCGGCAAACCTACCTACGAGGTCCATCTGAAAGCCAAGAACAAGAAAGCGGCCTTCAGCGAGATATACGTGGATGTGGAACAGGGCACCAACAACCCGCTCTGCCTGCGCGCCAAGCGGGACGGCAACTGGATGCGTCTCTCCATCCTTTCCTTCCAGGCCGACCAGACGCTCCCCGCCTCCACCTTCACTTTCCCCGCCGCAGAATACCCAGACATTGAGGTCATTGACCTCAGATGAATGGTCATTATGAATTATGAATTGTGAATTATGAATTAACATAATGGAACACATCAAGCTTCTCATCATCGGCAGCGGCCCCGCCGGCTACACAGCTGCCATCTATGCCGGACGCTCCGGCCTCACCCCCGTTCTCTATGAAGGCCTCCAGCCTGGCGGCCAGCTCACCACCACCACCGAGGTGGAGAACA
>JAFZSP010000016.1 GCA_017619335.1 Bacteroidaceae bacterium
ACACAGGAGGCCGACCCCAAAATTCCCTTCTAAGCCGTAAGCTCCTAAGCTATAAGCTATACTCGCTTATTCCATGTCACCAGATCCTTCTCCACCACCGGCGTTACCGCCCTTGGTGTAGGTGCGGGTGGTCACTGCAGAGCTCACACCATCCTTGATAGCGATGGCCTTCACGGTCGTGGTTTCACTCAGGGTGATAGGGCCCTCGTACAGGGTGCTCTCAGCGGTAGGCACGGTGCCATCCAGGGTGTAGTGGATCTCAGAGCCAGTCGGGCCGGTCATGCTCACCTGAGTAGTCTCCTCAAACTGGGTAGCTCCGCTGAAGTTAGGAGCATTCACGGTCGGGGTCACGGAACCAGAGCCGCTATTGCCAGAGCCGCTGCCAGAATCACCGCCACTAGCCTGTCCTGAGCCTCCGGTCGAAGGATCACCGCCACCGTTAGCCTGTCCTGAGCCTGTCGAAGGATCATCACCACCCTCCGGATCCTCCACGGTGCCGTCATCGCTGGAGGTCACGCGCTTCACAATGTCGCCATTGCGGTCGTAGCAGGTGATGTTGATAGAGGTCTTCGCCAGCTCCTCCTTAATCTCCACGTTGGGAGTGAAGATGACGCGACGGGTAGTGATGAGGTCGCTGCCTACCTTGTTCACGTCCGCGATGCTCTTGCTGCGCAGGCCGAATCGCATGGTGCCCAGTCCGGGAACCGCCACCGAGTGGCCTTCCGTAGCCCACGCCTTGATCACCTCGCCGATAGCATCCCAAGCCGCGTTGATGGCACCCTTGGCTATGCCGCTGCGCAGAGCCGCCTCCTGAATCACCTTGCTCTGCGAGAGCTTGTTGTACAGGTCCGCCTGGAGCACGTATGCCCACTTCTCCGAATTCTTGTCGAACTGACGGAGCAGCGAGAGCAGAGATGAAAGCTTGCTTTCAATCTTTGCCGAGTCGCGACGGAAGTGGACCGAAGGTCACGGCTGCGAGTAAGCGAGCGGAGAGCCATGCTCGCATGAGCTATCCCGAGCGTGAGTAGGCTCGCCCGTAGGGCAGCGACACGTTGCGTTCAACCGACGCCAAGCTGAGAGCAGTGACAAGCTCGCTTGGACACTGCCGAGGCGCGAAGGAGGAAGACCGAAGGTCAACTGCCGACAGGCCAGCAGAAGAGATGGGCGCCAGGGGCGACCAACACATCTGCGGCCCTGATTAAAACGACAAAGAGCCGATGCGTTAGCATCAGCCCCTCGTTTAACATTTTAACAATTTAACAATTTAACTTTTTTCTCCCGTTTCGCGTTAACAGTTAACACTTCAAACCGGTCGCTGAAGCACCAAAAACTCCCCTTTTGCGACCACTTTCAAGCACATTTTTCCTTCATACGCTCTAAAAAAAAGGCCGATGCCATACAGCGCCAGCCCTCATTATCTCTCCTTAAAACTCAGCGAAAAAGCCACAATATTACCCCTTTTCGCTGACTTTCAAACGATTTATTTAAACAAATCTTCCAACGTCACCACTCGGTGAACCACTCCCGCATGCTCGCCTCGCGCCAGACCCATCGTTGTCACCAGAACCACCTGGATCGACTGCGAAGGATGGTGCATCTTGCTGGCCTCAAAGGCTGACAGCCGGTGCAGTATCTCCTTCTCATCCTCCAGCGTCACGCTAAACTTCCCCATCGAGAACTTCATCTCGCACAAAAAATCCGTCTGACTGGCCTTACTCTCCATCACCAGGTCAATCTGTGCCGTATGACCATCAGGGGCCAGTCCTCGCCAACAGTAATTCCTGTCCACCGAGGCAATCCGCAATGCATCCTGCAACTGCTCCAGATGCTGGATAGCCAACAGTTCAAACGTGTCGCCCGCCCAGGCGAAAAACGTCCCCGTGCCGTGGATACTGCTCCACATCCCTTTCCTCGTTGCATTCCCCTGCACAAACCGCAGGTAGAACAGCGAGAAGAAATCCGTCAGCTGGTACACCTGCTCCACCCGTTCCTTGCCGTATCGCGGATACTGTCTCACCACGCCCGACTCCAGCAGGTTCTTCAGATGCTTGCTCAGCGTCCCGCCACTTTTCACCTTGATGGCGTCCACAATCTCCTTCTGAGTCATCCCGTAGAACTGGCTGCCCAATGCCTTCACAATATCTATATACCGTTCCTTCTTCTGATACAATCCCGCATACACATCCTTAAACTCTTGATGGATCTTCTCGTCAGCAAAGAAAATGCGGTCCAGGTTCTCCGTCATCGTCTGGTCGTTACGCAACTTGTCCAGATAGTAAGGCACGCCTCCCAGTGCCATATACCCCACACACATCTCATAGCGCGACAGCCTGAACCCGTGCTTCTTGTAATACCGCTCGCATTCCGCCAGTGTGAAAGGCCTCAGTTTGATTGTTTCCGTCAACCGGCCATGCAATCCGCCATAGTCATCAATCACATTGTCCAGCATCCAACTCGTGGCCGATCCCAACACCACCATCACGATGTTCCGCTGCTTGCCGCCCCACGAGTTCCAGAAATACCCCAGTTCCGAAATCATTTCCGACGACTGGGGACCGGCCAGCCAAGGCAGCTCGTCAATCACCACAACCATCCGCCTCTTCTTAATTCCCGCCAGCAGTTTCCTAAGCATCACGAAAGCCTCCCGCCAGCAACTCGGTTTGGCATCCTGTTCCGGCAGACCTGCCAACAGCAAAGCGTCATAGAAGTGATCCAGCTGAATCCGTCGGTACGTCTCATACACCTTCTCGTCCTCCAGCTCCTCATCCTCCACCTTCATATACGTGCCCACAGCAGTAAACACAATCTTCTTCCCGTACACCTCGCTCACGAGATACGATTTTCCAATGCGTCTGCGACCATAGATTGCGATGAATTCCGACTTCTGCGATTTATACAGCCGTTCCAGTGTCGCAATCTCCTCTTCCCTACCTATAATGCTTTGATATTTCATAA
>JAFZSP010000017.1 GCA_017619335.1 Bacteroidaceae bacterium
GATAAGGGTAGCCAGCCAATTCATTGGCTGGTATGCAATGGCGAGGAAAACGCGTGCCTTTAGGTACGCGACAACAGATCCTTATCGCGTACCTACGGCACGCATTCCATTAACTGACACATTACCAGCCATTAAAATGGCTGGCCGCTCGGCGCTCTGCGACGCTTCACACTTGAAGAACCCCTATCAAATGCCTACGGCATTACTTGCGAAACTTGAGTAATCAATCTTTTCCTTCGATGCCACCCTCTCTCTCCGCTTAGAAAGGAGTCCGCACGGGACTCCTTTTCTTGTTGGGAGAGAGTGATTCGACCCCCCGCCTCGCACCTCTGGTCGCAAAAGCTCAGTCGTATAAAGGCAAAGGCACTTTCGAATAAAGGAAAGTGCCTTTGCCTTTATACGACTGAGCCCGAAGGGCTGGACGACCGAGGCCAAGGGGCCAGCCCCACTCGCTTAAGCGTTCAGCAGACGCAATGAATGAATCGACCCTGAAAGGTGTCGCCCAAAAAGCAGATGAAAGTGTGCCAAAAAAAATTATTTTCTTTAGGAAACACTACACTCTACACTGTCCCCACCAATTTAGTGTAGAGTGTAGTGTTTTTCAAACAAAATAATTTATTTATTGAGAGCAAAAGCACAAATGAACAGGGATGATCATTTGTTCAGGAGGGGATGTGCAGCGACGCACGTTATGCTTCCTGAATGAAGCGGGTGGTGGCAAGGATTTCTCCCTCGATGCCATCGGCTGTGATGACAGAGACGGTGCGTTGTCCCGTGACGAATTCGCCAGTGAGGGGATTGCGGATGTGGCGACGAGTGGAAGAGGCGTTGCCGGAGGTGGTGAGGCAGTGACCGGGTGGTATATCGGAGGGGTTGTTGCCGAGTGAGAGGATGGAGCTGTTGCCGAGGCTGACGAGGGCGTCGGTGATGCCACGGGAGGCCAGCAGGGGACGCAGGCGCTCCAAGGCATAACCTTTCAGGATGCCGGAGAGGTCGAGGAGGAGGGAGCTGGCGCCGTGAATAATCATAGTTCCACCAGGATTGTTGGGGAAGGGTACAAGTTCCAGTTCATTAATGAGGCCGGGGCGGAAGTCGGGGGAGTTGACGGTGATGTCAAAGAGACCACCGGTCTCGCGGTGGGCCTGCAGGCAGCGGGAGAGGAGGGAGAAGAGAGGGGGAGAGAGAGGGAAGGGAGCGGCGGAGGCGGCGCGGACGGCACGGGAGAGTTCGCTATCGGGGTCAAAGCGGTTCCCCATCTTTTCCACGGAGGAGAGTTCGGCACGAATGGTGTCTTCCACGGTCTGGAACGCGTCTTCTGTCAGCGGCGCCTGAAGGAGCACATCCACACGGGTGTGCAGGGCCGTGAACCAGGCGTAGTAGCGGTTGGCGGGAGTGAAGGAGTGGAAGAGGTGGGGCATAGGAAGAAAATGCCTCGCGGAGAACCGCGAGGCACAATAAGCAATTACAGTTCCTTGATTTTGATGTTTTTGAAGTGGACTTCGTCACCGTGGTCCTGAAGGAGAATGTGACCTTCGGGGGCATTGCCGAAGTTGGGCCAGTTCTTGTATTTGCTGTAGGCAACGAGGGCGTTCCACTCCTGGTCGTCGCGGTTGTACTCGAGGAGCTTGGTACCGTTGAGCCAGTGCTCCACGTGCTTGTCCCGGACGATGACGAGGGCGGTGTTCCAGACACCGATGTGGAAGGGCTTCTGGTCGGGAGCAGGGATAAGGTCGTAGAGGGAACCCAGTTTGCGGTTGCCCTTCACGCCCAGTTTGGCGTCAGGATGACGCTCATCGTCAAGGATCTGGAACTCACAGCCGATGGCAGAGCCCTCACCCTTGTTCATCCCGGGATCCACGAAATATTTGATGCCGCTGTTGGCGCCATTGGTGATGCGGAAATCCACGGAGAGCATAAAGTTGCGGTACTTGCGGGTGGTGACGATGTCTCCGCCATTGGTGCTTTCACCGCCGCCAGCCTTGTGAACGATGAGTTCACCGTTCTGGATGCTCCAGCCTTTCTCGGGGAAGACGTCAAGGCGGGCACCGCGCCAGCCGTTGGTGGTCTTGCCGTCCCAAAGGAGCTTCCAACCCTCGGCTTGCTCGCGGGGAGAGAGGGTGTTGTCCTTGGCGAAAACCTGGGGGCCGGACCCGGGGGTGGCATAACGGGCGGGATCCTGGGTGCAGATGCGAAGGTTGCGCCAGGCGATGGTCTTGCCAGCCTTGGAGGCGTCGTTACCAATGGAGTGTACCTGCAGGGCGATGAAACCGCTGGCGTCAACGTCGTCGATGAGGTCGGCACAGTTGATGCCATTCACCCAAGTGCGGATGCGGCTACCCACAGCTTCGATGCGGACCTGGTTCCATTCATTGTTCTTGAAAGCCGTCTGGGCGGGCACGTTCTTGATGAGTGGATAGAGCCACCCGCGGCGGGCCTCGTCATAAATGCCACCTGTCCAGGCACGCTGGCTGGGGTCAATCTCAAACTGATAACCGTGAACACGCCCGTTCTGATAGTCCTTGCTGCTGTGGCTGCGGAGCTGTACACCGGAGTTGAGGGCATCATCCACGAGGAATTCAAACTCAAGGATGAAGTCACCGTAGTTCTCCTTGGTGCAGAGAAAGGAGTTGTCGGTGTTGACCTTGGAGTAACCCACGATGGTGCCGTTCTCCACTTTGTAGTCGGCTTTGCCGCCGCGCTGTACCCAACCTTTGAGGTTCTTTCCATTAAAGAGGGGAGTCCAGGATTGGGCGGAAAGTGGGAGGGAAAGGAGGAGTTGCGATGACATCGCAACGAAAAGAAGAAGGAGCTTTTTCATTGTTTGGAGGTTATTACTCATAATTCATTGTTCATTGTTCATTGTCCATTGTCCATTATTCATTGTTCATTATTCATTTCAATGAATAGAACTCTTCCCATCCTTTGCGGGGCGGGAGGCCGCCGGCGAGGAGGGCGTTGGCGAAGGCGTTGTTGGTGAACTGCTTGGTGCGGGGGTCGAAGAAGAGCTGGGCGTTCAGGCGCTGGGCAATGACACCGAGGCAGAAGACCTGGGAGAGAACACCGTTGATCTCGAACGGAGAGCGTGTCTTCTCCCGTCCCATGCAGGCAAGCAGGAAGTTCTGCTGGTGGTTGCTGGGGCTCTTGGGAACCTCGGGCAGACGGCTCAGCATCTCGCGGGCTTTCTCTTCGGGGATGATGCTGAGGGTGCTCCCGTGGCTACCACCTTTAAATATAAGGTCGCGCGTGTAGATGATTTTTCCGGGATTGATCTTGGCGCGGGGCGTGTCACCCTGGTTGGTGGAGGGAATATTGGCGTTGTATTCCGAACCGCCGTAACCAGCGGGCAGGGGCGGGAGGTTGTCCAGACCGTCGTACCAAGTGATATCTACGGGCGGCATATTGCCTCGGGCACCAAAGCGGAAAAGAATCGTGGAACTGTAGGGGAAGAAGAAGTCATTGTGCGCCTTCTGGTTGAGCAGCGTGACCTCGTAGGGCAGACCCAGATTCAGGAACTCGTGGACAGTGTCGAGGATGTGTGCGCCCCAGTCTCCGAGCGCGCCCATTCCGAAATCATACCACGAACGCCACTCGCCTTGATGGTATTTCTCTGAGTAGTCGTGCCACTGTGAAGCACCGAGCCATGTGTCCCAATCCATCCCTGCGGGCAGGGGTTCAGCATCGGGCAAGTGTTTGATATTCGGGTCAAAGCGATGCCAGCGACGGCTGTTGTTCATGTGGGCAGTGACGGCGGTGACATCCTTGATGATACCAGCCTCCTGCCAAGCCTTGAACTGGAAGTAGTTGGCCTCGGAGTGTCCCTGGTTGCCCACCTGTGTGGCCAGTTCGGGATGACGGCGCGCCATCTGCATCAGCAGTTCGGCCTCGTGGAAGGTGCGCACCATCGGTTTCTCCAAGTAGATGTGCTTGCCGTGGGCCAGCGCCATCATGGCAATGGGGAAGTGAATGTGGTCCGGCACAGCAGCCACAACGGCCTCGAAGTCGTTGGCTCCTTTTTCAAAGAGCTCGCGGAAGTCTCGATAACGCTTGACTTTCAGGTACTGACCCAGGACTTTTTGGCACTGTTTGCCGTCCAGATCCACGTCACAGAGGGCTGTGACCTCGACCATTCCGGTGTTGAGGAAGTCTTCAAAGTCCTGCTCACCGCGGTTACCGATACCGATGAAGGCGACTTTCACCTTGTCTTTCTTGGCGTCGGCGGTCTCGCGGGAGGTCATGAGGTTAGGGGTGGCGGCAGAAGCCAGAGCGGGCACACCGCCGAGTGCCAGGCCGGCGACGCTGGCACCCATGGTCTTGAGAAAATGTCTGCGGGAAGTCATATTGTTTTAATGAATAATGAACAGTGAAAAATGAACAATGAAGAATGGGAGGGATGGGGTTAATGGGAGTGATGGGAGTGATGGCTACGTCGAATAATATAACGATGGTGGTGATGGCTCTTGGGTTTGCGGCCTATAAGGCAGAGGAAGCCATAAATGAGCAAGCGCAGGAGAATCCACACGACGTAAAGGACAGCCGTGGCTTCCAGAACATAAAGAATGGACGTCCACAGTTCGGAGATGGGAGCATCATAGTGAATGATGGCATAGACGTTGAGACCTACGGCTATGATGAAGCATACGAGCAGGGAGAGCAGCTCTTTGCGGAGGCGACGGGAAGGGAGGTAGAAGTAGGGCATTGAAGCAATATATAATTGATAATGTATAATGTATAATTTTCAACTCCCCTTCGTGCCGTAGGGGGCATAGTCAATCTTCATTTCCTCGGGGAAGGCAAGGGGTTGGCCCTGGACGATGGCTTCGTGACCAATGAGGCAGAGTTGGGTGGCATAGTAACCTTCCTCAGCGATGCGCGGTGGTTGCTTTCCGGTGCATACGGCTTCCACAAACGCTTCTACGAGCAGCGAAGTGCCATCGACTTCGGGAGCCTTGCCAAGGATAAATTCACCTGGGTTGTTGCGAGCCACCTCGGGATCCCAGCTGCTGCCGGCAAAGGTGTTGGCGCCCCAGATCTTATCCTCCCACTCCATCAGCATCTGCACAAAGGCGGGAGCAGGGGCGGGACCATAGTTCTCAAAATAGTACTTGCCGCGCTCGGGTTCCACCGTGCCAAGGTTGCCGAGGATCTGTTCCTCCAGACCGTAGAACTTGTTGCTGATGACAGAGGCATACGTCATTTGGCGACCGTCATCAAACTCATAGATACAGTGGATGTTGTCATAAACCTCGCGGCCGTCTTTCCAGTGGGTGATGGCACCGCTACCCATCACACGGGTGGGCAGTTTGCCCAGTGCCCACGTGCCGACTTGCAGCTGGTGGCAGGCCAACTCCGTCATGAGGCCCTTGGAGGATTCTTTATACAGTCGCCAGTTGATGAGGCGTTCCAACTCGGGAGACGGGACGTCACGTCGCCAGTCTGCATTGCGGTTCCAGAAAGCATGAATGGCATTGATATCGCCGAAGAGTCCCTGATGCACCAACTCCATCGCCTTGATATAACGTGGGTCAAAGAGACGCTGCTGACCCGTGAAGAAGACGCGGCCGGTCTCGCGGTGACGACGATACATGGAGAGCGTTTCTTCCATCGTGTAGGCCAGTGCCTTCTCACAATAGACGTGTTTGCCGGCGTCAAAGGCATCCATCGCCATCTGGTAGTGGGTGTTCAGCGGCGTGGCAATGACAACGCCGTCAATGGATTTGTCCTCCAGAAGTTGGCGGTAATCCTTATAGGTCTTGGCCGAGGGGGTGATCTTCAGGGCTTCGTCCAGGGAGGGCTGATAGATATCTGCCAAAGCCACCACTTCACATTTGGGGTTCTCGGCCAGGAAGCCCAGGAGGAACCGTCCGCGGGAGCCCGGACCGATGAAACCGATGCGGCAACGCTCATGGGCCGTGTCCTCCACAGAAGCAAACGTGGAGAGCCAGGGGCTGGTGGCCGCGAGTGCACCGCCGCCCATCAGTCCGAGGTTTCTGAGAAAATGTCGTCTGTCCATTTGATAAAAAGGCAGGATTTGATGATTTTGCGGTGCAAAGATACACTTTCTTCACAGAAAAGAGGGACAAAAACGTCTAATTCTTCACAACTTTCTCGTCAAAACGCACTTTTTGTGCCTCTGTGTGTACGTTTTTGAATGTTTTTCCTTAATTTTGCAGGCGCAATGGATGTCTTAACACCTATTACATACCTGCCAGGCGTGGGGCCACAACGTGCACAAGTGCTGGAAAAAGAACTCGGTATCACGACGTTCAAGGACTTGCTGTACTATTTCCCCTACAAACACATTGACCGCTCACGATTGTATTACATTCATGAGTTGACGGCGGATATGCCTTTCGTGCAGGTCAGGGGAGAAATCCTCAGTTACGAGGAAGAAGGCACCGGACGCAAACGCCGTCTCATCGCCCACTTCACCGACGGTCTGGATCTGATAGACCTGGTGTGGTTCCAGAAAGGAACCTTCAAGTGGATCAAGAAGAGCTACCTCATCGGGAAGTCATACATCGTCTTCGGGCGACCCAACGTCTTCAACGGACGCATCAACATCCCTCACCCGGATATTGATGCGGCAGACACGCTGCAATTGGGAAAGATGGGACTCCAGCCCTATTACAACACCACTGAGCGCATGAAGAAGGCGGGTCTGAACAGCCGCAGCATCGAACGTTTCACCGGCACGCTCTTTACACGCATCAACACGGCCGAGTTCCGCGAATACCTCCCTCCCACCCTTCTCCAGCGACTCTGCCTGGTTCCGCTGGGACAGTCCCTGCGGGACCTGCACTATCCCGAGACTTCCGACGCCCTGCGCCGCGCCACCTATCGTCAGAAGTTTGAGGAGCTGTTCTTCATCCAGCTGAATATCCTGCGCTACACCCGACAACGGCAGCAGCAGGTTCACGGTCACATTTTTTCCGTCGTCGGCACGCTCTTCAATACGTTTTACCATGATTATCTGCCCTTTGAGCTCACTGGCGCCCAGAAACGTGTCATTCGGGAGATGCGAAAAGATATGGGCAGCGGAAAACAGATGAACCGCCTGCTGCAAGGCGATGTGGGCAGCGGGAAGACCCTCGTGGCACTGATGACGATGCTCATTGCCCTGGACAATGGTTATCAGGCTTGCCTCATGGCGCCCACCGAGATCCTGGCCGAGCAGCATTACGTCACCTTCCGCGAGTTCCTGAAAGATATGCCCGTCCGTGTGGAACTGCTGACAGGCGCCGTCAAGGGCAAGAAGAAACGTACACCTATATTAGAAGGTACGCGCGCGGGAACGGTGCACATTCTCATCGGCACCCACGCCGTGCTGGAAGACACGGTGGAGTTTTCCCGGCTCGGGCTGGTGGTCATCGATGAACAGCACCGCTTCGGTGTAGCCCAGCGCGCACGGCTCTGGAAGAAAAACACCATCCCGCCACACGTGCTCGTGATGACTGCCACCCCTATTCCCCGCACGTTGGCCATGACACTCTACGGCGACCTGGACGTCTCCATCATTGACGAACTGCCGCCGGGCCGCAAGCCCATTGAGACACGCCACTTCTGGGAGGAGCGCTCCGAGAGCCTTTACCGTGGAATGCGTACAGAAATCCAGAAAGGACGGCAAGTTTATGTGGTCTATCCACTGATCAAGGAAAGCGAGAAGATGGACTTGCAAGACTTGCAGAACGGTTATGAGGAACTCTGCCGTGCTTTCCCCGACTTGCGGATTTCCAAGGTTCACGGACAGATGAAGTCATCGGAGAAAGATGTGGAAATGGAGAAATTCGTGCGCGGAGAGACACAGATTCTGGTGGCCACCACGGTGATAGAGGTGGGCGTGAACGTGCCCAATGCCTCGGTGATGGTGATTCAGAACGCCGAACGTTTCGGCCTGGCACAGCTGCACCAGCTCAGAGGGCGTGTGGGACGCGGTGCCGAACAGAGTTACTGCATCCTCGTCACCAAATACCAGCTCTCCCAGGAGACCAAGCAACGCATAGAAATCATGTGCGAGACCAACGACGGTTTTGAAATTGCCGAAGCGGACCTGAAGTTCCGAGGCCCTGGAGACCTGGAAGGTACGCAGCAGAGTGGTGTGGCCTTTGACCTGCACATCGCCAACCTGGCGCGGGACGGACAGCTCGTGCAGCTGGCCCGTGACACAGCCAACGAGATTCTGGACGAGGACCCGCAGCAGAACCTGCCGGAAAATGCTGCCATGTGGGCCCACCTGCGAGACCTCAACAAAAATGACATCGACTGGAGCAACATCAGCTGAACAGGAACCCGTCCAACAACAATTGAAGGAACCTCAGAGAAGTTCCTTCAATTGTAGTAGTGATGTAACCTCGAACGTCACGGGTTCGGGCGCCGGGTAGTCGGGAAAACGATTGAAATAAGCCGTATCCAAGCCGGCCTGCTTGGCCCCGAGGATGTCGGTCGTGAAATTGTCACCAATCATGAGGGTGGTTTCCCGCTGCGCGCCGGACACGCGGAACGCATAGTCAAAGAACTGCGGAGACGGTTTGTTGTAACCCGCATCCTCGCTGAGAATAATGGTACTGAAATAGTCAAAGAGACCGCAGGCACGCAGTTTCTTGTACTGCACCTCGTGAAAACCGTTGCTGCACATGTGCAGCTTGTAGCCGCCGTCACGCAGGTGATCCATCAATTCACGGGCACCAGCCACCAAGCCGGGTTTGTTGGAACAGAAGTCCAGGAACAGGTCACCAGCCTCACGGCAGTAAGCTTCCGTCACCTCCAAACCTTGTCCAAAGCTCAGCGGATAACGGAAGCGTTCCACTATCAGGTAATCACGGGTGATTTCGCCGCGGGCATAACGAGACCACAAATCGATATTGGCGCGCCAATACTCTTCATAGAACACTTCGGGCTTCGGGAAATAACGTTCCAGGCCCAGCGCAGCGAAGAGCTCGTGCAGGGCAATATCCGCGTTGCCGTGGGTGTCATACAGCGTATCGTCAAAATCGAGAAAGAGGTCTGTGTAATGTTTCACGGCTCGGTACTTTGACTTATTTTGCCTGTTTCAGGAAGAAATCAGTCATGCGGCGGAAGGTCTGCTCGTTGAAGGTCACAGGACCGTGCTGGCCGTCGGGGACACTGATGAACTCTTCCAACCGGCCGGCTTCTTTCAGGGCCTTAGAGAAATTCTCGCCCTGGCAGTGGGGCACCACGTTGTCGGCCTGTCCATGGAAGACCAGGAACGGCGGACACTGGGGACTGACGTAGGTGATGGGGCTGATGAGTGCGATGAGGTCGGGATTATCTTTGGGCGCTCCACCAATGAGAGCAGCCTCCGGAGACTTCTCGTCCTTCACGGTCTCACAGTTTTCCATGTGTGCCATGTCAACTGGACCGAACCAATCGACCACTGCATCCACGCGGCTGCTGTGCTCCAGGTTGCCGCCGACGGTGCCTTCCAAGTCAACGGTGGTGCTGCCGACGGTGCGTGTCTTCATCCCGTTGGTGACGCCAGCGAGTGCTGAGAGATGACCACCACTGGAGAAGCCCGTGATGCCGACGAAGGTGGTGTCCAGCTGGTACTTGTCTGCATTGGCGCGGATAAAGCGCAGCGCTGCCTTCACGTCCTGAATCTGTGCGGGGAACTTGGCGTCACCGCTGGAACGGTGGTTGATGCTGACGACGGCAAAGCCGGCATCCACCAGTGGCTTACCTAATGACATGAAGGTTATTACCTTCATATTATTAGAGAACCAGGCACTGCCATAGATGGCCACGATTACCTTGTACTTGTCCTGCTTCTTTTCAGGAAGGTAGATATCCAACCGATGAGCTTCCAGATCGTCGCCGGCATAGTTCAGATCCTTGAAGGTGGCATTGTTCTGCGGCATCTGGAAGCCGCCGAAGCCCTGCGGCTGTGCCCACATGGCAGTGGCAGACAGACAGAGGGTCAACAGAGAAAGAGTAAAGCGTTTCATGAGTTTGTTAGACTGTGTTTGTGAATATTAGTTGAGAGGGAATCGATAACCAACGGTGAAGAGGAAATAACGGTTGCAGGGATCGCCATCGGGGTCTTTCTCCTTGTTCAGGCGGGAGAGTCCAAAATTATAGCGAGCATCCAGAATGATTTGGTCACCAACCTCATACGACAAGCCGAAGGGAATAGAGAAGTCGAACTTATTACATTCGCTCATGATGCTCTGGTCATATTTTCGTTCTTCGACAGGCATATTCGGCACGTGCCAAATGAGTTTGTACTGAGAGTTGGCGTTGGTCAAGTAGCTCAGTTGGACACCGGCCTTGACGGCGAAGCCCTTGAACAGATAGACATTAGCCATCACGGGCAGGTTCACATAGCCGAGTATCATCTGCACGTCTTTGATTTCTATCTGAGGACGACGGAAGTCCTTCCATTTACCGCCCTGACGAGTGTAGTTGAGACCGGCAGAGAGACTTAAAAAGTCATTCACCTGGTAATCCACATCTGCCCCGATGAGGAAGCCTGGGCATAATGTGGTACTGAGGTCCACATCTTCTGCAACTTCCAAGTCTGGCTGGTGGGTGAGGGTGGCTCCCAGGAAACCCAGCTTGGGAATGATACTCAATGTGCCCGGCTCCACTTGTGCAAGCGCAGGACTGCCGCAGAAAAGGATGGCGGCGAACATCCAAAGGAGATTCTTTTTCATAGGAATAAGTATTTAATTTGACAAATATTTGATGAGCGATTGGGTTCAACGTATCATGACTTTTCTGCGCCCCAAGATGAGGGTGCCATGAGTGAGCGGCGTGGGACGGCCGGAGAGGTCGTAGCACTGGAGGGGTGACGAGGTCTGCCGCCCGATGCGGTAGCCTTCGTCAGGAACAGGCTGGATGCCTGTTTCTTCCTTCGAGAAGACAACGGCAGCAGCAGCGGATGCGGCACAAGAACAACTAAAAGCGTTGGTGGCCACGTCATTAGTGGATTTTTTAAGCCAGCTGGATGTGGTGACGCCTTGTGGCGAACGATTGTTGTAGGCGTGGAAGGCGTTCTTGGCCAACCACTCCTGATACTGGGTCTGTCCTGCCTCGGTGACGAAACGACGGACGTAGCGCATCAAGATGCCCTTGAAGCCACAGAGGTCGCCGTCGTTGACCTGACAAGCGTTGATGATGCCTTGACGATTACAGAGGTTCTTGACGGTGTATTCCATCACTTTCTGGGCGTCGGCCAGGTACTGCTCGTCACCATAATGCAGATAGAGCATGGTGGCTGCGCCGAGGAAGGTGCCCTGATTGTAGGTGGAAGCCCAGTCGTTGAGGCTCTTGACTTTCTGGGTCTCGGGATTCCACACACAGGCATCATAGACCTGTCCGGTGTTCATATTGGTCAGACGGTAACGCTGTGCCGCATAAAGGTCACGTGCCTTTTCATAGTATTTTTCTCCGGCACCTGACATCGCAAGATAGCAGGCCGCCACCTCCGTGGGACCGGCGATGCAGGAGTTGGTGCCGTAGGGGTCACCAGATTGTTCGGCCCAACGCATGAGACCCGTAAAAGGAATATACGCACGGTCCCAGATGGCATCAAAGTTCTGACGGGCGGCCTTCGTGTATTTGTCTTGACCGGAGAGCCAGCCGAGGCGGGCTGTGGCGATGATCTGCCACATCACGTCATCATTGAAGTCATGGCCGTACCACTTATAATTATCGGAATAGACAAGGCGAAGCCAGTTGCTGCCCACGTTGGCGTTAAAGAAATTATAAACGTGGATGGCATCACTGAGGTACTTGTCGTCCCGGGTGGCTTCGTAGGCATCCAACAACACTTCTAACTGTTCACTTTCGCCCCAACTACCACGGATGAAGGTGGCTCGGCGGGAGTCTATCTTCTGCAGGAAGCGATCCAGATAGAGGTCTATCATGGCACGCTGCATCACAGAGTCAAAGACCGCCTGCGGCTCCACTTCCACAAACTGCCAGAGCTGCTGTTGGTTGTCGTCAACGACTTTCGCCAAAGTGGGCTGAACGCCCGAGGCCGAAGCCTGCAGACAAGCAGAACCGGCTGCCGGAATGAGACGATAGATGAGGGCAGCCTCATCCACAACCTCCAGTTGCCAACGGGCCGTGGAGGCGTTGCGAGCCTGACGAGTGGTGGAACCGACACTATTATTAGATACGGAAAGGAAGTAACGAGTGTAGGTATTCTGGAAGGTATAGTGGAATCCCAGACGCCCCACCTCCCACTGCTCAGCGGGCACATCGGTCTGTTCCCAAAGGACGATGGGTGTGGAAGCATCCAAAGAGGCGTTCTCCGGGAATAGGTTGAGTGCAGCGTTGGTGACGGGCTGCAGACGATAGGTGTGCCCCTCCTGCAACTGAGCATCGGCAGTAGAAGTGCAGAGTGAAAGGGTGAAAAGTAAACAAACAAATAATGAAGAGGGGCTGCGTCTCATGTCGTGTACTGTTTGAATGGTCATTTGGCCCAGGCTTCCAGCAGACGGACAGGCTGTTCGTCGGCGGGACGGATGGTGAAGTCGGCGCAGGAGGCAGGAATGAGACAGGAGAAACCCGTGGGCAACGTGACCGTCTCATCGCCATCGGTGATGAGCGCTGTACCGGTGAGACAGGAAAGGGTAACGAAGCTACTGAATTCCTTCAAGTCACGCTGGCAAGCGCAGGCAGGATCCACCTTCACAACGTTGACGGTGAAGTAGTCACAGTCTGCCACCGTGACAGCACCGAGGGACGGAATCTCGTAATGTGTGCGGTACTCAGGCAGGACTCGGTAGTCAATAGCGTCCTTAGCCAACTCGGTGTGCAACTCGCGCGGCTTGCCGTCAAGCCCTAAACGGTGATAGTCAAAGAGGCGGTAGGTGACATCTGAACTCTGCTGAATCTCACAGACCATGATGCCTCCGCAGATGGCATGAATGCGGCCAGCAGGGATGAAAAAGACGTCACCCTCATGCACCTCGTGACGAGCCAAAGCATCCACAATGGTGCCGTCCTGCACACGACGCTCATACTCCTCGGGAGTGAGCGGTTCGCGCAGTCCCGACAGCAGCGAGGCACCCTCGTCGGCATGCATGACATACCACATCTCAGTCTTGCCCAACTTGCCGTGACGGGCACGGGAGAGATCATCATTCGGATGCACCTGGATACTCAGGTCGTGGGCAGCATCGATGAACTTGACCAACAGCGGGAACTCGGTGCCGTGACGCTGGAAGATGCGCTCTCCCAGGAGTTCTGCACCATACTGTGCAATGAGGCTTCCAAGGGTTTGCCCCTTCAGTGATCCGTTCTTGACCACTGAGGGGCTTTCCTTGATATCGCTGATTTCCCAACTCTCGCCAATGGGCTGGCTGTCGGCCTTCAGACCTTTCAGGGGCTTCAACTTAGTGCCGCCCCACACGAGTTCATGAAGATTGTCTTCAAATAATAAAGGATATAGCATTTTCTGAATGTCGAGAATTAAAGCGTGATGCTATTGAGGATATCCAGTTTTCCGTCGTTGACAAGTTTGATGATGAGTTCTCCGAAGAGGGTGTTCTGCCAGGCAAACCAGTCGCGGGTGTATTTGGTGGCATCATCCTTGTGGAAGCTCTCGTGCATGAAACCCTTGCCGGCGTCGGTCTTCATCAGCATCTCTATGCAAGCCTTGATCTCGGCATCGTCGGTGCTGGTGAAGGCTTTCATCATGATACTCATGGGCCAAGGCATATCGTGTCCGATGTGGGGACCGCCGATTCCCTCTCCGGCCTTGCCGCGGAAGAAATAGGGGTTGTCCTCGCTCCAGACAAAGCGACGGGTGTTCTGGTAGATGGGATCGCTGGCGGGAACATCGCCCAAGTAGGCCATAGCCAACAGGGAGGGCACATTGGCATCATCCATCAGCATCTGGTTGCCGAAGCCATCGACCTCGAAAGCATAGATAGGACCGTATTTGGGATGAATATTGATGGCATACTTGTTCAGTGCCTGATGCACCTCCTCTGCCAGGTCGCTGCACTCGCGAGCGAGGTCGGCACGTTGGTTGACCTTCGTCAGAATCTCGGCAGCGTGGCGCAACTGGGTGACGGCCATGAAGTTGGAAGGAATAAGAAAGAGCAGCGTGGTGGCATCGTCACTGGGACGGAAGGCACTGGCGATGAGTCCCACGGGCTTCACGGGAGCGCCCCAACCATCGTTGTTCATGGTGTCCAACTGACGCTCCGTGCGACGCTGGAAGCGGTACTTGCCCTTGTTGCCGTCCTTGCGCTGCTGGTCACGGAAGGTGGCGAGGATGTTCTGCACGGCCTGAATCCAGCTGTCGCCGAAGACGCTGGTGTCACCAGTGACGGTCCAGTACTCGTAGGCCAAACGCAGGACATAGCACAGGGAGTCGATTTCCCACTTGCGCTCGTGCAGCATCGGAGTCATCGCTGTCAGGTCCTTCATCCAGCTGCCGTTGGGATTGGGTTCCTTGTTGAAGGCGTTGGCGTATGGATCGATATTGATGCACTTCAACTGCCTCAGGATGACGCCGGCCAGCATGTTCTGGAGGTGCTTGTCCTTGGGAGCCAGTTTCACGTAGGGGAACACCTGTGCACCGCTGTCACGCAGCCACATGGCATGGATGTCACCCGTATAAACAAAGGTGTCTGGCAGACCCTGCTCGTCCTTCTCGGTGTAGTGGACGGTGGTATCGATGGTGTTGGGATAGCAGTTGACAAACATCCAGGCGAGGCGCTGGTTGGTCAGCAGCTTGACGATTTCCTTAATCTGTTTCTCCACGGCATCGGAGCGGAACAGACGTTCCTTCTCCACCGGGCGGTTATTAACCTTCAGCACATCAGTGTTGGCCACGAATTCCTTGGCAGACAACGGAGTGGCTACCAACAGGGACAGTAATAAGAGACTCTTCAGTTTCATAATTATGAATTA